>NZ_JBLXHI010000032.1:0-5090 GCF_048381695.1 Corallibacter sp. | reverse complement strand
GCCTGAGCATCGAACTTTCCGAGGTAATAGGCAAGATGGAAATCGAGATTATTCGCCTGCGTAGCCTTTAGCTGAATGACTACCATATTGATCGGTTTATCGTACTTCGTATCCATGAAGTCCAGCTTGGGCTGCTTGGCGCCAAGGAACACGATGACCCGCTCATACTCTGAGAGATTGACTTTGCCGAGATTGCCTACGTTTTCGTAGTCGATGAAAGCCCACTTCATTACTTAACGTCCTATGTCAGTTCGAGATTCGAATTTTTACATTCCTTATGACGCCCGCATAACCTTCCGCGAACCGCGAAGCTATTGGAGATTCAAACCTATGCAGTGGGCGAGTTCATGCGTTTGTCTGACTGCGATACGCTCACGCTAACTGACTGAATGTATTAACGGAAATGGTCACATCTTGTTTTGCATTGAGCATATAACGTCCACGAGTATCTTGCTGGACCCTTAGCGAAAGCGACGGCCCGTCCTTCACAACCCCGACCTCGACCAACTGACGAATTTGGCTACTTGGAAGTATGAGGTAGTCGTTGAAATACCTGTGATCACCTAGTTCCCGCATCACGAAAACGTAGAAAGTTTGAAATGAATCCTTCGCCGTAAAACTGCTCTTCTTTATCGTAAATAGGAACCCACCTTGGTCTGATTTATTGGCTGTTTTGACCTGAATGTGAAAGTACTTATTATCTTTACTTGCAACAACATCAATGCCGTCATCGACAGCCATTGCAGAAGCATTGAAACCATAAAACAGCAACTCACTTATCACAGCGCTTTCGCCAGCTTTGCCGGTATATTGGCTGGACACCGATGGCGCCTCAGTTGCCTTGGACGTAACCACAGGACGAACCTTAAGGCGATAGACTCCACGTTTGAAGCCCTTATTCTTGTTTTTAACCTTCGAAAATTTGGCTTTGCCACCAGTCTTCTTTACGTCCGCAGCAAGTACGGCGGACAGCCGATCAGGTAACTTATCTAACGGGGTGGAAATGTTAGGGAACCTCTCGACAAGCATCTTTGCAATGTCGGACACATGCGCTGATCCTCGGTGATCAGCCATTACCTCAACTACTTGATCCATCAAAGTCATGCTCTCTTCCCTCTGTCGATCAGCGGCCCGGACGGACTGTTTTTTTTAAAGTCTAGGACTTACCCTTGCCGAGGCCTGGCCCGCCTCCAGACACTATGCTCACCCGCTGCTTACCTGCTGCAGCCTTAATTCTACGTTTTTCCGCTTTCTGCTCAGCAATTAAGGGGATATTATCCCAGTTAATTTTTCTTGGTTTTTCGTGCTTCTTTTGGTGTTTGGCAAGGTTCTTTTTGCTGACTCGTGCGCCGCACACTGAGCAAGTAACCAGTGGTTTAGAGGCCCGAGAATCTAGACTTGCCAAAATCTTCTTCTCGGTTTCCTCAACGGGCAAGCCTTCTCGCAAGGCTAGACTTTTAGCGGCATTGCAAAGGAGCTTCATATCCATAATCCTGCTTAACGCAGAGCGCACCGGTGGCCTTTACAAAGCGCAGCGGCGTAAAGGACATCCGTGTGACGCGTATTGCTAGGCTTCGTTACTGACAACAGGCTTTAGTTTGGCTTCAGAAGGTTTATAACCAACCGTCTCCGACATGGAATATTCATCCTCTTCCTGTTCGTCAGAGATATCATCATTATCGATCTGCTCTATTGACTTTGGTGGGTAGCCAAACACCTCGGTGAATCCAGAAACAAACTCAGGCGCTGACCTGAAATCCTTAAAGCACGGCCATTCAGCATAATCTACTTCAGAAACACATCCTGAGCTTCCAATCCTGAGCATTATATCCTTGGCACCTTCATAATCTTCTCTAAGCACAGCCACGCATAACTTGTAATTGTCTCCGCACGCGGACCAATCTTCGCCATCAAGTATGGATTGGCAGGTTTCATTACTTCCCGAAAACTTGTATGCCAACGCTCGGTTAATCACGTAGATCAGCCGATCTCCCTCCGAACCCCATTTCTTAAGCGTGCAACAAGCAAAATCAAGAAGATTCTTTGCCAGCCTATAGTTTTCTTCGATTAGTAACTCATAGGTAAAGTGGGAAAGGCTTGATTCTGCTTTTTCTATATCAGCCGGGCTTAGCTTTCTCCAAAGAACCTGCGACAATTTGAGCCCGATCTCGTAAAGAACTTCAAATGATTGTCGTAGGTATTTTTTATCAACCTTTAGTTTTTCGCCAATATTGTCTTCATCGCCAACGGATGCCTTGTTATTTTGGCAAACTTTTAGATATTGCTCAGAAATAACTCCATCGCAGTGAACAAATAAATTTCTTCTTTCCGTTAATTCTATAAATAGAGGCCACGAGTCGAGCCCTTTCGTTAATGAAATTGAGAACGCTTTTTCCATCCATGAAAATTGGTCTGAATGACTCGACCTAAGAATAGATTCAACCTCTTTCGAAAATATTTTATCCCGTGCCGCTTCTATACTGCCCAAGGATACTAATTCGGAGAGTGAAATGTTTTTTTCCTTTGAATCTATTATTTCGGGTTTAAAACGCAAGATTTGAGTAATCAAACTCCCTAAAAATGAGTCATATTCTGAGACATAGGAGACCAGAAAATTTCTAGGAAGCAGTTCTAATACTGTTTTCGCTCTGTCGCTTCGATTCGCTAACCTGGAAGACCTCTTAACGTCTTTAAAGTCTAACTTGTAAGAGGTGGTACCTTCACTTTCCTCTAGCTTTTCGGCTTTATCATCCAGGAAGGCTTTGTGTTTTTTTGCAGACTCGTGGGCCACTACTGACGCCATAGTAATTTGATATGGAAAAACCTCATGAAGGGCAACCAGCTTATGAAGATAATCATCTACGATTTCATGAAGTTCTAAACTTTCTGGCATACTCACCTCGGTTTTATTCAAGTTTTCGCAGGCTTGCTGACTGTATTTAATATCACTTCCTAACACCGCCAGCAGGGGCTGGAGTACGCTGTGCGGAAGTCCACCTCCTGCTGACTGGCTTTGTTATGTTCTTATTCGCAAAATGCAAAGGTTACAATCTCTTTGAGAGTTGACTCACATCTTTCCGTTAACTCTTGTGTGCCATCGATATAATCACGCACTCTCTTCCATGAATTAAAAGGTTTATCAGTGGACTTAACAGATTCATTCTGCTCTTGATCCCAAAGTACGTGTTCAAACGTGTCGTCAACCAAGAAAACTCTTTCAGCGCTTGCTATGTTCGCTATTTTTTCATTGGCCTTGAACGGATGAATTGCCGCTTTCTCCTCGAGCTCATCATCCGAAAGTCCTTTCCTGTCGGTGTCATGAATAACTCGATAATCAATATCTAGTGCATTTAGTACTTTAGCCAGTGCTGGGATCGTCCATTTTCCTCCAGCCGAAACAACAGTAGCGTCTCTATCGAGACTACCGTCAACTCCTAGCTTCTTGGCTAATTCACCAATCATACTAAATACTGCCACCTCTGTGTCGCCTTCAACTAAAACAACACGTTTTGCAAACAAGCTTTCGCAAACTGTAGGGTGAAAATCTAACGCGGCTCTCAAGATAGTGCGTTCGTCATACTCACCATCATTTTCAAAAACATCACTTTTTACTTGGTGAACTTGCCGCTCGTTCCCATTATCCCTTTTTATTAGCTTTAAAGACTCTGGTTTCTCAGCAAGATTTATAAGGAAAGGGGAGTGTGTCGAGCAAATAACTTGCCACTTAGGTAAGTCCGACCTTTTTTGCAAGGTTGATTTTAACCTTCTCATTAAATGTGGGTGAATATAAAGCTCTGGCTCCTCATATAAAACTATCACCGTTCTTTGCTCTCCAGATACTTCTGATTCAACCGCGGCATTACTTTCAAGCATTGCAAAAGCTAAGGCTCTTTGAACACCACTACCCTGATATTGAAGACTTGTTTCAATTTCCTCATCCACGAGGAAAGTTGCTGCTTTCATAAACAAAGGTTCAATATCAATATCCCCAACAGCAAGCCTAACCTTTGAATCAAAGTCTAGAATCTGATTCAGCGTAGTTGAAACCTGCTCAAGTGCATCGCCCAATCCTTCTATTTCGCTACCATCATCTGCTTGCCCCTTCAACTTTTTCTGGAGTGATTCAGCCTTAGTTATGTAATCCTTATATGTATTATCGTTCTTAACCTGTGGAAATAGCTTATTAGTAAAAAGAAATGAAAAGGGACTATTGTTTGTAGCTTTAAGCTCATCTTCTATTTTGAAACTTGCGGGAACATACATTACATGTGGGACAGCTTGCTGTAATGAGTTAGCAAACTTCTTAACATGCCAATCTTCAGACTGAATAACATGGTCTGAATGATTTTCTAAAGCATGAACCTCCAACTCAGTAGTTCTCTCTTTGAAGGCCGCAGCTGATGTAATCCCTAACTCATCAAAAATAGCCTTACACGTTGCATCTTTCTTAGCATTTGAAAAGGTTTCGTCCGACCACGGAAATTTAGCTTCAGTGTTATAAACGGAATATTCGTAACTGTAATCGGTTTGTTCCGCATTCCATTTAGCTGTTACGCGGATCTTTAGCCGGTCACCAAAAAGTAACTTTGATATCGCTGGCTTGTTCTTTTCCCATTCCTGAAGATCACCAAATTCACATACAATTTCCATCAGTTGATCTGATGCTTTTTGACCCGGCCAATCTTCCAATTTAGGTTTCTTGTTATCAAGCACTAAGTGAATAGCATTTAATATTGTTGATTTTCCGATATTATTTGGACCCACAAGAGTTGTAAAATTATTAATATCGATTTCAGCAAAGCCAATGCCTCGAAAATTGCGTATGACGAGTTTTTCTAGTTTCATAACTCTCTCCTTGATTCAAACTTCCATGAAAACATAACAGTGATTAGATAGCGCGCTTCGTTATTACAACAAGTTGTCTGCCACAATCCGCGCCGCTACTAACACATGGCCACAAAAATTTAAATTAAAATCAGAATCTTAAAAATAATCCTGCGAATCCTAATGTATTCGCGTGACATACACATCATTGCAATAACGACGCGCGGGCGATGGTGTTATTACAGAGCGTTCTCTTCATGCACCCA
>NZ_JBLXHI010000031.1:0-5169 GCF_048381695.1 Corallibacter sp. | reverse complement strand
GTTGTTCCTGAGGTTGGTGTTCCTGTTCCTGCTGGTTGTACTACATAGTTCCATTGTGTTTCTGGTCCACTTGGTGTCCAAGAAATATCTGCTGAAGTTGCTGTAATATTTGAAGCTGTTAAATTTGTTGGTGCAATACAGAACGTTCCACAAGTTTCTACTTGTATTTGGTCAATAGCGATATCACCTTCAAATCCTGTTCCTGCGCCTCCGTAGCTAAATTCTACATAAATTACTTGTCCTAAATAAGCATCTAAGTTTATACCTATTGGTACCCATGCTTCTGTAGCGTCTGTTTGGTAGTCTCCTATCCAAGTATATTCTGTTGTGAATGGACCTGTTGGAGATGTAGACACACCTACATTTAAAGTCCCCATGTCTGCTCCAAATGCATGCATGTAAAATGATAACTCTGCGCCATCTACTGCTGGTGTTAAATCTATTGCTGGTGAAATAGCTGAAGCTATATCTGAAGCACTACCAGATGCTTCATATTCTAAGTGCGCTCCTGCATTACCGTCCCATGTTACGTTTGGTCCTGTTCCAAACGAGTTTCCGTTTTCTGTTGTAATACGCCAATTTCCATTAGAACCATCAAAACCAGTTCCTGTCCATCCTGCTGGTGCTGTTCCTGAAGTTGCTCCAAAAGTTTCTGTAAACACAAAAGTAGATCCTCCAGAAGAACATGTTACACCTACCGGTGGTGGTGGTGGTGTGTTTAATGTTGTAAAGTTTATTGGTCCTGCCCAAACACTTGTACCGTTACCACAATCTGCTAATACATATGCTTCATAAGCAGTACTCGAGTTTAATAATGTTGCAGTATATGGGTTTGTTGTTACAGCTGTTCCTGCTCCTGTTGGTACGCCTGTTCCTGCTGGTTGTACAACTACTTCCCAAGCTGTTTCTCCATTGTTAGCTGTCCAAGAAATATCTGCTGTAGTATCTGTAACATTTGCTACTGCTAATCCTGTTGGAGCTACACAAAAGTTACCACAAGTTTCTACTCTTACTTGGTCTATAGCCATATCGCCTTCCCAAGTCTCTCCTGTTCCTACATAACTAAATTCTATATAAACAACTTGACCTAAGTAAGCATCTAAGTTTATACCTATTGGTACCCATGCTTCTGAAGCAGAGGTTTGATAATCTCCTATCCAAGTATATTCTGTTGTAAATGGTCCTGTTGCAGACGTAGATACACCCACGTTTAAAGTTCCTATGTTTGAACCAAACGCATGCATATAAAATGATAACTCTGCACCGTCTACTGCAGTTGATAAATCAATTGCTGGTGTAATTGCTGAAGCCACATTAGTAGTATTACCTGAAGCTTCATATTCTAAATGTGTTCCTGCGTTACCATCCCATGTAACATCTGGACCAGTTCCTGAAGAGTTTGCACTTACACCTGTAATATCCCAGTTACCATTACTATCTACAAAAGTTGTTCCTGTCCATCCTGATGGTACATAGTTTGTATCATTTCCAAAATCTTCTGTAAAGATAAATGTTGATGTTCCACTAGAACATGTTACACCTACTGGTGCTGGTGGTGGTGTGTTAAACGTTGTGAAGTTTACTGGTCCTACCCAGTTACTAAACCCATCGGTATCACAATCAGCTCTTACATAAACTTCATAAGCTGTACTTGGTGTTAAACCACTTGCTGGATAAGGATTGTTAGTCGATGTTGTTGTACCATCTGTTGTTGGCTCTCCTGTTCCTGCTGGTTGTATCCAAATTTGCCATTCAGTCTCTGATCCGCCTGCTAACCATGTTATATCTGCAGTGCTCTCACTTAAAGTTGTAACCGATAAATTTAATGGCTCAGGGCATGTCACATCAAAAATAGACACATCATCAAAAGCAAATCCTTCATCTTGAACAGATCCATCTGATCCAAAAGCTATTCTTAGCTGAACACTACTTTCGCCTGCTAAGCCTACTAAAGCATGACGTGCAGTTACCCATCCATTAGACCCAGTACCATCTCGTCCTGTCCATCCTTCTTGTTGCCCTCCTGGATTACCATTAATTGTAGTATCTGTATACCAATTGTTAGGGTCTCCAAAAGCACCAACATTTTGCCATGTTGCTCCACCATCAATAGATGACTGTAATACAGTTCCATCCCAACTAAACTCTGATTCCCACCAAATACTCATTTCAATGCTTGGTGATGACAATGTTGATAGATCAAAAATTGGACTACTTACAAAAGAGTCCTCATTACTATTATAATTTCCAGTTAGATTTGTTACCCATGAGTTGCTACCAGATGCCGCACTATTTATGATAGTAGCTGCTGGTGTTCCTAAAGCCCATGTTCCTGTACCGTTTGCTGTCCAGCCACCATCTCCAGATTCGAAATCTTCTGAGTAAGGATAACTGGTAATTTGTGAAAATGATTGTATGCTCGAAAATAAAGCAATCAAACAAATTAGTAGAGTAGTTTTTTTCATATTAATTAATGAGATGTTTAGTTTTAGAAACATCTAAGCTATTAAAAAAAACCTACTACTACTTGCCCTAAATAGTTAATATAGATAAAATGTTTTAATTTATCGTTTAAAAGAAAACAGCGACTAATCCTTTAACGACTATCGATTAAGGGGCGGGATTAGGTGTTATGGAATGAATTTGATTTATTTTTTCTAAAATTTCTGAAGATAATTCAATATTAATGCTTGAAATATTTTCTTTAAGTTGCTCTAAATTAGTTGCTCCAATAATATTACTAGTTATAAATGGTCTTTGATTAACAAAAGCCAATGCCATTTGCGCTAAGCTAAGATTATTAGCTTCTGCTAGCTCTAGATATTTTTTTGTTGCAATTGTTGAATTTTCACTACTGTATCTAGCAAATCTTGGAAACAATTTTAATCTAGAGTTTTCTCCTGCAGTTCCTTTAATATATTTACCAGATAACACACCAAATGCCATAGGCGAATAAGCTAATAGTCCTATATTTTCTCTTATAGAAATTTCAGCCATGTCTCCTTCAAAAACTCGGTTAATTAAAGAGTATGCATTTTGAATCGTTATTGGTCTTATTAAATTGTGCTTTTTAGACTCTTCTAAATAACGCATTGTTCCCCATGCTTTTTCGTTAGAAAGTCCTGCAAAACGGATTTTCCCTTCTTTTTTTACAGCCTCTAACTGCTCTAAAACGTCTTTAAAATTATCTTCCCATTGGTCATTTGGATTATGATTATAATCTCTTACCCCAAACGTATTAGTTTGTCGTTCTGGCCAATGTAATTGAAATACATCTATATAATCTGTTTGAAGTCGTTTTAGTTCTTTTTCAACAGCATCTTTAATTGATCCTTTTTGAAATCCTGATGTACGTATGTGCGCTGTATAATCTCCTGGTCCAGCTATTTTGGATGCGATAACAACTTTTTCTCTATGTCCTGTTTTTTTAAGCCATGTCCCTATTATTTCACTAGTTCTTCCTTGTGTTTTTGCTTCGGCAGGTACTGGATATAGCTCTGCTGTGTCTATAAAGTTTACGCCTTGTTCTAACGCATAATCTAATTGCGCATGACCTTCTTCTTCCGTATTTTGATTTCCCCAAGTCATAGTACCTAGGCAAATTTTACTCACTTTTATATCTGTGTTTGGAAGCGTTGTATATTTCATTTTTTAGATAGTTTACTTTTTAACAAATATAAAAAGACCTTTAATTAAATAATTTAACTAAAGGTCTAAATGTTTGTTAAGAAATTTTTACTGAAAGTTAGCTAAAAACTTTAATTCTCTTCTTGTGAAAGAATCTTTGCTTAAGCCTGCTCTTCTACTGCGCTCAGTGTGACACGTAAGGGATTATTCATTATTCATTA
Source organism: Corallibacter sp. (assembly GCF_048381695.1). NCBI lineage: Bacteria > Pseudomonadati > Bacteroidota > Flavobacteriia > Flavobacteriales > Flavobacteriaceae > Corallibacter > Corallibacter sp. The sequence goes on along the minus strand of NZ_JBLXHI010000031.1, from coordinate 1,321 downwards.
TTATTTATTTCAAAATAACGTATTAATGATTACTTCGTAGTTAAGCAATTGTTGAAGCAAATCTTTGATTGCGACTTGCGAAAGCCCGACCACTTGCACTGAGCGTAGTCGAAGTGTGTGTTAACGCCCTAATTATTTAATAACTCTGTGATTTTGTCTAATTTTGGTGTTAAAATAACCTCTATACGACGGTTTTTTGCTTTTCCTTCAGCTGTGTCATTAGTTGCTACCGGAGCATACTCGCCACGACCTGCTGCTGTTAAACTTTCTGGATTGATGTTTTTATTTTCTTGAAGAATGTTAACTATCGCTGTAGCACGTTTAGTGGATAAATCCCAATTGTCTTTTACGTTTCCGTTACCAGAATACGGATCATTATCTGTATGTCCTTCTATCAATACTGAAATGTCTGGATTATCTGCCAACACTGTTCCTAACTGCTTTACTGCTTGTTTACCTTGTGTTCCTACTGCCCAACTACCTGATTGGAATAACAGTTTATTTTCCATAGATACATAAACTTTTCCGTTACGCTTTTCTACAGTTAAACCTTTACCTTCAAAATCTACTAACGCACTTGAAATAGCATCTTTTAACGCATTCATTTCGGCTTCTTTTGCAGATATTATAGCCTCGAGATCTGCTACACGTTGCGATCTTGCTTCTAGTTCTTTTTTTAACTGCTCTAATCTAGCGTTTTCTGTAGCTAATGCTTGTTCTTTAGCTTCTAATTGCGATAATAATTCTCTATTCTTTTTTGTGTTTGCCGCAATTGCAGAACTACTATTTGCTTCTAAAGCGTCATAAGATGCCTTTAATGTATCATAGTTTGTTTTTGTTGCTGCTAAATCTGCTTGTAATTGGTCACGTTTTGCTACAGCTTCATCATATTTTGCTTGTAATGAAGCTAAGTCATTTTCAGCTTGATTTTTTGCTTTTAGCAAATCGTTATTTTGGTCTTTTAAAGATCTATTTTCTTTCTTTAAATCTGCATATTTACTTTCTAGTTCTTTATACACTTTTGGTGATACGCAACTTGATAATACAAAAGCTGAAAGCATGAAAGTTAAAAAGGTGTTTTTCATTTTTTATTTATTTGGGATTGTTGTTTATTAGTTTTCTAGTTCTAGCAAAATTGGACAATGGTCACTATGTTTTGCTTCTTGTAATATAACTGCTCTTTTTATTTTTTGTTGTAATGATTTATGTTGTATCACAGTTAGAATGGTGGTTTCTTGAAATGACAACTGTTTTTGTTGTTGGAGGTATATTGATAGGTTTTATAGGAAAAATTAAAGAAACAGTATTTGTAGAAACCTTT
>NZ_JBLXHI010000030.1:0-5437 GCF_048381695.1 Corallibacter sp. | reverse complement strand
TACCACAGCGAACAGTTCCGCTTTGTGGCCAACCGCAGAGCCCGCACCGTAGGGCTGGAAGAGCCGTTCCCGGGCGCGAAAAACGTCTCGCCCTGGCTGGATGAGCAGGCCACCATGCGCAAGGAGAAGAACTTCTTTGAAACGCGGGTGATTGAGTACCAGACCGGGGCGCAGTTGGAGTGGTAGTACTCACTGACCTTCTCCAGCTTGGCAGTGTGCGGATAGGAAGAGCGGCTCCGAGTGAGCCGCAGGGGATTTTGGGCAAACTTGCGATCTAGAATCTAAAATGAATAGACAGGGCGTGGTTGTCATTCATGAGAGTTCGACAGGTAGTATCGGAATCCTGTGTTTAGTTGTTAGATGCGCTCAACGATCAACAGAGGTATCAACCAATGAAAAATACTGCGCTGATCTTACTGTTCGTTTTTTGTTCATTGTTTGGGTATGTCAATGCGGATGAAAAGGCATTGGTTATCTCGCATAAGGATCCATCCCTGCAATGGGGGCCGTGCCCTGATTTTATACCAGCAGGCTGCGCGATTGCCGTACTGCAAGGCGACCCGGCCAAAAATAACGTCGACATTTACTTTAAAGTGCCCGGGGATTTCCACATACCGCACCACTTGCACACCTCCCAGGAACGTATGGTTTTGGTGTCAGGCACTCTGGATGTTCAATACGACAATCACGAAACGGCGACGATAATGGCTGGCGAGTATGCGTACGGCCCTGCCAAACTCCCCCATTCCGCCTATTGCCATAAAGGCGACGATTGCGTTTTGTATATCGGCTTTGTAGAGCCACTGGACGCCATGCCCGTTAAAAGCACTGAGGCTGAATAACGGGGAAAGCAACGCCGACCATACCGCTGGGCGCAATATTGGCCTGGCGGTGCTCAAGGGGTAAGCACCCACGGACCCTCAACCCAGCGGGCTGCGTACCCCGGCAAAACCCTGACCAAGAACATGGGTATAGATTTGCGTGGTGCGCAGATCCGCGTGGCCAAGGAGTTCTTGCACGGTGCGGATGTCGTTGCCGCGACGCAACAGCTCTGTTGCGAAAGTATGCCGAAGCGTATGGCAGCCAGCAGGCTTACCAATGTTGGAATTTGCAATGGCCGCTTTTACCGCTTTTTGCACAGACGAAACATGAATGTGGTGGCGAACAGCGTTGCCGGTATCGTCCACACAGAGGCCGTGGGAAGGAAACAGCCATTGCCATTCCAGTGAGGTGCTGGCATTGGGGTATTTTCGCGCCAAGGCAAACGGCAGGCTGACTGGTGCCTGGAATGTCGTATCCCGTTCTCTCCAGCATTTCCGAATGCTGCCCACATGGGTTTGAAGTTGTGACAGTAACGAGCTGGGCATTAGTGTGGTTCGATCCTTTGCACCCTTACCATCACGAACAGTGATCACCTGTTGGTTGAAATCGAGATCCTTCAGCCGCAACCGGCAGGCCTCGGTAACTCGAAGACCAGAGCCATACATCAAGGATGCAAGGAGCTGATAGGGGGGTGATAGCTTTGCGATGAGAGCCATGGCCTCATCGTGTGACAGCACAACCGGAAGACGACGGGGCTTCTTGGCGCGAATAACCTCACCAATGTCACCCAGCGGCATCCCTAACACCTTGGCATAAAGAAACACCAAGGCATTCAATGCCTGCGCTTGGGTAGCTGCGGCGACGTTGCGATGAACCGCGAGCCAGGTAAGGAACTCATTCACCTCCTGTGCCCCCATGTCACGCGGGTGCTTCATTTTATGGAACCGAATAAAGTAGCGAGCCCAGTACCAGTAGGACTTCTCGGTACGAATGCTGTAGCGATTGACACGAATAACCGCGCGGAGCTGGTCCCTTAGCCGCGGTTGAGGTTGGTTGCCGTCCATATTGGCTTCTCGATCCTTGATATGTGTTTTTATACAGTAGTATTGGGTGGGGAAAATGCCGAAGTCAAGCGATTACGTGGTGTTGTACTGAAAAGTGGTCTAACCTGTTGTTAATTTGGAAAAATAAAATGGCGCGAAGGTGATAGGGCTCGGAGTTATATCGAATCTGTTTTTTCGCAATATCGCGGAACGCGCTCTAATAAGCTGTTAGGCAATGAGAGGGATCTTGAGTTTGGCCAAATTTTTTACAAGTATTGGGTTAGTGGCTGTGCTTTTGCTGGTTGTGGTTGTCAATTTCTCTGCGGTCGAAGAGCGGTATCGGTGCGAGGGGAGTTTTGCCAACCCCTTTAATGGACAGGTTTCGCCCATTTACCTCAAAGTTCATGATTACCGTTGGTGGGTAGGGCTCTGGAGTGATTCCGACGCAGCTGTCTGGTTGGAAGTCCCTAATGAAATCACGGAGTACTACGGGCAAGTCAAAGAGGTCGGTGACAAGCTCCATTTCTATGGCCACGATTCGGAGTTTCAGGGTAGTTTCTCGAACCTGAGTAAGGCTTTACAGGTAGAGCTTCCGAGATTTGGCCGTTTTTCTGGGGCTTGCGTGCTATCAGGAGATTAATGCCTAACCAAACGGTCAACCGGACGCCAAAAGCGTACCGCTTTTGGTTCCCTCCGCTGGCGCTCCGGCGCCGGTTACCATCAGCGTTAGGCTTATACTTCCTTTTAGAAGACGCAGTTAATCACTGGTATCAGGTCAGAGATGACTAGAGAATGAAAAGCGAAACGGATCTTCGAATGCGCTACGTTGAATTTTCTTGGGAATACGACTTTCCAGAACATATAGAAAAAATTTTGGAGGATGATTACATTACCCGGCCGGAATGCTATGACGAAGCCTCTCTGAAACGTATTACAGCATTGTTACTGCTTGACCCGGAACCAGAAGTTGGGCTTTTGCTGTCTCTGGCAGTGACTGGTAAAAAACCTATTGGAAGCTAATGCTATGAATAGCCAGGCAATTCGATGTTTATTTATTGCTTTTTTGGTAACAAATGGCCAAGTTCAAGCTGATCCGCTTAATGAGGAACAGCTATCAAACCTCCCGGAAAGCACAAGAAATGTAATTCTGCTTAATAGAGAGGTTGTCGAAAATGGAGGCCAGGGAATTAAAGCTATATCGTTTAAAGATGCTGATTACAGATTTGCTATCACATCAATATACGATGGTCGAGAAGAAGACCCGCCAATCCATATGGCTTTGGTCTCGCCGAGTGACAATGGAGCGAGTATCGCGTTCAAAATAAATAGAAATTGCTCAGTTATGACTCGAAACGAAGAACTAATCAGTAAGGTAATTCGTGTTGACGACCAAAATGTCTCGGTATTCTTTGGTTGCGGCTCTGATCCAAGCAGCCCTAACGGAACGCAGGAGGTATATACATTTAAAACTAGTACGGGGCTGAGGTACGTGCTCGATCGCTTAAAAGAACATCCTTATGTATTTGTGGATTTTGGCAGCGGACGGGTTCCTTTTGCTACGGATGGTTTCGACACCGCATGGCAGCGTGCGGACTCACCAGTCTTGTAGGATATTGAGCTCATTCAACCCATATGCCTAACTAGTGCGTCAACGGGATTGGTTTTCCGCTGGCGCTCCAAACCAACCCGTTACGCGGGCGTTAGACACATCCATGACGAATTACAATTGAATTTCTATACCGGAGTAAATAGTGATAAAAAACATCTACCACTCGATGATAATCACGCTCTTGATGATGACGTCAGGGAGTATCTTAGCTGATGGAAACAAGCTTTTAGACCAATGCCAAGTCGCAATGCATATCATGAACGGGCAAAGTGAATATGATCGAATAGATGCAATGAAATTTGGTCTGTGCGTAGGCTTTGCCTCAGGCGTAAAAAGTACTTTGATGGTTTTACCTTCATCGGTTGAAATTTGCTGGCCAAAAGAGGGTATAACGAACGGACAGGCAACACGAATTCTTTATAAATATCTCAAAGATAATCCGCAGAAACTTCATGAAAATGAAACTCTTCTTGCAATGCTCTCAATGAGCGAAGCCTTTGCCTGCAAATAAATGATATCTAATTACTGTTAGGCATCAGGAGGAATCGTGAAAGTTGAAATTGTGCCAGGGCCTGAAAAAGGGTCTTTCAGCTCAACAACAAAAAGAACAAGTATCCCTCAAGGAGAAAAACTTGAGGAGATAATGAAAAATCTCTGTGCGTCACTTAATATTAAAATCATATATCGGATATTAAATTCTCGTTACGCGACTTTCTATCGGCCCAAAGGTAGCTACACCTATCAGAGCGCGACCAATACCATACTTCAGTTATCAGAAGAGGTTGCAGAGAAAATGGCTGACTAAAAAGTCTAACAAACACAGTCACGGCGACGCCTACTACATTGCGGCCTCGCCTCCATTTCGCAGCCGCGCGAGCTGTTGGCGTTAGGGGTCTTAAAGCCATATAGTTACGTCAGCCTAAGCGTCAAAAAGAGTACGACGCAGTGTAGCAACACAGCAAAGGTTAGCCCGTGTTAAAAGCAAAAGTTAAGCTCTGAATTTAAAGGTAAATTAATCTCTTTAGTTGTGGGGCAGCCCACTTGAAGGATTGAAATTAAAAGCCAGTGTTCTTCGCTTAGGTCATCGTGCAAAATGGATAAAGCGGAATAAGCATTAAAACGTGTTAGTGGAATACGAGACTTCGGAGTAATTATCAACGTCCGAAGATAAGTAAAAAAAGCGTTGGGGGAATGAGTAACTTCGGAATAACATATTAAAGTCCGAAGTGAATTAAACCCCTAACAAGTAGCATCATAGGACAACAACAAAAGCGGCCAAAAAGAAAAGGCCGGCCACTTTTGCTGTTGCCCATGTGCAAAGCGTTAGGTGCCAATGGAGAATAAGCACATGACTAAAAATGTAGTCCTACTTTTAGCAGTATTTTTCGCCACAAATGTACTTGCTGAATGTCCAGAAGGCACTTGGCCTAGAAACTTATATAGTGGCCCGGGTGGCGGCATGTACAAAGGTCCGGGTGGCGGCATGTACAAAGGTCCGGGTGGCGGCATGTACAAAGGTCCGGGTGGTGGCATGTACAAAGGACCTGGTGGTGGCTTGTATAAAGGTCCTGGTGGTGGCTTATATAAAGGTCCTGGAGGCGGACTATATAAAGGCCCTGGTGGTGGCTTGTATAAAGGTCCTGGCGGCGGACTATATAAAGGCCCTGGTGGTGGTTTGTACAAAGGGCCGCAGGAATATTGCAGTAATATCCCACCCTGGCCTGTATTCATCCAGTACCTAGAAGAAAATGGGTACGAGGACGAGGCAACATTGATCAAAGAAGAACTATATAACTGACGCACCTAACAAGGCGCTCAAGCAAGGACTGGACTTCCCCCGATGTAGTGGACACGCATCGATAACTCCGCAGGAGGAGCAAAACGATGCCGGAAATGATCACGGGGAAGAAAACCCAGCAGTACAGCACTGAGTTCAAAGTCAAAGCGGTGGAGTGGAGTCACC
>NZ_JBLXHI010000029.1:0-6164 GCF_048381695.1 Corallibacter sp. | reverse complement strand
CATATTCCTCAAAAGGCTCTCTTCCTTTCTTTACGCACTGAAGAATTCCTTCCGCTAGGCTTTTGGCATCACCTGATTTAACCATTACCGCAGGGGTTCCAGCGAGGACCTCCCGAAGTCCAACGCAATCAGTGCCCACAAACGGAACACCCGAACAAAGAGCCTCCATAGGCTGAAGCGGGCAAGCCTCCCAAAGTGAAGGCATAGCGATAACGTCACAACCTTTAATGGCCGCAGATACCTCAGGGATAAAAGGCGAAAACGTAAAAAATTCAGACAGTTTACGATTTGCAATAGCAGCTTTTTCCTCACGAAGGAATGCACCTGAGCCAAAACATACAATATGAAAACGAGCCTCCCCCTCCTTTCTAAGCAACATTTCCAGCGCCTCAATCAGATAAACGAAACCTTTTTGGCTCATAAATCGACCAAAAAATCCAACGATGATCTTATCTTCCGCAATATCAAACATCGCATTTAAATCGAGTCGCGCGGATCGAAAGAATAGTTCAGAATCGACACCATTAATGATTACATTGGACGATCCGTCCCGGATAAAGGGGAAAAAACTTCTCAGATTTCTCTCCGCGTCAAACGAAACAGAATGAATTATATCGCATTGTTTAATAGCATACGCAAGAAGTAACTTTTTAAGTGAACCTTTAAAACCCGAAAACTGTAAAGAACTTAAAACATCATGAGATGTGAAAACCAATGGTGTGTCAGAAAAAAACTTTCCTAATATACTAAAAACCAAAGAGGTAAAGCCATGAGCGTGAACTAGATCATAATCATTATTTTTTATCTCCGAAGTTACAGCGGAGTGAAATTTTTTTAGAACATTATCATCCACCTCTACAATTTTCCAATATCTAATGACATGACTTAAGTCTTGCATTAAATCAGACACACCAACTGAATTTACTGTAACAATTGAAAATTCATAACGATCAGAAGGGAAAAAACTCGTCACGTACTTAAGAAAAGTTCTAATTCCTCCAACAGGCCATCTCACCACCAAAAGCACTCGATAAACAGACTTTTCATTCATAGCAAAACACTCCCCCGAAGCCCCGGTCTACAAACTTCCAAACGTTCCTAAAAAATCTGGCAGGCCTTATTTTAAGAAATCACCATACCCAAGAATCTTAAAGCACCGAACCTTAACCACCAAAATTAAATGTTAGCAAGCAACCAAAAATCCGAACTGTGCCAATTGAACGCAAGACACCCGTTCATCGCCCAGCACTATTATGGCACGAAAGTAGTGTGACTAAGATATCCACTTAAATTCGCAAAATCCGCAGAAAAATACAATAAAATTATAGCATTGACACCTAACATCACCACCAAACTTGTATCATTTTTAGAAGCAACAAAGAATATAAATCGAGCAGTTATGCGAAAAAATACGTTAAGGCAATGGATTTATAGTGCTAAACTGTCTGTAGTTGAACGAATTTGTTTATGCCAACCCAATCGATATTTCCAGCGAGAGGTTATATTTATGAAGCCCTTACCTCAGTTTAGGAAATTTTCTTTTCTTATCTCTTCCTTCATTCTAGCATTTTCCTCATCGGGACAAGCGCAACCATCTATCAGTAGCGTGGAAGGGAATTTTTTGAATGGAGGCACAGTTGAAATCGTGGGAAATGCGTTTTCTAACGTAGACGCTAGGCCTTTTTTTTACGATCTCGTTGACAACCAACCCGCGATAAAAAGTCTATCAGACGGATCGACAGTTCCTGAAGAGAACGGCTTATGGTCCGCTAATACGAATCAGTGGGGCAATCCCGTCACGGTTTCCAAAGACCCCAGAGACTTAAGATCTCGTAATCAAGAAACCGTATACTACGGATCCGTTAAGTCATACTTGGGATGGCCGACCCCCTTAAAAAACACCACCAACTCTTCACTATATGTTTCTTGGTGGTACAAACCAAACCAGACTATTGACAAAGGTGGATCCAATAAATTTATTCGAATATGGGATGACCCTAGCGGTGAAGCAACTCGCATTTCATGGACTCAAATGCATTTAACTTATGGCCACAAAGACAGTTCCGAAGTCAATTGGTCGACGGCTCAACCAAGAGCTAATCAATGGAATCGTTTTGAGATTTCAGTTGACTCTGACTCAAAAACAATAACGTCTTGGCTTAATGGAAAAATAATACACAATGTAAACAACTTCAACAAACAACCAAGTAATTTAGGTTTAAATGTTGCATTAATTGGTTTTGATCCAAGCATTAATAGCAACTACTCCAATCTAAATTTCGCTATGACTGATATATTCGTATCACCTACCTCAGCAAGAGTCGAAATTTCAGATTCGTCCAGCTGGAACCCTGAGTCTCAAAGGGAAGTACAAAAGGTTCTTTCATGGTCGGATAGAAAAGTGGAGTTTGAGTTAAACCTCTTTACTTTCAACGATGCGTCGGAGCTATATACCTACGTAATTGATAAGAATGGGAACGTGAATTCAAAAGGGTTCCCTCTTAGAGGATGCCAAACATGCCCAACATCTCCAACAGGAGTTCTAATCAAGTAAACGCTCTCTAGCTCTTAAAATTATAGATTAAATTTAAGTAATATAGTTATTACACTATTTATTTATACTCGCAAATCAAAGCAAATCTATTCTACGTTCAATTTCCGCAAACCTTTCCTCCCACTCTAATTCAATCTGTGGGATAATACTTTCTATATCTAGAGCAAGAACTTCTTTATTACGGACAGCATATTTAATTGAATTGGCGATTTTAATTGCAGTGAGCTCAGTGTATACACACCCTTTTTTAAAATATCCCCGTAGCGTTTCTGTGTCCGATATCACGTAAGGTTTCCTCATAGCCAGAGCCTCATAGGCTCCGCAATTCAAAACAAACTCTTCCTTGGTTAGGACAACGACTGCGTCGGAGAAAAACATAGTATTCTGATACTCATATTCATCGACAAAACCTGTCAAGAAAACACCACTCTCTATCAGATTAACTCTTTCGCTTTCGCCGAAGTATTTTTTGTAGTTCCCGGTAACATAGATTCTATAATGTTCACCCAACATACGGGCAGCATCTATAATTTCCTCAATTGGTTCATCGTCATCAAATGTAGCCACAACCATAATATTATATAAATTAGCGTCAAAAAAATCAGGGTAATTTAAAGTATGCCTGGCCGACATAGTTGGAATTTTATCCTGCAAAACAACAACCTTGCCTCCTTGCGCCTCACAATATTCCTTAAGACTCTCATTTGTAACAATGGTTAAATCTGCACATCTTAACGTCCAACTGCTCAAAAACTTAAATATAACCCACTTTAAATTAAATGAATTTATTAAGCTAAATTTGAAATTTGAGTGCCGATCCACAACAAGCTTAAATCCAAACAGTCTTTTTGATGATATCAATACAGCAGCTAATATTATCGACGGATTCTGACAAAAAATTAATCCAGGTTTTCGCTTAACGATATATTTAATCGTTTTATACGACAATAAAGGATAACGAATCCAACGAGATTTGTTAGATAATAAAACGACCAATTGAACACCAAAGGAATCTGCTAACTCCCTGGATCTTCGGTGATCTTCCCAACTGATCCAAACACTATTCTTATCATTTTCCATAGCGACCTCTACCCACCCCTAACTAAAGCACCTAGATCCTAGATCTAGAATTTAAGACGAAAAACCTAACATATTACATTGTCGACACTAAAAATATACCCACCTAAAAACCTCAAACCGAATAGATAAATATAGGCGCAAATTATCGGTTGGGGTTGAAATTACCTATAACAGACCTAAACTTCCCATTAATTTCTTTCTCAATATTAGACACAACCTTTATCCTTAAAGGTAAATCATCGCCAACCCTTTTTCTTAATTGACTCAAAAGCCAAGCTTCATTCTCGGATGAAAAGTTTTTTAAAGGGACAACATAAACGACAATACTAGAATCTGAATTTTGAGTAATCTGGGCTTCAGCAATTCCTTGCCCTCCCTTAAACACTGGATCCAACCTTCCAATAGATGTACCATCTTTTCGGTATAGGACATCATCTGATCTACCATCAATATTTCCTATTACTGGAAAGGATCGGCCACATTCACATAATTTAAAGGTGTTGTCTAGCTCTACAATATCGCCTATCCTATATCTAATTAAAGGCATAACTCTATTTATAAGACCTGTTACGACAAACTCTCCACGCGTTGTTTCTGAATATTCATTGTTTGGATCGATCACCTCACCGATCCCATGCTCTGGATGTAAGTGCATATAACCTTTCTCACACTCGGAAGCAAAAAATGCCATCTCTGTACACCCGTATTGGTTAACGACTGGCGCATCAAAAGCTTTATTAATCATTTCGCGCTGAAAAGGATGAAGAACCTCCGCAGTGGTTATAATTAATTTAAGCTTTATTGGAGCAATATTAGATTCCACAATAAAGCGAGCTAAAGGATATAAGCTTGATGGATATGCAATTATTTCCTCTGGCCTGTAATCTACGATTTTCTCAACATATTTAATTAAATTTTCCGGACTTAAATGGTACGAAGACATGAGTAGATTACGTTGAAATTTGTCATACCTCCAAAATGGTAATGTTTTGTTATTTGCTTTCTGAAGAACCCTACCAAAAAACGTCGCTCGCTTATCAAATCTATCAACTCCGTACCACCTCCTAAGCCTAGTAAAAAACGCATAATGTTCGGCACGACACTTATTATTAGTAAAAACAGTCAACGGACTACCAGTAGTTCCACTGGTGCTTAGGGCTTTCAGGCCATTAACTTTATTTTCAAGTTTATTTATGAACTTATCCGGGCTTTTTAATACCTGCATTTTTTCTAAGATCGGAAACCGCTCTAAGTCTGATAAAGTCTTAATATCATTTGGATGAACCCCCTCTTTTTTTGCCCATTCCTCATAATATGGCACATTCATTATGGCTTCACGAGCCAACCCTATGAAATTCACCTCCTGCATCATCTTTATTTCTTCTGCACTGTCCCACTGATGCATATTAATCTTCTGAAATAGTTGATCACCGTATTTATTATATCGTTCTCGATACAACTTCATACCATATATACTAATCGCCAGATTCTGAAGAAATACGGGAGACAAATGGTACACACTTTCTAGTAAGTTTGTCATTAGAACTCTCTCAACTAGGTCAAATCTAAACTTCAACCCTACAAAAAAACAAGTTTTTTAGATACACAAACCCAAAAAGAATTTTCTCAAAATTATCTCGTTCATTTGCGCCAGGATATCTACCAATGGCCCAACAATCTTTTAGTGGGTTAGTGCTCGGATATGCAGAAACCCCAAATTTGTATCCAGCATTTTTTACTTCAACTTTTACTCTTTCATCGAAATCATCAATCTGTCCATTGGGATAACAAAACGAACTGACTTCCATGCCGATATTATTCTCAAGAATTTTTTTAGAGAGAAATATCTCTCTATAAAGTTCCTTATCGTGCACGTTCTTTAAAACTGGGTGGGTATGCGAATGGCACCCTAGCTCTAAACCACAACCTACCATGTCATTTATTTTTTCCCACGATACCGCTTCATATTCGGGGGGAGCTTTTCCCGGTTTCACTATATTAAAGTTCTTAAACAACTCATCTATGAATTCGTTTTTTCTTTCATCTTCCAAGCTCAAACAATAATTTGCAAGAACTTGCCATGTAAAATCCGGATCACTATTATTCTTTAAATTTACCTCTTCGAAACACAGAGATAACAGCTCATTGTGATTTATTCTTTTTAAAAGGTATCTTATTTGGTCGGGCCATAACCAAGTTTCGCCGTTCACGAATCCAGTAGTTACAAATAGTGTTGCAGGCACTCCCTCTTCCTTTAGTATCGGAAATGCATATTCTGCGAAATCTTTATATCCGTCATCGAAAGTCACGGCGACGGCATGATTAGGCCTAATCCCTTGATCATACAACTTAACCAGCTTCGTTAAGGATATTGGTTCAAAGGATCTCTTGATCAATCTGATCTGCTCACGAAACTGATCCACAGAAATAGTCCCAGGCGCTCCATCCGGCGATATCCTGTGATACATCAGTATCCGTGGGTGGTTACGTGCGAGGAAGCGAGCGACCTGCAAACCACCTAATCGCTTTG
>NZ_JBLXHI010000028.1:0-6166 GCF_048381695.1 Corallibacter sp. | reverse complement strand
CTTGTTTAGTTTTCCTGCGGTAAGTTCGTCTAAAATTTTAAGTTTAAAAGATTCAGAATACCGTCTAATTACTTTGTCATTTTTGTACATAATGTTTAAAATTATGTAGCCTTTATTCAGGACGGGTCAAAATTGGTTACAACGTGTTTGTGTATGATTAGTTGCGTGGTACAGCAACTAAATTAGTAAACTTTTACGAACCTGTGAATATTCCGCAGGAATATTCGCAAGTAGGCTAGAACCAAGCAATTAATTATACACGGTGTTGGCAATAGTTTTTATTTTTTTAGCTTTTCTAAATTCAAGGTTTTTATTTTCATCACTTTCATAAATTCTATAAATATTTATTGGAAGTGTATCGCCTGGTGGTCTGGGAATTGTAATAGCATCGTATTTATTATTTAGAAAAAAGTTGCTTTTGATTCTAACAGCTAAATTTGCTGTAATCATTGAATCCGGAACTTGCTTGTCAGCGTAAACACTCAAATAAAATCTTTCTGTGCGCAAATCATAGGTTCCGAAATAGGATTCCAATTTGTTTTTAAATTCTTTTATGTCAGTTTCTAAGTTATTTAAAGAATTTGATAGTTCTGTTTTCGCAACGACATTATCATTCTCTAAATTCATAAAAATTTTCATTCCGTAAACTGGGTCAACTCTTTCTAATTCATTCGAATCGTTTTTAGGTAAAGTGAATTCCATTCCAAATTTTCTGTTTAGGTATTCAATATAGTTTTCGGTTTTTAGCATACTAAATTTATGCACACCATAATTGTTTTTCAAGATTCCGAAAAGACTATCTCTTTTGTTTGAAAGTTGATAATCAATTTTAATTTTGTTAATCGTGTCAACAAATTTCCCAACTGAATTTCTATCATAAGTTTCAATCTCAAATTCAATTTGTGATTTGTTAGCTTTCCAGTCTGTTTTGTTTTCTGTGGTTCCCGATAGTTTAAAAACTAAACTATCAGGATAAAAGTGCCAAGTGCTATATTCATTTTCTATTTCGCGCCAATTTCCAATTAGTTCTTTTTCAGATGAATTTTGACCACAAGAAAAAGCCAATAGAATAAGCAGAAAGTTCGATATGTAAACGGATTTTTTCAAATTATTGCCAACGTGTTTGTGTATGATTTCGTTGCGTGTTTCAGCAACTAATTTAGCAAATACAAACCAAATAGAAAATCCGCGAGGATTTTCGTAAGTAGGCGAGTACTAGCAATGAATTATACACGGTGTTACCTGTAGTGCTTTTTTAATATTGATGTTTATATGTTCCACTTCCATCACTATTTATTTCAAAAGTTATGTTCCCTTTATATCTTGTCGACCAGACATTTTTTGAGTATTGTCTGTAACTATTTGAAACATCAGTTGATGGCTTCTTCCCAACAGAAACAATTGTATATTCAGGATTCATTAATTTCACAGCAGGTTGATAATAACCACTTTTACGACCGTGATGAGACGCATCCAAAACAGTTACATTTTTTATTTCATCTTCATAGTTTTCAACTATGTATTCCCAAGTTTCTTTTTCGGCGTCTCCTCCAAAAACAAACTTGTGGCCTCCGTATTTTACGAGTAAAACATAACTCATAATATTTTTGTTGTCTTTATTTTGAGCAAGCTTAACTAATTCTGGTGTTGGTGATAAAACAGAAATACTATCCTCCTTTAGGTATTGTCTCTTATCTCCAGCATATGGTCTTATCACTGTAACATTGTCAACAGGATTACTACTACTATCTCTGAACTTTTTTAATAGTTTCCAATCAGCTTTTTGATTTTCGGACAGTTTAGATTCGTCAACAGTAAAATTATTTTTAATACACCAAACATTCGCAACTGATTTTTGAGAAAATAATTCGTTCATTCCAGTAAAATGGTCAGCGTGAGGATGTGTTTGAATAAAACGGAAAACAGATGAATAGCCCAAATCAGAAATATATTGAATTGGGTCAGTAAGTGACTTTTTTATACCAGCTTTCGCAAACAGGTCTGCTGTTGTAAACATTCCTAAACTGTACCTTAATTGTTCGTGTGCACTTATTTTTGATAAAGACTCATTAATCAATTCATCATTAGTGTCATTGTCGAACTCGGAAGAGCGATTCATATCAATTACCGTTAATCTTTTCGTGTCTAAAAATTCAATCACGATTGTATCTCCGTGGCCTACATTTAAATGGTGTACTCTAATCATAGTTAATCTTTGTTGGCTTTAATCCTTTTAGTAATGTATTTAGTTTGTTTTCGATATGATAATATATATAGCCAAATGATTAATAACAGTAAACCAATTGTTGTATAAATTTCTGGAATGTTAAAAGCTTCATCTAATTCGCTATAAAGTTTTGTCAGAAGCAAACAAAAACCCAATGAAATTATAGTGCGATATGTGTTGTTTATTTCCGAAAATAGATTGACTTTATCGTCCTTTTTCGAGCAATCAACAAAGTCTTTATAGCTTGCAAATTTTACAATTTTCGTTTTCTTCAAAACTTTCTCAATGAATAGGGACCCAACTCTACTAATTGTCATACCGATAAAATAATAGAGAAATAACCCTAAAATTAAGTTCTCAGTCTGAAAATTGTAAATAGTCCACTTTGTTCCTAATACTGCAAAAAGGATTCCTGGAAAAAGAAAATTGAAAAGGTTATAGCTTGTTATTTTATTTATAAAATCTGTCATTCTATTCGGTTGTTTTTCGGCATTACAGGTAACGTGTTTGTGTATGGTTAGTTGCGTGGTTTAGCAACTAAATTAGTAAACTTTTACGAACCTGTGAATATTCCGCAGGAATATTCGCAAGTAGGCAGAAATAAAGCAATTAATTATACACGGTGTTAGCATACGTTATTTATAGTTTTTTCAGCAATACATAGTCATTATCAAAATCCTCAACTTTTAAAATTCTTTTCGGACTACAAGAACTTTCTCGATATGCAATTTCAGGATTTCCATAATCTACTTTTGTACGGTTAAAACATCCCTGTTTTTTTAGAACGACATAAATTGTTCCGCTTTTTAAATTGTCATTAGATAATTCAATTCCGCAGTTAAAGGGAATAGTTTTTGAATGAGAAAAATCATTGCCATAATCAGCGTAATTTCCAAGATATGAACCGTAATCTTTCCATCTTCTAAATTTATATCCTTGTGTTCCTAAGTATTTTAATTCTCCGTTGTCCATTTGATAAACTAAAATTGGTGGTAATGAAGGATTGTTGTTTTCTGAAGTTATTGAAACTCTTGCCATAATATGACTATTTCCTCTTTCAGCATCTCGTAAGAAATATTTATGTCCATAATCGTCAAAAGACCAGCGTTTTCCTTTCCAAATTTTGTCAAAACGTAATGATAAATCTCCAAACTTAACTCTTGTTGTAGGTTTTAGAACTTTATATCCAAGTGCCTTTTTTCTTTCTGCTTCAATTTTATTTTGCTCAATTGTTCTATCAATTTTTGCTATTTCCTTTGAAGCAATCGTTGCATCATTAGTTCCTTTGAAATTATCTACAATTCCTTGAAATTCCATTTTAGCACTATTCAGATTTTTATCGGAAAGAAGTTTTTTTGCTCTAATAAATCTATTTTCTGCTGTATTTTTAATTTTAGTTAATTCAGCTGAACAGTTATTCAATTCCGCTTTTGTTTGTTCCAGTTCAGTTTTTAATTCAGATAACTGTTTTTTAGTTTCTCCGTCTGAACAACCAAACAATGTTAGTATTCCAAAAGTAAGTACGAGTAAATTTCTTTTCATTTTCGATGATTTGTAATAATTGTAAATCTATTACGAAATTTTTAATGGTTGTTACGGTTTTCCGTAATGTATGCTAACGGTTTTGTGTATGAAATGTGCGTGTTTGTGTCAGCGGATTTTCGGAACGAAAATCGGATGAAAGCAAACACGCACTTTCTTTTGATTTAGCACTAAACTACGCATTTTTTATACACAGTGTTGGCTTTTAGTGCTTTTTTGTACGCTTAATAATTCTGTTTTGTTTTTTTTTGGTCGGTTATTAATTCCGTAAACTTGCTCAATTTCCTCAATATTTTTAATTCAGATTTGAATGAGTAATTCCGCAAGAGTGATTTTTCACGTTGAGTTCGTTTTTTTTTTTTTTATTCAGATCTCGATTCCGTAAACAAGCTAAAAAGTCAAACGTAATTCTATTCAGAGTTTGAGTGAGAATTCAGCGTATTTTTTAAAATTCGTCAACATAGTTTTTCGGCTTTTACTTACTTAAAATTCAAAAAAAATCCAAAAATTAAACCAGGCTTTTTTCATTTGCGCAAACTTGCTCCAGCATTAAAGCCAACGGTCTAGTGTATGATTTCGTTGCGTGTTTTAGCACTAAAGTTAGCAAATAATCACAGATAGAAAATTCCAACGGAATTTTCGTAAGTAAGCTCTAACTAGCAATGAATTATACACATTGTTGTAAAACGTATTTATTTATTCATAATTTGAGTCGCTTCCCAAACATATTCTTTTCCAAATTCTCCAAAGTAACTTATGTAATCACCATTTTTAGAAATAACTACGAAACTGCTACAAGGATAATGATATTCAAAAAATAGTCTTTCAATGGTTTTTTCAGGGTCTTTTTTCCAATTTAAAATTCCATTGTACTTTTCAAGTCCATCGTTATCTTTAAATATATATAATGGCTTTACTTGAGCGACTTGATTTAATCCATCTTCTAATTGTCCGTACCAACTTTTAATCCATTCGGTGTTAGTTGTTCCACTACTGTTGCAAAGGTCTTTACCTGGATAGTAGATTATTACAATAGGTTTGTCAGAATCTAATTCACGGTCTGTGGCTTTTTCAAGTAATAATTCAAGACTTTTTCTGTCATTTATTTTTCCTCGTTTTTCTCTCAAAGTCAATTTTTTATGATTGACTGAATCTCCGGGAATATCCAACAATTTATTCGTAGAGCGAATTCGGTTGAATTTAGATTTACTTATTTCTACATTATTTTCATCAAAGTATCTTGTCTTTTCTTTTCCAGTTTTAGTTGCTGAACAAGAGTAAATTAAAATTCCGATTATAAATGTTAGCAGGATTTTTTTCATATGTTTTACAACGGTTTTGTGTATGGTTAGTTGCGTGGTTAAGCAACTAATTTAGTAAACTTTAACGAACCCGTGAAAATTCCGCAGGAATTTTCGCAAGTAGGGAAGAACCTAGCAATTAATTATACACGGTGTTGTGCGTTCGTACTTTTTATTTCCAAACTTCATTTAATGTTTCTCTAAATAAATTGTCTAATTTTTCAGTTTCGGGTTTGAGATTTTTATTATAATCTTCTACTTTCTTTTCAAAATATTTAATTTCCTTTTCGACAAATTTATTAATTATTTCAATTCGTGGTTCTTTGTCAAGTTCCTCGCCTGATTTTTTTCGTTCCAGCAACTTCTCGATTTCTTTTTTCAATTCAGGATTCTCAACTTGTGTATTAACAAGCTTCTCAAATTCCATTGGTGCCATTGTTCCCATAGATTCAATCCATTTACAAGCTAAAATTGGTCTCAAAACGTAAAAGTATTTTTTCACTCTTACTAAATCAGTTTGTAAGTAATCTCGATAATTCCCTTTTGCCATATGCAAATAGTGATAAGTACAAGATTTTGGGTTAAAATAATATTTAGTCAGTTCACGCATTTTTTCCGCTGTGGAATATTGTTCTAAATAAATTAACGGACTTCTCAACCATTCTAATAATGGTGGATTTGATTTTCTAAATAATTTTAGAGTTTTTCGTAATTCCCAACCTGCAAAATCTAAATCATTCGGAAGCATAACTTCCATATTGTCTTTTTTGTCATCAATTGATAAATACCAATTCGGATTTTGAATATATAAAAATCTCACATCCCAATCACTATCAGTTGATGCAAATCCCCAAGCTCTACTTCCTGACTCAACAGCATAGAGAATTTGAATATCATTTTCTTTTTCAATTCGTTTTAATTCTGTTCTTATTTTTTCAGTCAATTTTCTCGGTTTTTTGGGTATGTCTTGTCCTGAAATATGGCTACAGGTTAAAATTGAATTTACGCTGATAATTTATATACCATATTAGGTGTTTTATAATCTAAAGATAAGTGTAATCTTATTTCGTTGTACAAATTAATTGCATTTTTTGTT
>NZ_JBLXHI010000027.1:0-6677 GCF_048381695.1 Corallibacter sp. | reverse complement strand
CAACAGCATTAATCACTTTTAAACTATGATCTATATGCCATGCCACATTCGCTTTTGAAACACTTGTGTTTATAGCTTTACTTTTAGG
This sequence comes from Corallibacter sp., assembly GCF_048381695.1. Classification (NCBI taxonomy): domain Bacteria; kingdom Pseudomonadati; phylum Bacteroidota; class Flavobacteriia; order Flavobacteriales; family Flavobacteriaceae; genus Corallibacter; species Corallibacter sp. Next base: position 6,589 of record NZ_JBLXHI010000027.1, on the reverse strand, counting down.
AATTAAACCTTCTAAAACATCTAATTTCTTTTGCAAAACGGTACTGTTAACTGCACTCATTTTAATTTTTTATTGAAAGGTAACTATAATAAAAAAATCCCAAACACTAATGCTTGGGATTTTTCAATTATAAGATTTCTGCTTGCGCAGGAATTTATTAGTATCTGTAATGCTCAGGCTTATAAGGACCTTCAACTGTTACACCAATGTATTCTGCTTGGTAGTCTTTTAACTCCGTTAACTCAACACCTATTTTTTCTAAATGTAATTTAGCCACTTTTTCATCTAAATGCTTTGGTAACATGTATACGTCATTGTCGTACTTATCACTGTTTTTCCAAAGTTCAATTTGCGCTAAAGTTTGGTTTGTAAAGGAATTACTCATTACAAAACTTGGGTGACCAGTTGCACAACCTAAGTTTACTAAACGACCTTCTGCAAGAATGATAATGTCTTTCCCATTAATGTTATACTTATCTACTTGTGGCTTAATCGTATCTTTAGTGTTACCATGGTTTTTATTTAACCAATCCATTTGAATTTCGTTATCAAAATGACCAATGTTACAAACAATAGTTTTGTCTTTCATGGCTTCAAAATGCTCTGCACGTACAATATCTTTATTTCCAGTAGTTGTAATAATGATATCTGAATTAGCAACAACAGTTTCTAATTTCTTTACTTCAAAACCATCCATAGCAGCTTGTAAAGCACAAATAGGATCAATTTCAGTAACAGTTACAATAGAACCAGCACCTTTAAAAGAAGCCGCTGTACCTTTACCAACATCACCATAACCACAAACAGTAACACGTTTACCAGCTAACATAATATCTGTTGCACGACGAATAGCATCTACTGCAGATTCCTTACAACCATATTTATTATCAAACTTAGATTTTGTTACAGAATCGTTTACGTTAATTGCTGGCATTGTTAATGTACCATTTTTAACACGCTCGTAAAGTCTGTGAACTCCCGTTGTCGTTTCTTCAGATAAACCTTTAATTCCAGCAGATAACTCTGGGTATTTATCTAAAACCATATTGGTTAAATCACCACCATCATCTAAAATCATGTTTAATGGTTTACGATCTTCACCAAAGAATAATGTTTGCTCAATACACCAATCAAATTCTTCTTCTGTTAATCCTTTCCATGCATAAACCGCAGTTCCTGCAGCAGCAATTGCAGCAGCAGCTTGATCTTGCGTAGAGAAAATATTACAAGAACTCCAAGTTACTTCAGCACCAAGAGCTTGTAACGTTTCTATTAAAACTGCCGTTTGAATTGTCATATGTAGACAACCAGCAATTCGTGCTCCTTTTAAAGGTTGCTCATTTTTATATTCTTCACGTAAACTCATTAAGCCTGGCATTTCTGCTTCAGCCAATTCAATTTCTTTTCTTCCCCAAGCCGCAAGCGACATATCCTTTACCTTATTAGGTACGTAAGCAACTGTTTTTGTACTCATATTATTTTCTTTGTTTATATATTTTGAAACACCTTTGGGGTTAACACTTAAATAGTTAAATTCGCTTATCTAAAAAACGCTTAATCCGCCTTAGGCGATGCAAAGATAATCAATAACATTCATAATTCTAAATGCCACTATACAAATCCATTAGTGTAAATTCACAAACTACTGTTAAAATCTGGAAGATTGAAGAATCTTACGACGCATTATTTCAACCCTTAGATTTAAAACCACAAAGTTTACAACGTGTATTAAGCATGAAAAGTGAGTTACATCAACGTGGTTTTTTAAGCGTTAGACATTTATTGCACGAGTTTGGATACACAGATCAGGATTTATATTATGACGAAAACGGAAAACCGCATCTTAAAGATGGTAAACACATTTCTATAACACATTCATTTACATTTTCTGGAGTCATTATAAGTGATGCTGAGGTTGGTATTGATATTGAAAAACAGCGTGAAAAGATAGGAATTATTGCACATAAGTTTGTCGATTATGAATCTAATTATGTAAAACCTACGGACGAAGATTATATTAATAGACTTACCGTCATTTGGGGAATAAAAGAATCCCTTTACAAACTTTTTGCTACTCCTGGCATGTTATTTAAAGAACATTTTTTAGTCATCCCGTTTATGATAGAGGATGGCTGTACAGTAGCGTGGATAGATTATAAAAACAAAAAATATAGATACCATACAGCGTTTTTAGAATTTGAAGGTTTTACTTGTGCTTATGTCATTCCTTAATGAATAGTATTTATAAAAATATAACCGCTTCAAAAGCTAAAGATGAAAAATTGTTAGCCGTTTTGATTGATCCTGATAAGATGAATCTTAATGATGCTTCTCGTTTTATCTCTAAAGTAAACCAATCGATAGCAACTCATATTTTTGTTGGAGGAAGTGAAGTTGATGAAGGCTTAACAGACTCCTTAGTTATTGAGGTAAAAAAACACACCAATCTACCAGTAGTTTTATTTCCCGGTGACGTCATTCAAATAACAGACAAAGCCGATGGAATCTTATTTTTATCCTTAATTTCTGGTCGAAATCCTGATTATTTAATAGGAAAACAAGTAGAAGCTGTTTCAAAACTGGCCAAGACCAATCTTGAAATTATTCCAACAGGTTATTTGCTTATTGAAAATGGAAAAGAAACGGCCGTACAACGTGTAAGTGAAACAAAACCCATACAACGAAAAGACCTTCAAACCATAAAAGATACCGCAAAAGCAGGAGAATTATTAGGCCTGAAACTTATCTATCTCGAAGCTGGTAGTGGAGCAACACATGCTATTGAGCCTCATATTATTTCCGAAGTTAAACAACAATTAAACATCCCTCTAATCGTTGGTGGAGGTATAAGAACCAAAACAGAAATAGAAGCTGCCTACAAATCAGGAGCAGATATCGTCGTAATTGGAACTGCTTTTGAAGATAACGAAGCCTTTTTTGATAAATTGAAAAAACAGCAAATACACAACTAATAAATAGTTAAGACAAGGACAATGAAGATATCCATCGAATTACAATTATCACCATTAAAAGACGATTACGAACCTCATATTATTGATTTTATAAAACACTTACGAGCTTCAGAATTCACGGTTTTAGAAAACCCTTTGAGTACTCAAATTTATGGTGATTACGATACATTAATGCCGTTTTTAACTCAAGAAATAAAACGTTCATTTTCAGAAATTGATATTGCCGTATTACAAATGAAAATTGTAAAAACAGACCGAAGCGACTATGAACCACATTTTTGATTTTCTTTTTTCGCAATATTCTGATTACGAAACCACTGATATTGTTTTAGAAATTGTAGCCGTTATTTTTGGGTTTTTATCGGTTTGGTATTCCAAACAGAATAAACTTCTTGTTTTCCCAACAGGAATGATAAGCACGCTGATTTTTGTTTACCTACTACTAAAATGGGAACTCCTTGGAGATATGATGATCAACGCTTACTACTTCTGTATGAGTGTTTATGGTTGGTATATATGGACACGTAAAGTAGATGCCACACACGTTACTCAAATATCAAAAACCACTAATAAAGAAAAAATACTAAGCCTTGCCATATTCATAGCAACCTTAGTGTTTGTATTCATTGTATATAAAAGCTTTGACAAATGGAATGGCTGGGTAGCTTATGTAGATACCATAACAACAGCTATATTTTTTGTAGGCATGTGGTTAATGGCAAGGAAAAAAATAGAAAATTGGATCTTCTGGATTATTGGCGATGTGATTTCTGTACCTTTATATTTGTATAAAGGATTCACATTCACAAGTTTTCAATATTTAGGATTTACAGTTATAGCAATATTTGGTTATTTAGCATGGAAAAAAAGCTTAAACAACAAGCTAGCAACTGCATAAAAGTAGTATTATTTGGCCCAGAGTCTACAGGTAAAACAACATTATCTCAACAACTCGCCAGACACTATAACTCCGTTTGGGTGCCAGAATATGCTCGTGAATATTTACAAGATAAATGGAATAACGAACGCAAAACATGCGAACCTAAAGATTTATTGCCCATTGCAATTGGCCAGATGAATCTCGAAAACAAATTAGCTAAAAAAACAGATTCTGTTTTAATTTGCGACACCGATTTACTTGAAACTAAAGTTTATAGCGAAGTTTATTACTCAGGAACATGTGACCCGATTTTAGAAGCACATGCTCTAAAAAACTCTTACGATATTTACTTTTTAACCTATATTGACACCCCGTGGGAAGCTGATGACCTAAGAGACAAACCCAATGAACGCGAACGTATGTTTAATGCTTTTGAAACAACTCTAAAAACGCATAATAAACCTTATATTTTATTAAAAGGAAGTAAAGAGAAACGTCTTAAAATTGCAATACAACATATTGACAACCTACTATTGAACAAATTATGAAGTTTACCAAAAAAGACATAAAACAAATTGAATCTAAAGATTTAAACTTAGATGTTGTAAAAAAACAGATTCAAATTTTCGAAACTGGAATTCCGTATACAAACATTTCAAAGGCCGCGACTATTAACAATGGCATTACGGTATTAAACGATACTTTAATTGAAGAATATATTTCCTTATTTGAAAAAGAAAAAGACAACAAATCGTTATTAAAATTTGTTCCAGCATCTGGAGCAGCAACTAGAATGTTTAAATTTCTATTTCAATTTGTTAATCAATATAATTCCAATGAGCAATCGCTCAATTCTTACATCAATAGAAATAACCTTAGAGAATTATCTCTTTTTATGGTTGGAATGGAAAAATTTCCGTTTTACAATCAAGTTTTAAAACTGTTGAAATCTAAAAACATAGATTTTAAAACCTTGCCTAATACAGAAAAAGTATGGCAATTTGCAAAGGCCATGTTGGATCAAGATCAATTAAATTTTGGAAATCAACCTAAAGGCTTATTACCTTTTCATCAGTATAAAAAAAATCATATATCTACAGCTTTTGAAGAACATTTATACGAAGCTGCTTTGTATGCATCAAGTAACGGCTTAGCTAAGTTGCATTTTACCATTTCAGAAGATCATCAAAACAAATTCAAAAAAGAATTTAAAAAAATCCAACAAGATATTGAACAAAACACAGGAGTTAAATTCGATATTTCTTTTTCATATCAACAAAAATCAACAGATACAATTGCTGTAACTTTAAACAATAAACCCTTTCGGGACAAAGATGGCTCAATTTTATTTAGACCCTCTGGACATGGAGCCTTATTAAAAAATCTAAATGCACTCGATGCTGATATTATTTTTGTTAAAAACATAGATAATGTTGTTGTTTATAAATATAAAGAAGAGGTTGCTACCTATAAAAAAATACTCGCGGGAATTCTTTTAAAATTGCAATCTAAAGCATTTGAATATTTACACGATTTAGATTCTGAAAACATTACGGAAGATAATTTAGCTGCTATTGAACATTTTATAACGGAAGAATTAAGTATTAAAATATCTGATGAGTATAGAAAATATACTGATTATTATAAAATTGAATACTTACATGAAAAACTAAACCGTCCGATCCGAATTTGTGGTATGGTAAAAAATGAAGGAGAACCTGGAGGTGGTCCTTTCTGGGTAAAAGATCATAAATCTAACCAATCACTTCAAATAGTAGAGTCGGCACAAATCAATTTAAAAGATCCAAAACAAGAAGAAATTCTTAAAAACGCTACGCATTTTAATCCTGTAGATTTAGTTTGTGGCGTAAAAAACTATAAAGGTGAAAAGTTTAATTTAGAAAATTATGTCGATCACAATGCCGCTTTTATAACTCAAAAAACTAAAAATGGTAAGGACTTAAAAGCCTTAGAATTACCTGGACTTTGGAATGGAAGTATGGCACATTGGAATACTATTTTTGTTGAAGTTCCTATAATTACTTTTAACCCAGTAAAAACAGTAAACGATTTATTAAAATCACCACATCAAATTAAAGAATAGTGGATGTAACCTTACTTAAATCTGAATTAACCTATAAATACGTTCGAAGCTCGGGAAGCGGAGGACAACATGTAAATAAGGTATCTTCAAAAGCTGAATTATACTTTGATCTTGAAAACTCATCCGTTTTTAATGACGAAGAAAAACAAAAGCTTTTCGAATTTTTCAATAATCGCTTAACCAAAGATGGTGTTTTAATTCTAGCCTGTGACGAAAGTCGAAGTCAATTTAGAAACAAAGCTTTAGTCACACAACGCTTTATAGAATTGATTGAAGAAGGTTTAAAAGAAGAGAAAATACGTATTCCAACAAGAATTCCTAGAGGAGTTAAAAAGAAACGCTTAAAAAATAAGCGTATCCATGCTGATAAAAAAGCAAATCGGAAGCCTCCAACACTTGAGTAAACGCTCAATTCTTTTCACTAAAATATTAGAGTTTCAAAGCTTTACGTTTGCACTATCTTACCCGACGTTTTTGTGTCAAAAAAAAATCAAATTTCCTCATTCGTAATTCTAAAATCCGTTATATCTTTGCCGCGTTCTCAATAAAGGGGTGCCAATAAGTGGCTGAGATCATACCCATTGAACCTAGAACAGGTAATGCTGTTTAGGAAACGAGCGCAAAGAAAATGTC
>NZ_JBLXHI010000026.1:5190-6833 GCF_048381695.1 Corallibacter sp. | reverse complement strand
TATCCAGTGGAACTTTTGGTATAAAATCGTTAGACACAAGCTTTGTTACAGCTCGTCAAATAGAAGCTGCACGTATTGCTGCTACACGTTTCATGAAGAGAGAAGGATCTATCTGGATTAAAATTTTCCCAGACAAGCCTATCACAAAGAAACCTCTTGAAGTACGTATGGGTAAAGGTAAAGGTGCTGTTGAATACTGGGTAGCAACCGTTAAACCAGGTAGAATATTATTTGAAGTAGGTGGTGTGCCATTAGAAGTAGCTCAAGAAGCTTTACGTCTAGCAGCACAAAAACTACCAGTTAGAACTAAGTTTATAATTGCTCGAGATTACGAAGCATAATTTATTTGATATTATGAAACAATCAGAAATTAAAGAATTATCTGTAGCTGAGTTACAAGAGAAACTTAGTGAAACCAAAAAGAGCTATGTAGATTTAAAAATGGCTCATACAATCTCTCCTTTAGAGAACCCAATTCAATTACGTTCCTTAAGAAGAGACGTAGCTAGAATTGCGACCGAATTAACTAAAAGAGATTTACAATAATTCTGCCGAAAAGATGGAAACAAGAAATTTAAGAAAAGAACGTATAGGAATTGTTACTAGTAACAAAATGCAGAAATCTATTGTGGTTTCTGAAGTTAAAAAAGTAAAACACCCTATGTATGGAAAGTTCGTGTTAAAAACAAAAAAATACGTTGCGCACGACGAAACAAACGATTGTAACATTGGAGATACTGTAAAGATCATGGAAACAAGGCCTATGAGTAAATCCAAATGTTGGAGACTAGTTGAAATAATTGAAAGAGCTAAATAATTATGATACAAACAGAATCAAGATTAAAAGTAGCTGATAACACTGGAGCAAAAGAAGTATTGACCATACGTGTTCTAGGTGGTACCAAGAGAAGATACGCATCTGTTGGCGACAAAATTGTTGTTACAGTTAAAGATGCAACACCTAATGGAAACATTAAAAAAGGTGCTGTTTCAACTGCAGTTGTAGTACGTACAAGAAAAGAAGTAAGAAGACCAGATGGATCTTATATAAGATTTGACGATAACGCATGTGTTTTATTAAACCCAACCGGTGAGATGAGAGGAACACGTGTATTTGGTCCTGTTGCAAGAGAACTTCGTGATAAACAATTCATGAAAATTGTATCATTAGCACCTGAAGTGCTTTAATGCAAAATAAAATGACAAAGCTTAAAATAAAATCAGGAGATACCGTAAAAGTAATAGCCGGAGACCATAAAGGTTCTGAAGGGAAAGTGCTTAAAGTATTAAAAGATAAGAACAAAGCGATCGTTGAGGGAATCAACATGGTAAAGAAACACACTAAGCCAAGTGCACAGAACCCTCAAGGTGGAATCGTAGAAAAAGAAGCAGCTATTCAAATTTCCAACCTATCATTGTTAACCTCTAAAGGGGAAACAACCAGAGTTGGGTACAGAATGGAAGGCGATAAAAAAGTGAGATTTTCTAAAAAATCTAATGAAGTAATTTAGTTATGGCATATACACCTAGACTTAAAGAAGAGTACAAAAGCAGAATAACTGCAGCTCTTACAGACGAATTTGGTTATAAAAACATCATGCAAGTGCCTAAACTTCAAAAGATAGTAGTATCTAAAGGAGTTG
>NZ_JBLXHI010000026.1:0-5180 GCF_048381695.1 Corallibacter sp. | reverse complement strand
ACAACTATAACTGGACAAAAGAGCGTTGCAACCATCTCTAAAAAAGACGTTGCATCATTCAAATTACGTAAAGGTATGCCAATTGGCGCCAAAGTAACTTTACGTGGTGAAAGAATGTACGAATTTTTAGATCGTTTAATTACTTCAGCATTACCACGAGTAAGAGACTTTAATGGAATTAAAGCCACAGGATTCGATGGTAGAGGTAATTATAATTTAGGAATTACAGAACAAATTATCTTCCCAGAAATCGATATCGATAAGGTAAACAAAATTTCTGGAATGGATATTACATTTGTTACCTCAGCAGAAACAGATAAGGAAGCAAAATCATTATTAACAGAATTAGGATTACCTTTTCAAAAGAATTAAGATATGGCTAAAGAATCAATGAAAGCCCGTGAGGTAAAAAGAGCAAAAACAGTAGCTAAATATGCTGAGAAACGTAAAGCTTTAAAAGAAGCTGGAGATTACGAAGCATTACAAAAGTTACCAAAAAATGCTTCTCCTGTACGCATGCACAACCGTTGCAAGTTAACAGGAAGACCAAGAGGTTACATGAGAACCTTTGGTATTTCTCGTGTTATGTTCAGGGAAATGGCTAACCAAGGTTTAATACCTGGAGTTAAAAAGGCAAGCTGGTAATATTAAAAAGAATTATAAACGGGAATTAGGTTTAACAAAATGAGTTAAAACCGATTCCGAAATTTAATAACTATGAATACAGATCCAATAGTGATTATTTGACAGAATTAGAAATGTTGTTCGAGCCAACCACAGAGTGGTTGAGATTCCAGCATCTAATTTAAAAAGGAAATTACTAAAATATTATTCGAACAAGGATATATTTTAAGTTACAAATTTGAGGACAACTCTGTACAAGGGACCATTAAGATAGCCCTTAAGTACAATAAAGAGACCAAAGAACCTGTAATTAAAAAGATTCAAAGAATAAGTAAACCAGGTTTACGTAAGTATGCAAGTTCAAAAGAACTACCTAGAATTTTAAACGGTCTTGGTATTGCCATTGTTTCTACTTCTCATGGAGTAATGACAGGTAAACAAGCACAAAGGGAAAATGTAGGTGGCGAAGTACTTTGTTACGTTTACTAATTAAAAGCGAATAAGAAATGTCAAGAATAGGTAATAACCCAGTAGCAATTCCAGCAGGAATTACAGTTGATATTAACATAACATTGTTGTTGTTAAAGGAAAATTAGGAGAATTGACTCATGAATTTTCTGATGTTGCAATTAAAGTTGAAGATGGAAATGTATTTGTATGTCCTCAGATTCTAAAGTACACAGCAGCATGGACTTTATAGATCCCTATCAACATGATTAAAGGCGGTCTGTGGCTTGACAAAACAATTAGAATTGGTGTTGCTATAGAGCATCACCAAGGACAAAAAGATCTGCTAGATTTTCTCATAACATTATTTCAGATATAGCTCCTAAAGGCTGCGGAGACAATTTCAGAAAAGGAAAAATCCAATAGTAAAATTAACTTCATCAGACAAACAATTAGTTGGTCAAGTAGCAGCTAAAATACGTGGTTTTAGACCACCAGAGCCTTACAAAGGTAAAGGAGTTAAGTTTGTAGGAGAAGTATTAAGAAGAAAAGCAGGTAAATCAGCTTAATAATTAAGTTATGGCATTAACAAAGAACGAAAGACGATTAAGAATTAAAAGCAGAGTTCGTAAAATAGTTTCAGGAACTGAGGCTAGACCAAGATTATCTGTTTTTAGAAGCAATAAAGAAATATATGCTCAAGTAAAAGATGATGTATCTGGTAAAACCATTAGTGCAGCATCTTCTAGAGATAAAGACATTAGTTCTGCAAAAGGTACTAAAACTGAAATAGCAGCTTTAGTAGGTAAAGCAGTAGCTGAAAAAGCCCTTAAGGCAGGTGTGGAAACCATTTCTTTTGATAGAGGTGGATAGCAATATCATGGTAGAGTTAAATCATTAGCCGAAGGAGCTAGAGAAGCAGGACTTAAATTCTAAGAAATTATGTATCAGAAATACAAAAGCGCAGAGTTAGTAAAACCAAGTGGATTGGATCTTAAAGATCGTTTGGTTGGTGTACAAAGAGTTACAAAAGTAACTAAAGGTGGTAGAGCATTTGGGTTTTCGGCAATAGTAGTTGTTGGAGATGAAGCAGGTGTTGTAGGTCACGGTTTAGGAAAATCTAAAGACGTAGCAAGTGCAATAGCAAAAGCTGTTGAAGATGCTAAGAAAAATTAGTACGTATTCCTTTTAAAAAGATCCTTACCACACGAACAAAAGGAAATATGGAGGAGCAAGAGTAAACATTATTCCTGCCTCCTGGTACAGGTGTTATTGCTGGTGGTGCTGTAAGAACGGTTGGAAGCAGTAGGTGTTCACGACGTGTTTCAAAATCACAAGGTTCATCAAACCCTCATAAGTAAAGGTACTTTGATGCTTTATTACAACTAAGAAATGCAACACTATTGCACGTGAAGAGGTATTTCGCTAGAAAAAGTTTTTAAAGGATAATACAGGAAACATGGCAAAAAAAAAGTAAAAAAAGTAAAAAGCCAATCAATCGCAGAAGACAAAAAAGAATTTGAAGCCTTGGTCTAAAAAAGATTGGACAAGTCGAACATGATGCCACACCAAACATCCTTGGTATGGTTAATAAGTAAACATTTAGTTTCGTAGAAGACAAAATAATAAGATACTGATGGATTTAAGTAATTTAAAACCCGCAAAGGTTCAGTTAAAAGTCAGCAAACGAATAGGACGTGGACAAGGTTCTGGAAAATGTGGAACGGCAACTGGCCAAAAGGAGCAAATCCCGTTCTGGATATTCAAAGAAAATGGATTTGAAGGAGGGCAATGCTACTTCAAAGACGTGTACCCAAATTTGGCTTACTAACATCAACAGAGAAATACAAGGTGTAAACTTAGATACTTTACAACAATTAGTAGACGAAAGAAAATTAAAGATACTTTGATTTCGATACCCTTGTAGCTCAAGTTGCTAAAAAGACTAAGAAATTATGGGAAGAGGCGAGTAAAAGCTAAATTAAAGGTATCTGTCATAAGTTTACCGCCAGCAAAAGCTGCGATTGAAGCTGTGGAGGAGAAATAACTTTATAACCAAACAACCATGAAATTTATAGAGACACTACGAATACTAAAAATAGAGAATTAAGATCAGAATCATTTTAACTTGGTCTGTTATTAGTTTATCGTTTTGCGCACAAGTGGTTTTACCAGGTATTGATGCCTCAATTGGAAAATTTACAGACAAATACAGGTGGTTTATAGGTTTGTTAAACATTTACAGGAGGAGCTTTGCTAACGCTTCCTTTTTGCTTTGAATCATGCCACATATCTCTGCTTCCATTGTGGTTCAGTTAATGGGAATAGCCATTCCCTATTTCAGAAATTAAAGAAGGGAGAGTGGTAAAAAAAATCAACCAAATTACCGTTGGTTAACCATTGCCATCTGTTTGGTGCAGGCGCCGGATATTTGCATTCCAACAGCTTTGGATTCCACAGTGCCTTTATTGGGTACTGAGGGTTTTATTTTTCATCTATAGTTATTTTAGTTACAGGCCATCTTTGCTATGTGGTTAGGAGAAAAATTACCGATAAAGGTATTGGTAACGGAATCTCTTTTTAATTATGGTTGGAATTATTGCAAATTCCTAAGGCATTTTTCAAAAATCAGGCTAGAAGGAAAAACAACTTATGTTGATTCTTTTGAATTATTATTTGGTTTTATCTTCCCCCATTATCTGGTTATGGCAGTCGAAAAATAGCGGTACAGTATGCAAGAAGAACCGTTTCTGTGGTTACGAGAAAACGTAATGATCCAGACAGTTTTTACCATTAAATTAAATGCATCTGGAGTAATGCCAATTATCTTGCACAAGCTATTATGTTCGTGCCAGTTTATAGGTCGTCCTCTTCTTAAAGACACTGGCAGGCAATGGATGCAACAAATTTTAGTATATTTGGTTTTTGGTACAACTTAGTTTTTGCTTTATTAATTATAGCATTTACATACTTATGCAATCACAGTGCCTACAAACAAAATGGCAGACGATTTAAAACGTAGTGGTGGTTTTATTCCTGGATACGTCCGGAAAAAAACTTCGAATATTTAGATAAAATAATGTCTCAAATAACATTCCAGGATCATATTCCTAGCCTTATTGCTGTGTTCCCAGCCATTATGTTGCTAATGAAGTACAACTGGATGGGCCTGTTTTTTGGTGGAACCTCACTATTAATTATGGTTGGGTTGCAATAGATACTATGCAACAAGTAAACTCTTATTTTAAAGCATTACGACGGCTTGATGAAAACAGGTAAAAATAGAAAAGCAGTAGCTTAATATATCAATACTATGGCAAAACAAGCAGCAATAGAACAAGACGGAACAATAATAGAAGCATTATCCAATGCCATGTTTCGTGTTGAACTAGAAAATGGTCACATAGTGACAGCGCATATATCTGGTAAAATGCGTATGCATTACATAAAATTATTACCAGGAGACAAAGTAAAATTAGAAATGAGTCCTTACGATTTAACTAAGGCTAGAATAACTTATAGATACTAACAGAGATGAAAGTAAGAGCATCAGTTAAAAAAAGAAGTGCAGATTGTAAAATCGTGCGTAGAAAAGGTAGACTTTACGTAATTAACAAAAAGAATCCTAGATTCAAACAAAGACAAGGGTAGTTATGGCAAGAATTGCAGGTGTAGACATACCAAAAAACAAAAGAGGAGTTATCTCCCTAACTTATATCTATGGAATAGGTAAAAGTAGAGCAAAAGACATTTTAGCCCAAGCTAAAGTGGATGAAAGTACAAAAGTTCAAGATTGGACAGACGACGAAATAAGTAATATTCGTGAGGCTGTTGGTTCTTTTACTATTGAAGGAGAATTACGTTCTGAAACACAAATGAACATTAAGCGATTAATGGATATTGGTTGTTACAGAGGTATTCGTCATAGAGCTGGTCTTCCATTAAGAGGACAACGTACAAAAAACAACTCTAGAACTAGAAAAGGTAGAAGAAAAACTGTTGCTAACAAAAAAATGGCAACTAAATAATTAAAAGACATTAGTCATTAGAGTTTAGACGTTAGATGAATCTGTTTGAAATAGCAATGTTTAGGATTCTAACAACTAAAA
>NZ_JBLXHI010000025.1:0-7311 GCF_048381695.1 Corallibacter sp. | reverse complement strand
TATTTATGGCGTTTATTACTGCTGATGGTAGTCAAGTATCAAACAGTATTTATTTAGGCTCTGGTACAGCTAATTAATGCTTGGTGTTTTTATTTGGAAACCGCTCTAATCGAGCGGTTTTTTTTGTGCTATATTAGTAGCTCAATTTATTGATGTTTACTCTTTATTTATTCTTTTTATGTATTTTTTGCACCCTATTTGTTGCCCAAATGCCTTAACGTCAATAGACATAAGGATAGTTAAATATTGTATCGGGAAATAGACGCTGTGCTTACCTTTTTGTTATGTTAGTGTTTAGGTTTTAAATTATAAGGATTTAAAAAACAGTTGTATTTCTTCTTTAAAGACGTCTAAGGGGATGCGATGTGCTAAATGGTTATGAATATGTATTTTATATTCCGGATGATCTATGAGCGTCTCAGATAGAAACTTAAGGGTTTGTTTAGGGTTTACGACATCATCTTGTGTGCCTAAAACGATTTGCTTCAAACGGCTTGAGTTGTTTTTTATTTCAGGGATGTTCTGTGGGACAGATCTCTTGGCTAGGGCGGGATTAAATAATAGGGCAGGGCATTGCATTATGTTTGAGACGTAATAGCCTGTAAAGCCACCCATACTACTTCCTATGACGATATTAATTCCCATTGCTTTAAAAGCTGTGCTTATACTCGCAATAGCGTGTGTGTCTGATAGGTAATCTATGGCTGGGGCAAACACCTCTCCATAAGGTTCTAGTAGCGCTCTTTTTTCGGGGCTTAAACTTCCATTTAAACCATGTATGTATAGGATTTTCATTGTGCTGTTGGGGCTTTAATTTTTAAATAATGCAGTGGAAAGATACAAAAATTAGCAGCTGTAAATGGCATGTGTTATTGAAACATTTCTAGAGGTATTAGCTGTGACTTCTGATGATTTTATTAGAGTAATCCCTAAGTCTGTTTTTTCTGCCATGCTATAAGCTTGTTTTAAGCCTGTTATAAGCACGGCATAACCACGCTATAACCTGTATTGTGGGATTTTGTATATTGCTGTATTATAGGTACTTAGCTTGGAATTAGATGTTGTGGCACAACAGCGCGGTATTATCCCTTTAATAGGGACGTTGAATGGTATTAATTTTTATTATTTGAATGGTAAGCCTATTGCCCGAAAAGCGGGTGGTGGATTTACAAGAAAAGCAATACAAACGAAGTCTAGTATGCAGCATGTGCGTGAAAACGCTACTGAGTTTGGGCATTGTTCTGTGGTTGATAAAGCGTTTAGATCTGTTTTAGGTCCTTTTTATAAGGGGTACAAGTTTACGCATTTTCATAGTCGGTTGATGGGCTTGTTTATGCGGTTAAAGGTTTTGGATACGGTATAAATTCTATAAGGATTTTTGTAAGAAGGCGAGCGTCAGTTAGTTAATTATACATGGTGTTTTTACACAGGCTTTAGTTTAAGATATAAAATAATGAAAAAAAGGAAATAAAAACCCACAAAGTCAGCGCTAATACAATGGGTTTCATTCCTGTAGATTTCAAATCTTTTATAGATATGGTTGAGCCTACTAAAAACAATGTTATTATTAATAAACGTTTAGCCATTAATACAATTAAGCTAGTAGTTGTTTCTGGTAACATATGGTAGCTATTAATTAGTATTGCAATAATAAATAATACAATAAAGTAAGGGATTTTTATTCTTTCTCCTTTTGTTTTGAATAAAAACATTGAAAAAATGGATAAAGGGATGATCCACAAAGTTCTAGATAGTTTTACTGTTGTTGCAATTCTCAATGCTTCGTCTCCATAACCTAGTGCAGCTCCAACTACAGAACTTGTATCGTGTATTGCAATTGCACACCATAAACCGAATTGTTCTTGTGTTAAACTTAAAAAATGTCCAATTGCAGGAAACACGAATAAGGCAATAGAATTTAATAGAAAAACAATACCTAAAGCAATACTTATTGTTTTACTTTTAGCTTTAATAACTGGAGAAATTGCTGCAATAGCACTACCGCCACAAATTGCTGTTCCAGATGTGATTAGGTGACCTAGTTTTAAATCTAACTTTAGAAGTTTTGTTAGTAGTAAACCTAGAGTGACAGTTAAAAGTATTGAATAAAAGGTTAAACTCAATCCTTCTTTACTTGTTTCTAAAGTTTCTTTAATGAACATACCAAACCCTAATCCAACAACCGAAATTTTTAAAAAATAATGAATTGCTTTATGACTGTATTCTTTAAATGGATTATTGAAAATAACGGTATATACAAAACCAAGTAACAAAGCAGTTGGGCTGTTTAATACACCTAAAAGCGCAAGGGTAATTATAAGGACGTAAACTGTTTTTGAAAATATATCTTTCATATCATTTAGTATTATTTGATACAAAAGTAGATTGAATGAATAGCCTGTAAGCAAATTAATTTGCTATCAGAGATAACTAAAAGTTATGATTAAGTCGAATGAATTTTTCAAATTTTTCCAAAGAATTTGAAAGGTAACCTGTTCTTTTAACAAAATAAAACCATCTTTCAATACTCAAGCCTTTTATGTCTATTATCTTGAGGTTATTATTAATTAAATCATCATTAATAGCATTGATTGAAAGAAGTGCATAATCGTTAGAGTTGTATAAATAGTTTTTAATAGCTTCGGTACTGTTCAATGTTACTACACAATTGAGTTTTGAGATGTTATTTTTAACTAAAAAACGGTCTATTATTTCTCTAGTTCCAGAGCCTTTTTCACGTTCAATTATGGGAATTTTTTGTAGCTCTTTTATATCAATACTTCCTTTTTTAAATGAAGAATTATTAACATTGGTTACAAGAACAATTTCGTCCTTTATAAATTTTTTAAAGTGCATTTTTGGGTTAGAAAAATTCCCTTCTGTAATTCCAAAATCGATTTCCTCATTTAAAATTAAATTTTCAATATTTTCTGAATTATCACTAACTATATCAAATTTTGTTTGAGGGAATTGCATTCTAAACTTCGCAATTACTTTTGGGATGACATAATTGGATAACGTTGTACTTACCCCAAAATTTATAAACTCTGGAAAGGTTTCATTTTTATGTAGAAATTGCTCATCCATTTCAGAATAGATAGCTAATATTTTATTTACATATATAAGGAATGATTTTCCTTCTATTGTTAATTCAATAGAGTTCCTTTTTCTAACAAAAAATGTTGTTTTATATTCTTGTTCTAAATTCTTAATTGCTTTGGATATGGCCGGTTGTGAAATATATAATTGCTCGGCAGCTTTTGTAAAACTTAAATGTTTAGCAACAGTCTTGAATATATGTAACTTTGTTTTCATTAACTTGTGTAGAACGGTCTAGTATAAGAATAGTAGTGGCTTTATAAACGCTAATTTTTAAGTTAAATACAGACTTTTTTTATTTTTACTTACTTTGGTTTTAGTAATTAAACTGCTATTATTTTTATACATTGTTGGCAATAGTACTATTTTATTTTAAGTGAGGTCTTATAAATTTTACTTAAGCCATTATTACTTTCATTAATATAGTTTCTAAATTCTGAAATAGTATCGAAATTTCTTGGATGTATATTATTTCTTTTGCTTGTAAAATATAAAATTTGGTTTTGTTCATCATAAAATGGGCAATATTCCATATACTTTGTGTTCACCGGAACTCCTAGATTTACAGCCTTTTTCCAGTTTCCTTTTGTATCCTTCTTCGAAATATATAAATCCCCACTTCCTTGACCATCTTTTTCTTTATATTTTGAATAGATTATGAAATCTTCTTTTTCTGAAATAAAGGCATTAAACTCATAGCCGGCACTGTTAATGTTTTCATCTAATAAAATAGGATTTGAATAATTGTCACCTTTCCATTCGCAATAATAAATATCATCTTTTCCAAAACCGTCTGGCGATACCATTGTAAAATATATATTTCCATTTTTACTGACAGAAGGATAAAACTCGTCTAATTCTGAATTAATTGGTTTTCCAAGGTTTTTAGGTTTTGACCACGCCTTATCTTTGTTTCCTCTTTCAACATACCAAATATCAAAATCCTTTTTTTTATTAATAGAATCATTTAAAGGTCTATTAGAGACAAAAAATAGTCGCTTATTATCATATGATAAAAAGGGCTCTAAATACATATATGAATCACAAAACGGTAATAATTCTGGTTCTAACCATGCATTTTTGTTCTTTTTAATATAAGCAAGTTGCGAAATGTCTTGATTAGGACTTTGTACCGTAAAGAATGCTTCATTCCCATCTTTTGAAATACAAAAATCTCTTACATTAATAAATTGATTAAGCGCTTTATCAAATTGAGTAATATCAGATTCATTCTGAGCTGATAATAAATTTGAAATAAGAATTAACGAAATTACTAATCTGATTATTTTCATTATTGAAGTTCTTTTAAAAGTATTATTGTCAACGGTTTAGTGTATGGTTTACTTCTACGTGGTTAAGCAACTAAGTTAACAAATAAAAACCGAATGGACACGAGCAAAGCGAACTGGAGTTAGCAATTTCGTAAGTAGGTTAGTACTAGCTATTAATTCTATACGGTGTTGGAAAATCGTTTTTATTTTTTAAACCATTCTGTTGTTTGTGGTGGTGGAGGTGGTGGTGGAACGAGTTTGTATTCATCTGCCCACTTTTTCCGTTGAAACTTTGGTTTATTATAACTGTCCATTAATGATTGCCACCATTTTTTTAAATCTGAATTTTGGTCTAATATGCTTCTCCGAGTGACTCTTGGTTCATTATTCGAGTTGTTATGCTCGATAATTAATTCAACAATATATAAGTAGTCATTCAGTCCCCAATCAGATTCTGTTTTAATCCATTTAGAGCTGTAAATCGTATACACATATTTATTTATGTCAGGATTAAAATAGATATCAGTACTTAACTTATATTCTCCGCTCTTTGCTTTTTTGCTTTGGATTAATGAAATTAGAGTATTTAATTTAGCAGTTTGTCCAAAATCAGATTTTAGTTCTGAAAATTTATTTTGTTCAATTAGTTTTTTTGTTTTCTCACCAAGACTATAACTTGCTCTTATTTCTTTCAGTTTTTCATCTTGACAATTTCCAGTTAGAGAGATAAATAAAAGGATAAAGATTAATGTGTAGTTTCTCATTTTAAATGTTTGCCAACGTCTAGTTTAAGAATAGTAGCGAATTTTTATGCACTAACTTTTCGGTTAAACACAGGCCTTTTTTATATTTATTTACTTTTGTTTAAGCGATTAAACCGCTATTGTTTTTATATATTGCTAACCATCTGGCATTTCTTTCACGTTGTATTTGATTTCCTTAATTTTTAATTTTAACCAAGTCCATTTACCACTCTCCAATTTCCAACTTGCTTCGCATTCGATAGGTATTTTTATTTCATTTCGTTCTTCTGTTTTTGTCGCAATAACAGTCCATTCGGTTGGTTGTTCTGAATTTGAATCTTGATAACGCATTGCTACAAATCTTTTGAAGTTTCCTTCTTCGTCAAAGTGGAATTCTCCCGTACCTTTTGTTCCGTTATAATCCATAGTTGCTTTGGCGGAATATTGGTTCAAAGTGTCCCACTTTATGTATGGACTTAAAGCCGCTGAAGGAAACCAAACTATTTCTGCCAAATACCTTTGTAAGGTTGCTTGGTTAACTTTACGGCTGTTTTTGGCATCTGCTACAGAAATGAGCGATAATAGCTTTATTGTCATTTCTCCATTTCCACTTTCAAATTTATCCCGACCAACTACGCTAAAAATTGAATTCATTTTTGTATCAATGTTCCAATTAAATGCTGGCGGATTTATCGTAAAATACTGTTCGGCTTTTCCATTGTTCCAATTTTCTTGGTCGGGACTTAATTTAAGTTGTAATTCTTGAGTCAAATGCACATTAGAAATCGGATGTTTACTGATTGTTCCACTATTAATCATCCACTTTTGTACAATAGAAGGTAATTCCGAAATGGTCTCTTTGGTAATTACTTCTTCACTAACAGTCAGTGAGTTTTCAAACAGTTTTTTCCGTTCTTCTGTAATCTTATTTTTAAAGCTAATATTTGAATAAGCTATTATTACTGATACGAGAATTATTAGGTTTGCTATTGTACCAAATTTTGCGTCAGACCAATAGGTTAAAATCAAAATCTGTGAAGCAATTACAGCTAAAAATCCAATTAACCACCAATAATTGGACTGAAATATTAGTAAAATGATTGCAAGTGCAAAAAGAAGAAATGTTAATAGCCAAACTAATCCAAAAGTTTTAGGAATTGGTTGTGAAATAGCCGTAAATTCAGATATGCCAAATGCTTTAAGAAACCCGAATAAATGGATAATTCCGTGTATTCCAATTAATAAGATTAAAGCTATTCGCATCGTTTTTTGCTTGTGGCTAACGTGTTTGTAAATGGTTTGTTGCGTTCAAGTACACGCTTTTTTTTCGCAATCACAATATAGTAAAAAGTACGCAAAGATCATCGTTTTAGCTAGCTACAGCAATGCAATATACACGTCTTAAGTTTGTAATTTATTAAATTTAATTAATAATCAGAAAGAACAAAAGAGAGCATTAAGGTTACTATACACGGTGAAGCATTAGACTTTGGCAACATTGATAATCCTCTCTCTTTTACTACTTAAACTTCGTTCAGTTCTGTGAGACCTAGATCTCGTTTTCAAGTTGTTGAAATATGAATAGCCGTAGCGAATAAGTTGCTTGTTTTTTAACTCAGTTCTTTGTTGGCATTAGTTTTTATTCTAATTTCTTTTTTACAGGTATTAAAAGTTTGTGAGTAAAATTTCCTCCATCATCAGTTCGTTCACTTAATAGAATTTCTATATTTCCATCCAAGAGATTCTCTTCAGTTGCAGTTAATTCGAATTTTAAACCTTTTGAGTTTATTTCAGGTCCATTCAGGTCAACGCTTTTATTTTTTTGAACCTTTAAGTTTGATAATTTTTTATATAAATTTTCTTTTTTGAGATATATTTCTGTTGGTTCTCCAACGACTAAAAATCCAAAGTCATTGTTTATAATGATTTCTATTTTGTCGGCACTTGAGTAAATAAATTCAGTTGAATTCTCAATCGATTTATTAATTTCTATTTTGGATTTAGATACTGTTCCAGTTTCAGATTTCGTATCTGTATTTTTTCCGCAATTTGATAAATTCAGAGTGATTAAAACACATAATATGTAATTTCGAATATTATATTTCATTTATAATACGATTTTTTTGTATTATACTGAAATAGGTTGACTCTTTTTGGTTACTATTTAGATAGTTCAAAAGATTTTTTTTAGCCGTTTA
>NZ_JBLXHI010000024.1:0-8466 GCF_048381695.1 Corallibacter sp. | reverse complement strand
CCATCATCAGCTTCATCCTTGAACGCGGCATGCTGCCGGAAAGACGCCCCGAAAAACTGGCTGAAGAAGCCTGAGCAATCGAATCAAATCGATATTAGAACCACCAGGAGCAACACCATGAAACTGACTTCAAAACTACTCACCATCTCCGCGCTACTAACCGCCTCTGCATCCGCCATGGCCCACCCCGGCCACACCGAAGGCGGCTTCACCAGCGGCTTGCTGCACCCCATGCTGGGCCTTGACCACCTGCTGGCCATGGCCGCCATAGGCTTCTGGAGCGTGCGCCAGAGCAAACTCATGAAAAACGCGACCCCAGCCTTCGTGATCGGCGGAATGGTAGGCGGCGCAGCCCTGGCATGGGGCGGTCTGAGCGTGCCCGGCGTTGAAACTGGCATCACCTTCTCCGTACTGGTGGCCGGTATTCTCATTGCCACACTGGCGAAACTGCCCACCGCTGTGGGTGGCACCCTGGTTGGTGCCTTCATGCTGTTCCACGGCTTTGCCCATGGTGCAGAAATGCCAGAAGGCGCAACACTGGCGGACTATCTGGCTGGCTTCTCCATCGCCACCCTTGCAATCACTCTGGCTGGGCGTGGGCTGGGTAGCCTGATGCTAAAAGCCGATAGCCGCTTCAACCGTGGGGTTGGTGGAGTGCTGGCGGTTGCGGGGGCGTATTTGGCAGCGGCTTGAGGCCGTTACTACCTTATAGAGTGCCCCGCCACACCTGACTGCACGACAAAGCCCTCCCGAAGCCTCAACAGCAAATTCGTGCGTTCGTCGCGAATTTGCTGAATTTCAGATTGACTATATAGGAAGTTTCCTGAAAATTAGGTAGTGTATGTTTACACACAAGGGAACTTGCCGCTGTTAGGGACGACAGATGGATTTCAGTTTGCTGCTTTAGCTTTTTTCGAATCTCTTTCGCCCCTTTTACCGCTGGTTTTTCCTGGTGCCTTGTTTAGATCTTTTGATCGAAGGTGGTTTTCGCACGCCTTTGTATTTTGGCGGCCTTGCAGATGCTCTGCGACAAGATCATTGCCAGTGCTTCATTATTGCAATAATGCGGAGGTCACGCGATTACATCAGGGGTGAAGTAGAGATGCTTGCAAGCTGCTGATTCTAATGCATAAATGATGCTGAATAATCTAAGGGTAGGCGCGGATGATTGAAGTCACTTTTGTGCAATAACGAAGCGCTCTATCTAATCACTGTTAGGAGTATTATGAAGTTTTACCATTTTACCCGTAAGGATGCAGTCAAGGGTATTCTAGAAAGCGGGATTCAGAGAGGTATTGTTCCCTTTGAAATACCTAATACCTTCGTTTCGTTAACTTCTGAGTTGCGCCCTGATGACAATGGTCTTATATCGGGTCAGAAATTATTAGAAAGAAAGGATAGAGAATTTGATTTCTTGTCAAAACAATTTCCCATGCTGATCTCTGGGCTCTCTCCAAATAGAACGCTTCAGTTATTTGACCAAACCGAGGCGGTTGTAGAAGTAGCTATAGATGAGTTAGATAATAGATTATTTAACTATGATAGATTCATTGATTTTATGTTGCAGCATCATAAAATCCCCGGTAGCGAGAGGATGCGTTACAAAGCTGCTGGGCTTGCTAGTGCGCGGTTTCCATTAGGAGCTCCAATAGAAGAGCAAACAAGAGAGGCCGAAAAAATATTAGTGTCCGGACAAGAGATGGCGCCACATTGGTTTTTTTATAAGGGCGTAGTGACTCCCGAAATGATAAGCCGGGTGATGTATCGCCAAGGTATAGGAGAGTACTCCTAACCATGCGGTCAACCGGACGCCAAAAACGTATCGCTTTTGGTTCCCTTCGCTGCGCTTCGGCGCCGGTTACCATCAGCATTAAAACCTAGCGAGAGTTTCGATGAAGCTGGATAAAGAATATTTGAGGTCCCTGCTTACCGTTATCGAAGAGAATCCTTCGCCGAGGCCCAGTTTGAAGGGAATTCTCAATGGTATGGGCTTGGAGGACCTGAATGATGACTTTCTTCTCCATTACGAAATCCTTGCTGACTACGGGTTCATCGAGGGCATCGGAAAGTCGTCTAGTATTGGTTTGGTAGATGACTATGACGGTGTTGATTGGGTCGATGCGAATATTCGGTTAACAGCAACAGGGCATGAGTTTATTTCAAACCTTCGACAATCGGAGGTTTGGGAGGCAATAAAAGAGAATTTCAAGGAAGGTTCCATCGAAACCATTTTCGCTGTTGCCAAGAAGTTGGCCGAAGGCTTTGCTAAGAAGCGAATCGAGAGTGTCATAGACGAGTTTTAACAAAGCATTCCAGTTCGTCCCGGCCCTTATGGGCCTCCACCGGACGGCCTTTTCTTCGCTTCGCTACGTAAAGGCCGCCGCTGAATATTGGCGTTATACGTGAAGGAGCACAGATGAACATCGTCACCCCCCCGATTACTGTCGGAGAAGATGAGGCATTCGAGCAAGATGTCCTTGGCCGAAGTAATTTTGGTCAATCTCTATTGAATTTAGTTTGCCAGTCAAGCGATGAGCTTGTTATTTCTCTCGATGGAAAGTGGGGTGAAGGAAAGACTACGTTTGTAAAAATGTGGAAAGGCATGCTCAACCAAGCCGACGTTCCTAGTATATATATTGATGCTTTTGCAAACGACTATATAGATGACGCATTTATTGCCGTTGCTAGCGCTATTACAACATATATTGAACTGAATTCTGTAAACCCGGATGCTCAAAAGTCAAAAGAATTCCGGGAAAAGGCAAAGCATGTTGGAGTTCAATTATTATCCTGGACTGCTAAAGTCGGAATTAAAGCGGCCACGCTGGGTGCAATAAAAGATAGTGACATAGACGAGTTAAAAGATATTCAATCCGATGTAGCTAAAGGGTTATCTACAGTCGTAGGAGACTACGTCGGCGAAAGGCTAGCGTCACACAAGCAGGATGTAGAGCTGCTTCAGTCATTTAAAGGTTTGCTATCGGAAATGCCGAGCCTTCTTAGTCCAGAAGGCGACAAGCCTCTAGTAATAATTATCGATGAGCTCGATCGATGTAAACCCACTTATGCCGTAGAGCTAATTGAAAAAATTAAGCATCTATTTTCTGTTAAAAATGTTGTATTTGTTCTGGTTATGCATAGAAAGCAGCTTGAAGAGGCCGTTAAGTGTATATACGGGCAGAATATAGATGCGCACACCTATCTTCAAAAATTTATTAACATAGAAACCACGATCCCCAAGAAAACTGGTGACCGTAACGATAGCGACATCAATCAGTACAATAAAAAGCTATTTGGCTTACATCAAATAGAAACGTGGGGAGATGGCCGCAATCTAGTGGATTCCCTGGACGTGCTCGCCACGCACTTTAATTTGTCATTGCGCCAGCTTGAGCGGGTCTACACAAATCTGGCTGTTTTTTACGCATCCTCATCAAAGAATCAGCTTAGGCTTGTTCCCATAATTTCATTTCTGGCCGTTATAAAGGTAGTTGATTCATCCGTTTATGAGGCTCTTTTGCATCAAAAAATGACCTACGAAGAGCTTTGCGAAAAGACTGGGCTATCCGAGCATGATCAAGAAGATAGAAATTTGAGAAGGCTACAGTTTTTAGCAATGTGGCTTAAGTTCTCGCTTATAACGGATGAGCAGTTTGAACAGCTTGATGAGAATGATCGAATAAGAGGCTTCGGCCAATCATTGTGGGAGTACAATGTAGAACGAAATCGATTAATTCCTATATTTATCCAAAAGTTAAGCATGTTTACTGTTTCATAGAAATGTATAACAAGCGCATGTTGTCGGACTGGTTTTCCGCTGCGCTACAAACCAGCCGCAAATGCGAGCGTTAGGCGGTTGGTTTCCGGGGTTGGCTGTTACATCAAAAATTGGAATTCAGAATGGATATTCGTAGGAAGCGCCGGTCGGTAAATCAGGTTCGGGAGGATATATCAGTCCAAGTTTTGAGGGAAAAGCTCCCCGAAGCGTGGGTTGTGCATTCGTATGGCGAAGACTATGGAATCGATTGTGTTGTCGAGCTTTTTGATTATCTAGACGAAGATCAAACTCTCGCTGAGACTCTCGGTGAAAACATTTTTATCCAGCTAAAAGGTTCGGGCTCAATTGAGTATGGAACAAAGCGGGCATATCACCGTGGCAACGTTGCAAAGGGGCCCTTGAATGAGGACAGGGCTAAGTTCGATGATATCCCAGTTGCAAAATTTCAACTTGAAGTACCTGAACTTTTGACCGTTCAGGCTATGGGGGTTGCTGTTCCCGTTCTTCTAATACTCGTGGATACGAATACTAAGAGCGCTTATTTCGTTTGTCTTAACGATTACATCGAAAAAGTACTTATCCCCGAAGACCCTAAATTCTATGAAAAGGGCCATAAGACGATCCACATTCCGCTAGCTAACCAGATCTTGAACCTAGAGAACAATTTAGTGCCGTTGAGGGCTTACGGCAAACGTTCCAAGATGTACGGGGCGTTTGGCACGTTTCACTACCAGCACCAAGAGATTCGCCGGGCTCGCGGTCTAACATCGGTTGGCGAGCCAGCTTCACAGGATTGTGTATTGGCGATGATCAAAACCTTCACCGAAGCTTCTCTTCGACTAGATATTTGGGTGGGCCACGAATTTTGGAAACCTATGGGCTGGAGCCAGAATGAACTAGAAGATATTCAGGCCAACATCGAAGCTGGGATAGCACCAAAGGAATTCGACGCGTTTCTTGAATATTGTGATGTCCATGTTTGGCGTCGCCTAGCAAATCTTTCTAGTATGTATGAGGAGCTAGTCCGAGAGTGGTTCATGCCAACAAGTCTTGCATTATTGACGTCTTACCCTGAGGAAGAAAAAGGTGGCGAAGCAGATGCGCGGGCCTAACAATCAGTTCAACGTGGACGTCCGCTGCTGCGCAGCGGCCGCCGATTAACAAGGGCGTTAGGCATCAAGGATGAAACTATGAACAGTCTAGAAATACTCGAAAATTTGAGAACAAGTGAACCTCAGTTACTGACAGATTTACCCGAAACGTTCGGCATTTATGCTCTCTGGGATCACGAGAAGAAAATCCGATACATTGGTTGCACGCCGAAAGCGACAGAAGGCTTTAGAAAACGTGTTGGAAGTAAGCACGTTACTGGCAGTGAAGGGCGTAGCCATAAATTTTCTCAAGCCTATTGCACGGGCAGAATGTGGCGGTACTGCAAAAAGTTAGATCCTTCAGCCGCTCTAAATGCTCAAGATCCAAATGATGCAAAACTAGCAAAAAGACTGCGGACATTATTTATACGCAAGCACTGTAGGGTCACGTTTGTTGAGATCTCTGCGGAGAAGCGTGCAGGGAATTATTTCTCCTTTCTAACTTCTCTAGAGTCTGAAGTTCTTGCCCTTGCACCTTCCAGCATGCGTTTATGGGAAAAAATTGGATTTTCTTCTTTAAAAGAACCAATTGTTCTCGTGGATGAGCTACTTGAAGAAAACCCCAAACTTAAGGACGCCGCAGAAAGGCAGGCGTTGATATACAGGAAATACATTGAGCATAAGGAGTCAGAGATTGCCTAACAAGGCCAGGCACGGCGACGCCTTTTTCATTCCGGCTTCGCCTACACTACAAAGGCGCGCATGCTGGCAGCGTTAGCGAGTATTGGTGAAGTTGGACGAGAATAATTATGAAAGACCTCTTCGATGCAATTACTACAAGGATTCAAGCCCCCTACTTTGGCTACTCACTATTAGCCTTTGTAGTTTTGAACTGGCGGGCGCTTTTCCTGCTCATCATGTTGGATGCAACCGCCCACGAGAGAATTTCAATATTTGAACAAGAGACAAGCGTGTGGTCTGTGGTTGTTCTACCTTTACTGGTGGGGGCGATTTTGGCCATTTTTACACCGTGGTCGAGATATATTTTTGAGTACCTGTCGCAGAAGCCATTTGCACTTCGTGATCGAATCCACCTTCATGCTGACCATCAGCGGACGATTCAGCAAACAAAGCTGGAGCAGGCCCGGTCAGAGTTGTTTGGTCAAAAGGAACAGGAGTTAATTGAGCGCGCGAAGCGCGATGAGGAAATCGCTGGTATTGACGATGAGGACGTAAAGGCGCGGCTGACTAATGAGTTAGCGACGTTGAGGGCTGAGCGAGATAAGTTGGCTTCTCAAATGAACTCTATGGGGGCCACCCTAAACGCAGATGTTTTAAGCGGCGAGGCAGTAAAAATTATTGAAGCCGCAGCCGCGACCAAAAGTGGAACCATACTAACCTCAAAAAGTCTCAGCGGGAGGTCGATAAAGGCGGGGAATTCTGTTTTCGGCGACAAGGATGCTAAATCGTATGCGCTCTACGAATCGGCTCTGGAAGATCTGGAAACAATGGGCTACGTCAAACCACAGGGACCGAAGCGTGAGATTTTTGGACTTACCCATAAAGGGTGGCGTTTTGCGGAGAATCGCTAACAAACCAAGGCAGTGGGACATATTTTGCTTCGCTGCGCTCAAAACGCAAAATATGCCCCTGCTTGGGGGCGTTAGCGAATGTTCAAACCAGCTTTGATTGAGCGGAGTATGCAGTTATGGGACTAAAGCCGCCCCCTCCGCAAGCAGGAAAATCCGGCCTTCTCGCCTTTCGGGAAGCTGTGAAGCTTCATGAAGAAACGATTACAAACAGAAGGGACCGCGAGTTTCACAGGAAAGAGCTCGCGAAGTGGCAGAAGCTTTATGCCACGCTTGCAGGCAAGCGAGATCCCGGAGGTCAGGCCGCGGAACATTTTGCCAATCTTTCCAAGCTGTGTGGTGAACTGTTGGCTGAATATGGTCAGGAACCGTCACCAAGAAAGCGCGCCCCGAAAGCGTTTAATGCAGCCCCTCTTTTCTATCCGAATTTTCCGGAGGAGATCACACACAGGCTGCACTTTCTCGAAGGATCCAGCCTCCGTCGTCAACGTGCTATGCAGTTGGCTGACCATGCCCAGTTCGTGTCTCGTCAAATTTCCGGCACAGGACGTACTCTTTTGTCAGTCGGTGTTCAACGAACGGAAGTCAAATTTTTTGAACGGCTAGTTGAGGCAATTGGCGATCTGCTATTTGGTGATTTAGTAAAGGCAGGATTTGATACAAGCTATGTCATGCGGCCTGAGGGAATAGCACAGGGTAAAGATTGGACGGCCAATTCTCTAGACCCCAACTTGCCTATCGCTCGAATCTGGGCTGACAATGGAAAAGCAAGAAGCTATAGCTGGCAGGCTCGAGTCTTGGGTGAGCAATTTAGGGGCCCGGAGGGCCAAGAACTCCCTGACGGCCTCCTAGATGACGCTAATTCAGGCCCTTGGGATCCGGATCCCACATGGCAGCGAATTCTCAACCTAACTGAGAACGATGGGCTGCAGGAGGCGATGGGTTTAGTTGAAGAAATTCCCGCACAGGAGCGTGAAGAACTGTTCGACGAAGTTCTCTATCTCCGGTTTCTCACTGGCACCGGTGTCCGAGCCGAGGATATTCGCTTGGTGGCCCGAAAGCACGCAAAAAGCTCGTTGATTGCAGGGCGATTGCTTGAAGAGTTCGAAACATTTCTTGAGTATTTGGATGGAGCGCTTGAAGACGATCCTCCAATTCTTGAGCGACTTTCACGCCTGAGGCCGGAGTTTGGCTCAGCAATGTTACCTCCTATGCCCCCAGCCTCTGACTGGCCAGCTCTGAGGAGGCATCTTTCCGGATTTACGACGCCAGGCGGCCCGAGAGGGAGAATATTTTCCATCAATATCGATATAGGGTTTGGCAGTGTCGCTGATTTCTTCGCGGGTTACATGATCGCAGCTGAGAATGCTTTCCGTAGACATAGGTCCATTCCGGAAATTGGGAGAGGATGGGCTTCAGAAGTAGCGCTATTAGACCTGGTCAGAAAATTCTGGCCATCGGCAGTCCACCAATGGCGCCCTGCTTTTTTAGGTCTACAGTCTGTTGACATCCATGTACCGGAAATCAATCTTGCTATTGAGTATCAGGGGCAGCAGCACTACGAGCCTGTGGCACTTTTTGGTGGTGAAGAAGGCTTCAAGTCGACACAAGCACGGGACGAAAGAAAGAAAACTTTGTTGGCAACCCAAAGTGTGCGGCTCCTAGAGTGGCCATATACTGCACCGATTACAGAAGAGGAGTTGAGAGCACGCTTATGCGAGCTGGGTGTTTCACTGCCATGATTACCGTAAATCTTCACGCTAACAAACGCGTCAACACGGACCGGATTTTCCGTTGGTGCTCTAAAGTCGACCGGTTACGCTAAACGTTAACTGCCTTTATCTATGAATATCGTAACCTGGAACTGTAATGGAGCGTTGAGACGAAAGCTTGCAGAAGCGGAGAGCTTGCAAGCTGATGTCTTGGTGGTTCAGGAATGTGAAGACCCTGCGCTATCGACCCCTGCATACAGGGAGTGGGCCGGTGAGTACCTATGGGTGGGTGAGTC
>NZ_JBLXHI010000023.1:0-9020 GCF_048381695.1 Corallibacter sp. | reverse complement strand
CATCTACTCAACAAGTTATTAATGTTAGTAGTGGAAGTGGTTGGGGAGTTTTTGAATTTAGAAACAGTCTTTTCTGGCAAAACAAATATAATGGAGGTCAATTAAGTACAGTAGATATTGAAAACAGTAAAACTGCTGAAGGAGATATCCAAACCGTTAGGGTATATAATACTATTGCTATGGTCGGTAGCGGTATAACTTCTGGAACTTTTGATAATTCAAATATTATACTTTTAGATCCAGCAACAGATAATTTAAATTTAGATGCCGAATACAAACCAACATCAGGTTCAAATTATATTGTTGATCAAGGTGATAACACTTACTACGATGAAGCTTTATTCGGTGATTTAGATTTAGCAGGTAATACAAGATTTTTTAATACTACAATAGATTTAGGAGCTTATGAATACGATTCGACATTAGGAGTTGAAAAAGTTTCTTTAAATACAAATTCAGTAACATTATATCCTAATCCTGTAAGTGATAGATTATTTATAAAATCAACTGAAACAATAAAAGCAGTTACTATTTACAATGTGAATGGTCAATTGATTAAAGAAGTAAATACATTAGGTAAAAGTATTGATGTAGCTAGTTTACCTTCAGGTTTATACTTTGTGAAAATTAATACTGCAAACGGAGAAACAACTAAAAAAATCATTAAAAACTAAAAACAAATGAAAATACTAAAATTCTTATACTTAATCGTTATTGTAACGTTTGTTGTATCGTGTTCATCTGATGATGATACCGTAATCCCATTCGTAACTGCGCCTCAAAATAATGTTACTGTAGGTGAATCGGTTTTTGAGATGAAATCAGCAATTATAAGTTCATCAATAGGCGATAATACATACATACAGCTAACCAATAAAACAGAAACAGAGTTGTTGGCTAATATGAATGATGGTACAAATTTATATAATGTTGATTTTATGGTTATCAGGCTTAATCAAGATCCAATAGGAGAGACTACATATACATTTTCTGATATGTTAGATTATGATTTTATGATTGATGGTGATGTCATTAATGGCGAATATGAAGATGGAATTACACTTCTTGCTGAAAATCATTCTGATACTAATATAGAAGCTGTTTCTGGTAGTGTAACAATTACCTATTATGCTGTTGATAGAATTGATCTAACTTTTGAATTTGAAAGAAATGATGGTACCATCATAACCGGATCATACTCTGGGTCTTTTATTGATGAAGTAGATTCAGATAACTAAAGGGTTGTTAATTTAAACTAGTTTTATTGGGAGAATAGAGGCAACACTTAAAACGCTCACATATTTGTGAGCGTTTTTTTATTTATTTAAAGTAAAAAGCATAAGCACTTCATCATCATTTGGTATAGTAACCTTTTCAATAAATGTTAGTCCCAGCTTTT
This sequence comes from Corallibacter sp., assembly GCF_048381695.1. Lineage (NCBI taxonomy): Bacteria > Pseudomonadati > Bacteroidota > Flavobacteriia > Flavobacteriales > Flavobacteriaceae > Corallibacter > Corallibacter sp. The sequence goes on along the minus strand of NZ_JBLXHI010000023.1, from coordinate 7,621 downwards.
CTATTAGTTTTATAGAAGATGCATTTGATGGTAATGTAATGGCGCTAATTTTGTTTAGTGAAAAATCTTGAAATGCTGCCTGTTTTACTCTTGAAGCAGCTTCAAACGCATAACCATAACCTTCAAATTCAGGTAAAAAAGCAAAACCAATATCTACACCATCAATGCCTTCTCTGTTATACAGTCCGCAAGATCCAATTTTAGTATTCGTTTCTTTTATGATAACGGTATAGTTTGAATACCCATATTTTTCAAGTTGCGGAAGCATCTTTTGGGTTATATATTTTTCAGCGTCTTCAATACTATGAATTTGCCTGTCACCAATATTAGCTTTCCATTTAGGGGTGTTTAGTAATTCAAATACAAAGCTGGCATCTTTTGTGGTTGTAGGTATAAGCAATAAACGTTCTGTTTCAAATGTTTTATAATCCATAGTATTGTATAAAAAAACCGCAACGGTAAGTTGCGGTTTACTTGATTTAGTATTGTTTTTTTAGCTATTTAGCATCACCGGCATAACAAGCATAGTAACTTGTTCACCTTCATCTAAACCATCTACAGGCGTAAGAATACCTGCGCGGTTTGGTAAACTCATTTCAAGCTGTACTTCATCACTTGTAAGGTTGTTTAACATTTCAGTTAAAAAACGTGAGTTAAAACCAATTTGCATATCATCACCTTGGTAATCGCATGTTAAGCGTTCTTCTGCTTTGTTGCTGTAATCAATATCTTCAGCAGAAATATTAAGTTCTGCACCAGCTATTTTTAAGCGTATTTGATGTGTTGTTTTATTAGAGAAAATACTAACACGTTTTACAGAGTTTAAGAACTGTGTTCTATCTATTGTTAATTTGTTAGGATTTTCTTTTGGGATTACCGCTTCATAATTCGGGTATTTACCATCTATTAGTCTACAGATAAGTTCTGTGTTTTCAAAAGTAAATTTAGCATTAGAGTCGTTATACTCAATCGTAACATCATCATCACTAGCAGCCAATATCCCTTTTAAAAGGTTTAATGGCTTTTTAGGCATGATAAACTCTGTCACCTGATTTGCAGAAACGTCTTCTCTTGAATATTTTACTAATTTATGAGCATCAGTAGCAACAAAGGTTAAGCCCTCTGTAGAAAACTGAAAGAATACACCACTCATTACTGGGCGTAAATCATCATTTCCAGCAGCAAAAATAGTTTTGCTTATAGCGGTGGCTAAAATATCTCCTGTAAGTGTTGTAGAATTAGCGTTTTCTAATGTTACGGCTTTAGGAAACTCATTTCCATCAGCGTAGGCTAATGCATATTTACCGTGATTAGAGCTTATTTCAACAGTGTTGTTGTCTTCTACAACAAATGTAAGTGGTTGCTCCGGAAATGTTTTTAAAGTGTCTAAAAGTAATCGTGCAGGTACTGCAATACTTCCTTCGTTATCACTTTCTACTTCTAGCTTGGCAGACATCGTTGTCTCTAAATCACTAGCAGAAATAATAAGTTCGGTGTTGTTTAATTCAAAAAGAAAATTATCTAAAATAGGTAAGGTGTTTGAATTGTTTATAACACCACCCAAAACTTGTAATTGCTTAAGTAGATATGTACTTGATACTATAAATTTCATTTATGTGGTCTGTATAATTAATTACTACAAATATATCCCATACTTCCTAATATATGAAACAAACTTATTAACATTTAAAGGGCGTATTTTTTCTTTCTTATGTAATTAAAGATGAAACCAAACAATGCTAGTAAAGCTAAAGGAATCAGGATGTTAATAAGCTGCCATTTGGTTTTTTCTTCGGTAACTTTTTTGTAATCTAAAAAGGCAACAGCCACTTCTTTTGATCGAATGTTTATAAGTCCGTTATCGTCTAAAAGGTAATTCACTGCATTTAGTAAAAATTCCTTGTTTCCATATAGTTGGCCAGAATTTCTATCAAAACCTAACTCTAAAGGTCCGTTTTTACCTACATCATTTTTTACAACATCACCATCTGCTACAACAAGCATTTTTGTTGGAACACTGGTGTTTTTTTCGTTAGATAAATCAAAAGGCTTAATACGGTTGTTATAAGCTGATGTAAATTCGCCTTCAAGCAACACAGCTAGGGTTTGATTAGGTTTGGTGTATAGCTTTGGGTCAGGTTCTTGGGTTGTAAGATCTAAACTAATTTCACGCGGCGTACCATCTATTTTTGATAATACCGAACTTTGTAGTAGAATGGTCTTTTTAACGTTGTTTTTTAGGGTGTCTATTTGGTTGGCAAAATCAAATTCTATTAAATTCAAATTATTAACAATAGGGTGGTTGTTTGCAGGGTTTACTAGTGGTGCATAAAACCAAGGCATTTGTCTGAATTGTGACTGACTGCCTTCGCCCATTGCTAGTGTGATTGGTGCCGAATACAAGTCGTTAACTAACACCGAATTAATACGAATACCGTATTTAAAAAAGAAATCGGTTAGGTTTAAATCTCTTGCTATTGCGATGTTTTTACCACTAGCATTATATAGGCTGTCTTTTTCTATAGCTACTTTATCTATCAACCAAAGGCTTTTTCCTCCTTGCATAGTAAATTGGTCTAAAACCAATTTTTCCTCTTCAGTAAAGGCTTGAGTAGGCTTGGCTGATATTACTAAATCAAAACCGTTTAAATCATTAAGTGTTTTTTGCGGATTTGCAGCAACACTATCTAGTGTGAAAGGCGCAATGTAGTAGTAGTCTTTAATGGTTTTAACAAAATCAAAAATATGAATATCATCTAATTGATTATTACCTTTTAAAATAGCTATTTTTTTACTTTTTTGATTTACTAGTTTGCTAAAACCATCAGCAAAAGTATACTCTAAATGCTGAACAGAATTTGATACCAGGGTTTGCATATCGGCACCTATTTTATTCTGCATTAAAGGAATTTTTGTAGTCACACCATTATAGCTTGCAAGTGCCCAAGGAAACACAACTTCTTGACTTGATTTACCACTTTCTTGAACGGTAACTTGCATAGGTGTTAAGCCGCGTTGGTTAAGCTGTTGAATGTTTTGGTTTCGGGTTGCATCATCAGCAATTGGGTTAATAAAATTAAATTTAATCTGTCCATTTTTTGATGTAAACTCTTCTAGAATTTGGCGTGTTTCAGTTTGTAAGCGTCTAAATTCAGAAGGAAAATCATCGCCTTCTAAAAATACATCTATGATGATAGGTGAGTTAACCTGATTTACAATTTGCAAGGTTGCATCACTCAAAGTATAGCGTTGGTCTTTAGTAAGATCAAAACGCTGATAAATAGATTGTGTAAATATGTTTAGAACTAGTAGTCCTAGCGGTAATACCAAAAGGTGTAAGAACTCTTTTTTTGTAATAGGTTTGGTACTTATTTTTCTTACTGTTAATAGTACAAAAACGACTGTAATACTTATAAAATAAAGTAAGTCTCTAGTGTCTATTACACCGCGACTCATGCTTTTGTAATGATAACTCATACCTAGTTTATCAAACGTGTTACTAGCGGTAACACCGGCAATGCCTTCAAAACCTATATAAAACAAAAAGCATAAAAAAACAGCAATAATAAAAGCCACTATTTGATTATCTGATAAGGTAGAAGAAAACATACCTATAGCAGTATATGATGCAACTAGAAACAACAACCCAAAGTAAGAACCTAAAGTGCTTCCTATGTCAAGATTACCTACAGGATTACCTAGTTGTTGTACAGTATAAACATATAAAAGTGTTGGTAGCAATGCTATAACAATCAATACTAGCGCACCAAAGTATTTGCCTAAAACAATGTTTAAATGACTTATAGGTTTTGTAAGGAGTAGCTCAAGGGTTCCTTGTTTTTTCTCATCACTAAAACTGCGCATGGTTACTGCCGGAATTAAAAAAATAAGAATCCAAGGTGCTAGTAGGAAAAACGATGAAAGATCAGCAAAACCATTATCAAGGATATTAAACTCACCTTTAAAAAACCATAAAAATAAGCCGTTTAATAGTAAAAATATGCTGATTACTAAATAGGCTATAGGTGATGCAAAAAATGAATTAATCTCTTTTCTTAATATAGAAAACATGTATGTTGTTTAAGTTTTATTATTGGCTTTTATGTCAATGATTCTAATTTATCTACACTCCAAGCTTGTGGTTTATCATTAAAAAGAGGTTTGGTTTGTGCCCAAATGCCTTTAAAAAGATCAGAATGCCTGTAAGCATCTAGAGCTTCTTCAGTATCCCAATAGCTGTAAGTAAAAAATATATTAGTTGTGTTCTTGTCTCTGTATAACTCTAAAAAACGACAACCTTCAAAATTTCGTATGTCATTTTTCTTTATTTCAAAATTTTTTAAAAACGTATCAATGTTTGATGGTTCAAAACTCATTTTTACAATACGTACAAACATGTTTTATTGTTTTATAAAATTAATTGTTACAGTATCCATTAAATTTAGTCCCATAAGGGTTGAAGCACTTCCTACGGTAGCACTATTACTTTTATATACCGCAATTTCTAAATAGCCCGATGCATTAAATACAACCAGTCCTTTGCCTTCGTCATTGCGTTTCTCTTTAGGTATTTCAAAGTTTACAACATCACTATATTTTGAATAGATTTGTTTAAACTTATGACTTCTAGCAGAGATCTCAAAGTCTCGTCCTTTTCCAATCGACTCAAAAAAGGATTTCTTTATATTAGTAATAACATTGCCATAGTTGTCTATGTAAATTACGCGACCTATTATTTGTGTTTGCTCATCATTTATATAAGGAACCAAATTTGTTATAGGTTTTATATTACTTATAGATTTACCTACAACCTCTAGCGTACCACCACGTGCAATATGGCAAGCAACTTTTACAAAAACATCAAGTACCGGAAAGCTTGTCTGAATTTTATCATGGATATTTATTTCAACAATTTTTTCAGGAACTATGTCATTTGTAATCATACTCATTATGCCATTATTGGCACAAATAAAATAATGATCATCTAGCAAAATTGCAATATGCTTATTCTCTTGGTTTAATTCAGAGTCTATACCTATTAAGTGTATGGTGCCTTTAGGAAAGCTACTGTAAGCATTCAGAATAATATAAGCAGCTTCAGAAATATTAAAAGGTGATACAGAATGTGAGATATCAACAATTTTCACATCCGGCAATTCGCTGTAAATAGCACCCTTTATCGCACCAGCAAAGTGATCTTTCTCTCCAAAATCAGTTGTTAATGTGATGATTGCCATAAATAAATTGTTGATATTTTTTTAACCTTATACACATTAAAATTGTGTAGCTTTGTTTAAGGACAAATCTAATAAACTTAACTGATAAATTTAATTAAATCGCATAGCTTTTGAACGAAATCATTATTGAACTTGAAGAGATCTCTCCAAAGGAGTTTTTTGGAGCACAAAACGCAAATATTGAACTTCTTAAAAAATACTTTCCTAAACTTAAAATCGTTGCCAGAGGTAATAAAATAAAAGCCTACGGAGATGAAGACTTACTAGAAGAGTTTGATAGGCGCTTTAATATGCTTATGGAGCATTTTGCAAAGTACAATAAGCTAGACGAAAATGTTATAGAGCGTGTTTTAACCAGTCAAAGCAAAGCAGACTATACTACTAGTGATGCTAGCGGCGAAGTTATTGTACACGGTGTAAGTGGCAGACTTATAAAAGCACAAACTGCAAACCAGAGAAAACTGGTAGAAAGTATGCGAAAAAATGATATGGTATTTGCCATAGGCCCTGCTGGTACCGGAAAAACCTATACAGGTGTTGCTCTAGCTGTTCAGGCATTAAAAAATAAAGAAGTTAAGCGTATTATTTTAACACGTCCTGCCGTTGAAGCTGGCGAAAATTTAGGGTTTCTTCCTGGAGACTTAAAAGAAAAACTAGATCCGTACATGCAGCCGCTTTATGATGCATTACGTGATATGATTGCTCCTGAAAAACTTGCTCATTACATAGAAAACGGAACCATTCAAATAGCGCCTTTAGCTTTTATGAGAGGTCGTACATTAGACAACGCGTTTGTAATACTAGACGAAGGTCAAAATACCACACACGCACAAATGAAAATGTTCTTAACCAGAATGGGTAAAAATGCCAAGTTTCTTTTAACAGGAGATCCAGGGCAGATTGATTTACCACGACGTACCATTTCAGGATTAAAAGAAGCATTACTTATTTTAAAAAATGTTGAAGGTGTTGGTATCATTTTCCTTGATGATAAAGATGTAATTCGTCACAGACTCGTTAAAAAAGTAATAGAAGCTTATAAAAGCATAGAAAATAGAGAATAAAAAATTAAAATAAATAAGTCCATAATTCGTGTCACAAACTAATACCATAACAGATACTAACTTTAATTTTCCTAATCAAAAAAATGTTTACAAAGGAAAAGTAAGAGAAGTTTATAACATAAACAATGAGCAATTAGTGATGATTGCAACAGATAGATTAAGTGCCTTTGATGTAGTTATGCCAAAAGGTATTCCTTACAAAGGGCAAATACTTAATCAAATAGCAACAAAAATGATGAAAGCTACTGAAGACTTGGTGCCTAACTGGTTATCAGCAACACCAGATCCCAATGTAGCTGTTGGGCATTTATGCGAACCTTTTAAGGTTGAAATGGTAATTCGTGGTTATATGTCTGGTCATGCTGCTAGAGAGTATAAAGCTGGAAAGCGCATGCTTTGTGGTGTACCAATGCCAGAAGGCATGAAAGAGAATGATGCGTTTCCTGAACCTATTATTACACCAGCAACAAAAGCTGAAATGGGCGATCATGATGAAGACATCTCTCGCGAAGACATTTTAAAACGCGGTATTGTATCAGAAGCAGATTATGCTGTACTAGAAGATTATACTAAAAAACTTTTTAAAAGAGGTACTGAAATAGCAGCATCACGCGGCTTAATATTAGTAGATACTAAATACGAATTTGGTAAAACAAAAGAAGGTAAAATTGTATTGATAGACGAGATACATACACCAGATTCATCACGTTATTTTTATGCCGATGGTTATCAAGAACGTCAAGATAGAGGTGAAGCTCAAAAGCAATTATCTAAAGAGTTTGTACGTCAGTGGTTAATAGCTAATAATTTTCAAGGGTTAGAAGGACAAACAGTGCCAGAAATGAGTGACGATTACATCACTTCTGTTAGCGAGCGCTATATAGAACTTTATGAAAACATTACAGGAGAAACCTTTGTAAAAGCTGATGTGTCTGATATACAATCACGTATTGAGAAAAACGTGTTAGCACACTTAAGCTAATATTGCGTATACTATATAAATTAAAAAAGCCTTACTGTGAAGTAAGGCTTTTTTTATGAGTTCTTGTTATTGATGTTTTTACCATTTTTACTGATAAAAAATATTAGGAATGGTTAATCAAAACTTTGTGGTGGTTAATCAGAACTTTGCGGTGGTTAATCAGAACTTTGTGGTGGTCAATCAGAACTTTGTGGTGGTCAATCAGAACTTTGTGGTGGTCAATCAGAACTTTGTGGTGGTCAATCAGAACTTTGCGGTGGTTAATCAGAACTTTGTGGTGGTCAATCAGAACTTTGTGGTGGTCAATCAGAACTTTGCGGTGGTCAATCAGAACTTTG
>NZ_JBLXHI010000022.1:0-9098 GCF_048381695.1 Corallibacter sp. | reverse complement strand
ATTGCCTTATGATGAAAACTATGTTTCAAAATTAGTTTAAAGTTATTTGTTTTTTAACTCAGTTCTTTGTTGTAGCACGTTTTTATTTTTTCTTTATCGATTTACTAAAATCTCCTTTTGCCCATTTCTCTTGTAATTCAAGATACTTTTCTTTTGGTTCGCAAGTCAACCAATCAATATCGTTTTCTTTACAGATTTTAGTATGGAATAAAAGTCCAATTAATGGATGAACAATTATGAATATCATTCCCCAATGCCCTAACCAATGAACCAAAGCAAATGATACTCCAATATAAAAAATAAATTTCCCTGGTATTTTCCATTTAGGGCGTACAAATCGTCCATTATGTAAATATCCAACAATCCAAATCAAGGCAGCAATAATTAAATAAATTAGTTCAATACTTTTCATTCTTTTTATTTTTTCTGACTTAAATTATCAATACGAATGGTTTTTATATTTTTATTATACTCACTTTTCTCAACTGTTTTAGACACCATTTCAATGTCGGGCTTTTTAAATGTGCTTGGATGTTCAAATGCACTCAATTGACTTTCACCTTTATGCTTCTTCTTTTTAATTATATTAATTATAAGAAATGCAACAAATAAAAATGATATGATTAGTACTAAAGAATTCACGAAACCTTTTTGTAGTTTATATCAAATATCATTCATTTATATTTTATATGCCATTTTGTCAAATGAGTAAATTCTGAGTGAGTTCATAAATGTGCTACAACGTTTAGTATATGGCAAGTAGGGCAGTAGAAAGCACTGAGCTTTCAAATTTGCTCTGAGCCAAAGCGTTGTATTTTGTTTTTAATTTATTCATTCTTAAAAGCCAAATCAACGATTTGGCGGTATTGGTAAAAAGCACTGAACTTTTGTAAACCACCGAACGCCCTATTTGCTATATACCGTGTTGTGCTTTCGTTTTTTCTTTTATTTTTTTCAGTATTCTATCTTCGAACTCCTCCTTATCGGGCTTGTTTTTCCACCACCAAAAACTCTCGTTTATGGTTCTCCATTTCTCTAAAGTCAAACCACTGTTTATGCCGACAAAAGCAAACGTTGTTGAGTTTTTAGTTTTGGGTCTTGTCCAAGTGTGGAGGATTTCGTTTTTGTCAGGATAATAGAAATAAACAGAATGCCAATAGTCATTCTCGTCTCTTCTTCCATCTTTTAGATCAAAGAACTGTCCATTTGGAATGTTTACTTTTTTAGTTAAGTCTAATTCAGGATTTTCGCTCTTGACCTCATAAATTATAGTCAGTAATGAGTCCTCAGGTATATCGAAAACATAAGCCTCCGCTCTTGCATACGAACCTGGAGCTATCAACCAAGCTCCCAAATAAGCTATGAAAAGGAATATTACTATTCCACCGAGTGATCCGAAAGCTATTTTACTGTTTTTTTTCATCTAATGAAGCACAACGTTAGCGTATAAATTTCAGTTGCGGAAAATCGGTATGATTTTCCGATTGAGACTGAAAGATAGAAAATTGCAATGAATTTCCGTAGGAAATTCAGTAGCAATTGAATTTATACATTGTTGGCAATTGGCTTTATTTCAATTCAAGATTGGAGTCGTAAATATCAAATCCAATGTCAAATTTTTTTATAATTTCATTAATGTTTTCTTTTGTCCAATCTGTTGATTTTGGATGATGAACTATTTCAAAGTTATATTTTTCAAAGTTTTCCAATTCAATTTTAGTTCCAGGGTAGTTATAAATAGAATTATGCAAATTTTCTATATGACTCCTAGATATATTTGGTTTGTAATTAATTGATGGTATTTCTCTTTCCTTTTCTCTTGCAATTATTCTAAACTCATTTTCGTGTTTGAAACTTATGTCTTTTAAAAAGACACTATCTAATAAGTTGTCAATATATTCTGCAATGTTATTTTTATCTTGAAAGTTAAGGTAATTAACTGGCGAGCAAATTATTTCTTTATCCACTCCATTAGTTCTATATCCATTTTCTTGAATATTTTTTTTGAAATCAGAGTATTTAATTCTTATTGCTAAACTTTTTGGGTCACTGTATAAATTCCACATTGCAACAGATTCCGTTTGTTTTTTTCCAATTACCCAACAACTAGCATAGTTAAAACGTTGTATTTTTTTTAATTCATCTTCTATTCTATTCATCTGTCCGCCCAAAGTGTCGATGGTCATAAATGTTCTCATTTTCTCAAACATTGGATGATTGTCAAGTTCTTTTTTGTGATTTTGATAGAGCAAATGAATAGGTGATATTCCTTCTCTTTTATCTTCGAATTTATCAAGACGAGTTAAATGAAAAGATTTTGAAATAATAAAAGATAAGAATTTATGTAAATCCAAATATTTCCATAAATAATCATCGTCCGAAATGACGTTTTCATTAATAAACTGTATATTTTTTTCGATTTCGTCTGTCATTTTTCAGCTTGTTGCCAACATATAGATAAACACACTAGTGTGTTTATCCATATTATGTTTATACTTCTAAAAATAGTTAAAATTCTTAAAAACTGATCTGGTTTTAGGATTATTTGTGTGTTAGGCTGGTAGTAAATAAAAACCGAATAGACACGAGCACGAAATGCGAACTGTACGTTAGTAAATTTTAGTAAGTAGGAGAGAACAGCGCCATTACTTTTAGCTATTGTTACATGCTTTTTTTGTTTAATAATGATACATGTCTAATTCGTCAAAATCTTTTATTTCAGATAGTTTTATTAGGTTTTCTATATCAATATTACTCCAGATTTCCTTAAATATTTCATCATTACCTTCAGCATTTTCATAGGTGTTCTTTTTAATTAACTTCTTTTTGGTCAAGAAGTTAATACTTGTTATTGTATTTATTATCGGTCCATGATTACTGCTAGAATCGTATCCAATTAATTCAAAGTTAGAGTTTTGGAATCGGAATGTGTATTCCCAATAGCCATATCTACCGTGTCCATAATGTACATACAGTTTTTTGTTTTTAATTTCAATCCATAATTCTGGAGCAAAATAAACGCCGCCATCTTCATTTTCAGATGAAAAGCAGTTGTAGTTTTTATCAACAAATTCATAACCCTTTTCATTTTTAAATAATACAATAATGCCGCGTCTGTTTTTATCAACTTTTTTATCAAATCTATTGAGAACAATATGTGATGAGTCGGTCTTTTTTATTATCAAAACACAGTCTTCTAATCCATCATTATTAAGGTCTCCAAAATATTTTTCAAATACCACATATCCTTTCGGTATAAAATCAGATGGCTGACTTTTTTGTGCTTTACAATTAAAAATAGTCAGTATAAAAAAAGCGAATGTCTTTAAAATAATTTGCATTAAGTTTTTTTAAATTAAGGTAGTTGGCTTTTATTAGTATTCATGCATTGTTATAAAGAAAGTTTTAATATTATATAAAGTACATTCTAAAACTGAAAATAAATAAAGGTTTGCTGGTTGCCACTAAATGTGACTATTAAATAAATAATTACATAATACATAGCAAATCTAAAAGGGCGTTTCCATGTTAGGCCAATGTGCTCAATGGCATATTTGCTTTCTCTTCCTAACCATTCAATAATAACAAAAGCGGCAATTATTAAGATGAGCATTAAAGCTTTAAACATTCCTATAAAATAGGGTAGTTCAAACAGCGATGTTGATATCATTTTTGAGATATACCTTAAAGCATGATCAATATTTTCTGCCCTAAAAAAGATCCAAGCAAAAGCGGTTAGCGAAAAAGTTAGTAACATAAAAAATACTTCCTTGATACTAGGAAGTAATCTTCCTTTAGCCACTGTATCTAAATTTTTTCTGTTTTTATTGGTTAGTAAAAGCGGTAAAAAGTAAATAGCATTAAGTGCGCCCCATACTATAAAAGTCCAGTTGGCACCATGCCAAAAACCACTTACAATAAATATTATAAATGTATTTCTAATTTTTATCCAGGAGCTACCACGACTACCACCTAGCGGAATATAAAGGTAATCTCTAAACCATGTAGACAGAGATATATGCCAACGCCTCCAAAACTCTGCTATATCTCTTGAAAAGTAAGGGAAATTAAAGTTCTGTTTTAAGTTAAACCCAAAGAGTCTAGAAGTTCCTATAGCAATATCAGAATATCCTGAAAAATCACCATATATCTGAAAAGAAAAAAACAAAGCTCCTAATGCAAGCGTGCTTCCGTTCATATCTGAAGCGTTATCAAAAATTTGATTTGCAAATTCAGCACAATTATCTGCAATAACTGTTTTTTTAAATAGTCCCCAAAGTATTTGGCGCATGCCATCAACAGCTTTTGAGTAATCAAATGTTCTTTTTTTATAAAATTGCGGCAATAAGTTTGTAGCTCTTTCAATAGGTCCTGCAACTAATTGAGGAAAAAAGCTTACAAATGCTGTAAAGGCTATAAAATCTTTTGTAGGTTCAAGCTTTTTCTTATAGATATCAATGGTATAACTTAATGTTTGAAATGTATAAAAGCTGATACCTACTGGTAAAATAATGTTTAAAGAAGTAGCTTTTATCTCGGCGCCAAATAGTGAAAAGGCAGATACAAAATTGTCAAGAAAGAAGTTGTAATATTTAAAAAAACCAAGAAATCCAAGGTTAACCAGAATACTTACCCACAAGAGTATTTTTCTTTTGGTTGGGTTTTCTTCATCTTTAAGCTTTAGTCCGACACTATAATCAACAACGGTACTAAAAAAAATTAGAGATAAAAACCTCCAATCCCACCAACCATAAAAAATATAACTAGCAACAACTATAAGTAGGTTTTGAAAGCTTAAATTCTTTTTTGCTACAAACCAATAGAGTATAAAAACTATTGGTAAAAAAAATGCAAAATCTATTGAGTTAAAAAGCATGTGTTTCTAATCTTGTTTGTCGTTTATACTTGTGCTAATGTTTATTTTGTATATACACTATTGCGCGTTTTTACTTTTAAACGCTCTTTTATGTAATTGCCTATTAGTATTCCTCCATTTGTATTTAAATGATTGCCATCAGCCATATACTTACTATCAATATCTAGATGTAAATAGTTTTGATACTCTATATCAGGATTTTGTTTTATAAAATCAGCAAGTATTGTATAATATTTTTCTTCAACATTAATTTTATACTTAAAATGTACAGGCATAGAAACAACAACCAGCCTTATATTGTTTGTAGCACATAAATTCACAATCTTTTCAAGGTACTCTAGTTGTGATAAACACATAGTTGTATTAGGATGGTTATAATGAAGATCAATAGTCTCCCCAACAATTTTGTCAGACGGGTTTTCACTCAAGCTTTTAACATATCCCCAATCAGTATCATCTCTTAATAAGTTTGGGAAGTAGCTTACTAACTTTTTTTGAAAAGAAAAGAAATCGATAAAATCATTGTTTTTATATGGTAAATCATATAAATAACGCTCAAAGCTAGAGTTGCCTCGCGCTGTTTTACTACTAAAATATTTTTCAAATATTGGAGCAAAATTATGAACTGATAAACCCAACACTACGGTATTTATGTTACTGTCAGGATATGATAATAAGTTTTTTAGCTTTAAATAGGTGAAATAATGGTGTTCAGCAATTGTTGCATAATTATATGTAGAATCGCTTATTGCGCTTGGAGGTATTCGTTTTATTTCAGAATCCCCCATTAAAATTATTTTGTTTGAAATAGATATGTCATGCCATATATCTTTTCGTTTTTCTTTTTTTGTTATAAATAGTACAAAAACTAACACACAAAAAAGTATTGGAATTATACTAAACTTTAGTAACTGAACTAAATAGTTTCTCATAGAAAATTAAAACTAAAAAAAATTACTGTTTATTGTGATGATATAGTAGGACACAAGTATAATTATAAAAATTGGTTAAAACCCCTTTTTTTTATCTTCTAATTCATGCGCATATTTTGCACCTAGTTCTTGTAGGTCAGCTATAAGAGAGTATAACTCTCGTTCAAGTTCACCTGAAACTCCTTTGTCAATACGTTTTTTAATAAAGTCTAAAAGCGTTTCAGGCTTGCCGTTTCGCATTTGTATCATGTTCAATTCTACAGGATATTCATCATCTGTTAATAGATCATAGAAAATTTCAAATTGATATGAAGAAACAGCTCGTTTGTAAAATTGCTCATTGTCAAAAAGTGCAGTTGTGTCTGCTTTAGGACAAATCAATATTTCTCCATATTCGTTTAAAAAATCAATAACTATCTTTTCCCAAGGTTTATAATCTTGAGGTAAACCTCTAAACTTTAGTATGAATTTTTTTAACTCTTCAACAGGTTCTTTTCCTAAAGTAGAAGCATTCCCATAAGAACCACATACACTTATCATAATTTCACTTTCACTCATTTTTGAATAATCAGTTTGAGCATTTACAGAAAGCGTAAACCCAAGTATAAACAAGGTAAATAACTGTTTCATAGTATAGTTTTCATAATTATAGGTAGGCAATTTTTTATATGCTCTGTTGTGGTATTAAAAATAAGCATTTGTAAGTATGTAGAGACTATTGCATGGTTGTAGTATTTACTCATGCTTTTTTTAGTGTCTCTGCAAGCTCCCAAACAGTTTGCTTGCCAAATTCTCCATAATAGGCCATATAGTTTCCTTTTGAATCTATAACAACAAAACTAAAGCAAGGGTAGTGATACTTGAAGAACAATTTTTCAATAAATTGATTGTTATCCTTTTTCCAACCTATCTTTCTTTTGTAATAATACTTTAGGTTTTCATCATCTTTATAAATCCAATGATGACTTATACCACTAATTTTTTTTAATTTTTTCAAATAATCACTGTCAAAAACATTCCATGTAGAATATTTTTCTGCCTTATTACAACTGTCTTTCCCAGGATAGTATATTATCACAACTAAATCATCTTCAATGGTGTTTTTAATTTGTAAGTTTTCTTTTAGCTTCTCAAATTGATTTTTGTTTAATCTTCCAATTGGTCTTCTTCTAACCAGTAAACATTGAACTAATGTATCATTCTCAAAATATAAATCAAGGTATTTCCCTGTTTTCATTCCCATTGTAAAGGCTTCATGATCTACTTCTTTATGGTTTTCATTCAAATAAATGATTTTTTTTTCTTGAGAAAAGAGGTTTAAGCATGTAAAAAGAGAAAATAGTATAAAGTATTTCATTTTTTCAAATTAGTAATAGTAGTTCAATATATGATACATTTTGTGCAAGCAACCTAATGAATTATAGTTATTTGTTTTCCTCAATTATTGTTTTGGCATTTTGGTTTTCTGGGTTTAGTTCTAAAGATTTTTTATAAGCTTTTATGCCTTCTTCCTTTTTATCAAGAATTAATAAGCATTCGCCTAAACTATCCCAAGTATTGAATGCATTTGGATATAGCTCGGTATTAAGTTTAAAAACTTTTAATGCGTCTTCATTTTGATTTTGCCTCATTAAGTTATAACCAAAGCTATTTATTCCACTTTCAGAAATATCGTATTCAGAGTTGTTTTTGTTTTCAGATTTTATGATTTCAATCATGTCATCAATAGACTTTCCTTGAGCTAAAAGATCAGACAGTTTTTTTTTGTTCATTTGTTTAACTTTCTCTCTCTGTTGCGCTAAAGTTTCTACGCCATATTCAATGCGTTCTAAATCAGAAATTTTAGTAGTATCAATTTCACCACGTTTCCAAGGTTCATCTCCCATTTTTTGATATTGAGTGCCATAAATTTGTGGTTCTCCTTTGCTTAATAAATACCTATCTGTTGCTGCCGCAAAAAGCCATTTGTTAATTGTAGTATCTGTTTCAATAGCTTTTTTCATAAGTTTCACGGCCAATCCGTAATCAGTTGAGTCATTACCATGTTGAAAAACCATAGCAGCATTTTTATAATCCATACCAGTATTTACTTTTCCTGAATCCAAAAGCTGATGCACGCGTACTCTTCTTAAACTATCATTTTTACTAACCTCAAACCAATCAATATCGTCTGTCATGCGGTCATTTTGATCATTCTGATAAATTTCAATCAATTCACTATTGTCGGTTTCAACAATTTTATTTTTAGGTTCCTGTTTATTTTCATTTTTACAACTCAAAATCAGAATTACTAAAATCAGATAAATTGTTTTTTTCATAAGTATTAGTTTTAAATTACAAACAGCATTTTTGAGAACGATTACTAATTTAAAAAATCTATATGCCGTAAGCGAAAGATAACGAAAAGAATTGATATTCAAATTAATGTAAGAGTAGGAGGTATGATGAGTGCGTTAGCAAACCTTTGCTATTGCAAAAAGCGGATTGTCTTATGATGAAAACTATGTTTCAAAATTAGTTTAAAGTTATTTGTTTTTTAACTCAGTTCTTTGTTGTGCGTTCGTTTTTATTCAATTAATTCTTTTAAATATTTGTGCAGAGATTTTAAAAATTCAATACCTGCATAATTCGGCGTTTCTTTTTCGTAGAAATATCTCCAGTTGACAAAAATCAAATCATTCTCATTTAGTTTATTATGAAATTCATTTTCAGAAATTTTTAAATCAGAAGTTACATTTAAAATGATAGAGTCTCTTATTTCACTTGGTAATTTCGTAAATAATTTATTCAGTTCGTGTATTCTAAACTCTTTGTTTAATTTTTGTCTTATGATTAATTTGAATGTCAATTCAATTGATAATCCTAAAAGAACAATAGCTGGAATTCTTTGCGTTGCTAATAGTGTGTTAATACCTAAATCATCAGAATTTTGCAAATGTTTAAGATGAATAACATTATCTGGTTTTCGTAGTTTTGATAATTCTCTTAAACCATTGTCAGAGATTTTTTCTAATTCAGTACTGGCGTGTTCAAAAATTCGGATTGAGTTTTTTAAATTATCACTATTCATTTTTTATTCCGATTGAGTATGTTGAAATGACGCACAACGGCTTGGCTATGGTTTGTTGCGTGAAAATCCGCGAGGATTTTCAGCCGTAAACCGAAGATAGCAAATTGCAATGAATTCCGATAAGGAATTCAGCCGCAATGAGCTATACACGTCTTAAGTTTGTAAATCACTAAATTTAAATAATAATCAGAAAGAACAAAAGAGAGTATTAAGGTTACTA
>NZ_JBLXHI010000021.1:0-9657 GCF_048381695.1 Corallibacter sp. | reverse complement strand
CCTGAACTAACAATTTAAGAACAGACCTAGTTCAAACTATTTTTTTGCCTTCTAAACGGCTAAAAAAAATCTTTTGAACTATCTAAATAGTAACCAAAAAGAGTCAACCTATTTCAGTATAATACAAAATGACATTAACAGATAAAGAAATACAAGCTGATTACAAAAATCGAATTAACCGAGTTTTTGAGTTTATTGACCAAAACTTGGAATCGGACTTATCGTTAAATGCAGTTTCGGAAATTGCTTTTTTCTCACCATTTCATTTTCATCGAGTTTTCAAGTTTGTTACAGAAGAAACTCTAAATGAATACGTAAAACGAAAAAGAATAGAAAAATCAGCATCTGATTTGTTACATAAAAACATAACAGCAACTGAAATAGCACATAAATATGGATTTAGTGATAATTCTTCCTATTCCAGAGCATTTAAAAAGTATTTTGGAGTAAGCCCGACTGAATTTAAAAACCAAAATCCGAATAAATTTAGCAAGATTCGTCAACTTAAAAGCAAGAATGGACAAGAATATCCTGACTATGAAAAATACATTTGCATCATTAATAATCTAAAAAAATGGACAGAAATGAATGCAAAAATTGAAATTAAAGAAATGCCAAAAATGGATTTGGCGTATGTGTCAAGTATTGGACCACAAAATCTTGAATCTGCCTATCAAAAATTAATGAAATGGGCTACACCTCAAGGTTTGATGAATGAACAAACTAAAATGGTTACGATTTATCACGACAGTTTTAAAGTTACAGAACCGAACAAAGTAAGAATGAGTGCTTCGATTTTGCTAAATAAAACAGTTGAAGCGGATGGCGAAATTGGACTAACTTCAATTCAAAAAGGAAAATTTATTGTAGGTAGTTTTGAAATTGGGCTGAATGAATTTGAGAAATCGTGGACGGGACTATTTTTATGGATGAATGAAAACGGATATAAAAAAGCTGACAAAAACCCTTTCGAGATTTATCATAACAACTTTAATGAGCATCCCGAAAGAAAGGCAATTGTTGACCTTTACATACCGATTGAATAATAAAAACGCTGTACAACAACGTGTATAGTTAATGGCGGTTTTGTGTTGGATTTCAAGAGTTTAGCATTTAATAAACCAAGTGTTAAACCAAAAGTTAAATGCTTCTAAATCCGCCACTAACCATACACAAACCGTTAGCTACAATTTGAAAAAAACAATCGTCATACTAATAATATTGAGTATTTTGTCTTGTAAACAGAAAGATGAATGTTATCCAGAATTTAAAGAAAGTCTGACATATCTCAAGAATTACATCAAACCTGATAATCAAGAAAGATTAGTAATTGAGATTACACGTAACATAGAAGTATTGGAATCTATTTCAGGGATAATGAATAAAGACCTAGGCAATCTAATCGGAAAAATGATAGTTAGACAAGCTGATATTGACAAATGGGAAAAGTGGATTTCTAAAAAATGTGATTCTCTAAATCTAAAGCAACTGAATTAAAAAATGAAATCCCAAGAGAAAATATCGAACAAAAATGGAAATTGGTTTATCGTTGAGATTATTGAAAAATGCGAACCTGTTGAACGAAATGAAAAACAAGATTTACGAAGAGTAACAACTTGGGGAAATCATCACTTAATTAAAGCTGACTCGCCTGAAAAAGCATTTGACAAAGCAGTAAAACTCGGAAAGGAAAAGAATTATAAATTCATTAACTCTGACAAACTCGAAATGGAATCGATTTTTGTCGGAATTGGAGAATTGTTACCGATTTACGAAGACATTGAAGATGGAGCTGAATTAATGTGGAATGATTACGGATTTATTAGTAATAGAAGAACTATGAGAATGCCTTACGAAAAGAAAGAACTTATGAAATTAATAAAGCCGAAACAAAAAAAAGAATAAAAACTGTAGCTAACACAGTATATAAAAAATTGCTGTTTTAGGCTAAACTTAAAGGTCGTTGCTCTTTTGTTACGTCTGAATTTCCTTCGGAAATTCCTCGCACACAAAACCGCAACTTTCCATATACATAAACGTTAGCCACAAGTTGAAAAAAATAAACCTTTAAAGAAAATGACAAGAATTTTAATTTTATTAGTATTTACACTATTTATTTTTAGTTGCTCATCTGATGATGAATCATCTGTTGATTCTAGCGAACTATTAACTGATTTTATAGAACCAATACCTCAATTTGGAATAAATTCAACCGAATATATTTCTATCCACGGAGAGCCTTTGGAACACAATATTATTGTAGACAATACCCCTTTTGGTGGTGATGACGAAGAATTGGTTTATGAATTAAACTATCCAGGGGAGATTTCAAGAGAAATTAAATTTTATTATTCGTTTGACCATGAAGAAGCTGTATTTAGTTACGCTTACATTTTGATTAATGAAAATATGCAAAACTTGGAATTTTTAACTGATTTCTATAATTCAAGATATGGAAGTTATACACTTATACCAGAACCTGGACCTTCAGAAACAGAAACAAGACAGTGGGTAGTACCAAATGATATGACAATTAATTTGAATTATAATTTCTCTGAAGATTCTGGAACTGATTATTTTTGGCTTACATACCAAGACAATTCCAATTAGCAATCTATTTGATATAAAAACCAGTGGCTAACAATGTGTATAATTTATTGCTAGTAAAGGCTTACTTACGAAAATTCCGCTGGAATTTTCTATCTGTGATTAGTTTGCTAACTTAGTTGCTTAACCACGCAACTAACCATACACAAACACGTTGGGTACAATTATGACGAACAGCATTTTCCATAACAAAGAGTTTGAGATAAACGGAATTTCTGTGCCTGAATTTGAATTAAAAAGCGGAAATCTAATCCGAATTTATATTCCGAATTTTAATCTTGAAAACTTGCCTTTAGGTTTTGACTTGACTATCGAGTTAATAAAAAAGTTCCAAAATCAAAAAACTGATTTTCCTTGGGCAAAAAACTACCGACAAAATACTGTTGCGGAATTTTTAAGTCCTTTGACTGTAAATAAATATCTGATTAATAAAATGCGGATTGACAAACTGACCGCAAAAAGAATAGCAGAAGAAATCGGAATTACATTAAATGAGAAATTTGAATATTTAAGTTTTAAAAACAAAAAAGCTCTAATTATAAAAGCGCATTTTGATAAAAATGATTCTATTCTTT
Organism: Corallibacter sp.; assembly: GCF_048381695.1. Classification (NCBI taxonomy): domain Bacteria; kingdom Pseudomonadati; phylum Bacteroidota; class Flavobacteriia; order Flavobacteriales; family Flavobacteriaceae; genus Corallibacter; species Corallibacter sp. The sequence continues at coordinate 6,475 of NZ_JBLXHI010000021.1, read as the reverse complement.
TGGATTATTACGGAGTAGATGCAATGGGAATTGAGTTTTTGGAAAATTTAATTAATACCGAAATAGAAAAAGGCAAATCTGCAATCGCTTTTGACAATTTACAATTTGCGAACGAAAAAGAACCTTATGAAAATATTAAACCGATAAAAATAACTGTACCCAACACAGTATAAAATTAATTGCTATTTTAGGCTTAAACAAAGGTAGTTGCACTTTTGTTACGTCTGATTTTCCTTCGGAAAATCCTCGCACACAAAACCGCAACTAATCTTATACATAAACGTTGTGGTGCATTTAAGACGAACATTGTGAATAAATTTATAATCCTTTTAATAACCTTATTTACGGTAAATTTCAATCTAACTAAACCGAATAGAATGAGTGAATCCAAAAGCAAATTTGACACGGAAAAACTAACTCAATTTGCGATTAAAAAAATATCTGAATTCGCTAAAGAACATCCGAATGAAACGTTTTACGGATTCTCAATTGATGCAAACCTTTTATGCTTGAATTCGGAAGAAGAATTCCAAAAAACGTTAAAGTATTACAGAGAAAAATTTGGCGGATATGATACTGACGAACTTATTGCGGACTTAAAAGAAAATACTGGAGATTGGGAATATCAAGGTTTTACGGAATTTGACGAAAATTCAGGATTTGATATGGAGGAATATAATGAACATTATCACGAAGACGAAGATTTTCAGTTGACTTCTGATTATGCTAAGTCAATGGACAAAGTTGTAGAGAATTTAAAAGAAAGCGGAGTTTTTGACTTGCTTAAAAAAACTAATGATTTTTATGCAAACCGAATTGAACACAATTATTAACCGAATAAAAAACGACACCACAACACCGTGTATAATTCATTGCTAGTTATAGCCTACTTACGAAAGTCCTCGCGGACTTTCTATCTGTGATTTATTTGCTAACTTTAGTTCCTAAACCACGCAACGAAATCATACACAAAACCGTTGTAGTTAATTATGAAGAAACTTTCGTACATATTAGTAACATTAGTATTCCTGAGTTGTAAAACAGAAAAAAAAGATGTTTATCAAGAATATAACGGACAAATGGTAAAAGTGGAATTTGATGATTCAAAAACCGATTCAACATTTACTGGCTATGGTGGAGAATATTATCCAAATGGAAATTTAAAATCAATGTCTTATTTTAAAAATGGAGAGCCAGCTGACACTTTATTTTACTATTACGAAAATGGACTTGTAAAGGAAAAAGGACTTGTAAAAAATAATTTATCTATTGGTTGGTGGACATATTTTGATAAAAATGGAAAATTGACTGAAAAATCGGAATGGTTAATTTTAAGAGATAGTTCCTATAAAAATCAATCCTATTATTTCGACAAAAAAGGTGGAATAAAAACTAAACCAAGTACCTACTTTAAATTAGATATTCCAGACACATTAAGAGTTGGGAAAAATCTTGCTCGAATAAAAAATTATGTAACTAATAATTATGGCAATGAAGGAAACTTAATTTCTGTAATAATGGACAATAAATATTCGGAATCAAAAATTCAAAAAGATACTTTTGGTGATGGAAATTTAACACCATTTTTTGGAATTTATGCATATAAGACAGGTAAATTAAAAATTCAAGGTAAAATTCGAGAACAAATTTTAAACAGAACAATAGACAACGATAGTTTGCACACTTTTACAATATCAGAACATTATAAGTATTTTGAAAAGGATATATATGTTTGGAATAAAGACAAACAATCCGAATCTGCTAAAAGAATTGGAAACGAAATGAAAGAAGAATATAAAAATAACTAACTACAACACCGTATATAATTTATTGCTAGTTCTAGCCTACTTACGAAAATCCTCTCGGATTTTCTATTCGGTTTTTATTTGCTAAATTAGGTGCTTAAAACACGCAACAAACCATATACAAACACGTTAGGCATTATATAAAATGAAGAACAAACCGAAAGACATATTATTTGGAATTGCAATTGGAGACGCTATAGGTGTTCCTTATGAATTTTCATCAAGAGAACAAATGATGAAAAACCCAGCCAAAGATATTGTTGGTTATATGAGCCATAATCAACCACCAGGAACTTGGTCAGATGATAGTTCTCTAACATTTTGTTTAGCTGAAAGTTTAATTAATGGATACTCATTAAAAAGTACGGCTGAAAATTTTATTAAATGGAAGAAAGAAGCTTATTGGACAGCTAGAGGTAATGTGTTTGATATTGGAATGACAACGGCTAAAGCTATTACAAAACTTGAAAAAATTATAGCAGATAAATCTTTTGACGATTTAGATTTACTAAAATATGAATCTGATGAATATGACAATGGTAATGGTTCATTGATGAGAATTTTACCTTTAATATTTGAAATAAAAGATAAAAGCATAACCAATCAATTTGAAATAATATGGAAAAACTCTGCATTAACACACGGACACATTCGTTCAGCTATGAGTTGTCTCATTTATTTGAAATTTTCTGAACATTTAATTAATGGGATTGATAAAAAAGAGGCTTATAAATTGACTAGAAGTGAAATTAAAGAATTTTGGGATAAAATGAATTTTGCGGAGATTGAAAGGAAACATTTTAGTAGAGTAATTCAAAATGACATTTGTCAATTTCCAAAGGAAACTATTCTTTCGGGCGGATATGTAATTGAGAGCCTAGAAGCAAGTTTGTGGTGTTTTTTGAAAACTGAAACTTATGAATCAGCTGTTCTCAAAGCTATAAACTTTGGGCATGACACTGACACTACAGGAGCAATTACAGGTGGACTTGCTGGAATTTACTATGGTTATAAAGAAATCCCTGAATATTGGATAGCTTCATTAGCAAAAATGGAGAAAATTGAGAAATTAAGTGAAAGATTGAATGAAAAATACAATGCCTAACACCGTATATAAAAAATTGCTGGTTTTGGGCTAAATCAAAGGTCGTTGCAAGTTTGCTACGTCTGAATTTCCTTCGGAAATTCCTCGCACGCAAACCCGCAACTTTCCATATACTAAACCGTTGTACACAATTTAATCGAAATATAAACTTAAAAACAAATTAAACGACATGAAGAAAATCTTATTATTAGTATTTGTAATTTCAAGCCTTACTTTCAACTCTTGTTCATCTGATGATAACAGTTCAAATGGCAGTGAATATCCAAAAACAGTGAATATTAAATTTGAAGTAATTGCATCAAGAAATTCTGAAGCAATAATTAATAGAACAATAAATAATGATACTCAAATTGATAATGCGGATAATTTACCATACACTTTTTCATATACTCAAACTGAAGTGAATAATGGAACTTATTTAAAAATGACTTATCTTGAAAATGGTAATTACACGGCTACAACTGGAGGAGGAACAAGTTGGACAGATTATACAGCCGAACTGAATATTTATGTTGACAATCTAATAGTTAAAACTCAAACTTTTAATATTACAGCAAGTGATTTCGGAGTAAAAGAAATCGACTACACATTTGAATAATAAAAACCGTGTACAACACCGTGTATAATAATCACAAAATGATCAAACAGTATTGAGAATCTTTTTAACTAAGAATCCTATACAAAACCTGAATTCATAGATTCCATATTAATTTAATCAATCCTATAAAAAAGGTAATGGATTTATTGAAATTTGGTTAATCAATCCTCATAATACTCTAAAATATTTTATTTAGCGTAAAACAAACGTTTGTTTTACGCTAAATAAAATAATAAAGAACTAAAATTGTTTTTATTCTTAAACAAATAGGGACTAAAACGTCGCCTCCACAATAATAATACAGCAGAGGTGTTATTTAGTAATAGCTATCTATTTCTTCAACCACACTAAAAAACATATTAAAAAAATTAAACCTTATGGCTTTATTTAGACTATTGAAAAGAAGCAACAGAGGTTCGTTCTAATAAACAATTTTAAACAGTAATACAATTTCCAATTGTTCTTCTAAAAAACAACATTAACAAAAGACCTAAAAAGGAATAAAAAAACTTAATATTCTAATTTTCTTACTGACTTTATCTACAATACACTATTTCAATTTTTTCAATATTATTTTTTATAATATAAAGTAAGGATATCATTTTTTTATATAACCTTTCCTAATCTGAAAGACCGTTTCTAAAAGAAAGTCTTCAGCATCTTCTTCGGTTATTAAAGGCAATTTATTTTTGTTTTTTATTGACGTTTTAGTTGCCACATTCTCTACAGAGTCATTCGGTTTTACTGAATTTAAATTTAGAACGTTCTTTATATCCGTTAAATCGTTTTCTATAAATTTTAGAACATTGACCTTTTGCTTTTCTAATGATTTATTTGGTAGTATTATATGTGATTTTAAATCTTCTACATGTTTTAAAAAAACTTGGGTCTGTGATTTAAATGATTTTTTGGTTTCTTCCCTTAAATCAGATATATCAATTTCTATATTATTTTCCATCCAATTCGATACATATAATACAAAATTGACATGTTCTAAATACTTCTCTAAAAAAAAATCAAACTTATGCTTTGGTAAGCGTTCACTTTGATCGATAAGCTTAAAGATGTTATCATTTAAAATCATCGCTTTACCCAATATCTGATAATGAGAGGGCTCATCATTTAATAATTCGCTATCAAACCCTTTGCTATCAATTAAAACAACTGTATTTAAGGCCTTGTTATGCTCTAAATCTGGCAACAATCGTGATGGTATATAAAACACAAAAGATTTATATAGATTCTTCCATAGCTCGGTAAATAATTTGTCCAGCTCCATAGCTCTATTTTATGTGTTCTGAATAATCTTCGGGTAACTCCGCGTCAATATCTCTAAGATATTTTTGAAGGGCTGACATCGATGAATGACCTGTGATTAACATAAGTTTACTTTTAGCTTCAAACGGTGAAGAACCTTTTACCAAAGCGCGGTACAGTTTTGTAATATAGGTATGTCTGAAACTATATAAACCATAATCTTTACCAAGTCCAAAAGGATCTTTAACCACTTTTTTAAAACGCTTAGAAAAGTAATCTCGTTTATTATCTACATCGGTTTCCCACTTGCCTCCTATCTGCTCTGGGGTAAATAAACATAACGACTTGTCCATTTTAGATAGATCAGGCAAATCATTAATTAGTAAATCTGGAATAATTTTTGTTTTTAAAGGACTGTTTTTAGCTTTAAACTTTATTAACTTATTTTTTAGGTCAATATCACCTACTTTTAATCGACAAACTTCGATAGGTCTCAAAAAATTATAAGAGATAAATTTAATGTACAACAGTAACAAGGCATCTTGTTTTTCAAGAAATGTATAGATTTCTTCTTGCTTTTCATTACTATACGTTTTATTTCGTTGTGGTATGCTTTTTAATACTGGAATCCGTTTCATGAAATTCGTAGCCACGATATCATTATCTTCCAAAACTTGTATTAAGCTACTTAAATCAACTCTAAAATTGTTGCGGTTTCGCGCACTTGTATTTACAAGTACATGGTTTAAAAACTGTGTAACAAGTTTTCTATCAACTTTATCTATCGTGCTTATTTCTGGATGCACATCTTCAACCCATTTTAAAAAATTCTTGATTCTATTCTCATAGGCTCGCTTAGTGGTTTTGCTTAATAACTTTTCTTTGAGCTTTAATCCAAAGTCAAAGGCTTCCTTTATAGACATAATAGGCACACTCGCTTCCTTTTCTTTAGTAGTATCAACTCCTGAATATTGTGATGCCTTAGATGGTTTAAAATCGCCTTTTCGTTTGGCTAACAAGGCTGTATTATCTTCAAAGGGATTAAATCCTTCTTTTAGTAGTTTGAGTAAGGTTCGTTTATATACCGTTAATACAAAAAGACGATCTTCTTTAGTGGTATATTTATTCGCTTTTCCATAAACATTTTGCATACGTTGCAATTTTCCTGTTTTAGGATTGCGATAAGAAAAATAGACATACCAGCGTTTGCTCAAATCACCTTTGCCTGTATAAATTTTTGGTATGGAAAATAAATTCTTCAATGGGAGATTGTGTTCTAAATCGTGTTCACTTTCGTGTTCAAATGTAAGAATTCTGTTCAAATTAGACATAAAAAAAACGGCTTAGCGTGAACTAAACCGTCTGTTTTAAGCAATTCTACTTAGTAGCGGGAACAGGACTCGAACCTGTGACCTTCGGGTTATGAGTTTGATATTTTTATCAAAAAAAGCCCTTTTTTTACTATTCCGCTATAAAATCGTGTACGATATTGTGTACTCTGATTTATATTACAAATCAAATATTCATATGCAATATAAAAAATAATTTCTTACCATAAAAAAGCTTTAGATATCATATCCAAAACAAAGGATAACAATTACAAAAAACTGCTGTTATCCCGAATATTTACATGATAAATTACTATTATTGTGTTGATATAACACGTTGTGATTAATATTGCCGACTTTCGGTCACCCACCAAACATTGTA
>NZ_JBLXHI010000020.1:0-10237 GCF_048381695.1 Corallibacter sp. | reverse complement strand
ATCAAAATGATCTATTAAAAATTCAGGAAGAATAAGTTTCAGTAGTTCTAGATAATTGTCCAAAAGTCTTTTTTTTTACAAAAATCAGAATCTTTTTTTAATCATCACACACAACTTTTAGCAATGACCCCTGCTCTTTTCTTTTTTTCAAGCTCGCTTTGGTGGTTTACAGCTTTTATTTTTCCGTTAGCGCTATCAATCCAAATTATACCATCATCTAACATTAAACCTCTCCAACCAATTTCTTCCCACTGATCTAGTGTTGAGTTTGTAATTAGTGCTACAAGTGTATCGTCAAAAACTTCAGAGAAGCGCAGTTTAAAATCGGCTTCGCTTTTAATGCTTGGTATGGGATATGTTCTTTCTAAGGGATAATTTATGAGCTTGGCTAATTGGTCTGTGTTTTTGGTTTTAAACAAGCTTATTATAGTGTTTATGTGGGCGTTTTTTTGTGTGTCAAGGGGTTTGCTCTGCGTAAAACCTATTGAGGTAATACATATTAATAGCGCTAAGAATTTGAACTTCATAATTTGGAATTTTTAAAAATATTAAACTTATACGTATAGATGGTTTATGGTTGCAGTTGTGGTTTTATATCAATAATAGTATTTAAGATTGCTGCTGTTTGAGAGGTTAAAATCAATACAAATTTGAGTGATAAGCACTAGTGAATTTGTAAATAAGCAAAGCCGACTCTAAATATGAATTGAGCCGGCTTTGCGTTGAATTAATAGACTTACTTAAATTATTTTTGAATGAAATCGAGATTTAAAATGTTGGCTAATGAGGCTAACATTCTAGTCTTTTCTATATATGACATTTTAGAGAACTTCTCTTTATCTTCCTCGTGAGAAGGTATAAATGCTTTAGCATCCTCTTTGTTTATTAGCTCCTTTACTTCTTGAGCCATTTTTATCGCTTCAGGATAACACGAGCTTTCCGAATCAATGTATATTAAACTAAATAAGGTTGAAGAATAATCCTTATATGATTTTTGAATACGTGCATGTTCAAGTATTTTTTTACAATTTGAATCTCTGTTATCTGTATAAATATTGGTGATTAAGCGTTCTGCATCAGCAAAACAACTCATATTTTCTGGAATGTACTTTAGCAACCCATAAGCCTTTTTGTATTCTTTCCTTTGAATATGAGTGTTAGCTGATTTAAGAATTTTAGCACAATTTTTTTCGTAATAAGCTAAAATATTCGCTTTAGCCTTTGTGAAAAAGTTTTGGAATTTTTGGCCTGAAGTTTTTATTTGCTTGATTGCTTTTGTTATTGCTTTTTCTGTGTCCTTATCGGTAACTATTATCGTTGTTTTAAACTGATTAAATGGAGTTTGACTTTCTGCATTTGTAATTGATAAATGCATTGCGATTTTAACGACTTTGACTGTTTCAATATCTCCAGCATTTCTTATGTCTACCACTTCGATGTAAGGAACAATATCAAAGGGAGCCTGGCTAGAGAGGAAGTGGTTCCCTTCGTTAAGTATGCCTCCCTGCTTGTAGCTCCCTTCGATTTTTTGTTCCAGCAATCTGTAATGTGCTTTAGTGACACTGCTTTTGGTTTTTGTATCTGGCATTTTATAACTAAAGTTAATGGCACTGTAATCTTGACCAAATCCTAAAGTGCTTGAGAAAGCAAAAGCCAAAAACAAAAACAAAGTATATGTTGTGCGCTGCATAAATACTATTTAATTGTAATAAACAAGTTCTGTCCTTTTATATTTCTAGAGGCAGAAACGTTATTAGCTTTTAGGAATCTAATGAGTTCACTTGCAAATCTATTTGGGTTATACGGTCTACCTGTTTCTTGATTAAAAAGTGGTATTCTTACCTCATTAAAAGCCATGGATTTCTCTGAGATTCCAGCTAAGTTAGCTCTTCCTTTATAGGCGTTTGTATAAATCCAGTCTTCAATAGCTTCATTTAAGAAGTCGCCGTCGCCTACTTCACTATCAAAATCAATTTCAGCATCTTCATGCAAATTGAGCTCAATTTTAATAGCACGTCCTATTTCTCTAATTTCATCTGTTTTTTCAAGAAGCATATTTAAAAACTCTTCTCTAATGCGGTCGTAGGCTTTTTCGATTAATTTATCATAATCTTTAGTGTTAAAACGACCGCTATTTTCTGATTGATTAGAGAAACTAGCTCCTGTGTGGGTTTCAAATGCTTGAAGTACTAAGGTTACACTTGCGGATCCAGAATCATCGGTTGTAAGTTGTGTGTCTACCTGCACATAAATATCAGTACCAGACCCAGCGATTAAATCGGCTTTAAAGTCTGCTTGCCTATCCATTTGAAAAGCACGATTAGACTCGGCAGCTCTTAGATTTGCAACAAAATCTACAGTCGTCCATCCACGTTGGTCAAAGGATTGTTTAACCATGGACATTGCAGAGCGAATGTATGGATTGTCGTCTAAGATTTTTCTAATGTCTTCACCTTCTTTAGTATAAGGTACAACCATTAATTTGGCTTGTGCTCTTGCGACTTCATCACTTTTAGTTGCTTCAATTTGAGCAAACGTTGAAAAGGTTTGAAAACAGCAGATCACTATTACTATTGTTCTTAAAAGATATGTTGTTTTAGTCATAATTAAAATCCTATTTTATTTAAAATTTTGTTGCGTTCTAAGTCTCTTCTTAAAAGATTGTAGTTAAGTTTAAACGTAGATGCTGCAGTTATACATTGTTTAATTGCATCTTCACAATCAAAGTATTCTACTTGGTTACTTGTGATGTATTGTTTGTAGCCTGATTTGTAAAACTGATCAAAAAATGCTTTGTTCTCCGTTTCAACGCGTTTTCCTTTTTTAATCATTGGGTTTTTCATATCTGTTCCTGGAAAGCCTATGTATAATAAATGTCGTATTGCTTTTTTTTGTGCGTTGTCTATGGCGTCTTGCTTTACTCTAAATTCATCACTAGATCCTAGTAAGGTTACAATGCCTTGGGTGTCATGTTCAATAAGTTGAGATGTTGAATATGGGTTAACCGACAATTCTGGTAATTCCGACGATTGTAAGCCTGAACGGCAGCTTGTTACTAGGATGGTTACAAGAATTGATAATAAGTAAATGTTTTTCATAATGTTAAGATTTAAAGGTTATTGGTTTGTTATAATGGTTATTGATTTGTTATTTATCTCACTAAGACTCCTAGGGGTTGTCCATTTTTAACGGCCTTTTTAATGTCTTTTTGGTTGTTTATTAAAGTGGCTACAGAAAAGTTTTGGTCATCTACTCTAATGACCCAAGCAGAACCAACGACTTCATTTCTTTCTATTTCCTTATCGCCCATAGTGATTGTAGAGGTTTTTACCACATCTATAATCTGACCAGCTTGCACTCCTGCGGCAGTTCCTGCTCCAAATGTAAATTCATGCTTTTCTTTCTTTTTCCAACCAATGATGTTAGCTGGTAACGGAAAAAGAGCTCTTGTGGCTTTAATGATATTATCACTTAATGGTATTAAAGCAAGATTAAAAGCTTCTGAGCTTGTGCTAGAAGAATCTAATAATAGCTTTTCTTTTTCTTCTAATCTTTTGTATTCGTCTTTAGAATAGTAAGGCTTTATTACTTTTTTAATGTCCTTGTTAAAAGGTGTAAATACAGAATTCACAGTTTCTGTGTGCAAGATTTCGCCAGTAGAAACGTCTAGCATTCTAATTTGAATATTAATGGTGGATGTCCATTTATTTTTCTTAATCTCAGAATTACTAATAGCAATAATGCTTCCGTCAACTAAATAACTAGCTCCTTTACCAAGCCCTTCTGCAACGGTATTTTCGCTATCCATAAAAGCTTCTGTTCTTTGAAGTTTCTTTTCTTTTTCAATTTCTTCTAATTTTTCTCTATCCACCACCGTGAATCTTTTAGAAGAAACAAAGCCATTGATAACTGTTTCTTGAATTATTTTGGCTTCATTGCTACTAATGGATTGTTCGTCATAAGACATCGGAAGAAATGCAATAGTGGTTTTGTTTTGAGCTTTAATAGCTAAAGCAGCAAACAGAAGACATAAAAAGGTAATTGTATTTTTCATATTTATATTATGTTAGAATTGGTGTATTTTTTAAAATTTTTGCATTAATGATTTAGCTTTATTCTTTAGGCTAAACTAGGCGTCTTTATCTGTAAGACGCCACTTATTCCTTGTCAAGAGCTATCAGATCTTGAAAGTTTGCGTATAGATTTCTTGTTTTTGAATAATTGTTTTAATTGACCCGAGATTTCAAATCTTTAAGTTGTTAATGGGTCTTTTTAAGCTGAAATAGCTTTTTATAAGTCTGGAAGTGCTTTCATGTTTTAAAAGATATAGGTTCATTGTGATTTAATTTGGTTGAGGCAAATATGATTTGATTTTTCAATAAAACGGAAAAAATGACGGGTAGTAAGCGTGTAGTTTTGGAAACTACCCATGGGGTAGTGTGTTGTTATGTGTTGATTTTTAGGTTTTTAGGCTTGGTTTGGTTGTGCTGGGGATTCTTTTGTGTGTCGTGTTTTGTGTTTTTATTTTATGAAAAACTCAGCTTTTTTGATGTAATTATATCGATGAAAGCTGTAAAAAATAGGTTGAAATCATCATTTTTGATAGTTATTGATTACAAAAATGATACGTTATTTTGGTGGTGCTATTCTTTATTGCCCTTAAATATTTTAAAAATAATGATGTAAATAGGGAGGAATCTACGGTGGTTTCCAGGATAACTTTTTATTATGACATTGTTATCATAATAAAAAACGCTTTTGACGGTTTTCTTGTGTCTAATATTTTAAGCCACTGTAAATTGGATTATAGTTCGTAGGTTTCTCGGAGTATGATGCGATTTTTTACACCTAAAAGTTCGTAGATAGCTTTTAGATGATATTTAACAGTATTTTCAGAAATATAAAGTTCAACTCCAATTTCTTTATTCGTTTTTCCTTCTTTAACTAATTTAATGACTTCGAGCTGTCTCTCGGTTAAATTATGTGATTCTAAAATATTTTTAGTGTTTGTTTTAGTATCAATTTTAGCAGATAAACGTTCAACTTCGTTACGTATATATTGATTTTCTCGTAATATTAATTTATTCTTTTGTTTATAAACACGTAATAATATTAAGAGTACAATGATTAATGTGATTATAATTGCAGAAATAACAACTAAGTAAATCTGCTGTTTTTTTTTAGCTTCTTGCTGAATTTTAAGTCTTTCTTCTTTGAGTCGGTTTTGTAAAGCTAAGAGCTTCTCGCTATGGTTGGTGAAATTGTACTGTTCTCTTTTTTCTGAAACTAATTGCTGTGTCTTTAAGGCGTTTTCATAGTCGTGAATGCGTTTATAATGTTGGGTTAAGCCTTCGTGTATTATAATATTATAGATTGGTACATCATGTTTTTCGGCATAATATAGACCCTTTTCAAAAGCTTGCATGGCTTTGTTGTAATCTCCAAGAGTTGAGTATAGTGTTAGCTTTGCTCTATATATATTAGGTAAGTGTTTAGGGTTGTCTTTTTCTAAAATTGATATGGCTAAGTCGTAATTCTCTTCTACTTTTTTGTAATCCTCATCCCAGAATGCCACAGCTCCTAATACGGTATAGTAGTGGGCAAGAGTTTCTCTAGTTAGGTGTTTAACAGTATTGTCGTCAAACTTTTCGAGAAGCATTACTACTGTTGATTGATCTTGCATGTCGAAATAAACAAACATTTTTTCGGCTAAAATTTTTGATTCTAACTCTTCTCTATGGGTAGATTTTTTGGCTTCTAATTCAGCTTGTTCAAGCTTATTAATGGTCATTACATAATTGTAGACACGCTTAAATGTATAGGCCATTTGAATGTAAGCATGAGCTTTGTCAAATGGATCGGATTTAGGATCTTGAACAATCTTGTCTAATTTTAATAAAGAGGTCTCGTACTGTTGTTGGTCGTTGAGTTTAGAGATTTCATCCTCTAAGGTAATGGGATCAATATGTTGTGCAATGATTAGAGCAGGAAAGCAGTAAAAGATAATTTTTAAATAGTGGAGCAGCATTAGTGGATAGGATATTTTAAATAGTGAATAAAGTTTTAATTATACACTTAATAAATGGAGTTTAATGTTCTGTAAGATTTTATTTGATAAACCTTAAATATATATAATAATTTTACTTAAAATTAATTTTCATATGCCATTTTCATTATGTCAATAAAGATTCACCTTGCGCTTTGGTTTTGGGTGACTTTTCTCTTTGTTAGACTGTATTTTGCTTGTTGTTTAATAGACTTGCTTAGGAGATTTTTAGCTTTTTTAATTTTGACTGACGAACTAAAAAAACAAATCTAAAAACACCAAAAGGGCCTATATTTTTTTTCTACTACGTTTTTAATATTGTTTTGTAAGTGTTATGCTGAGATCTTTTTTGCTTTATGAGTCATTGGCTTCTGGTATTGTCAAGTTTTTGAATTAAGCATTCATTTATTATAATAAAAAAATAGAGAATACGAATATTTTTTAGAGGTATAAAGTTCAAGTTATCAACAGGTTATGAACATGAAATGTGTTTTTGGTCGGACAATATCTACCTTTCGTCGACATATCGTTTGGAAATTTCGTAAAGATATGTATCTTTGTAGTCCTCAATAAGTCCTCAAATCGCTTATAAAGGAAAATTTTAATCCATTTTACTATTAGGCATTTGCTTGTCTAGAAAAACGTCCCTCGTTTTAATTTATAGTACAATTTTAGGTAGCGCCTAAAATAGTTAATAATCCATTCCCTTCCCTCAATGTAACGTTATGCGTTGCGCAGTTTAATGTTGACTATTTTGTAAACCCTAAATTTATATATACATATGAAAACCCTAAAAATTACTATTGCCCTAGTCGCTGTATTATTATTAACTGTATCTGGAGTACAGTCTGAAGCTGTTGTCGCTAATAATGATGAACCTACTTATAACACGCATGAGAATTATGATTTAATTGCGCACACAAAAAATAAAGTTAAGTTAAAGACTAACGGTTAAACCTTCGTCAAAAAAATATATTAATAATTAGCCCTAATTACGATTAGGGCTTTTTGCCTTCCATATATTTAATATACCTTTGAGTAAATACTTATAATTAAATTGTTGAGGGCTTTATTTTTAATATTATTTTTATGTACAAAAATTTATGGTCAGAACTCTGGCCGTAATACGATAGCGATTCAGGTAGATTCACTTATAGAAGAATCTAAGAAGTCTAATTATTCGCAAGAGGAACGCATTGCTATCAGTCTTCAATCCGTTGAGATTGCTAAAACTTCAAAAATTGATTCTTTAGTATTAAAAGCAAATCGAAATCTATCTTTAAAATATTTTTATGCAGAAGATTATGACAAATACATCTCTGTAAATCAATTCAATTATAAATTAGCTAAAAAACTTAAAGACACTTCGGCTCTTGCTGTATCTGCAGGGAATCTGGCGAGTTACTATAAGTTTGTTAAAGTCTATGATAGTTCTTTTTTCTATTTTTCTAAATCTCTAAAATATTATTCGACATTAAAAAATTATAAGGAAGAGGCGTATTCTTTAATGAGTATTGCAGATTTACAGTATAATGAGAAAGATTATACCTCGAGTGAAACCAATGCCATTCGGGCTATAAAACTTTTGAATGATTTACCAGAAAATGAAGATAATTTAGACGATTTATGGATCTTACATAATAGAATTGCCGGTATATTTTCGGAGCTTAATCAGTTTGATAAATCTATCCAATACCATGATAAGGCTATAGATATAGCTAACAAAATGAACGACGGTTTTCTTAATAGAGTTTTCTCTATCCATAATAAGGCATTTGTTTATAAGAAAATTGGAGATTACGATAAGGCTATTGAGTTGTATAGTAGTTTGTTGCCGTTGCGATCAAAGTATCATGAAGAGGATCCTACTTTTTATGCTTTAATTATGAGTAATCTTGGGCATACCCAACTGCTTAATGGCAATAGAAATTACTCAGAGCTTTCAAAAGCTTTTCATGAAGCACATGATTTAGCTGTACAGTATGATGATGATTTAATCAGGATTGCTGTAGATATTGATTTGTCTAAATTTTATCTCGAATTCGAGGAAAATGATTCAGCTTATATATATGCTGAGGGAGCTTATAACATATCCAAAAAGTTATATGCTAACAATTATACATTAGAAGCATTAATGCTGCTTTCAAAAATTAAAAAAGGCGAAGAAGGTAAACGTTATTTATATGAGTATATTAAGTTAAGCGATAGTTTAATAAATATAGAACGTAACGTTAGGAATAAATTCGCAAGAATAGAATATGAAACTGATCAGTTAGTTGCAGAAAACGAAAAAATTTCTAAAGAAAATTTATACTTACTTATCTTATCTATTGGTTTATTGGTAACAGCAATTTTAACTTATCTATTCGTTTCTCAACGTGCAAAAAATAGAAAGTTAAAGCTTATACAGGTACAGCAAAAAGCAAATGAAGATATTTATAACTTAATGTTAGTGCAGCAAGATAAAGTGGATGAAGCTAGAGCCAAGGAGAAAATAAGAATATCAAAAGAATTGCACGATGGTGTATTGGGAGGACTCTTTGGTGTGCGCTTAAGTTTGGATAGTATTAATTTTAAAGAAGGAAAAGAAGCTATGATGACTAGGGCTAAATATATTAGTCAGCTTCAAACTGTTGAACAAGATATACGTAAAATATCTCACGAATTAAATACTGATTTTGTAGCAGGATCTGGGTTTATGGATATTCTTACTGAACTTATTGAAAACCAAGCTGAAGCTTATAACTTAGAACATCAATTTAGTTATACGGATGATATTAGTTGGGATTTGGTGTCCAATAAAACCAAAATTAATATTTACAGAATCATTCAAGAGTCCATGCAAAATATCTATAAGCATGCTAATGCAAAAACGATAAAAATTAGTATTTCATTAGAAAAACACTTAATTTGCATAGATATTATTGACGATGGCAAAGGCTTTGATACTTCTAAAAGTAGAAAAGGTATTGGATTAAAAAACATGAGATCTCGTGTTGAAGATATTGAAGGTGAGATTTCATTTTCGTCCCAGCCATACAATGGAACACAAGTTAATGTTCAGATTCCCTATATAAACCAATCAGCATGACCCGAGCGCAAAACGAATTTCAATATTTATTGTAATACGTTTAGTGTGAGAATAACATGTGACCAAAAAAAATAACCACATGAATCATATCAACATTTTAATGGTAGATGACCACCCAATTATTATTGAGGGCTATCAAAATGTGTTAATGGCAACAAAGCAAAATGATCAAACTTTACATATAGATACAGCGCATAATTGTGACGAAGCAGTTATTATGATAGAGCGTGCATCAAAAAAATACCCATATCATGTTTGTTTTTTTGATATCAGTTTACCTGGATCAGAAGATGGCCAATATGCCTCAGGTGAAGACTTGGCTTTACTGGCAAAAAAATTAATGCCTAGAGCTAAGATTGTCATTCTTACCATGTTTAATGAAACGTTTAGAATTCATAATATAATTAAAGAAATAAATCCAGATGGCTTTCTTATAAAAAGTGATTTAACATCTATGGAATTGGCAGATGGTTTTCAGCAAATATTAAAATCTCCACCTTATTATAGTAGTACGGTTAATAATTATTTAAAGAAAACAATTTCTAGTGATATTTATGTTGATGATATTAATCGAAAAATTCTGCATTTGCTATCACAAGGTATTAAGACAAGAAGCTTAAATGAGTATGTAGATATTTCTACAAGTGCGATAGAAAAGCGAAAAAAACAACTTAAACTTTTGTTTTCTGTAGAAGATGGAAAAGACGAAACATTACTAAAAGAGGCCCGAGAAAAAGGGTTTTTATAAAAAAGAGATAAAATATGGCTTGTTTTTGATTAAAAAATACTCTTGAAAGCATTGTTAATGCTATAAACTACGGTTTCTCCACAGTAAGTTTACGGTTTTTCCACAGTAAAAAGTGAAAGCGCTGTCTTATCTTTACGCCATCAGCAAGAATTAATTAATCCCTCGTTAAGTAATTGTTGAATTAATAGCAAGAATTGAAACCTAGTCACATAGTATGCGGCTAGGTTTTTTTCTTATATAATGTTTTTAAGATTTAATACCAACTTGTGTTGTGTTGGGTCATTGCTAAAAGTTGTGTGTGATGATTAAAAAAAGATTCTGATTTTTGTAAAAAAAAAAAAAGACTTTTGGA
>NZ_JBLXHI010000019.1:0-10719 GCF_048381695.1 Corallibacter sp. | reverse complement strand
CCTGGTCTAGAGCTAGTATGATTACACCGGATTTTGTTGGACAAACAATCGCAGTGCATAACGGTCGCCAGTTCGTACCTGTTTACGTAACAGAGAACATGGTAGGTCACAAGTTAGGAGAATTTTCACCAACAAGATCTTTTAGAGGTCACGCTGGTGCTAAAAATAAAGGTAAAAAGTAGTAAGCTATGGGAAGTCGTAAAAAACAAATGGCAGACGCTATTAAGGAAAGTAAAAAGCACATCGCTTTTGCAAAGCTTAATAACTGTCCTACATCACCGAGAAAAATGCGTTTAGTAGCCGATTTAGTAAGAGGTGAACGCGTAGAAAAAGCACTTAACATTTTAAAGTTTAGTTCTAAAGAAGCTTCAAATCGTTTAGAGACCTTGTTAGTATCAGCTATCGCTAACTGGCAAGCTAAAAACGAAGACGCAAGCATTGAAGAAGCAGAACTTTTTGTAAAAGAGACAAGAGTAGATGGCTGATCTATGTTAAAAAGATTACGTCCAGCACCACAAGGTCGTGCACACAGAATAAGAAAACGTTCAAACCACGTGACTATCGTGGTAGGAGCTAACAATAATACACAAAGCTAAGATAGATATGGGACAAAAGACAAATCCAATCGGAAATCGCTTAGGGATTATCAGAGGATGGGAATCTAACTGGTATGGAGGAAACGATTATGGTGATAAACTTGCCGAAGACGATAAGATCAGAAAATACGTTCACGCGCGTTTATCTAAAGCTAGTGTAAGTAGAGTAATTATCGAGAGAACACTTAAACTTGTAACCGTTACTATCACTACGGCTCGTCCAGGTATCATTATTGGTAAAGGCGGTCAAGAGGTAGACAAGTTAAAGGAAGAGCTTAAGAAAATTACTGGTAAAGAAGTTCAGATTAATATTTTTGAAATCAAAAGACCTGAGCTTGACCCATTGCTAGTGTTGCCCGTCAAATTGAGACCAGAATCTCTTACAGACGAGCAATAAAAATGGCTATCGCGGCAACAATGCGTATGAACGCTGAAGGAATTAAAATCCAGATTAGTGGTCGTTTAAATGGTGCTGAAATGGCACGTTCTGAGCACTACAAAGAAGGACGTATTCCTTTATCAACTTTTAGAGCCGATATTGATTATGCACTTGTTGAGGCACATACTACTTATGGTAGATTAGGTGTTAAGGTGTGGATCATGAAAGGTGAAGTATATGGTAAAAGAGAGCTTTCTCCTCTTGTTGGATTATCTAAGAAGCAAGGAAAAGGTACGAACAGGTGGAAACAATAAAACCAATCTCGTCGTAGAAAGTAATTTTTAAAGAAAAGAGAAAATGTTACAGCCTAAAAGAACAAAAATTTCGTAAATGCAAAAGGCCGTATGAAGGGAACTCTGTAGAGGACACCAACTTTCAAACGGAACCTTGAATAAATCACTAGACTCGAGTTTTTTAACGTCGCGTCAAATAGAAGCAGCTCGTATTGCAGCTACTCGTCATATGAAAAGAGAGGCAACTTTGGATTAAAATATTTCCAGACAAGCCTATTACAAAGAAACCCTAGAAGTGCGTATGGGTAAAGGTAAAGGAGCAGTAGAATATTGGGCAGCAGTAGTTAAGCCAGGTAGAATACTTTTTGAAGTAGGAGAGTACCATTAGACGTGGCTAAAGAAGCTTTACGTTTAGCGGCTCAAAATTACCTGTAAAAACAAAGTTTTTAATCGCTAGAGATTACGAAGCATAATTTATTTGATATTATGAAACAATCAGAAATTAAAGAATTATCTGTAGCTGAACAAGAGAAACTTAGTGAAACAAAAAGAGTTATTCAGACCTAAAAATGGCACATGCAATATTCTTTAGAGAACCCAATTCAATTACGCTCTGTAAGACGATGTAGCGAGATTGGCAACAGAAATAACTAAAAGAGAATTACAATAATTCTGCTTAATGATGGAAAAAAGAAACTTAAGAAAAGAACGTATAGAGTAGTTACTAGTAACAAGATGCAAAAATTGTAGTTGTAGCGAAAAGTAAAACACTTATGTAATAAATTCGTGTTAAACAAAGAAATATGTTGCACACGATGAAACAAACGACTGTAATATTGAGATACAGTAAAGATCATGGAAACACGACCTTAAGTAAACTAAATGTTGAGATTAGTTGAAATAATTGAAAGAGCGAAGTAATTATGGTACAACAAGAATCAAGACTAAAAGTAGCAGATAACACTGAGCAAAAGAAGTATTAACAATACGTGCTCTAGGTGGTACTAAAAGAAGATATGCTTCTGTAGGAGACAAAATTGTTGTTACAGTTAAAGAATTTACCCTAATGGAAACATTAAAAAAGGAGCAGTTTCAACAGCAGTAGTTGTTCGCTAAGAAAGAAGTAAGACGTCCAGATGGATCTTATTAGATTCGATGATAATGCTTTGTGTACTTAAACCAACAGGGGAAATGAGAGGAACACGTGTTTTCGGACCGGTTGCTAGAGAACTTCGTGATAAACATTCATGAAAATTGTATCATTAGCACCAGAAGTGCTTTAATTGATAAAAAGATGACAAAGCTTAAAATAAAATCAGGGATACCGTAAAGTAATATGATCACAAAGGATCTGAAGGTGTAGTACAAAAGGTATTAACAGATATGAACAAAGCGATCGTTGAAGGTGTTAATATGGTAAAAACATACCAAACCTAGCGCACAAAATCCGCAAGGAGGAATTGCTGAAAAAGAAGTCTAATTCAAATCTCTAACCTATCTTTGTCACTTCGAAAGGAGAAGCTACAGGTTTTAGAGTAGAAGGAGACAAGAAAGTAAGATTTTCTAAAAAATCTAATGAAGTAATATAGTTATGGCATATACACCTAGACTCAAAGAAGAGTATAAAAGCAAAGTAATTGCAGCTCTTACAGAAGAATTTGGTTATAGTAATGTGACAAGTACCAAAACTTACTAAGATAGTATTATCTAAGGAGTTGAAAGGCAGTAGCAGATAAAAATTAGTTGATCACGCAGTTGAGGAATTAACAACTATAACAGGACAAAGAGCTATAGCAACGTTATCTAAAAGGATGTTGCAACATTTAAATTACGTAAAGGAATGCCAATTGGCGCTAAAGTAACTTTACGTGGTGAAAAATGTACGACTTTTTAGACCGTTTAATCACTTCAGCTTACCTGTGTAAGAGATTTTAATGGAATTAAAGCGACTGGATTTGACGGAAGAGGTAACTACAATTTAGGAGTTACTGAGAAATTATTTTTCCAGAGATAACATTGACAAAGTTAATAAAATCAGAATGGATATTACATTTGTAACAACAGCCGATACAGACAAAGAAGCTAAATCATTATTAACTGAATTAGGATTACCTTTCAAAAAACTAAGTTATGGCTAAAGAATCAATGAAAGCCCGCGAGGTGAAAGAGCTAAAACAGTAGCTACATGCAGAGAAACGTAAAGCTTAAAAGCAGCTGGCGATTACGAAGCATTACAAAAGTTGCCAAAAAATGCCCTCCGGTACGTCAACACAATAGATGTAAGTTAACGGGAAGACCAAAAGGATACATGCGTACCTTGGTATCTCTCGTTATGTTTAGAGAAATGGCGAACCAAGGTTTAATACCAGGAGTTAGAAAGCAAGCTGGTAAAATTATAAATTGGGCTAAGGTTTAAGCAACGACGCTTAAAACCAAGTCCGCAAATCAATACATATGTATACAGATCCAATTGCAGATTATCATAATAGAGTTAGAAACGCAGTGCGTGCTAACCACAGAGTAGTTGAAACTTGCATCAAATTTAAAAGGACATTACTAAAATATTATTCGATCAAGGATATTTTAAGTTACAAGTTCGTATTTAAAAAGTACAAGAACCATTAAAATAGCCCTTAAGTACAATAAAGACACAAAAGAACTCCAGATTAGAAAGATCCAGAATAAGTAAACCTGTCGATGTAAATATTCTAGTTCAAGCGAATTACCATTGTATTCTTAACGGTCTTGGTATTGCTATCGTATCTACATCTCACGGTAATGACTGGTAAGCGCGTCAAAGAGAAAACGTTGGTGGTGAAGTTTTATGTTACGTTTAATAATCTAAAAGGAGAAGAAATGTCAAGAATAGAGCCAATCCAGTAGTAATTCCAGAAGGAGTTACTGTAGAAGTAAAAGATAACGTCATCACAGTAAAAGGGAAATTGGAGAATTAACTCAGAATTTCGATGCTGTGAGGTTAAGGTAGAAGAAGAAAGTTAAGTTACACGTCCATCTGTCTAAAGATCGCAAAGCCAAACACGGTTTATAAAGATCTTTAGTTAACAATATGATAGAAGGAGTATCTAAAGGTTGACTAAACAACTAGAACTAGTTGGTGTTGGTTACAGAGCAAGTCACCAAGGTCAAAACTAGATTTAGTTTAGGTTTTTCTCATAACATCGTTATGAGCTTAGCATCTGAAGTACGTTGAAACAGTTTCAGATAAAGGTAAACCCAATTATTAAATTAACTTTACGATAAGCAATTGGTGGACAACGTATGGAAATCCGTGGATTAGACCACCAGAGCCTTACAAAGGAAAAGGAATTAAATTGTAGGTGAAGAGTTAACAGTGCCAGGTAAATCAGCTTAATAATTAAGTTATGGTGCTAACAAAAACGAAAGAAGAATAAGAATTAAAACAGAATTCGCAAAATTGTCTCTGGTGCGGAATCAAAGCCAAGATTGTCTGTTTTTAGAAGTAATAAAGAAATTTATGCTCAATTAGTCGATGACGTATCTGCAAAACTATCAGTGCAGCATCTTCAAGAGATAAAGACATTAGTACTGCAACAGGAAGCAAATCTGAAATAGCTGCTTAGTAGGTAAGTCAGTTGCTGAAAAGTTTTAAAAGCAGGTGTAGAGACAATCACTTTGATAGAGGTGGTTATTTATATCACGGTAGAGTAAAATCATTAGCTGAAGGAGCTAGAGAAGCAGGACTTAAATTTAAGAAATTATGTATCATAAATACAAAAGTGGTTAGTAAACCATGGATTAGATCTAAAGATCATTTAATTGTGTACAAAGAGTAACAAAAGAACTAGGAGGTAGAGCTGGATTCTCAGCAAGTGTTGTAGGAGACGAGGCAGGTGTAGAATACGGTTTAGGGAAATCAGATGTAGCTAGTAATTGCTAAAGGTATCGAAGACGCTAAGAAAAACTTAGTTCGTATTCCAATAGTGAAAAGAACATTACCACACGAACAAAAAGGGAAGTATGGTGGAGCGAGAGCAAACATTACACTCATAGCACCTGGTACAGGGTTATCGCTGGTGGAGCTGTAAGAACAGTTCTTGAGGCAGTAGGTGTACATGATTGTTTATCTAAATCTCGTTCATCAAACCCACATAACGTAGTAAAAGCAACATTTGATGCTTTATTACAGTTAAGAGATGCGAC
The DNA here is from genome assembly GCF_048381695.1 of Corallibacter sp. Lineage (NCBI taxonomy): Bacteria > Pseudomonadati > Bacteroidota > Flavobacteriia > Flavobacteriales > Flavobacteriaceae > Corallibacter > Corallibacter sp. The sequence goes on along the minus strand of NZ_JBLXHI010000019.1, from coordinate 5,269 downwards.
ACAATTGCTCGTGAACGAGGAATTTCTTAGAAAAAGTTTTTAACGGTTAATATTTAAAGCAATGGCAAAAATAAAGTAATAAAAGTTAAAAGCGCAATCAATTGTACTAAAAGTCAAAAGCAAACTTTATTAGCTTTAGGTCTCAAAGATTGGGCAAACTGTAGAGCACGAAAACACTTAGTATACTAGGAATGGTAAGAAAAGTAAATCACTTAGTTTCTGTTGAGGAAGCTTAAAACAATACTGAAAATGGATTTAAGTAATTTAAACCTGCAGAAGGTTCAGTTAAAACTCAAGGTAAGAGAATAGGTAGAGGACAAGGTTCTGGAAAAGGGGTACGGCAACACGGGTCACAAAGGAGCTAAATCTCGTTCTGTTATTCTAAGAAAGTAGGATTTGAAGAGGGCAAATGCCACTTCAAAGACGTGTACCTAAGTTTGGCTTTACAAATATCAACAGAGTAGACTATCAAGGTGTTAACTTGATACGTTACAGAAATTAGCTGATGAGAAAAAATCGAAACTACATTAGACTTTGAAACTCTTGTGAATTTAGGATTGTTGGTAAAAACGAACTAGTTAAAATTTTAGGACGTGGAGAATTAAAAGCAAAACTTATGTAACAGCTCATAAATTTACTGCTTCAGCAAAGGCTGCAATAGAAGCTGCTGGTGGAGAAGCTGTAACTTTATAAGACCAACTAGAGTATGAAATTTATAGAGACTTTAAAAAATGTTTGAAAAATTGAAGAACTAAGAAATAGAATCATAGTTACACTTGGTCTATTATTAGTTTACTGTTTTGGAGCCCAAATCGTTTTACCAGGAATCGATGTCAACAGTTAAAACTTGCAAAACAGGTACCGAGAATGGTATAATGGGGTTACTAAACGCCTTACAGGAGGAGCTTTGCTAATGCTTCGTATTTGCATTAGGTATTATGCCTTATATATCTCTTACTGTAGTTCGTTAATGGGAATTGCTATTCCGTATTTACAAACCAACAAAAAGAAGGAGCGAGTGGTCGAAAAAATACTCAAATTACTAGATGGTTAACCATTGCAATTTGTTTAGTACAAGCGCCTGGTTATTTAGCAAGTTTAAGTACCATGTTTGGAATCCCTGAATCGGCTTTATTAGGTCAAGGTGGGGTATTCTATTTCTTCTATAGTGATCTTAGTTACAGTATCTTCGCGATGTGGTTATAAGGAAAAATTATGGAGATAAAGGAATTGGTAACGGTATCTCATTATTAATTATGGTGGGTATTATCGCAACAATGCCAAAGTCATTTTTACAAAATGCAGTGTCTAGAATAGAACTGAAATAACGTAATGATGATTCTTTTCGAATTTGTACTTGGTTAGCAATTATTTTAGCATGTGTAATGTTAGTAATGGTGTTAGAAAATAGTTGTTCAGTATGCAAGACGATCTGTAACTGGTGGTTATGAGAAAAATGTATTTGGTGCTAGACAGTTTATCCTCTTAAGCTTAATGCTTCTGGAGTGATGCCAATTATCTTCGCTCAGGCAATTATGTTTGTTCCTGGACTTATTGGAAGTTTTCTTTCTTAGAAGGTACCTCTACTGGTCAATGGATGCAAGCTAATTTCTCAGACATTTTCGGACTGTAATAATGTGTTGCCGCTTTCAATTATAGTTTTTACTTATTTTATACGGCGATTACAGTACCAACGAATAAAATGGTTGATGATTTAAAACGTAGTGGTGATTTAACCCAGCATTCGCCCAGGATCTGAAACTTCGGAGTATCTAGATAATCATGTCACAAATTACCTTACCAGGTTCTATTTTCTTAGCACTAGCTGTGTTCCCAGCATTTATAGTTAAGTTCTTAAACGTACAATCTGATGGGCCTTATTTTTGGTGGTACATCATTATTAATTTTGGTTGAGTTGCACTGACACTATGCAACAAGTAAATTCATACTTGTTAAATAGACACTATGATGGCTTGATGAAAACGGGTAAAAATAGAAAGGCAGTAGCTTAATTATTATACTATGGCAAAACAAGCAGCAATAGAACAAGACGGAACAATTATTGAAGCATTATCTAATGCGATGTTTCGTGTAGAATTAGAAAATGGTCACATTGTGACTGCACATATATCTGGTAAAATGCGTATGCATTACATTAAGTTGTTACCAGGTGATAAAGTAAAATTAGAAATGAGCCCTTACGACTTAAGTAAGGCTCGCATAACTTATAGATACTAATTACGATGAAAGTAAGAGCATCAGTTAAAAAAAGAAGTGCAGATTGTAAAATCGTGCGTAGAAAGGGTAGACTTTACGTCATTAACAAAAAGAATCCTAGATTCAAACAAAGACAAGGATAATTATGGCAAGAATTGCAGGAGTAGACATACCGAAACAGAAAAGAGGAGTCATTTCATTAACTTACATCTATGGTGTAGGTAGAAGTAGAGCTCAAGAAATTTTATCAACGGCTAAAGTTGATGAAAACATCAAAGTACAAGATTGGACAGATGATCAAATTGGAGCAATCCGTGAAGCTGTTGGAACTTTTACTATTGAAGGTGAATTACGTTCTGAAACTCAAATGAACATTAAGCGATTAATGGACATAGGATGTTACAGAGGGATCCGTCATAGAGCTAGTCTTCCATTAAGAGGACAACGTACTAAAAACAACTCTAGAACTAGAAAAGGTAGAAGAAAAACAGTTGCTAATAAGAAAAAGCAACTAAATAATAAGTAGTATGGCAAAGACAAATACTAAAAGCACAAAAAACGTAAAGTTATAATAGACGCGGTTGGGGAAGCTCATATTACTGCTTCTTTTAACAATATTATTGTGTCTTTAACAAATAAGAAAGGTGACGTTATTTCATGGTCATCTGCTGGTAAAATGGGATTCAGAGGTTCTAAAAGAACACACCTTACGCTGCTCAATTAGCTGCGGAAGATGCATCTGGAGTTGCTAAAGAAGCCGGACTTAAAAAGTTAAAGTTTACGTAAAAGGACCAGGAAACGGTAGAGAATCTGCTATCCGTTCTATCCATAATGCTGGAATTGAAGTAACTGAAATTATCGACGTTACTCCATTACCTCATAATGGATGTCGCCCTCCAAAGCGTAGAAGAGTATAATTTACTCATAATTTAGAATTAATATCAATTATAATTAAATTATAGTTGGTATTAATTTTTATGTTTAAATTTGCAAATTATAAAAACAATCAAGTATTAATAAGAGGATAACGGTTATCGAAGGATAAGATTAAGACCTTAATTCATAACCACTCTCATAACAAATTTAATATGGCAAGATATACTGGTCCTAAAACTAAAATAGCTCGTAAGTTTGGTGAAGCTATTTATGGAGAAGATAAGTCTTTTGAGAAAAGAAACTATCCTCCAGGTCAACATGGTGCAAACAAGCGTCGTGGAAAAAAATCTGAATATGCAATCCAGTTAATGGAAAAGCAAAAAGCAAAATACACTTATGGTGTGTTGGAAAAGCAATTCAGAAACATGTTTAAAAAAGCAACTGCTGCTCCTGGAATTACAGGGGAAGTATTGTTACAATTATGAGTCCAGATTGACAATTGTTTTTAGAATGGGAATATCCTCAAGAAATGTGTTAGACAACTATGTCCCACAGACATTACAGTAAACGGAGAAATTGTAACATCCCATCTTACCACCTAAAACCTGGAGATGTTGTTACAAGAGAAAAATCAAAATCGCTTGAAGCTATCGATAAATCTTTATCAAATCTGCCAAGTTTACGAATGGATTATTTTGAATACCGAAAAGAAAGAAGGTACTTGCTTTGTACCTGCTAGAATTAAATTCCAGAAACATAAACGAACACCATCGTCGAATTATACTAAATAATAACTGATACAAATGCAAATATGCATTTAATTTTCAAAGCCCGACAAAGTAATCATCATTGATCCAACCGATTTTAAGGAAAATTGAATTTCGTCCTTAGAACCTGGTTACGATTAACAGTTGGAAATGCTCTAAAGAGTTTTACTTTCTTTCTAGAAGGATTTGCAATCACTTCGGTTAGAATTGAAGGTGTAGATCATGAATTTCTACTATTGCTGGCGTTGTTGAAGATGTTACTGAAATATTTCAAACTTAAAAACAAGTACGTTTCAAAAAGACAACAGAAGATGTGACAGCGAATTGTCTCAATATCTCTTCAGGACAAAATCAAATAACAGCTGGTGATTTTCAAAAATTTATTTCAGGATTCCAAATATTAAATTCAGAGCTTGTAATCTGTAATTTAGATCCTAAAGTAAATATCAATATGGAAATTACTATTGAAAAAGGTAGAGGTTACGTTCCAGCAGAAGAAAACAAAAAAGCTTCTGCTCCTATAGGAACCATCTTTACAGATTCAATTTACACACCTATAAAAAATGTTAAGTACAGCATTGAGAACTATCGTGTGGAACAAAAAACAGATTACGAAAAATTGGTTTTCGAAATCATTACTGACGGTTCCATCACACCTCAAGATGCTTTAACAGAAGCTGCAAAAACATTAATCCATCACTTCATGTTGTTCTCTGATGAAAGAATAACCCTTGAAGCTGATGAGATAGCTCAAACAGAAACTTATGATGAAGAATCCCTTCACATGAGACAACTATTAAAACCAAATTGGTTGATATGGATCTGTCTGTTCGTGCGCTTAACTGTTAAAGCTGCAAGTAGATACCTTAGAATTTAGTATCTTTTAACAAAAACGACTTAATGAAGTTCCGTAACTTTGGTAAAAATCCTTAACAGAGCTTGAAGAGCTTGTTAATGTGAAAGGGTTAAACTTTGGAATGGATCTTTCAAAATATAAATTAGATAAAGATTAATACATCATATTTTGCTCTATAAAGGGTTGTAGCAAGATGGTGATTAAAACAAAATGTCATGAGACACGGAAAAAAAACAAACCACTTAGGGAGAAAAACAGCTCACAGAAAATCAATGTTGGCCAATATGGCTTGTTCCTTAATTGAACACAAGCGTATTAACACAACAGTAGCTAAAGCTAAAGCTTTAAAACAATTTGTGGAGCCTTTAGTAACAAAATCTAAAGAAGACACAACACATAACAGACGTATTGTTATGTCTCGTTTAAGACAAAAAGAAGCTGTTGCAGAATTATTTAGAGATGTTGCCCCTAAAGTAGGAGACAGACCAGGAGGATACACAAGAATTATTAAACTTGGTAACCGTTTAGGTGATAACGCTGATATGGCAATGAT
>NZ_JBLXHI010000018.1:0-11791 GCF_048381695.1 Corallibacter sp. | reverse complement strand
GAAATCGTAAACGGTTTTGTTAAGTGTCGTACTAAAGGAGGTATGATTGTAGATGTTTTTGGTATCGAAGCATTCTTACCAGGTTCTCAAATTGACGTTAAGCCAATTAGAGATTACGATCAGTACGTAAATAAAACAATGGAATTTAAGGTTGTTAAAATTAACCACGAATTTAAAAACGTTGTTGTTTCTCATAAAGCGCTTATCGAAGCAGATATCGAAGAGCAAAAGAAAGAAATTATTGGTCAATTAGAAAAAGGTCAAGTATTAGAAGGTGTTGTTAAAAACATCACATCTTACGGTGTATTTATCGACCTTGGTGGTGTAGATGGATTAATCCACATTACAGACTTATCATGGTCTCGTATCAACCATCCAAACGAAATCGTTGAGTTAGACCAAAAATTAAACGTTGTAATCTTAGACTTTGATGAGGATAAGTCAAGAATCCAATTAGGTCTTAAGCAATTATCTAAACATCCTTGGGATGCATTAGGAGAAGAAGTTGCTGTAGGTGACAAAGTAAAAGGTAAAGTAGTTGTAATCGCAGATTACGGTGCATTTATCGAAGTTGCAGAAGGTGTAGAAGGTTTAGTACACGTATCTGAAATGTCTTGGTCTACACACTTACGTTCTGCTAACGACTTTGTTAACGTTGGTGACGAAGTAGAAGCAGTTATCTTAACATTAGATAGAGAAGACCGTAAAATGTCTCTTGGTATTAAGCAATTAACACCAGATCCATGGACAGATATTACTACAAAGTATCCTGTAGGTTCTAGACACACTGGTACTGTACGTAACTTTACTAACTTTGGAGTATTTGTAGAATTAGAAGAAGGTATTGACGGATTAATTTATATCTCAGATTTATCTTGGACTAAGAAAATAAAACATCCATCTGAGTTTTGTAACGTAGGTGATAAGTTAGATGTAGTTGTATTAGAATTAGATGTTGAAGGACGTAAATTATCTTTAGGTCACAAACAAACTACAGAAAACCCTTGGGACAAATACGAATCTGAATTTGCTTTAGGTACTACTCATACTGCAGAAATTGCAGACGTTGTAGATAAAGGAGCTACAATTGAGTTTAACGAAGATATCGTTGCATTTGTACCATCTCGTCACATGGAAAAAGAAGACGGAAAAATGCTTAAGAAAGGTGACACTGCTGAATTTAAAATTATTGAATTTAATAAAGAATTTAAGCGTGTTGTAGCATCTCATACTGCTGTATTTAAAGAAGAAGAGATTGCTAACGTAAAAGCTGCTGCTAAAAAAGCAGAAGCTCAAGCTGCAGAAGCAAAACCAACTTTAGGTGATGCTAACGAAGCGTTACAAGCATTAAAAGATAAAATGGACGGTAAGTAATCTTACTTAATTTTTATATAATTAAAAGCCTCTCAATTTTTGAGAGGCTTTTTTATTTCGATTATTTACACTTATATATTATGATTTTTTAGTAACTACTTTAAAACACCTTTTTTTATTGTAAACAAATGATTATCAGTTATGTAGTGTTTTTCTTGTTAAAAATGTAGGTGTATTCTTCAATACATTAAAAAGTGTTAAAAAATTACGTCATTCGTCTAAATTTATTGATTTTATTGTGATATTTTTTGTAATTTAAATGTAACAGTAAATTATTATTAAAATTATAATGTGCGCACAATTATGGTTTAAATAATAAGCTATCAATTAACTTTTCTTAGTTATAAGATAGCTTTTAATTAATTAACCCTAATTTTTACATTATGAAGAATATTTTACACTTAGTAACAATTCTATTTGTTACAACGCTTATTGGTCAAAACGGAGATACTATAAATGATGCAATTCCTATTGATGGAACTATGGCAAGTATTGATATCTTAAACTACAACTCAGCTTCAAATTCAGGATTAGCTCCAGCTTGTATATCTGCAGATGATGTTTTTTATAAACATACAGTTAATGTAGGTGATAATAAAATGACAATTGGTATGGCATGTGCAGGCTTAGCTGTTATTACTGATGTTGAATATCAGATATTTAAAGCTCCTCAAGGAGATATTGGTCAGTTACAAGAGTTAGATTGTAATGCATATACGGTATTTGTATTAGTTGGCGGTAGTTTTCAATTTGTAATTGATGATACTGGTACATCTAATACCTATTATTTAAGAGTTTATAAAAACTCAGATTCCGGTATTAATTTATCAAGTTTATTAGGAGGTACTAGTATAACAATGAAGAGTGAATTTGATGCTACTTTAAGTACAGATACTCAAGAATTTGAAGACACTAAAATAGTAACTAAAGAAAATAAATTAGAAATTTTAGGAAACAAGAGTTTTACATCTTCAACAATTTACGCTTTAACCGGTCAAGAAATATATAAAGAAGATAATACAGAAGTTATAGATATTGTAGATATTTCTCAATTAAACACAGGAATTTACGTGTTAGTTTTAGAAAACGAAAATACATCTATAACACATAAGTTTATTAAGAGGTAGCAACATTTCTTAATGATTAGTAAAGGAGTTTTAGAAATAAAACTCCTTTTTCTATGTAAAAACAAAAACACCTTTTAACTTATCATATTTTACTTTACCTTTGTTAACCAAACCCGTTTGGAAAACACTATGAGTCAAAGAGTGCTACTTAATGCAACCGAAATAAACATCATTCTTCACAGATTGGCTTGTCAACTTATCGAAAATCATAACGACTTTTTAGATACTGTTTTAATAGGAATTCAGCCTAGAGGAAAGTTTTTAGCAAATAGATTAGCTGAAATTTTAACCAAAGAATATAAAGTCAAAAATCTTCAATTAGGGCATTTAGATATTACGTTTTATAGAGATGATTTTAGAAGAAGTGATAAACCTTTAGAAGCAAATAAGACAGAAATCAACTTTGTAGTAGAAGACAAAAAAGTAGTCTTTATTGACGATGTATTATATACAGGACGCAGTATTCGTGCTGCATTAACAGCAATACAAAGTTTTGGAAGACCTACAGAAATAGAGTTGTTAACACTTATAGACAGACGTTTTAGTAGACATTTACCAATACAACCAGATTACAGAGGAAGACAAGTAGATGCCATTAACAATGAAAAAGTTAAAGTGCATTGGAAAGAAAACGAAGAAGAAGACACGGTATATCTTATAAATAATTAAACTATGAGCGAATTAAGTGTTAATCACTTACTAGGTATTAAATATCTTAAAGAAGAAGATATAGAGCTTATTTTTAAAACAGCAGATCATTTTAAAGAGGTTATTAATAGACCCATTAAAAAAGTACCTTCGCTAAGAGATATAACTATAGCTAATCTATTTTTTGAAAATTCAACACGTACAAAACTGTCTTTTGAGTTAGCAGAAAAAAGACTATCTGCAGATGTCATTAACTTTTCAGCTGGACAATCTTCAGTAAAAAAAGGAGAAACCTTAATAGATACAGTAAATAATATCCTATCTATGAAAGTAGATATGGTAGTAATGCGTCATCCTAATCCTGGTGCAGGTGTTTTTTTATCAAAACATGTAGACGCAGCAATTGTAAATGCAGGAGATGGAGCACATGAGCACCCAACACAAGCGCTTTTAGATTCGTATTCTATTAGAGAAAGATTAGGTAGTGTAAAAGGAAAAAATGTAGTTATTGTAGGAGATATTTTGCATAGTCGTGTGGCTTTATCAAATATTTTTGCTTTAAAACTTCAAGGCGCAAATGTTATGGTTTGTGGACCTAAAACATTATTGCCAAAACATATTGATAAGTTAGGAGTAAAGGTAGAAACCAACCTTCGTAAAGCTTTAAATTGGTGTGATGTAGCAAATATGTTGCGTGTACAAAACGAGCGTATGGATATTAGTTATTTCCCTTCTACAAGAGAATATACCCAACAGTTTGGAGTTAATAAAGAGCTATTAGACAGTTTAGATAAAGAAATAACAATCATGCATCCAGGACCAATAAATCGTGGTGTAGAGATTACTAGTGATGTTGCAGACTCAAAACAAGCCATAATTTTAGACCAAGTCCAAAATGGTGTAGCTGTAAGAATGGCTGTAATCTATCTTTTAGCTTCAAAAATTAAAAACTAAGTTATGATTATAGATCAAAACGAAAACATAACAACCATAACCCAAGAAAATGCTTCGGTTATAGAATTGGTAAAAAAAATAGAGGCTCTTTATCCAAAATTTAAAAACAATAACATCATTGTTAATTTAAATACAATAAAACCTATTCCTTTAGAACAAATTATAGAGTTTTTAAGAGTTTCTAATCAACATCGTGCAGCAAAACATTCTTTTGTAATTGTAAATGAAGGTATAGATGTAGACAAAACTCCAGAAGAAATAGTAATAGTGCCAACACTTCAAGAAGCACAAGATATTATTGAAATGGAAGAAATGGAGCGCGATTTAGGATTTTAAATTCAACTTATGAAGTTAAATATTTTAGGCTGTTACAGCGCTACACCACGTACTTTTACAAATCCTACATCTCAAGTTTTAGAAATTAAAAATCATTTATTTTTAATTGATTGCGGAGAAGGAACACAAGTACAATTGCGTAAACATAAAATAAAATTTAACCGCATAAAGCATATCTTTATTTCTCATTTACACGGCGATCATTTTTTTGGCTTAGTAGGATTAATATCTACATTTAGATTATTAGGTCGTGAGGCAGATCTACATATTCACGCACCAAAAGGATTAAAAGAAGTCATTGTATTACAAATGAAGTTAGCCCAGTCTTGGACTAATTATAATTTATACTTTCATGAGCTTACTTCAACATCATCAGAGCTTATTTTTGAAGACGAAAAAGTAGAAGTACATACAATACCATTAGACCATCGCATATATACCAACGGTTTTTTATTTAAAGAAAAAATAGGAGAACGCAAGTTGGATATGAATGCAGTGCTTAATGAAGATATTGACGTAGCATATTATCGTAAATTAAAACAAGGTGCAGATGTACCAAATAAAAAAGGAGAAATAGTAAAAAACCAAACGGTAACTTTACCAGCACCACAACCAAAAAGTTATGCATTTTGTAGTGATACAGCTTATAACGAAGCTTTAGTGCCTATTATAAAAAATGCTACAGCACTTTATCATGAATCTACATTTTTAGAAAAACATGCAAAGCTAGCAGCTCCAACAAAGCACAGTACAGCTGTACAAGCCGCAACAATAGCCAAATTAGCCAATGTAGAGCAGTTGATATTAGGACACTATTCAACTAGATATGATAATCTACAAGATTTTAAAATAGAAGCTCAGACTATTTTTAACAATGTAGAATTAGCTGAAGATGGAAAAGTTTTCGAATTTTAGCCGAAATACAAATTACCTACTAACATTTAAAATTTAAATCTTGTAAATTTACATTCAAATTAAATTTATGGAAAAAGATTTAAGCAATTACCGAAAGTCCTACGAAAAGGGCGAATTACTCCTAAAAGACACACCAGAAAACCCTTTAGAACTCTTCAGAACTTGGTTTAATGAAGTAGACCAACATTTTCCGCAAGATGAAACTAATGCTATGACAGTATCTACTATTGGTTTAGACGGTTACCCAAAAAATAGGGTAGTACTTCTTAAAAAATTTACTTACGAAGGTTTTATATTTTACACCAATTATCAAAGCGAAAAAGGAAAAGCAATAGCCAATAACCCTAATATTTGTTTATCTTTTTTTTGGCATGGAGCCGAAAGACAAATAATTATTAAAGGTAAAGCAGAAAAGATTGCTCCTAATTTAAGTGATGGTTATTTTGAATCTCGTCCAAAAGGAAGTCAACTTGGTGCGTTAGCTTCAAATCAAAGTGAAGTTGTAGAAAGTAGAGATGTGTTAGAAAATAAGTTAAAAGCTTTAGAAATCGCATATAAAGGCAAAGAAGTAGAACGACCAGAATTTTGGGGAGGTTATATTGTTAAACCAATTTCTATTGAGTTTTGGCAAGGTAGACCTAATAGATTACATGATAGAATTTTATATACGTTAGAAGAAAATTACGATTGGGTTAAGAAAAGATTATCTCCTTAAAATATCGTTTAAATGCATAGTATTGATATTAATAATCGATAAAGTGTATTAAAAGACGTTAAAAAACATGTAGTTAATCGATTTTAACATTTCTTTAACATAATTAAAAATGAACTGTTCATATTTTAGAGGTACCCAAATTATTTATCCCTAAAATTATGAAACTAGCACTTAACCTACTTACTGTTTTTTTCTTTGCTATAACACTATCTTCTTGTAGCACAGATACTTTAGATGATGACCAAAATGTAGCTAAAAGTAATGACATTGTAATTCCTGAAGCTAAAACTATTGAAATAGAAATTTTAGAGTTAATTAACCAGCATAGAATAAGTATTGGTTTAAATGAATTAAAAAGTATAGACATAATTAAAGGTCAAGCGTATTCTCACACAGATTATATGATTGATATTGATGAAGTAAATCATGACTATTTTCATAGCAGAAAAGCTTACTTACAAGCAAATGCAGATGCCCAATCTGTGTCAGAGAATGTTGCATATGGATATTCTAGTGCAAATTCTGTAGTAAATGCTTGGTTAAACAGTGAAGGTCATAGACAAACCATAGAAGGAGATTTTAGTCATTTTGAGATATCTGCAGAAAAAAATGCTAACGACAAATGGTATTTTACAAATATTTTTATAAAAAAATAATAAAGGATAATAGCTAAAAAAAAGCCTTCCAATTTGGAAGGCTTTTTTTATTTATAATTATTTGTTATAATAAATTTTGATCGTCTGTTTTCTTCATGTTCTTCATCTGTACATTTAACTCCGTTTTTGCAACGATTTAATATTTGAGATTCTCCATAACCAATAGCGCTTTGTATTCGGTCTTTTGCTATGCCTCTAGAAAATAAATAATCTCTAGTAGACTTAGCTCTTCTATCAGATAATTTCATATTATAACTATCATTACCACGACTATCTGTATGAGATTCGATTTTAATAACCATTTTTGGATGTTCTCTCATAACAGCAACTATGTTTTCTAACTCATAAGCAGCATCTGGTCTAATATTAGATTTGTCAAAGTCAAAAAATATTGGGTTAATTACAATCTCATTATCAATAATAAGTGGTTTTAATGATAAATCAATTTCAGTTTCTTCTTGATTAATTGCAGATGTTTCAAACTCAATATTATCAGGTCTGTAGATTGGTTTTTCAGCTAAAATTGTATAAGTTTTCTCGCAATCTATTTTAAACTCGTAATAACCATCTTCTTTAGTTTGATATCTTTCTAATATTTTACCATCTATGTTAATTAAAGAGACTGTAGCTTTTGACAATAATTCATTAGTTAATTCATCTCTAATTAAACCTTTTACGATTTGTTCGCATTTTAATTTACCAAACGCATAAATATCATCTCCACCTTGTCCTCCTTCTCTGTTAGAAGAAAAATAACCTGTATTTGTTTCTGTATCTATAAAGTAACAAAAGTCATCAAAAGAACTATTAAAAGGAGCTCCTAAATTTTTGACTTCAATATCAGTATTGGTTTTTAAAATATTAGATTCAAAAATATCTAAAAGACCTAGGTTAATATTAGCATCACTAGAAAAGTATAGAGTAGAGTCTTTTGCAACAAAAGGGAATTTTTCGTTTCCTTCTGTGTTAATTTTTGGTCCTAGATTAATTGGTTCTCCAAATGTACCATCATCATTTATAGCTACTTTATACAAATCTGTTTGACCATACCCAGTATCCATATTTGATGAAAATATTAAAGTCTTATTGTCTGGAGTAAGGGTAGGAGCTGTAAAGTCAAAGTTTTCATTATTAAATGGTAATTCTTCAATATTTGTCCAGGTATTATCAACTTTAGTTGCTTTATAAAGTTTTAAATTTGAGGATCCACTTTTATTATACCGTCTTTTTTCCTTTTTATTTACATTATTTCTGGTAAAATACATTGTATTACCATCATTTGTAATGGTAACAAGACCTTCGTGATCATTTTTAGTATTGATTTCAGAATTTAATTTTGCTGCATTACTAAATATCTTTTTATTATTTTCTATAGTAATTTCAGATTCAAAAATATTTAAATAAGGTTCATTATTAAGTTCGTATAATTCTTTTTCATTTGTAATAGAATCTTTAACCCAAGTAGAGTAGAAGTATAATTTATTATCTTTTTCGAAGCTACCAAAATCTGAATATTTTGTATTTAGAGGTAAATTTTCAATTTCTACATAAACCTTTTCTGTGCTTGATAATTCTGAATATGTATCTAGATTAAATTTTTCTATATCTTTTATTCGTCTATCTTTTTTATTGTTCTTGTTAAAAATTTTGACAAATTCAATTGCTTCTTCATATTTCTTTTGAGCTCTTAAAGTTTGAATGTATTTATATATATAATCAGAGTTAATGTTTGGATATTTATCAATCGCTTTTTTATACCAAAAAGCAGCTTCTTTTACTTTACTAATGTTAAAGTAGCAGTCTCCTAGTCTTGACAAAATATGTTCTGTACTGTCTTCTTTTTTTAAAGCTTCTTTGTATAACTCTGCAGCATTATCATAATTAAAGTCTCTAAAAAAATTATCTGCAACTTTTGTTTGTGCTATTGAAAACTGACAAACAAAAAATAATATTAAGTATGTAAAATTTAATTTCATCTTTAGAAATATCTTGGAGATTTAACACGTTTTGTTGGTTTAAACACCTCAAACATCAACAATATTTCGTGTGTACCACCAGTGTAAGGTCTTAAATCTGTTATATAATGTTCATAAGCGTATCCAATTCTCATTTGTGGCGAAATTTGGAAATCTGCTAATCCTCCGATTGTTGACGTATCTTGATTATATCTATAACTTCCACCAATCCAAAACGTTTCATTAAATAGTAAGTGAGCACTTAAGTCAAAAGTTATTGGAGCACCATTTGTAAATTTAACTACTGTAGATGGCTTTAGTTTAGTGTTTTCACCTAAATCAAATACGTATCCTCCAGTAAAATAATATCCAACACGTTCTAACGCTATGTAATCTACATTAGGATCTAAAGCAGACTCGTTATAATTTGTATTAATAATTCTAGGAGCAGAAAGACCCAAATACCAACGATTTTGATGTAAATATGCGCCTACACCAAAGTTAGGATTCCAACGGTTTGTAAAATTGCTAAAAAATGGATCTTGAGATACACTTTGATCATCCAAAAATCCTGCTCTATCTAAGCTATAGTGTATAAAACCAGCGCTTAAACCTAATGCTAATTTAGTTTTTTCAGATACTTGAATTGTATAAGAAAAAGCTCCATTTACGTACACAAAATTTTCATAACCTAATTCATCATTTATAGCTGTAGCACCTAGTCCAATTTTTTCATTTTTTAAAGGCGAATGTATTGATACAGTTGAAGTAGTAGGAGCTCCTTCAAGACCAACCCATTGACTTCTATGTAGACCAACAATACTTAGTGTTTCTCTACTGCCTGCATATGCAGGATTTATGGAAATTGTATTAAACATGTATTGAGTAAATTGAGGTAATTGTTGAGCAGTTATCTCTAAACAACCTAAAAAGAACAATACAATTATTCCATATTTTGAAAATTTTTTCATTAATAGCATTTTTATTTAGTACCTAAATATATTGGACCAGCAATTGGGTCTAAACCACTTTCTTTAAGTACTACTACATAGTAATAAGTACCATTTGGCAATCTTCCTGCAGATCCAATTGAAGATGAAGGTGAAACTCCGCTCCAGTCATTTTGGTAATTATCAGATTCATAAACCACATCACCAAATCTGTTAAATAGTTTTACTTCTACAACAAAACCGCAATCAGAAGCTCCTGTAACATTAAATGTTTCGTTATAACCATCTCCATTTGGTGTTACAGCTTTAGATATTTTGATTCTGTCTAAGCTTCCACAAGGTAATACCACACAGTCTTCATTAATATTAACAGTTAATCTAAATGTTTTTAAGCATCCATTATCAATTGTTGTATAAGTAAAGACATAGTCACCTAAATCTACATCTAAAGGATCAAATATTCCATTTGCAATTGAAATTCCATCTGTTTCAACAGTCCATTCCATATCAGTATCATATCCAAGAGGTAGTTCATTGTATAGATCAATTTCACCATCTTCATAACATCTTGAAATAAATGATTCTTCTATAAAGTTTTCAGTAATGACGTTAATATTATGAGTAATTACTGTACTGTTGTTACATTCATCTGTTGCAGTCCAGATCCAAGTAATAGTGTACATTTCTTCCTCACCAGTGTATGTTGAAGTTTCTTCAAAAGTAAATTCAATATCTTGTTCAGAACAGTTGTCTTCAAAAATTAACTCAGGAACTTCTGGAATGTTAGAACAAACAACATCTGAAGGTAAATCTAATTGAGTCACTAATATTGGACCAACTGTATCTTCAATAGTTAACGTTGCTGAAGTAGAGGCTATGTTTCCACAATCATCCGCTACTGTATAGTTTACAGTAATAGTACCACCAAGACCACAAGTACTAACAAAGTTATTAAAGTCGAAGTCAGATGCTACGGTGTAGTTAGCATCTGCATCACAACTATCCGTAGGACACGTTTGTAAAGCAGCGATGTTAGCCGCATTCCAATCAGATGCTAGTTAGCATCCGCATCACAACTATCCGTAGGACACGTTTGTAAAGCAGCGATATTAGCCGCATTCCAATCAGATGCTAAAGTACTGTTATTAGCGCCATCACATTCAATAGTTTCATCTGAAACATCTGAACATAACGCTAAGTCTGGCGCAGTTGTATCTTCAATAGTTAACGTTGCTGAAGTAGAAGCTATGTTCCCACAATCATCCGCTACTGTATAGTTTACAGTAATAGTACCACCAAGACCACAAGCACTAACAAAGTTATTAAAGTCGAAGTCAGACGTTACAGTATAACTCGCATCCGCATCACAACTATCCGTAGGACACGTTTGTAAAGCAGCGATATTAGCCGCATTCCAATCAGATGCTAAAGTACTGTTATTAGCGCCATCACATTCAATAGTTTCATCTGAAACATCTGAACATAACGCCAAGTCTGGCGCAGTTGTATCTTCAATAGTTAGAGTAGCAGAAGTAGAAGCTATGTTCCCACAGTCATCCGCTACGGTATAGTTTACAGTAATAGTACCACCAAGTCCACAAGTATTAACAAAGTTATTAAAGTCGAAGTCAGACGTTACAGTATAACTCGCATCCGCATCACAACTATCCGTAGGACACGTTTGTAAAGCAGCGATATTAGCCGCATTCCAATCAGATGCTAAAGTACTGTTATTAGCGCCATCACATTCAATAGTTTCATCAGTCACATCCGAACAAAGTGCTAAGTCTGGCGCAGTCGTATCTTCAATAGTTAATGTTGCTGAAGTAGACGCCATGTTTCCACAGTCGTCCGCTACTGTATAGTTTACAGTAATAGTACCACCAAGTCCACAAGCACTCACAAAGTTGTTAAAGTCGAAGTCAGACGTTACATTATAACTAGCATCCGCATCACAACTATCCGTAGGACAGGTTTGTAAAGCCGCGATGTTAGCCGCATTCCAATTAGATGCTAAAGTACTGTTATTAGCGCCATCACATTCAATAGTTTCATCAGCCACATCCGAACATAACGCTAAGTCAGGCGCAGTTGTATCTTCAATAGTTAACGTTGCTGAAGTAGAAGCTATGTTTCCACAGTCATCAGCTACTGTATAGTT
>NZ_JBLXHI010000017.1:0-12109 GCF_048381695.1 Corallibacter sp. | reverse complement strand
CTGTTCCAGAAACTTTATGACTATGAATTTGCATAAAAAATGCTCCATGACTTGCTGTTAGTTGTTCTACTCCGATTTGAGCATTATGAAAACCATTACGGTTCAGTGTGATGTGAGTGACATTATTAATATCAACAAAATAATGTTTTTTACTTTCATATAAGATGACATCTAAATTCTCTTGTCTTTCAACAATGCCAGGAATGAAGTTTCCTTCTTGTGCTAAATAATATTCAATGTATTTTTCACAAAAGTTAATAACCCCATTATCACTAAGTGTATTTGATTTATTTTGAATGCTTATTTTACATCCCTTAAATTCTGTATTCATGATTGTAATTTTATTATGATGCCAATAGTTTAAATTCTTCTATTGGCATTAGTTTGTACACTCGTTTGTTGTTTTCTCTATATTCTTTTAAGTCGTAACTATAATAGTCACACCATTTTTTTAACCAGTTCTTTATTTTTCGAACTGATATATTATGGTTACTGTTAGAATAGTAAGCTTGTTTCACTTCCTCTAGACTAAATTTGTTTGAAGATAACATCTCTAGATTCTCTTTTATATATTCTAAAAAATCTTCAGAAGTATCTCCAATGAGCTCTTTAAGCTTCATGGATTCAGTGGACATATATATTAATCCTTTTTCGAGAAATAATTCTACACAACCTATCATAAAGTGATAAAAATTGTTCCAATCATTTTCATTCCAACTTGTAAAGAACTCTCTGTGAAATTTATCGATTGGTGTGTATTTAGTTGAGTAATAATTAGACAATATCAAATCAAAACGACGTCTTTTGCTACTCTCATCACTGCCCTTTACAGGGTAGTTACTACTGAGTAATAGTTTTGGAGCAAGTTTAAACGGTATTATCTCTTTATCTGAATGTTTTTTAGTAACCTCCATATCGTCAGTTATTGTATTATACATATCCGTAAAATGAAAGCCTTGCCTCAGGTCATCAACATAGGCTATTTCATGAGTTTTGTTGATTGGTGCTAAAGCAAAATTATCTTGAGCAGAATAACGTTTACCATCTATTCTTACTAATTTTGAGAATTTAGACAAAGCCTTACTCAGTATTCCTTTTCCACGACCGCCATTTGCTTCAGAATATGATGTTGAATTATCTGATAAGATTACTGCTTTAGCGTTTGACTGTGCCTTATAGTTGCTAGACAAGTAACCTATAGCAGAACGAAAACTTTCAAAATTTTCACCAGCAATATCAGCAACAAAAACTTCAAAATCTGATTGACCTTTAGATTCAGGATTATATTTATGTTGTATAATTTGACTTGCATAAACAGGGTAATCTAATTCAGAGTAATTTATAAACACATTTTGTTTACTTTTATAGATAACCAATACTCCATTCAAGAAGTATTTGTATACTGTATCTGTTGAATCTCTCAATGTTTGTTGCTCTTCTCTCTTTAAATCAGACAAGAATAAATCAGTAAAAATTGCACGTTGTTTTAAAAAGGTGCTAATTAATAGAGTTTTGTTCTCTTGAGTTTCTCTTATATAGTCTATGATTATATTTTTTATATCATATAAATCTAGTTCATAAATTAGGTTTTGTTTTACTATATAATATTGGAAACTACCTCCTTTATTTAAGCAGAAAATATTTTGGGATTTTAAAAACTCAATCAACTTATATTCGTTAACCTTATAGCCTGAAATCTTATTGTCTTTATCGATTATTGTGTCCCAGAAAACATGATTACTCTCTTTTAAATTTTCTAGCTCATTTTGAACTTTCGAGTCCATAAAGTTTATATTATGTTTTTTAAGTAATTCTTTTAGTTTATCTTCATCTTGCAAAAAAGCTATTACATTTCTTTTCAGCTCATAGTTTTCCCATGGTGTAGAATTAAAAACAGATTCGTCTTTGCAAGCACTTGATACAATAGAATCAAGTTCATCATCACTTTCAAAAATATTTGTAAATCTTTCATGAAATAAATTTGTGATATCAGTTTCTGGAACACCTGCTGAATATAATTTTATTGCAAGTTTGAAGAGGTTATTATTACGTTGACCAGCTTCTAAAGAATATTTAGATTCCCAATATTTTAGCACCAATTCTTTTATTCTTTCTATTTCGGTTTCAATAAACATAGAATTCTCTTTTCTGGTTTTTGTTTCATTTTTTTGCTTCGTCATAGCTTTTTGTTTTTTTTCATGATTTAGTTTTGTTATATTTTTGTTTTTGTGACTAACTTCCACTCTGTGGGTAAACTCTTCTGCTTCTTTATTTAAATACAGGTCTTCGTCATAAGAAACAAAAGCTGCTCGTGTTATATCTTTACAAGCAATATCAAACCCATGTATATGAGAATAATACTCTTGAGCACCATTAAATAGACTTTTATGGTCATTATAATCTTGTCTTTTTACTTTAAGAAGTACTTTTAATCCTAACCCCTTTGGTGATGTAAATACAGAGTAAACATGAGGGTCAGATTTCAATTGTTCTTTTGCTATTGATACGTCTTTGATAGTTGAGAAGCCATCAAAATCAAGACACATAAAATCTGCAAAATTTATAATTTTACTTCCAGTTCTCTTATAAAATAGACCATTGAATAGCACTACTGGCAGCTTCTTTTTTAACTCATTCTTCTCCTCTTTGCTTTTGGATTTACGAATGTTTTCAATCAATTGAGAGTATTCACCTGATTGTATGCTTTCTAATATATCATCAACCTTTAAATACTCTGGAGCATTTGAATATAAATTAGAGAAGTATGTTACTTCTTTTTTATTTGCAATGGCTTCCATTGCTTTTTGTCGACCAATGGGAGTGAGTTTTAAATCTAATGCTTCAAATTTCTTTTTTAAGCTTTTATACACCTTAGATTTTGAACCACTTATTCTGTATTCATCCCACATTTCCTTCTTTAGGCTAGAATATTGTTGTAACTCATCAGAAGTGGTTATTGGAGTATTACAGTAAAAATTTAGAGCTAACTTTAGGTCTTCTTTAGTTATTTTGCTCCCTAAAAGTGTTTCTTCAAGCTCAAAAAACTCACCTCCTTTTACAATTTGTGAATTATATATTTTAGTTAATATTTCCTTGTCTATAGACTCTATATCAGAAACATTTATTTTGTTGTTTGTTTCAAGCATAATTGTTTTTTATGATGTTGTTTATTTAGGAGTTAGTTATTCTCCTTCGAATTATTTTTTTAGAAATAATCAATACTCTTCACGGAGACCTGTTTTTCATAATAGTTTTATTACATATAAACCAATTAATCAATGATGTGTTACATCTTAATTACATTGCTTAATATATATATGGTTTGGAGTAGTTTAAACTTGTTTAAGTATGTAAAGACTAGTTAAGAAAAGTTATATTTAAATATATTTGAACTAAAATGGAGCATGCTCGATAATTTGTATAAGGTTCTAACTATAAATACTATAGAAACTAAAACAATATTAATTATGAATACTAAGATTTATACCAGAAAAGAACTAGCTAATTATTTTAATGTCTCTCTATGAACTGTAGACTCTTGGGTCAAGTCAAAAAAAATTAAGTACTTTAAAATTCAGAATGTTATAAGATTCACTGAATCTGAAATAAATGCATTTATAAAGAAAAATTTAGCATAAAAAAACCACTCAAATACTGAGTGGTTTTTCGATTATAATTACTTAATTAGATTACTACCATCCAAATAAGAGTTCGGCAGCTCTTAAAACTTCATTAAATTCTGTATTTACTTTTATGGTTTCTGTATCTAACATTTGTAAGAAATGATAATGTCCATCATCGTTATTGTCATACAATTCTTGTATTTTTTTTCGTAGAGCTTGCCCTTTTTTAGTAGCGTCGTAAGCAATTTTTGTTTTGCTTCTATACTGAGCTATCTTGTCTATTAAACTACTCATCTCTGATTTATAGATTTTCATTTTTGCTTTTATATTCTTTTCCTTTTCAAGAAAATTATATTCCTTGTTTTTTAAACAATAATAGGCGAAAGGAGTTATTTTAATTTTTTTACCATTTTTTAAAATAAAATTTGGATTGTTTGAAGAATAATCTAATTCAGCTCCCATATTTTTTGAACCCTCTTTCAATATGGTTAGCATCTCTTTATCATATTTTTTGAATGAACTTATATTACCGTAGACATCAATACCTTCCCCATCTATACTTTTGTACCAAGACATGGTTTTATACTCAGATGAAGACAAGTAGTAGATTTCATTTCCTGTCAGTATTTTACCTATGAAGATTTTTTTAGAGAAATCATTATGTGTTGAAATGTATATAGAACCTTTTAATATATAATATCCCTTTACTGCGTTGAAATCCTCAATAGGGACTAGTGTTTCTACTTTTTTTTCAATAGTTGGATGGTTTTTTATATAATCACCACCTAAATTTTTCATTGCATTATTCTTTGCTGCCTCAATAGATTCATTATTTCTTTTAACACCTAGCTCATATTTTGATTTCTCATATTTGGCGGTGTTAATTACATTTAAATAATCATAATCGTATTTACTAAAGCTAATGCTTCTAAACTTGGACGAAATATCTTCTTTTAAAGAATTGATAGTCAACTCTGTATTTTTAAGAATGCTTCTTTTTTCTTTTTTATCAACCTCCCCCTTTTCTATCTTCCCTAAACCTTCAATTATATCATTTATTTTGTTGATGTTAAATTCGTCATCAATCTTTTGTTGATGATAGTAAAGAGTATCGTTGACTTTTGTTAGATAATACGAATCGTTTACAGGTGAGTTAAAGTCTGGTATTTCTAAAGTTTTAAACTCTTTGGTATAAGCATTATCCTCTAGATTTAAACCAATAAATTTAATTTCCTCTTGACCATAATTGATAAAACCTATGAAGCTTAAAATTGCTGATAATAATATTTTTTTCATGTAATAATGTGAAAATTGTTTTTTAGTTATCTAATCTATTTTAACATATGTTTCTTCAACTAAGACTCCTCCATCATCAAAGCTAATTTTTAATATTGTTTCGCTTAATTCTTCTATTTGGTAAATATCTGTTGATGAATCGTCAAAATTCAATGTTAATGATGATTCAGATAGTATAAACTGACCATTATCAAAGTCTTCATTACAAAAGTCATCAAAGTATCTTTCTGTAAATGAGTTGTCTTCATTAAAAATATATTGTTCTCTCTCGTTATTACATATAATTTGTGTTTCACTGTCAACTCCATCATGTGTAACATTACTTTCTTCCCATGTACCTTTTAATAGGTCTAATAGAGTAGTTGTAGGTTCAGTTCTTTGTTCTTGGAAATCATCACTAGAGCATGATGATATGAAAAGGCTTGTTACTAATAATGTTGAATAAAAAATAATTCGGGTGTTTTTCATTGTATTTAGATTGATTAATATTTAAATATCACAAAAGATAATATAAAAGCTTTTGAAAGCTTTATGATTTTCCTTAATAATTATTATTCTCTTGCAAAAATAAAACAAAAAAGGTTGTAAACAACAGGTTGTTTACAATTGGTTGATTGTAACCAATTGTTTTCAACTTTGGGTATGACCAAAAGAGAACGTAAAAATGATGTTTCTGAGTTTTGTATTGAACTAGGAAAACACCTAAGAGCTTTGAGAAAAGAAAGAGGTTTAACTATAGAAGAAATTGCTTTTAAAGCAGAAATTGATGCTCAAAACTTGAGAAAATATGAATTAGGAAGGCAAGAGATGAAAATATCTATGTTAAAACGTATAGCGTCTGCTTTTGATTTAACCACTTCAGAATTGTTAGTTTTTGATAAAAAACCTTAACCAATATTTTTCGCTTAAAAATCTCCATTTAAGTAATAAATTATATCTTTAACTCTCCCTTAATTTTTTTTATAGCAATGTTATTTCTATTAAGTAAATGACAGAGCTAAGCTTGTGAATAAACTAAAATATTTTATGTCAAAAAATAAGTTAACATTAACTACATTTGAATCTTGGTTATGGGATTCTGCCAACATATTAAGAGGTAACATAGACTGCTCAGATTTTAAAAATTACATCTTTAGCTTACTTTTCTTAAAACGTTCTAACGATGTTTTTTGAAGAAAAAGTTGAAGCCATTATGTAAAGAGAGGGCTACTCTAAAGAAGAAGCCAAGGATGATACTTATTTTCAGTTACCAGAAGAATCAAGATAGTAAACGATAACAAAACATACTGAAAATATTGATTTTGAGTATATAAAGAACTGGATAATAAAAGTAAAAGAACTATTTTGTTAAAATAAGTATAGAGAAAATGCAGTATAGAAAAAAAATTGTTGAAATTTTAAGAAATAGAGACACATCTCTACCACAGAAAATTGACCAAATTAAGCATAACGTAAATTCAGGTCAATTTAAAGAAGCTCTTTCACTTCATTCTTTATTCAAAAACTTTTTGCACAAAACACCCTATTTTAATTCAATTGAGGATATACACCTGAAAGAACCGTTTAATTTTTCTCAAAACTTAAAGATTGAGTTTAGATGGCTAACTAATATTTTAGAAGATTATTTCACAGAAATTAATGAGTTCATGAAATTGAAAAATAATTTCGAGACATTATTATTGTTGGATAATTATGATGAAGCGAGATTAATAGTTTTAGAAATAGAAGACAAATTTGGGATTAGCCTTTGGAGCATTGAGGCTCATTTATTTGTTGAAGATAATATAAATGGGACTGAAGCTAATTGGAATTTACTAAGTGACTACCTCACTAAGATTAAAACCCCTCTTTATGAATTCATTATTAATTCAAGTAGTAAGAGAGTTGAATCCAAAATGAGTTTTGAGAGCTTTTTAAATCATTTTCAAAATGACATAGACACCATCAATGCAGATGGAGTTATTGAAGATTTTTTGGTGTTCAAAAATTTTAATTACCCCAATTACGATTATTCTTATAAAAATTTAGAAAGCGTTTACTATGTAGCAAATACGCTTTCTATAGTAGACCAATATTTGATTTTAATTGATGCTATAATATATAACTCTAATAAAATTAATAAGCATGATAGGTTCTATCAAGTCTTTCTAAAAAAAGCTAAAAAAAATATTCATAATGACAGTAGATTAATAAATCTTTATAATTTATTAAATATTAAGGATGATTATGATACAGCCAATGATAATGAACTGTTTTTTAATTGTTCCAACTCCTACTATGAGGGTTTGTTTAAAAAGACACTTAAGTTTTCGTTAGAAGGGTTAAAAGAAAACCCTTTAGAATTTGAATATTACGAATTTTATTGTAAGTCTTTAATTAATTTAGAGTCTGATTTTATTAAAACAGGCATCAGTAGAGCTATCGATAAAATTCTTTTTAGTGTATTTCAGGTATTTAGTTTCAAAAATGATGAACAAGAGAATTTTGATTTCTTATTAACTACAGCGTTAAGATATATGAATACAAGTTTTGGAAAACAAGTATTCAGTTTAATTTCTGAAATTGAAGCAAATTTAGAAAAACACTACATAAGAGGCTTGTTTTCTTCTAGCTACACAACTAGCAAGTTTCTTTTCTTTCATAATACGAGAGAATGTATTATAAAAAACCTTGCCCCTGTTAGAAACAATTTTTCTTTTCAAGTTGCTGAATACAAATTAGGTCTAACAACAAATCTAAAAGAACCAATTTCTAAAGATTATAGACAAAACAAAACTTTTAAAGCTATAAGATATTATAATAAAAAGGAATATCCTGAAGTAATAGAATTGTTAGAAAATGACCCAAAACTTGATTCAATCAATTATTACAGAGAAAGAAAAATAAGTTTATTATTCCACTCTTACCTTCATCAAAATTTACTATCCAAAGCATTAAAATTATATGGTCTTGTTTTTTTTGATGAGAATTTTAGTTCAAGGAAAATTAACACATCCCTTTTATTTAATAAAATTAAAGAGTGTAAAAACAAGCAAGGTTTTGAGGCGCATATTGAGTTCCCTATCGTTATGTCATTACATAGTAAAGAGTTTGACCTATATGAAGCTTATGATGATTTTTTATTCGCAAATAATATTGAAGACCTAAAAAATTTAGATATTGATTCTTTTGTTCATCACTTTGGTTTAAGTAAGACTATTTATTTCCTTGAAAACGTATCAACCATTGACACAATTAAATATTCCTCAGATTATGGTTCTATTAGTGAAGTCGAAGAAGATAGAGTAATGATTCTTAATATTCTAATAAAATTAAATAATGATTCAAAAACCGAATATGAAAAAGAAATAAATGAGATATTAAGAACCAATTCAGTTAGAAAAGTTTTAAAAGAGGTAGATGAAGGTAGACTGTATATTGATGTAGACAATCTTAAAAAAAAACAAATTAAAAAGTTTAAGGATGATTTTAAAAGATTTAAAGAAATAGAACAATCTTCATCAGCGCAAAAATTAATTAGTTTTAATCCATCTAACAAGCAAAACTGGGATGAATTACTATCTATTAGTTCATCAAAAATTGACTCATATAATTCCGCAGAATATTTGGCTTTTAAAAATATTTATTTAGAATCTAGAGAGAATTTTTTATTTAGTAAAGAGCATGGTTTAGACAGCTGCTTAAGCACAAGAATTCGACACGGTGCTTTGAAAAACCATATCCGAAGTGTTTTTGAGAAACTTAATTTGGTAACATCAAAACTTAATAATGAATATAAGGATAATGATGTATGGGAGCAACAACTAAGTGGTTATTTCGTAGAAAATATTAGAGTACAAAAAGCTCTAAAGAAATTCTCATCTGAAATTGACGAGTATATTATTTTCATAGTAGATAAACTAATCCAGATTAAAACAGAAAAGACAAAAGAAAAGGATTATGGTATTTTTGGGTTTTTCACAAATGATGATATATTATATGATTTTTTTCAAAGAAATAGAGAAAAATTTGATACTACTGAAACTATTATAGATATGTTGCTTACAAATTTAGTTGAGCACACTCTTATATCATTACAGAAAAAAATAGTAAATAAATTTAAAGGTGATATTAGGACTAATTTTCAAGAAATTATTGATAATTGTATAGAAGAAGTACGAGAATTTAATTTAACTTCAGATTGTGAACTTATACCTAATTTAATTAAATCTGGCACTGAAATACAAAAAGAGTTAGAGGTTATATCAGACTGGTTTTATTTAAACACTACAAACTCTACATCACTTCTCAGTATAGATACTGTAATTGAAGCCAGTATTGTTCTTACTAATCGAATTAATCCTAATTTTCTCATAAAACCTACTATTCAAAATAATATAGCTCCTTTTGGTGTTTATTCAAGTACAATATTTGTTTTTAATATATTATTAAATAATATCATTTCTCATTCTAAACTGACACCTAACGAGGTTAAGATTCATATTAGTATCGATTTACATCTTGATAAATATGTAAAAATTGCATTTTGTAATAATTTAAAGGAAAATGAAGATTATTCTGAAAACAGAAAAAGACTTGAAGAAGTAAAGCAAAATTGGAATGACCATTCCAATATTGATAGGTCAAATAAAGAGGATAAAAGTGGTTTTGATAAAATTAAAAGGATTCTAATTTATGAAACCTCTGCTAAAACAGACATGTTTGACTTTTCATTTTCCGAAAATAACTTAACAGTTGAATTATTTTTTCCTTTTGTAAAATTAAATGAAGATGAATAAAGTATTAATTATTGAGGATGATATAACTAAAATTGCTCGTCTAAAAGAATTTTTCAGTAGTGACTCTATTACTTTAAAAGAATCCTATCAAAGTGGTGTTTCTGAGTTAAAGAAAAATTTCAAAGAATATGATTTTCTGATTTTAGATATGACTATACCTTTGTGGGGGAAGGGTAATAATGATTTGGGGGGGAATTATGAACAATTTGGAGGAGAGAAAGTTCTAAGAGAAATGAAACGAAAAAAAATATTCCTACCTACTATTCTCTTTACAATGTTTGATGTATTTCCAACAAATGATGGAGCATTAACATTTAAAGAATTGAATCAAAAATATAATGAAGCATTTGAAGAATTTTATATTGGAGCAGTACTTTTTAAGACTAATGAAGATAATTGGATTGAGAAACTATATAAATTGATAATCGAAATAAAAAAATGAGTTTTATAAGTATACTCATAGTTGATGATGACTTAAAAAAAATCACATCAATTATAAATGCAATAAAAGAAACAATTTCAGAAACTTTATCTATAAATCAAGCATCTTGCGTTCAAGAAGCAATAGAGTATTTACAAAGAAAAGAATTTCATCTTTTAATTACAGACTTGAAAATGCCCATTAAACATGATGATTCCCCTGATGATTCAGGCGGAGAATCATTAGTTAGAAGTTTATACAGAAGAAGAACTAAGGCAAATGTTCCAATGTACATTATAGGTTTAACTCAATTCATTGAGTTAAAAAAAGATTTGAAAAATGTTTGGAATGTTTGGTATTATGATGCTAGTGAAGAAAAATGGAAAGAAAGCTTAAGAGATTTAATATTTCATATAAGCCTAGTTAAATCTCGGATAAACGTTGAAAAAATAGAAACCTTATTTGTAGAAGGAACAACTGATAAGAAAATAATTAAGTCTACTATTTCTAAGTTTTACCCTAAAAAAGAGAAGTTATTATTCATTGATACTCTAAAATTTGGGGGAGGAGCTTCTTGGGTTGAGAGACAATTATTTATTTGGGGGAAACAATTAGCCATGAAAACAAATGATAATAAATATTTAAAAGCAATCGGTTTATTTGATGATGATAAAGCAGGGAAAGATTCCATTAAAAAACTTAGAAATCTTATTGATATAAACTCAGCTGAATCTAAAACATTTATTATTAGAAAATGTAGTGCTAAATATTCTCCTATACTAAAATCTATTAAAAAAAAGGGAATTACTTTTTCTACTGTAATTGAAGATTTGCTTTCTGAATTCTTTTGGAAACAAGCTAAAAAAAATGAATGGTTAGAAAAAAGAGATTTAACTAATATAGTAATTGATGATACAAAAATAAGTTTATCGATTAAAAGTGATTTTACCGAGGATAGGTTAGAAAAATTGGGGTTTACTAAATTGGAAGCACTTATTATTTTATATAAAATTGGTGATGATTATAAAAAACCTTTTGCTAAATTGATTATGGAATCTGATGAGAAATTACTCATGCCAATTAAATATCTTGTAGATGATTTTTTTGAATCATTAAGTTTATAATGTTAAAAATTTAAATCAAAAAATTAACAGCTCTTCTGGAACATAATAACTAGCCGAATACTTTAGTTCTTTACCTGTTTTAATAAACTCATTGAAAGCTTTGTTATACCACAATGGGTCATTTGGCATTTTTGAATAATCATCAAATAACTTTACATCAAAATAGTGATTATCCTCAGTCCATGGTTCTATTCCGTAAATTCCAAAACTCATTTTTTCAATTCTCTCTAGAACAGTTTTAAAATCATTTTCAGAGAAATACGCTATTGTCGGAGCATCCCAACCTGTGTTCAAATCTGTAAGTCCTTCAAAAATATGCTTTTCTAAAATTTTATTTTTCAAACACTGGTTCATTGATTCCTTCTTTAATTAATAAATACTTCACGACCGAATGCCAATCTTTAAAGTTCTCTTGTCCAAAATGGATGTGTTCGCCTGAAAAACGGTCAACACCATTTGCGAGCCTATCGTCAATAATGTAATCACCTTGGTTCAAATGTTTGTTATGAGATAAAATCAATCGTTTATAGGCTAATTCAGGTAAATATTTTTTTACCCATGATACTTTTTCAGATGCTGCGGTTGGATTATCCCAAGGACTAGTGGAAAGAATGTATACATCAAAATGTTTTACTAGTATTTTAAAGGATTCTATTGCATCCTTCATCGGCTTCATAAGAGAAAAAATCCCTTCTATGTCATCCATGTTATCTTTATATTTCTCTTTTATACTATTGTCTAAAAAAGGAAATGCAGAACGGAAGTTAACCAATACATTGTCCATGTCAATGTATAAGATTTTTTTGTTTGTTTTATTCAAATATTTATGTGTTTTATTTACACTTAAATATACGAAAAACCCGATAA
>NZ_JBLXHI010000016.1:0-13224 GCF_048381695.1 Corallibacter sp. | reverse complement strand
GAATAAGTTGCTAAAACAGGCCTTTGCTATTGCAAAAAGCGGATTGCCTTATGATGAAAACTATGTTTCAAAATTAGCTTAAAGTTGCTTGTTTTTTAACTCAGTTCTTTGTTGTGTGTAGTCTTTTTTATTCGGATTTGTCCTTTTTCCAATAGATGTCTGCTATGTCAAATGTTCTTTTTTCTTTATTTAGTTCGTATTTTATTGAGTTTCCTATAAGACAATTTTTGTTTTCACTTTCGTTCAATAACCAAGAGGAAATTAAAATTTTATTCTTGTCGTTAAAATTATAATTATAAGTCAATTGATTTTCTTCAAGTAATTCGATACAATCGGTTGATTTATTTAAAAGTAGTTTGTTGTCAAATTCACTGAACCAATTGACCATTTTGGTTGGTGTTAGTTTACCGTTTTTGAAGTTAAATGTTTGAATATCATTTCCGTCTCCAACAATATCGTTTGTGACAACAAAATAATCGTTTTCATTAAATTCATAGATTGATAATGTCCAAAATCCATCAACAACTTGAATTCCTATTGTATTTGGTTTAATATATTTTATATTATTATACATTTGAGTTGAGTCAATTATGAAATTATTTTTTTCGATAAATTCTACAGTTCTCTCTCTGTCTTTTTTGCTCCATTCCCAACTGTCCATTGTGCTTTCAGGTAGTAATGTTAAAATATTTAGAAGTTTTTTATTCTTTAAATAATTAATTTGAATTGTATCTCTGTATTTAACTTTTTCTTCTAATTCATATGTTGGTTCCGTATCTGAAGTTTCGTTATTTTTCTGTTCAACTAATTTTGATTTTTGCTTGACTTCTGAATTGCAAGAAAAGATTACAATTGATAGAATTAAAAATATGATTGTTTTATAGTTCGTCATTTTTTTTTTAGATTACACACAACGGTGTAAGCTATGATTTCGGCGTGGAAAATGTAGGAGACTTTTCCGCTGTTGAAATCAAGCTGGTTAAAAATACAATAAACTTTTTATTAAGCGAAAAGCCACGCTGAATTATAGGTATTGTTGGCAAATCGGTTTTTTTATCCGAATAATAATTTTGCTCGTTCATTTCCAATTTTATTCAATTTCGATTCTGTTTGTTTGTAATTCAACTCGTTAAACATTGTTTTTAATTCAGATAAGTTACTTTCAAACAATTCACTTTCTTGCTCTAAATTCAATCGTTTTGATAAATCATATTTTCCAAATTTTGAATTTTCTCCGTTTGATTTATTATTCCGATTAAAATAAGCATTTATCAAATCGAAATCATAATAATGTTTTGAGAAGATTGATGAAATTCGTGTTTCAATTATCCCTCTGTCATTAATAATTTCAAAGTTCAGCCAATTACTTTTAAATCGATAAACTCCACCCATTCCTCTAATATCAGATTCTGTCAATTCAAATCCGTTCTTATTCAGAATATCGATATAATATTTGTTCAGACTATTATCTAAATATCCTTTAATTCCCATTTTATCATTCTGATTACGTTTTCCTTAACTGTTTGCCAACTGTCTTGTGTATGATTTCGTTGCGTGTTTAAGCACTAAAGTTAGCAAATAAATCACGGATAGAAAGTCCGCGAGGACTTTCGTAAGTAAGCCTTTACTAGCAATGAATTATACACATTGTTGGCAGTAGTATTTTATCCAATTCCAATGTCAAAATCTGTACTTTATATTTAATAGCAAATATCTCGGTATTATTCTAAAATTCGTTTCGTTCCGTTGGTATTCCGATATGAACACGTCCTTAAATTCGGTAATGTTCGATAAATTGTTGGCAGATAATATATAAGAAAATCGACTTTTTTCTGGATTATAATTCAAATTAGCATTAGTAAACCAATAATCGTTACTATTTATTGCATAGTAGTTGTTTTCCAGTTTAAGGAACCATTGGCTAGATAGTTTTAATGTAGCATCTAATTTACCTTCTAGGTAGTCATTTGTTGATATTTGGTTGTCGAATTCTCCTTTAGAATAATTGTACTGAAAAGCATATTTAAAATTCACAGGAAGTTTAAAATAAGTTGTACCCTGAATTCTATAATTTGCATTATAATTTATAACTTTACTTATATTATTGTTTATTATTATCGGATTATTTGACCAAGATTGCTGAGTACTAACTTTTAAAGTACTTGAAAACGCTTTTAAGTATTTAGTTATACTTAAATTGTAGTTAGTCAATTTACTGCCTCCGATGATTTGATATTGATTAAAATTGGTCTGTTCGGTAATTTGACTATTCACACCATAACTTTTATCGGAAAAGCTGTGGAATAAAAAAGAATTGATTAAAAACTGTTTTTTATAATTGTTAAATGTGTAAAAAAATCCAAAACTGTGGTTATTTATTTGTTGTATGTCATCGGTCCCTCTATTAAACGTTCTGTAATTTTTTAAAATAAAACTTTCGGTTAAGTATCGAGCCTGTGGTAAATTGTTTTGGTAGCTATAACTTACACCAAAATTTCCAACTTTTGTTTTTTTAGTATTAAA
This sequence comes from Corallibacter sp., assembly GCF_048381695.1. Taxonomy (NCBI): domain Bacteria; kingdom Pseudomonadati; phylum Bacteroidota; class Flavobacteriia; order Flavobacteriales; family Flavobacteriaceae; genus Corallibacter; species Corallibacter sp. The sequence goes on along the minus strand of NZ_JBLXHI010000016.1, from coordinate 10,701 downwards.
CCTGATTTTTGGATTGACAAAAAATAATTGCTTTTCAGTATCATTAACATTTAGATAATTTTGTGAAATGTTTAATGAACTACTTATTTTAAATAATCTTGAAATGTCATAATTGTATTTCCCTGTAATTTCGAGTCTGGAATTTTTATACTTTGTATTGTTTGATAGTGTATCAATGGGTGATTGGTTATCAAATATAAAGTTGCTCTCAATATTATCATTATCTACGGTTGCAGAAAATTCTAATCCATATTCCGATTTTGAGCTTTTTGTAATAATTTCTGATGTTATTCCATAATAGTTTAGTGGTGTATTACTGTTTTGATTGATTGTAGAATTTTCATTGTTGTTAAAAATACTACTAAAAATATTTGGTTGAATTGTGTAATCTTGTTCCGTATTGTTAATACCCAAATAACCATAAGCTAACAGAAGTGTATTTTTTGTTATCTTTTTTGTAATATTCAAATGGTTAAAGAAGTTGTGTTTTTTATCTTTTTGTATTTGTAATATATTATCATCATTAAAAACTAAATTTCCACTTGTTTCAGTTGGATTATTCTCAAAAGTAAAGTCATACGTTATGTAGGTCTCGTTATTTGCGTAATGTTTTAGTTCAAATTCTGTTGCAAATGACAAATCTTGGATACTTATTTTATTTTTCTCTATAAATGAAATAGTTTCAGGCGCTATAAAATATTGTATTAGATTATTGTTTTGTTTATCTATTTCATCATAAGTTAAATAGGTTAAATTCCTTAATTTAGTCTGTTTTGAAAGATTAGTTACAAAACTTAAAGAATTTAAAAACGAGTTGTTAAAAACATCCTCATTATTCGAGAAATTAGAAGATGAAAGGTTGTCAATATTTACAAGTTTATTATTTGTTTTTTCATTTTTTTTATTGGTATCAAAACCATTAAAGTTTATTTCTCCTGTATTTTTAACTTGCAAAAGTGCTGTTTTGCCAATACTATTTAAATTAGTAAGATTAAAAAGTTTGACTTTCTTTTTTAGTAAACCAATATTGGCTGTTGAATTATAGCGGTTATCAGTTCCATAACCTAAATCTAAATTCCCAAACCAAACATTCTTTTTATCCTCTTTGAGTTTTAGGTTTAATGCCACTTTTTCTGATTCTTGAAAATTCTTGATAACAGGATTATCCTCAAAATTATTTAGAACTTCAACTTCGTCAATATAACTAGCATCTAGATTTTTAGTAAGCAATTTGTACTTGTCATCAAAAAGGTTGTCGCCCTCAATGAGTAGTTTATCTATGACTTTACCGTTAACCTTAATATTACCATCAGAAGTCACTTGTATTCCGGGAATATTTTTCAGCAAGTCCTCAACTACACGTTCCGAACCGTCTTTAAAAGCAGCGACCTTGTAAGTTATAGTGTCTCGTTTTACTTTTATTTTCTCCCAAGACTCTAAAACAACTTCGTTTAGCAGCTCTGATTTTTCTTTTAGAACGAAATCAATTGGCATATTTGACTTTTCTTTTATAGAAACTATCTTTTCTTGTTGTTCATAGCCTAGACTATTGGCAACAATTTTTACAGTTGAAATTAAAGTATCTTTGTTTTCAAAACTAATTTGGAATTTTCCTTTAGAGTCGGTGTAGGTATAGGCAACTATTTTGTTACCTTGATAAACTACAACTGTTCCGTTCTGGATAGGTTTATTATTGATTGAGGATAAACTACCATAAAGAATATTCTCTTGTGAGAATAAATAATTGATGAATAGCATATGTATCAATAACATATAGAACTTCATCATTTATTTATTTTTCTTCATCAAATATTTCTATATATGAATTTCCCATTGAGTTTTTGCTGTCATCAGAAATTCCACTATCAATACCTTCCGTTATCATTCTTCCATTTTCAACAGCAGCTTCATAAGCTCTTCTAAGCCACTTTTTATATTCTAAAAATGAAATCCATTGTTTAGCTTCTGTTTTAGGGTCTGGCTTATTGATTTCTATTTTTGATTCTAAAGGATACTTTATAGATTTAAAGTAAAAATACACTTCTTTATTTGTGTCATATGCTTCTAATATCAAGCCAGGAAGCCCTTGTATTTTCCACGGTCCATATGGTAGCGGTATAGATGTTGTAAACCAAGCAGTATAAATCCTACCTCTAAACTCTCCAATTGCTTTTAAACATTCAAAGTCACCAATGCTTTTTTTCTCTTCCAATATTTCCCAGTTAATTGTTGGGGTTTCTTCTTTAACATAGTTAAAACCAATATCTCTCGACAACATTTCTTTATTTTCATTATCTATATAATATTGAAAACCTCTAGAATTAGAGATTTTAGACATTAAAAAAATTTTATCTTTATCCCCTTGTTCTACTACTACATCTTTATTAATATGTCCTCCTTCTAATGAGTCTTTAGCATATGTGTAAATAGAAGATTTGTTGCTAAATACCAAATTAGCATTATAATCTATCCCTATAGGGGCACCCATTCCAGTACTTTTCTTATGACCATAATTTATTATACCCTTTTGATTTTGCGAATGTAGATTTAAAGTTAATAATAAAATGGTAATTATCGATAGAAGTCTCATTTTAGTCTTTTTTTAAAAGCGATTCTGAATTTAATGTAATTTTTAAATATGAAGAATTTAATTGCCGCAAGAAGCATTTAGTTGTTGCCACATAGCAGTAATATGCTCATTGCATAATCTGCCAATATATACATAATCATACACGCCATCACCATTGCAATCTTTGCTAATAACTTGAATTGAGGAACCTTCTTCGCAAATTCCATCATCGATATTGTCTGTTTCTGAAGATGCTTTAATTTCTTCATTTTCATTTGTAAAGGCAAAGCTAACAAATGAACATAGTAAAATAAGAAATAATTTTTTTTATAATTTTTGGTTTTTAAATTAATAGTGTATTAAGAACCGCTTTTTTAATTTATGTATAAATGTCCGACATTTAATTTATAATTGCAAATGATTGGCATTCAGTTTTTAATATTACTGCCAACGTGTTTGTGTATGGCTCGTTGCGGGAAATCCGCGAGGATTTTCCGCCGTAGAACGAAGATAGCAAATTGCAATGAATTCCGATTAGGAATTCAGCCGCAATGAGCTATACACGTTGTTGTAGCACGTTTTTATTTATTTCATTTTAATTAAAAATCGCTTTTCCAATAACTAAAACTACTACTGCAATTAGTATTATTCCAGCTACTATAATTTGAAACCTCATATAGTTAGATATCGTATCCCAAAAAGAGTTTTTTTTCATTTCAATATTTTATTCCGATTTAATATCATCTTCAGTTCCAAATTTTCCGTCAGAGCCAGCAGATGTGATTAAAAATCCGTTTCCATTATCTATAATCTTAAATTCATATTCTCGATTCCAAGCGTCTTTTTTCCAATCTTGTCTTAAAGGACTATTTCCGATTAATTCATTCAATTCCGTTGGGTATTGTCCGAGATTTTCATTCCAATTTTCCATTCTGTCACTCATTTCAGATATTTCCTTTTTTGTTTTTTCTGGAAAAACTGACGTTCTTTGATATGTAAAAAATAGAATAGCACTTAAACTTCCAACGACCAAAAAAGCAATTACCATTAAAGCACTCGGTTGCATAAAATATTTTTGAATCGGTCTTTTAATTCCGTCTTCTTTTTCTTTTTTAGTTATTCGTTTTTGATGTTTATAATCTTCACGAATGAGTCCAAATTCAGCTAAAGTCGAAAGTATTAATTCTATCATTTAGTTCGTTTCTCAAATGTGCTACAACGGTTTTGTGTATGAGTTAGTTGCGTGGTTTGGCAACTAAGTTAGCAAACATTTAGGAACCCGTGAAAATTCCGCAGGAATTTTCGCAAGTAGGCAAGAACCTAGCAATTAATTATACACGGTGTTACCCAACGTTTTTTATTATTTGTTCAATTTCACAATTTGTTTTAATACCTTTTCCTTTCTCTGTAAACTCATATAAAAGAGGTTTTGTTGAAGTATTCTCAATATATTTATTATCAACTAATAAATTTAAATATTTTCTTATTTCCTCATTCTTATAGCCAGTTGATTGAGCAACTTCTTTTATAGAAAACCATATATGTTCAATGGGTTCTACACAATTATCTGAGTGAAGCCACAGTTCTTTTAAAAGTCGTTTGAGTGGTTTCAATAAATATGTTTGTTGTATTCCGCTTTTTATTTTTTCAATCCAATTTTTGTCAGTCGGTTCAACAATAATTGCTTTAAAATTAAATCTTTCACTCTCAATTCCAACACCTTTTAAATCGTCAATATGTAAGTCAAAATCAAATGCTGGTGGAAATTTAGATGAGTTAATATTCCGAGATTTTAAAACTTTCCGATTTTCTTTTTCGTTTACAATTCGGCTGACTTTTATTCCATAATATTTTAAAGTCAATCTTATTTTTGTTTTAGTTCTATATGATGTTGTATAAATATGAACTTTGTGACCTTGATTTTGCAAATCAGAAATCAATTCACGTGTGCCTTTTCGCATTTCCTCAATTCCGAACAGTTTTGCAATTCCGTTTCTGTTTTCAGTTTCAAATTCCTTTCCGTTTGGAATTAATGTGCTGTCAAGGTCAAAACTTATATTCATTTATTTATCGTCAAATATTGTTTTCGATTCGATTCCGTGATTTTTTGTCAAATGTTGGGTAACGTGTTTGTGTATGATTTCGTTGCGTGTTTAAGCACTAAAGTTAGCAAATAAATCACAGATAGAAAGTCCTCGAGGACTTTCGTAAGTAGGCTATAACTAGCAATGAATTATACACGGTGTTACCTGCTGGCTTTTATTGTTTTCAATTCGTATTTATTCATTCCGCAATGTGAATTCAAAACCTTAAATTCTTCATCGCCACGTTTTGTCAAATATTTAATAAACTTCTTTTCGTAATCATTCCAAGTTCCGCCAATTGGTGTTTCTCGGCAAGTCTTGACTAGACTAAATATCTGTCTTCCTGATTGCACAATCATTCCACCAGGTTTTGCTCCGATATTAAGTGCTTTAACACGTTGAACAAATTCCTTTTGAGCTAATTGATATTCCGGTAGATTCTCTTTAGAAGTCATTTTAATCAACGCAAATGTCTTTAGAGCATTAATTTCACTATGATAAGTAGCAACAAAAAGAGTAAAATGTTCGTAATAATTAGGTTCAGAATTTTTCGGATAGTTCTTGTTAGAGTAAGCTTCTATTTTCTGTAATCCGACGTTATGAAAAATTTGAGTGTGTACTGGCTTTTCTAAATCAGCGATTTCAAAAGTATGTTTTCTTAAATTCTCTTTTAATATGTCTTTTGCAAAAAGTTCAGCAGATATTGAGTAGTCAGTATCTAATTCCGACTCTGTGTTTAGTTCAGTTTTGGATTCGATAATTGGCTCCGAAATCTGTTCAGGTTTTTGCTTTTCAGTATTCTCATTACAAGAGCAAATAAGCAAAGTCATTAGTGCTAGTATGTTGTTTCGGATTCTCATTTTTAGCTTGCAGGTAACGTGTTTGTATATGGTTTGTTGCGTGGTTTAGCACGTAATTTAGCAAATAAAAACCGAATAGAAAATCCGCGAGGATTATCGTAAGTAGGCTAGAACCAGCAATAAATTATATACGGTGTTGTGCGTTCGTTTTTATTTTTCGGTCAATTTCATCCAATTCCTCAATCGTGTGAAATCCATCATCTCCTTTTTTCGTTAATTTCGTTTTTATTTTTCCAGCAGACCAGAATATAAAATCCAATTTTTTCATTTCAGACAACTTATTGTCTTTAAAAACTTGGTCAAAAAGTCCAATTGTTTCTGGTAAAAGATTTTGGTTAATTATTTGCTCGTAACCATTTTGAATTTTGTCAAGTTGGCCTAAATACTTATCCAATTTAATTTCAAATTCCGATTGATATGGTCTTGACATAGAAAACATTTTAGCAACTTCACTGTCGTAAATCGGCATTAAGTCGTCGATTGTATTAAGCATCTTTGTTACAAATGAAAACTGCAATGTGTTTTGTCCTTTTCTGTTCGGAAACGAGTAAAGTCTGCGTAATACTTTTTCAAAGTCAAATTGTTTTTCGTTCCGATTTTGTTCTAATATTTTAAAATACTCTTTTTTAAATTCAGGCGTAAGTCCAGCGTTGTCAATTCTGTAAAAACTCCTAAAAACAAATTGGAATAAGTAATTTTCATTAACATTCGATTTTCTAAATTCGGTTTTTAGAAAATTATAAACATCGATACTTTCTTGGTCAATATTTTCAATTATTTCAGTCGAATTGTTTTCAATCCAGTCAGTTATTTCTCGTGTTTTTTTCATTATTTTTTACTGAATTTTCAATTTTAGTACGATTTTTCTTAAATGACGCACAACGAGTTTGTGTATGATTAGTGGCGTGTTTAAGCACCTAATTTAGCAAATACAAACTAAATAGAAAATCCGTGAGGATTTTCGTAAGTAAGCTAGAACTAGCCATTAATTATACACGGTGTTACCCAACGTTTTTTTATTCAGATTATTAATTTTTTCAATTTTTCCTCAATTGTTTTTTCGTTAGATTTCTCAAAAGTTAGTTCCGCAATATTTGTTATTCCGATTTTTTTATTCGGTTACTGAACTCCAGTTTTCTCCAGTTTTTATTCTATGAATTTGCATATCAGATACTCCAAAGCGTTTTGCAATCATACTCATTCTATTCTTACTATTTTTTAATTGGCGTTTTATAATTTTTACTTTTCCTTCGTTCAATTTACCAATATTTTTGCTCCGTTTTTTAACAATTTCGTTCCAATTCGGGTGATTAAATTGATGAAGTTCCTTTTCTCTTTTAGTTGCCCATTTTAGGTTTTCTATTCGGTTGTCAGTTTTGTCATAGTTCAAGTGAATAACACAAATTCCGTTATTTTTTTCAAGAAAATGTTCCGCAACAAGTTTATGAACGTATCTGCTTGTTTGTTTTCCATTCTTTTTTTGTTTTACAGGTAAATTTTGGTATCCGTTTATGAAATATTTTTTTACAATAAATTCCTTCTCTGTTTTGCAGTTTATTATTCGACCATAATTTGATATTTTAAATTTCTCTTTTTCGGAAATTTTATCATCAAATTTTATCTCTTTCCATTCTTCATTCCAATAATTTCGTATCATTCTCTATGTTTGTCTTAAATGTTGGGTAACGTGTTTGTGTATGGTTAGTTGCGTGGTTAGGCAACTAAATTAGCAAACTTTTACGGACCAGAGAAAATTCCGCAGGAATTTTCGCAAGTAAGCACGTAAAAAGCAATTAATTATACACGGTGTTGTAAGCAGTTTTTTATTTTTCAACTCGGTTTTCAAATGATATTTCACTGTATTTAGGATTGTTTTCAGAGTAGGTGACTTTGAATTTATCTCCGACATTTACTTTTTCTAATTCAGTTTTATTCAGTTTTTCAGTTCCGCTATATTTTTGTCCGTCAATTTCATAATAATAGTTTATGTAATAACCTCGACTTATTATACTGTATTTTTTATCAATTGTTCCTATAGTAATTTCAGAAACTTTTTCAAGTTCATTTTTTTTAGAATAATGGCTATAAATTCCATAAGTCAAAACGCATAAACAAATCAGAGTGAGAATCAGAAACGGTTTCTTTCCACTTTTATTTTTTCTATTCAATTTGCTGAATTTTTTATCTTGTTTGGTTGTTTTCAAATTGCTTACAACGGTTTTGTATATGGCTCGTAGCGTGTAAATTAGCGATAACTATTCGGTTGAGCACGAGCCGAATTTTTTAATTTTCTTATTACCTTTTTTTTCAATAAGCCAAATTAAAAAATTTGGCGGACTTCGCAAATATGCCTGAACTTCCGATTAAGCAACTGACTAGCTATGAGCTATATACGTTGTTGTAGGCAGTTATTATATCCTTTTCCATACAATGAAACGGATATTCTCTTTCTGGAAAATTGACATTGCCACGTATAAAATAGTTTCGTTTCTTGTAGAATTCAATCACTCTAATATTTTGGCTATAAGCATCTAATCTTATCGAAGTATAATTATTTTCTTTCGCAAAATTTTCGGCAAATTCCATCAGTTTTTGTGCGTATCCTTTTTTCTGATATTTTGGGTCAATTACAAGTCTATGAATTACTAATACTTTTGAATTGTCAAATTCCCATTTAATTAATTCATATTCAGTTTCTTGTTCTTCACTTATGTTAATTGCTCCAATAATTTTTCCATTGTTTTTTAATGTATAAAGAACATCTTTTTTTAAATCATTCTCAATGATTGAGATTGTTGGGTAATTATCTGTCCATTGATAAATTCCATTATTTTCTAAATCGATTTTACCATTTAGATAAATTTGAAATAATTTTTCTAAATTAGAAAGCTGTCCTTTTTCTATTTTCGATTGGTCAATTTTAACTAATTCAGTCTCTGTGTCATAAATTAGGATTCCTTCATTTTCGCTGTCAAGTTGTTCAATTAATTCTCCTTTTTTGTTCCAGATTGCACTTTGACCAACACTCAAAAAGTTGTCGCAATAACCAACACTATTAGACATTAAAATAGGTGTGTTAAATTCTTTGGCGATTTTTGGAAAGTGTCTAAATGCTTTTTCAATTCCGCCTTTTGGTTTTGCAACACTTGCAATGTAAATGTCAGCACCTTTTTGATTAGTATTTATAAAGTGTTCACGTTGTAGAGTTTCATAGCAAATACCAACAGCTAGTTTTATTCCCTTAATGTTTAGAATTACTTGGTTTTTTCCACAAATAAAATAAGGTAGTTCGTCTGAATGTAGCATTTGCTTGGAATAAACAACTCTTTTTTCATTCGGTTGAAAAACCAGCATACTTATATTTATTCCATCACTTGCTTTTGTCGGCATTCCAATTCCAATAGTTATTTTGTTTTTATCAGATAATTCTTGAAATTGATTGAAAATTTCGTTTTCTACGTCAGTAGCTAATTCTTTGGCTAAATCTGGTTCGTAATTTGTTATTGATAGTTCAGGAAATATTATTATTTCAGAATTTGATTTGATTGCACTTTCAACTATTCGCAAATGATTCTGAATGTTCTCTTGAACTTTTCCTTTTTCAGATTTTGTTTGTGCAATGCAAATTTTCATTTCTTTAATACGTTTTGTTTTTTAATTGCCTACAACGTGTTTGGCTATGGTTTCGTTGCGTGAAAATCCGCGAGGATTTTCCGCCGTGAACCAAAGATAGCAAAAGTGCGAGGAATTTCCGATAGGAAATTCCGCCGCAATGAACTATAGCCGGTGTTGTAAAACGTTATTTTTTAATTCGGCCATTTTGGGTTTTCTCCAGATTCATCATATAAAAATCCAAATTCTATGTCAGTCACGACTCCATATTCCACGTTGAGAGTTGTCCAAATTTTCTCGTTGAAATATGAGTCGAACGTAAAATAATGCTCTTTGCTCCAATGATTCTTATCAATTCCATAGGATTTGAAAACTTCGTTAATATCGATTCCAATTATTGGCTGTCCGTTAATTTTAATTTCTGGATTAGCAGTTCTTAAATAACCTAATTTACTGTCAAATTCGTTATAGAAAGTCAATTTCATTTTTAGTTTGTCATACTGATAAACACGATTTTTATCTTCATCGTCTTCGTCAATCAATATTTGATTCGGTTCACCAATTAAATCCAATATTTGATTCTCGGTAAATCCGAACTTGATATCACTAATTCCTATTCCAGGTTTGATTTTCATAATGTTTTACAACGGTTTTGTATATGATACGTTGCGTGTATAAGTCACTAATTTAGCAAAAAAAACCGAATAGAATATTCCGCAGGAATATTCGTAAGTAGAATTGAACTAGCAATGAATTATATACCTTGTTGTGCAACGTTTTTTATTCAGTTTCTAATTGTTTATGTGAACCATCGCAATTAGGTTTTCGTTTCGATAATCCGCAAGTACAATCATTTAAACCATATCCATCTTTAATTCTTTCCATATTTTTCTCAATTCGAGATATTTTTGTTTTGGATTGCTTTGGTTTGTCAAAATGTAAAAGATAGCCACGCTGACGTCCAGCAGTCAAATTATTAAACGCTTTTTCAAAATCGGCATTTTCGGAAAATATTTGTTCCAGCTCTATTGGTACATTAAAATCAGAAATTTTTTTCTTTTCAACTTTCTTTCCTGATTTTTCAATTCCGATTGCTTCTCGAATGTATTTTTTTATAGTCGGTTCGAGTTCTTCAATTTCGGGCAAATCAGTAAATCGTATTTGTCTTGCTGATTGTACGTTTTCAGTTTGTTGTACTAAAATATTTTCAGGGTCTTTGAGTAATGCTCCTTTATGAAATAAAATAGCACAGTAATCTTTAAACTCGTGAATTAAAACTATATTTTTTCCATTGTCAGTATAGCAAGGATGCATCCATTTAAATTCTTCCTTTAATCCGCAATCAAGGATAATTTCACGAAGTTTTTTCAATTCCGACTTCCATTTTTCAAGTCCGTTTAGATATTTATTTATTTCTTCGTTCATTGGTTTTTGAGGTTGCTCTTAAATGTTGCACAACGTGTTTGTATATGGTTTGTTGCGTGGTTTAAGCACTAAATTTAGCAAATAAAAACCGAATAGAAAATCCGCGAGGATTTTCGTAAGTAGGCTAGAACCAGCAATAAATTATATACGG
>NZ_JBLXHI010000015.1:0-22302 GCF_048381695.1 Corallibacter sp. | reverse complement strand
CACCGTGTATAGTAACCTTAATACTCTCTTTTGTTCTTTCTGATTATTATTTAAATTTAGTGATTTACAAACTTAAGACGTGTATAATTAATGGCTAGTTCTCGCCTACTTACGAAAATCCTCGCGGATTTCTATTCGGTTTTTATTTGCTAAATTACATACTAAACCACGCAACGAAATCATAGCCGATACCGTTGGATGTAATTTGAGAGACAAGTTCCCTAAACCAAAACAACGTTTCACTCATTGAAGTTTGTATATAAAACAGAACCGAATTAAATTGAGTTTTTAATTTAAAAACAATTACACTATAAAATGTTCAAACCTATACCTTATCTGTTTTTATTACTATTTTCTAATTCAATTTTAGGACAAATATCAACTCTTAGAGTTCCAATATCAGAAACTTATTCTTCAAATGGAAAATTTAAACTAAAATCAATTTCTTTCGATGATGAATTTCCAAATTTAAAAGGAGAATCTACAGTTACATTTACTAAACAATATGAAAGCTTTGGAGTTAAGAAAAGTTTTTACAAAATTAATCGCTCTTTCGATTTATACGATGGGTATCCTTTTTTTGCTGCAATCAGTAAAGATGGTAGAAAGATAATTTATATTAAAGACAAAGTCTATTATAATGGAGATGAACATAAAAATGTAACATTCTACATTGATGGCCAACTCAAAAAAACTTATACAACTGAAGAATTTATCAATTGCAATAAAGACACTGAAAAGTGTGATATGTTTTATGATAATAGATATCAAATATTTGAAACAAATAGCTCTACTTTAAAAAAGTATAAAAAAGGCATAACAGAAAAGGATAAATTTCTAAATAAAAATTTCGTGTTCAACAAAAATGACACAATCTATGTCATAGATTCAAGAAAAAAAATCACACTTTTTAACTTAAATAAAGGAGAAATAATTAAATCAAAAATTGACTTTGATTCAATCTATCCAAGTATTAAAAGATACGAAGCAGTTCGTAGTAATATTGACTATTACGATTATCCATACAAATACATAATAAATATTGAGAATTCTAAAACAAACGAAAAGTTGTCAGAAAGTATTAGTAAAATCTCAAACTTAAAATTCGTTTCTACAAACGACTCTACTTTTTATAAATACAACCTATTTCGAATTAATTTAACTGGATATCTTGACAGAACAGGAAAATTTGAAATTGAAACATTCGAAGTGGATGAAAAATTTAATAAAGAAGAAATAAAAAACTACCTTTTAAATACAAATTTCAATACTGATTTCATCCCTCGTCAAGTCGACAAAATATATTTAGAAAATTTTTTTGGTGGATATAGAAATCATAATGACTCTATAGCTGAAATTGACACTAAACTAGCTAAAGAGAAACGTAGACAGGAGTTTGAAAACAGAAAAAATCTAGATTCTATAAATGGAATTTATATACCAAGAAACCTAAAAGAAAGTATTATTCATCTAGACACAAAACTGAATTTTGAATCCAGAAAAAAAATAAAAGAAGCAAAAAGCATTTGGGAATTTAATTCGCATATAAGTCCTTTAGGAATGTGGATTCGAAATAATTGGGGAATTAATGGAGGTTCAAGGCTCTTGAAATATTTTAATGAAAGAGGGTTTAAAAACAGAGATGATATTTCAGCAATTATAATTCAACAGTACCAAAAATGGCTAATTGAAGAAAAAGATGTTTGGTCAAAATGGGAAAAACAGAATCCGAAAAAATAAAACCTACAGCTAACAACCCCATATAATCCATTGCTTGCTATCACCTACTTAACAAAACCCTCGCATATTTTCTATTCAGTTTTTATTTGCTAAATTACGTGCCTAAACGTGCCACTAGTCTTATAGTGACCGTAGGCAAACATCTATTTAATTCATAAAAATATAAAATGAACTTTTTTAAAAACAATCTACCCTTAATTAAACTTAGCTTATTACCCTTTTGCTTAATCATTCACCTGCATTCATATTCACAAGACATAATCACTAAATCTGATGGAGAAAAAATAGAAGCAAAAATTGATTTAATTGGTACAGATGAAGTGAAATACAAAAAGTATAATCATTTAGATGGACCATCATACATGATTAAAAAAAGTAACATTAGTGAAATAAAATTCAATAATGGAATTGTCCAGTTATTCAATAATTCTAAAGAAAAAGATGAAATTTCACTTAAAGAAACTAAAGAGTTCATTATAAAAACAATTAACAAGCACGGCTTTGAAGAAGATACATTCAATAGAAAGTATAAAGCCTCTTTTGAAGGAGATTATTTAAGACTAATAGTATTAAGGAGAAATGGTGTAGACCATTCTAATGATGGAATCTTATATGATTTCTCAAATGTTTATAGTTTTCATCGTGTATCTAAAAGGTCTGACAAAAAAGCCTTTATTAATATTTGGGTTTCAATTTTAAAAAACAAGAAAAAAAACAAATGGGATAAACATAAATTAATAATGAGAGTAGATGGAATACCTCAAGCTGAATCAATTCTAAATGCCCTAAAACATTATAATAAATTACTACTTGACAAACAAAAAACTTCAGATTCAAAATTTTAAAATAATAATTTTAATATAAACGTTAGCCAGCACCCTATATAACACATTGCCAGTCCGCGCTTACTTACTAAAATCCTCATAAGTTCTTCTTGCACCAGTTCATTGCACTCGTGTCTATTCGGTTTTTATTTACTACCAGCCTAACACACAAATAATCCTAAAACAAGATCAGTTTTTAAGAATTTTAACTATTTTTAGAAGTATAAACATAATATAGATAAACACACTAGTGTGTTTATACAATTGTTACCACCAATTTGAGAAAATGACGAAACTAAAATTCATATATCTTTTTTTTATCCCATTAATTTTAAGCTGTGAAACCGAGAAAAAAAACACTAAAAATAATCTAATCGGAGAATGGAGTAAAATTGAAAAAGTAGAGAATAATGATTATCCACCACCAGGTTTTAACAGACCCTTTGGTATTGGGTTTACAGAAAATAAAATTGAATTATTTAATGGATTCAAAAGATATAACCTAGATTCAGTTACAGGAAAACGACAACTGAATTACAAAGGAACATTTACTGACTATAAAGTTAAAAACCATAGTATTTTTATTCTAAATCCATTTAATGAAAATTGGGAGTTTAAATGGAAGATTAAAGGGCAATTAAATGATACACTAATTCTTATAAAAAATGACACAACTTTCATTAAACTTCAAAGAATAAAAGAGATAAAGAGCAACTCATTTGACCAAATTATATTCTCAAGTTCTGGTTGTTATGGTTCTTGTCCAATAATCGACATTTCAATAAATAATAAAAACAAAATATATTTTCAAGGAGAAGGCTATGTAAAACCATTAGGATTTTACGAATCCTTAATTGATAGTATTAAAACTGATTACATATTTTCAAAGTTTGCGAAAGCAAATATTGACAGTTTAAAAAGTGATTATGCAGTTGGACATACAGATGATGAAAGTATAACAACAACATTTGTGAAAGATGGACAAATAATCAAAACGATTCACGATTATGGGAAAGCAGGTCCAAAAGAATTAATTTGGGCTTATGTTCCAATCCAAAATTTATACACAGAAATTGAACTGGATAGATTAGAAAAAGATGAACCTTTTTACCCTAAACTACATTACTACACTTTCGAAAAAGATTCAAAAATATTACGATTAGAAAAATCAGAAAGCTTCTTTTTATGGACAGAAATAAAAGACTCTAAAATAGTTGACACAAAATTTAATTCTAAATATTCTATTGGTTTTAGAGGCAACTATACGTATTGGGGAGCTGACCCAAACGAAAAAAGAAAACACCCGTATGAATTGGATAAAATTGAATCTGATGGGAAATTATTTAAGTTTTCATTCAAAGACCAAAAATCAATAACATATGATTTAGGATACAACTTTATTGAAAGGAATTTTAAAGAATCTGATTTTAAGAAAAAAACGAAATACGATTAAAAAACTGGTGGTAACACCGTATATAATTTATTGCTGGTTCTAGCCTACTTACGAAAATCCTCGCGGATTTTCTATTCGGTTTTTATTTGCTAACTTTAGTGCCTACACCACGCAACAAACCATATACAAACACGTTAGCAGCAATTATATCTGACGCAAAAAACATAAATGATTCAGAGAATAAGAGACATTAATAATCATAAAATTTCATTGGGAAAAAATCTTGACAATTTTAAAATTGTCAGTGAACAACTGAAATCATATTGTATGCATCATCCAACTGTTTTTTACAAAGATGTTCCACCGTCAATTCCTTTAAGTAGTCAACTTTATTCTGTACTTACAAACACAATAAAGAATGGAGGGTTAATACTATTTAATATATCTTTCGTCAATATTCAAAAATCCATAGAAGGTTTCACGTCATTTAATGAAGCTAACAATAAAAAAATGATTACAGAATGGGAACTATCAATTATTATAAACGATGACGAATATTATAAGAGTACCATTTTTCATAATGGAGCGAATGAATTAATTTTACTTAAAAATGGACTAATTTTAATGATATGATATTAATTGAAAAATTATTTAGAAAAAGACTTAAATCAATTATAAAAAATTATCAAAATTTCACATTGATATTTGATGATAATGGATATTCAACAGAAATTAAATTTAAGGGATTTCTATTCGAATCCGAATTTTCTACAATTGGAGAAAAAGTTATGGATGTCAGAAACAGCAACAACATAGGAGTCAATGGATTAGACGTACTACGTTATTACGGTTTAAATCCAAATGAATACAAACAACTAACTATTGAATTTGAAAAAACAAATTACAGAGTTACTGACCTTATTTGTGTTTACAAGAATTTTGAATTAAAATAACAGCTGCTAACACCGTATATAATTTATTGCTTGTTCTAGCCTACTTACGAAAATCCTGGCGGATTTTCTATTCGGTTTTTATTTGTTAACTTAATTGCTTAACCACGCAACAAACCATATACAAACACGTTGCCCACAATTATGAAAAACATCCTGCTGACATTTATTATACTGATTTTTTTAAGTTGTAAATCGGACAAAAATGAAATTCCACCTGAATTTAAAGACAGTAACTTACAACTAGTCGAATTTCTTGAAAAGAAAATTTATATACCTAAAGATTTTAAAAAAACAAGTATTGAAACAGTCGCAGAATTAATTAAAAATTCACCTGACCTAAATGAACTCTCGGAATATGAATTTCAGAAATTGGAGAATTTCAAAAAAATGGGACAAACGGTTGAAATGTTTATTAAAGATGGTAACTATAAAAACAATATATCGTTTCAATCTGGAAATTACGTGGAACTGACCAAAGAAGCAGTTGAAGTTTATGTTGATTTGCTTGAAAACCATCTTTTTGTTGAATCTGAATCTTTTGGAGTAGAAAGAAAAAGACTTGAAAGTAAATTTTTGACATATGGAATTTCCAAAGTCGTAAAAGTAAAATACTTGCAAACATTTGGAGAAGAAAAAATATTTCTGACCCAATATTTGGTGACATATAAATTAAAAACATTCGGAATTATTGTTGCAAGTGAATCGGACAGTGATTACCAGTACATATTAAAGAATTTTAAAAAATAACTGTGGGCAACAACGGCTATAATCCATTCCCAGTCCTCACCTACTCCTAATCAGCCATTCCGGTTCTGTGATTAGCCATTCCAGAGTTCTGATTAACCATTCCAGAGTTCTGATTAGTCGTTCCAGAGTTCTGATTAACCATTCCAGAGTTCTGATTAACCGTTCCAGAGTTCTGATTAACCGTTCCAGAGTTCTGATTAGCCATTCCAGAGTTCTGATTAACCGTTCCAGAGTTCTGATTAACCGTTCCAGAGTTCTGATTAGCCATTCCAGACTTTTGATTAGCCATTCCAGAGTTCTGATTAACCATTCCAGAGTTCTGATTAGCCATTCCAGAGTTCTGATTAGCCATTCCAGAGTTCTGATTAGCCATTCCAGAGTTCTGATTAGCCATTCCAGAGTTCTGATTAACCATTCCAGAGTTCTGATTAACCATTCCAGAGTTCTGATTAGTCGTTCCAGAGTTCTGATTAACCGTTCCAGAGTTCTGATTGATTGGTACAAAGTTCTGATTGCTCACCACAAAGTTCTGATTGACTAGTACAAAGTTATGATTAGGTGGTACAAAGTTGTGATTAGGTGGTACAAAGTTCTGATTGACTGGTACAAAGTTCTGATTAGGTGGTACAAAGTTCTGATTGATTGGTACAAAGTTGTGATTGACTAGTACAAAGTTGTGATTGACTGGTACAAAGTTCTGATTGATTGGTACAAAGTTCTGATTAGGTGGTACAAAGTTCTGATTAGGTGGTACAAAGTTCAGATTGACTGGTACAAAGTTCTGATTATCCACCACAAAGTTCTGATTGATCATTCCAGAGTTTAGGTTGGGATGGCACTTATAATGGTCATTTAATGCATACCAATGATTATTGGTTTAAGGTTAATTATAGGATGTTAACCACAGAAGGGCAGTATGTGACTAAAGAGTTTAGGTCTCATTTTACGTTGAAACGATAGGCTTTAAGCTTTATAAGTTTATTAATCCCTTTTTGGTTTATTGGTATTTATTATGCTTAAAATAATAAAACTTAAATTACGTAGCTGCTATATGAAGTATAAGTAAGCTACTTAATAATTTGTATACTTGTAGTACTAAAGTATTTGTAGACGTGAGATATAAAATAGCTTTTTTATTTATTGTTTTATTGTGTAATAGTCTGGTGTCTCAAGAGTTACCACCTATTGAGGTTTATACGCCAAAAGATTATGGGGCTGAAAATCAAAACTGGGGAATTTCACAATCCGCTGATAGGCATATCTATGTAGCAAACAATAAAGGTTTGTTAGAGTATAATGGTGCGGAATGGAAATTGTATGCTTCACCAAATGAGACTATTATTCGATCTGTAACTGTGGTAAACGACTATATTTATACGGGTTGCTATATGGAGTTTGGTTTCTGGAAACGAGACGATTTAGGCGATTTAAAATATACTTCACTTTCCGATGAACTTAAAACACCAATTATTGAAGATGAACAGATTTGGTGTATAAAAGCTATTGATGATTGGGTACTGTTTCAGTCGCTAGATAGAATATATGTATACCATACGCTAAAAAAAACATTTCAAGTAATAGAGAGCCAAGTATCATTAACAAAAATGTATAAAGTTGATGATAGTATTTATTTTCAAGACTTTCAAAAAGGCTTATTTAAAATTGAAAATGGAACAACAGTATTGGTTTCAGACCATGATATACTTCGCAATAATATTGTTGTTAATATTTATAACCACAACAATCAGTTTTTAATAGAAACACAAGATTTAGGATTTTTTATTTTAAAAGGAGCAGACTTAAAACCTTGGGATATTCCTGCAAAAGCGTTATTAAATCAAGTCACTGTTTATAGTAGTATAAAGCTTAAGGATAATAGTTTTGCTTTGGGTACAATATCTAATGGAATTATTCATTTAACAGAAAACGGTGAAGCTAATTATAAAATAAACCAAATAAATGGGTTGAGCAATAATACCGTACTCTCTCTATTTGAAGACGCAGAGAACAATATTTGGTTGGGTTTAGACAATGGTGTTAACTGCGTAAATATTACTTCTCCGTACACCATTTATAATGATGATAAAGGTGAAATAGGAACCATATATGCTTCTGCTGTTTATAATGATAATTTATACTTGGGTACTAACCAAGGTTTGTTTGTAAAGCCTGTAAATGGCAATACAAAATTTGAGTTTATTGAAGGGACAAAAGGACAGGTTTGGTGTTTGGTTGTTTTAGATAACACATTGTTTTGTGGGCATAATTCAGGTACTTATATTGTTGAGAATAACCAAGCCGAACTTATATCAAGAATAAGCGGTACATGGGATGTAAAACCCATAAAAAACCAAGAAAACTTATTATTGCAAGGTAATTATAATGGCTTAAATATATTAGAGAAAAAAAACAATACTTGGAGCTTTAGGAATAAAATAGAGGGCTTTAATAATTCTTCAAAATATTATGAGCTAACAGAAGATAACACCATTTTTGTAAGCCATGAATATAAAGGAGTTTTTAAGATAAAAGTTAGTGCAGATTTTTACAAAGCTTTAGAAGTAGTTAGAGATACCTCGGTTGATAAAGGAGCTAATTCTAGCCTGTTAAAGTATAATGATCAAGTTCTTTATGTTTTTAAAAAAGGAGTTTATAAATACAATAAAACGCAGCAAGGTTTTGTTAGAGATAGTGTTTTGAGTGGTGTTTTTAACGAAGAAGATTACACGTCAGGAAAGCTTATTTCTGATAAAAAAACGAATATGCTTTGGGGATTTTCAAAAAAGAATTTAAGTTATATAACTCCGGGGAAGTTTAGTGGAAGCCCAAAGATTAATAAACAAGCATTTCCAAGTTCTTTAAGGAAAGGAATGACCGGTTATGAAAATATAACATGTTATAAAGATCATGTATACTTATTTGGTTCATCTACAGGATATACCATTATAGATTTAGATAAATTTAGCATAAAGCAATATTCAATATCTATAAACACTATAAAAAACCAAATTATTAATGCAGAGGCAAGGTTCGTACCATTACAAACACCAGGAAGTTTTACAAATAAAGAAAACAACTTTGAGTTTAATTATAGCATTCCAGAATTTGACAAATACCTAGAACCAGAGTATCAATATAAATTAGAAGGTATTTATAATGACTGGAGTTCTTGGACAAATACGCCTAAAGTATTGTTTAAAAACTTACCATACGGCGACTATACATTTATAGTAAGAGGTCGAGTAGGCAATACCATTACAAATAATACGGCAAGCTATAGTTTTGTTGTAGACAAGCCTTGGTATATGTCTAATTTAGCTTTTATTTCTTATGCTCTGATTGTTTTGTTATTTTCTTTATTTATGCACAACGTTTATAAGGTTTATTACAATAAACAACGCGATAAGTTATTGCTACAAACAGCGCAAGAACTTGAGCTGAAAGAACTAGAAAACAAGCAGCAGTTGATGCATTTTGAAAATGAAAAATTGCAACAAGATGTAGAAAGTAAAAGTAGAGAGTTAGCAATATCTACTATGAACTTAATTAAAAAGAATGAGTTTTTAAACAGTATAAAAGATAAACTTAAAACAGTAAATACCGATAAAACTATTAAATCTGTTATAAGGATTATAGATAAAAACTTAAACAATACAGACGATTGGAAGTTTTTTGAAGAAGCATTTAATAATGCAGATAAAGACTTTCTGAAAAAAGTAAAAGCAAAGCATCCGTCATTAACGCCAAACGATTTAAAACTTTGCGCTTACTTAAGACTTAATTTATCATCAAAAGAGATAGCACCTTTATTAAATATCTCATCAAAAAGTGTAGAAGTTAAAAGATACAGACTACGAAAAAAGATGAACCTTCCTCATGAAGCAAGCTTAACAAATTATATTCTGGAAATTTAGCACCCAAACAAATAAAAAAAACACCTATACAAAAGCACTACATTCTTGTTTTTTGTAGAGTATTACAACGTTGTAGTATAAAAAGCGAGTGTTTTGTGATATCGCATTTTTAAAGGGTTTAAATTATTAAAATGATAAAATTTTAGTTGTTTTTTTATCTTGTATGTTTTTTGTTGTGGTTTATTTTAACGATTTCATAACATTATGTGATAAGTTTACCTAACTAAAGTTCAAACTATGATATCAAAACATTTAACACTTGCATTATTTCTTATAATGTCAACGTTTGCATTTTCTCAAAATGTAAATATCAAAGGGTCAGTAGTAGACTCTAAATCACAAGTACCGTTACCCGGAGTAAATATCATTATCAAAAACACTACCCAAGGTGTTTCAACAGATTTTGATGGGAATTTTAATTTTGAAAATGTACCTATAAATTCAGTACTACAATTTTCTTTTATAGGATATAATGATAAAGAAGTAACCGTAACAAATAGCAACCCTTTAAGCATAAGCCTAGAAGAATCTACAGAATCTCTAGACGAAATAGTATTAATAGGTTACGGTTCTCAAAACAAAAAAGATGTAACAGGAGCAGTATCATTAGTAACATCAGAAACATTAGATGTTTTAAAACCTATAGAACCAGCTCTAGCTTTACAAGGAACAGTTTCAGGAGTTTCTATTGGTTCAGCTTCAGGTTCTCCAGGTAGTGGATATAACATAGTTATTAGAGGGACAAGTTCAAACGGCAGTAATGCTCCTTTAGTAATAATAGATGGTTATACCGGTAACTTAAATAGTATAAATCCTGATGATATAGAATCTATTTCAATACTAAAAGATGCCCAGGCAGCTATTTATGGTATAGCAGGAGCAAATGGAGTAGTACTAGTAAAAACTAAAAGCGGTAAGAAAAACACAAGACCAACTGTAAGTTATGATGTATATGCTGGTTTTCAAGAAACAACTAGAAAGCTTCCGTATTTGAATGCAACAGAATATGCCTTGCTTTTAAATGAAAGTTATGCGGCCAATGGGCAAACAATTCCTTATAACAATGTTAGTGGTTTAGGAGAAGGAATAGATTGGCAAGATGAGCTATTTGAAACCGCACCTATGACAAATCATAATGTGAGAGTTACTGGTGGTGGCGAAAATATTACATATTATTTTGGAGCAGGAAGATTAGAACAAGATGGTATTATTGCTAGTGATAAATCTAATTATATAAGAAATAACATTAAGTTACGATTAGGTGTTGATATTACCGAAAAACTTAAGTTTTCTACAACAACAAATTATCTAGCAACAGAACGAAAAACTATTTCAGAAAATGCGCTAGGTTCAGTATTATTTAATGCTTTAAACTACGCACCAACTTATGGCTTAAATGAAGAAGATACAACAGGCTTTTTAGGAAATGAAGTCATAAACCCATTATCTCAAATCAGAAATACATACAATGATTATAGCGGTAAAGGTTTAGAAGGTAATTTTCAATTAGAATATAAACCTATAGAAGGACTAACAGTTACCTCTCGATTTGGTTATAAAACCTATGAAGATAAAGGCAAAAACTTTGCACCAATAGTAGACTATGGACCAGGAAAAGTGTTTAACAACCCAAGAAGCCGTGTAGATCAAAATAGGGCATCAAACAACTACTACAACTGGGAGACGTTTTTTACTTATGATAAAATATTTGGTAAACACCATATTACTTTTACAGGCGGAACAAGCGTTCAAAAAAGTTCTGGCGATGGTCTGACAGCATCAGGATTTGATGTGCCAGCAAATAGTTGGGAATTTGCAGATATAGCTTTAACAACGGGTTTAAGTGACGCAAAATCAAACAGTTCATATTATTATGATAATAGGTTAACGTCTTATTTTGCAAGACTACAATATGATTTTTCAGAAAAGTATTTATTGTCGGTAATGTTCCGTAGAGATGCTTCATCAGATTTCCCTGATTATAACCGAGTAGATATTTTTCCTTCATTTACAGCAGGTTGGAAAATATCTGAAGAAGGTTTCTTAAAAAACTCTAATACAATAAACTTTTTAAAATTAAGAGGAAGTTATGGGCAATTAGGAAATGATGTAGGAAGAGATTTATATAGAGCTACCCTAGATGGAGAAGCTACATATATTTTTGATGGTGCACTAGTAAATGGAGTAGCTACAGGTAGACTTCAAAACCCAGATGCCAAATGGGAGATTGCTGAAAAATTTGATGTAGGATTTGATTTAAAGCTTTTTAACAGCAAAATAGATATAACAGCAGATTATTTTATTGAAGATAGAGAAGACTTGCTAGTTGCTGGTTACCCAGTTTCAGGTATTTTAGGAACAGGAGCTCCAGGTGGAGGTTTACCAACAGTAAATGCTGGCGAAACTCGAGTAAAAGGAGTGGAGTTTTCTATAGGTTATAAAGGGAATATATCAGAAGATTTTTCTTTTGGAGTTAATTATAATTTCACAAGTATACGAGGTGAAGTAACAGAAATTAATGGCGATGTAATTCCTGAAGGTGGAGCCTTTGGAGTAGGTCAATTAGCACCAGCTCGAATGGAAGTAGGGCAACCAATAGGCTACTTTTACGGTTACCAAACCAACGGTATTTTTCAGAACCAAGCCGAGGTTGATGCGCACCCTTCACAAATAGCTTTAGGATCTGAAGCAGCTCCTGGAGATTTTAGGTTTGTAGATGTAAACGGAGATGGCGTTATAGATTCAAATGATAGAACATATTTAGGTAAACCACAAGCAGATTATTACATGGGTTTCAACTTAAATTTCAAGTATAAAAACTTTGATTTTACAGCCTATTCATATGCCGAAATAGGAAAAGAAACAGTTCGTAATTATGAGAGAGATCAGCCTAATGTAAATAGGTTAAATCTATACCTTAATAGATGGACAGGAGAAGGAACTAGTAACTCTGTGCCAAGAGCAACAGTAGGAGCAACAAGTAACAAAGTCTTTTCAGATTTTTATGTTGAAGATTCCTCTTTCTTAAGAATTCAAAACATACAATTAGGTTACTCTTTATCACCAGAAGTGTTAGAAACTATAGGTATGAGTAGAGTACGTGTATATGCAACAGTAAACAATGCATTTACATTTACAAACTACAACGGTTACGATCCAGCAGCAACAACAGGAGAAGCTATAGGTGGTGGTATTGATTATGGATTTTATCCTGTTTCAAGACAATATCTATTAGGACTTAATCTTACATTTTAAAAAAATAGACCATGAAAACATATAGAAACAAAATAAAAAATATCACATTATTTATGCTGGTTGTATTTATGACCAATGCATGTTCAGATGATTTTTTAGAAGAAACAAAACGATATAGTCAAGACTCTGAAAGCTATTTTAATTCTGAAGAAGAATATTATAACGCATTAGTAGGCGCTTATGATGTTTTACAATCTACATATGTAAATGTATTATTAGGAGAAATTGCATCAAATAATACACTATGTGGTGGAGAAAGTGCAACAGATGTACCAGGTTTTCAGCAAATAGATAACATGACTCATACTCAAGTAAACAGTAACTTAAGAGATATCTGGAACTGGATGTATGCAGGTGTAAATAGAACAAATTACATTATGGAGTTTGAGGATAAAACAAACTTTGAAGGTAAAGAAATCATTATAGGAGAAACCCGTTTTTTAAGAGCATACTTTTATTTTGAACTTGTTAAATGGTTTGGAGAAGTACCTATGAAAGAAGTACGTTTTCAGTTAGAAGATGAAACTACAGTGCCTCGCTCTCCAGTTGAAGATGTGTATGGTTTAATAGAAAGAGATTTACAATATGCCGTAGATAATTTAACCTATACAGCACCGCAAGTAGGTAGAGCTACAAAAGGGTCAGCACAAGCACTTTTAGGTAAGGTTTATTTGTATCAAGATAAATTTTCAGAAGCCGCTGTAGTATTAAGCACCTTAATAGAAGAAGGGCCTTATGACTTGGTAGAAGACTATGATCAAATTTTTGAATTTTCAGGAGAGAACGGTATAGAATCTGTATTTGAAGTACAATATACAGATGTAGAAGGCGCTGGGTTTGAATGCCTACAATGTAGTGAAGGTAATGTCGCTGTAGGTTTTAGTGGCATTCGTAACTATTCAGGACCTCAATTTTCATCAGGATTTAGTTTTAATGTACCTACACAAGAAGTTGTAGATGAGTTTGAAGATGGAGATTTAAGAAAAGATGTTGCTATTCTGGATATTGAAGCATGGGCAGCTCAAACAGGTGCTACTTACGGAACAGGTTATGAACATACAGGCTATTTTAATAGAAAGTATTTACCTAGAGTAAGAAGTGAAGAAGCAGCAGGAGATTTAAATCTAACAAACCCAAATAACTACAGAGCAATTCGTTTTGCAGATGTGTTATTGATGGCAGCAGAAGCATACAACAGAGGAGATATAAGTGATGTAACAGCCAGAAACTATTTAAATAGAGTAAGACAAAGAGCCTTTAATGACGAAAACCACAACGTCACAGCATCTGGTGATGCATTAACACAAGCTATTTATCATGAAAGACGTGTAGAACTTGTAGGAGAAGGTCACCAATTTTTTGATTTAGTTAGAACAGGAAGAGGAACAGATATAGAAGGCTTTACTCCAAATAAAAATGAAGTGTTTCCAATTCCTATAGAGGAAATACAATTTTCAAACGGAAACTGGCAACAAAATCAAGGATATTAAAAAATGAAAACTATGAGAATATTAAAATATGTAATGAGCTTATCATTTCTAGCATTAACCATTTTGGGGTGTGCAAATGATGATGATAAAACAGGGTTTGTAAATCAAATTCAAGCACCAACAAATCTTGAAATGTCGGTAAGAGTTACACAAGACAATTCAGGATTAGTGACACTAACGCCATCAGGAGAAGGAGTTTCATATTATATAATTGATTTTGGAGACAATTCAGAAAAATCTGAAGATATCCAACCTGGAGAGCGAGTAAACCATACTTATGAAGAAGGTAGTTATCAAGTTGTTTTAACGGCTTACAATCTAGCAGGAAAAACTACAGAAATTACACAACCTATAGAAGTTTCTTTTCAAGCACCTCAAAATTTAGAGGTAGTTATAGAAAATGATGTAGCACTTTCAAAAACAGTTAATGTTACAGCTTCAGCAGATTTTGCAATGTTTTATGAAGTAAGTTTTGGAGAAGATGCTTCAGCAGAACCACTATCAGCCAATATAGGAGAAACAATTTCTTTTACATACCAAGATGCAGGTGTTTATACTATTTCAGTAGAGGTTTTTGGAGCAGCAATTGAAACAACAACTTATACAGAAGATTTTGAAGTGGTAGCTATATTGCAACCGCTTGAGTCAGCACCAACACCACCAGGAAGAGATGAAAATGATGTAATCTCTATTTTTAGTGCGGCATATGCAAATGAACCAGGAGCAAACTATTTCCCAGATTGGGGACAAGGAGGATGCTGTGGTAGTGGTTGGGCTATGTTTGATTTGGCTGGAGATGAAATGCTACAATACACAAACTTAAGTTATCAAGGTAATGAGTTTGGTGCCGCTGTAGATGTATCTGATATGGAATATATTCATTTAGATGTATGGACTGCAGATGTTTTACAAACTATAGAAGTGTCTTTAATAAGTGCTTCCAATGGAGAACGTCCTGTAGTTGCAGCTTTAACATCTAATGCATGGACAAGTATTGATATTCCTATTTCAGACTATACAAGTCAATCAGGATTTACAGTAGCAGATATTTTTCAGTTAAAATATGTAGGAACACCGTCTGGAGAAGGTACTGTTTTTATAGATAATATTTATTTTTACAGAGGGGCATCAGCTCCAACATCTCCTACAGAAGCAGCACCAGACCCAACACATCCTGAAGCCAATGTTGTATCAATATATAGTGATTCTTATACTAATGTTACTGTAAACGAATGGAACCCTGGTTGGGGACAAACCACTATTTTAACAAGTGAGATTATTGATGGTAATAATACCTTATTGTATGAGGCTTTAAACTACACAGGAATTGTTACTGATTATGACAACCCTACAGATTTATCAGCAATGACATTTGCTCATTTTGATTATTGGTCTCCTGATGCAACAAGTTTAGGTTTAAAACTAGTAAACACATCTTATGCCGATAATGACCCATTAAAAGAAGACATAGAGTTTGTTGATACAGTAACAAACGGAGAGTGGGTAAGCGTAGAAATAGCCTTGTCTGATTACACAACAGATGTTTCAGGCGTAACACAACTTCTTTTTGAGTCTTCAGGAGGTACAGTTTACATTGATAACCTTTATTTCCACAACTAAAAAAACATACTATGAAATATATAATAAATAAATACAGTAGCATATTTCTCATACTAGCATTAGTACTTTTTACTAATTGCCAAGATGACGACTCTACGTTTGGAGCTGTAATCGCTCCTACAAACATTCAAGTAACATCAGAAATTGTGGGGCAAGATTCTGCCAATCCCTATGGTGATGGTAGCGGAATGGTAAACTTTAAAGCAACAGCAAACAATGCTATAAATTATACTTTTGCATATAACAGTAATAAGAAAACATCTCCAATAGGAGAAGCAGAAATGTCTTTTTCAAATTTAGGAGTTAATTCTTATGACGTTGTAGTAACTGCTTTCGGAACCGGAGGAACATCTTCGTCAGTAATAGTAACTGTTGAAGTTTTAGCAACTTATTCACCACCAGCAGAACTGCTAGATAAATTAGTAGGTGATGGTTCTAAAACTTGGCGATTAAAATCAGAAAAAGCTGGGCATTTTGGATTAGGACCAGTAGGAGGTCAAATACCAACCGAGTGGTATGCAGCAGGACCAAATGAAAAAGTTGGAGTAGGAATGTATGATGATCGTTTTATTTTTGATGCAGATGGAACATTTACTCATATCACTAATAATACTAACGATGATCCTAACCAAGATCCAACAGGAACTGTTTTTGGAAGAGATGGTCTTGTAAATCAATTAGGACCAGGATCAGGAACTCTTAACGGTGCAGATGTAGAAAACTTTCCTTACAATGATTATTCTGAAACATGGGCATTAATTGCTCCAGGAGGTCAAGAAACAATTAGTTTAACAGGATTAGGCTTTATTAGCTATTACTGTGGTGGTTCACATAATTATCAAATCTTTGATCGTTCTGTACCAAACGAACTTTTATTAAAAACAACAGATGGAAATGGCGAGTTTGACTGGTGGTTTATTATTACATCTTTAGAAGAAGGAGAAGATGATGAAGACTCATTTACATCACAATATAATAACCTTGTATGGGAAGATGATTTTGATACAAATGGAGCACCAGACGCATCTAAATGGACCTATGATTTAGGTGCTGGTGGTTGGGGAAATCAAGAGCTTCAAACCTATACAGAAGAAGCAGAAAATGTAATTGTTGAAGACGGATTTCTTAAAATAACAGCAAAAGAAAATGGAAGCAGTTATTCATCAGCACGTATTAAAACAGAAGGTTTATTTGATTTTACATATGGTCGTGTTGAGGTAAGAGCAAAATTACCAGCATCAATTGGTACTTGGCCTGCAATTTGGATGTTAGGAGCAGATTATGAAACGAATATTTGGCCAGCTTGTGGAGAAGTAGATATTATGGAGCAAACAGGACAAGATAAAAATGTGGTTTTAAGTACTGTTCATCATCCAGCTGTATCTCCGGGAGCAGGAGATTCTTCAGGCATAAGCGCTACTACATCAACAACAGAATTTCATAATTATACTTTAGAATGGACACCTGACGAACTTATATTCTTAATAGATGATAGTGTTATACATACAGTAACAAACAATTCAGGATTACCATTTAATAATGATTTCTTTTTAATCTTAAATGTAGCAATGGGAGGAACTCTAGGAGGAACTGTAGATCCTGCTTTTGTAGAAGATAGTATGGAGGTTGATTATGTTAGAGTTTATCAATAATTATGAAGAGAAATAGATATTATTTATTAGTATTATCAATAGTTTTTGGTTTGTTTTCATGTAAAAATGAATCAAAAAATGATTTAGCTCTCAATTCTAAAAACTCAACAGAAAATTCATCTATTGAATCTAAAGTAGAAGCGCTTTTAAAAAAAATGACGCTAGAAGAGAAAGTAGGGCAAATGAATCAATATACAGGTTTTTGGGATGTAACAGGACCAACTCCAAAAGAAGGTAATCAAGCTTTAAAGTATGAACACCTTAAGAAAGGATTAGTAGGTTCTATGATAAATGTTACAGGCTCAAAAAATGTAAGAGCAGTACAAAAAATAGCAGTAGAAGAGTCAAGACTAGGAATTCCATTAATTATTGGATTTGATGTTATTCATGGTTTTAAAACTTTGAGTCCTATTCCACTAGCAGAATCTGCTAGTTGGGATATGGACGCTATAGAGTTATCAGCCAAAGTAGCAGCAAAAGAAGCAGCAGCATCTGGTATAAACTGGACTTTTGCACCTATGGTTGATGTCTCTAGAGACGCACGTTGGGGACGTGTCATGGAAGGCGCTGGAGAAGATGCTTATTTAGGATCTAAAATAGCGACAGCCAGAGTACACGGTTTTCAAGGAGCCGATTTATCATCAAAAGAAACGATAGCTGCATGTGCCAAACATTTTGCAGCCTATGGTTTTGCTGAATCAGGAAAAGATTATAACACAGTTGATATAGGAACATCAACATTATACAACGTTATTTTTCCTCCATTTATAGCAGCAAAAAATGCAGGTGTGAGAACTTTTATGAATTCATTCAATGAAATAAATGGTATACCAGCTACAGGGAGTGCTTTTTTACAACGCGAAATTTTAAAAAAGCAATGGGGCTTTGACGGTTTTATTGTTTCAGATTGGGGTTCAATAAATGAGATGGTTGCGCATAGACAAGCAAAAAATGGAAAAGAAGCGGCTGAAATAGCAGCAAATGCTGGTTCTGACATGGACATGGAATCACATTTGTACGTTTCAGAATTGGTTAACCTAGTAAACGAAGGTAAAGTAAAAGAATCTGTAATAGATGATGCTGTGCGACGTATTTTACGTGTTAAGTTTGAACTAGGCCTCTTTGAAAACCCTTATAAATACTGTGATGAGACTTATGAAAAAGATGTTGTAGGAAGTAAAGAGATAAACGAAGCTGTATTAGATGTGGCAAAAAAATCTATTGTACTTCTAAAAAATGAAAACAATGTATTGCCGCTTAAAAAGGAAGGACAAAAAATAGCATTAATAGGAGCATTAGCAGATGATAAAACAAGTCCATTAGGTAATTGGCGTATAGGTGCCGAAGACGGAACAGCTGTTTCAGTTTTAGAAGGCATGCAAAAATACAAAGGGAACACACTCTTTTTTGAAAAAGGCGCAGAGTTTGTATCAGGCGAAACAGTTTTTGCTAAAGAATTAAATATTAATGTATCTGATAAGAGTGAGTTTAGTAAAGCCACAGCCATAGCAAAAAAAGTAGATGTTGTAGTTATGGTTTTAGGCGAGCATGGATATCAGTCAGGTGAAGGAAGAAGTAGGTCTAGTTTAGGATTACCAGGTGTGCAACAAGAACTTTTAGAAGCGGTTTATAAAGCCAACTCTAATATCGTTTTAGTACTTAATAATGGTCGTCCATTAGCTGTGACTTGGGCTGATGAGCATATTCCAGCTATTGTTGAAGCTTGGCAATTAGGAACACAGTCAGGAAATGCTATAGCGCAAGTTTTATATGGTGATTACAACCCTAGTGGAAAATTACCAATGACTTTTCCACGCAGTGTAGGTCAAGTGCCTATATACTACAATGTAAAAAGTACAGGAAGACCTAATATGCCTGCTCCGGGAGAAGTGTTTTGGTCTCATTATTCAGATATCACAAATAAGCCACTATATCCATTTGGTTATGGCTTAAGTTATACCACATTTTCGTATACAGATATTAATGTGAAAAACGTAAAGGATAACAGTTTTGAGATTTCTGTGACATTAACCAATACAGGCAATGTAACAGGAAAAGAAGTAGCTCAACTGTATTTAAAAGATGATTATGCATCTGTAACCAGACCTGTAAAAGAACTAAAAGGCTTTGAGTTAGTTAAGCTTAACCCTAACGAATCGAAAACAATAACGTTTCTATTGACAGAAAATGAGTTAGGGTTTTATAATAACCAAGGCGATTTTATTGTTGAATCAGGTGATTTTACTGTTTTTGTAGGAGGAGACTCTGAAGCAGAACTAACCACAAAATTCGAATTGAAATAATGAAACACATTTTATACATATTTATTCTAACAGTAACATTTGTGTCTTGTCAAGATTCTAAAAAAGTACTTTTTGAAGAAAATTTTGATGACGAATCTTTAAATATGTCTAATTGGAATTATCAATTAGGAAATGGTTGTCCAGAAATTTGTGGTTGGGGAAATAACGAGCGCCAATTTTATACAAAAGAAAACGTATCATTACGTAACGGAAAACTAGTTATCACAGCCACAAAAGATTCACTTGGTTATAAATCAGGACGTATTACAACACAAGATAAGTTTGAGTTTCAATATGGTACTGTTGAGGTTAAAGCAAAGTTACCAAAAGGGTACGGCATTTGGCCTGCCATCTGGATGTTAGGAAGTAATATTGATGCTGTTGGGTGGCCAACTTCTGGGGAAATTGATATTATGGAATATGTAGGTAAATCTCCACATGAAATACATACTACATTGCACACTCCTGATAGTCATGGCAAATCTATAAATACAAAAATAACAACTATAGAGACTATAGAAGATGGTTTTCATGTATATAAATGCCATTGGAATAGTGAAAAAATAGAATTTTTTATTGATGATACATTAGTTTATACGTTTTCTCCAGAAAATAAAAATGAAAAAGTTTGGCCTTTTAATCAACCTTTTTATATCATTCTTAATCTTGCCGTTGGCGGGAATTTTGGAGGGCCAGATGTTGATGATACTATTTTCCCCCAAGAATTTATTATTGATTATGTAAGAGTATATGATTACTAATTAGTAATTTGTTTTTAGAGTAGTTAGCGCCCCATTTTTATGGGGCGTTTTTTATACAAGTATTCCTGTATATATGGCTATATTTATACCTATGAAGTTATGATTTTTTAAAGGCTTTGTATTATCCGGAAAAGAATGAGTAAAAACACGTAATTTAAAAGACGTATTCAGATTGATGTATTAAAAAAAGTAAGGTATCAGAAATTTAATAAATTTATACGTAACAATTTTTATTTTTTTGCGTCATATAAGTACATCAATCAAATAAACACTAGCATCATGAGAGAAGATAAACAACTTTTAGTTATTACCCATTTAAGTCAGTTGTTGACTTGTATTACAGGGTTTGGCGGATTAATTGTTCCGTTGATACTTTGGGCTACTCAAAAAGAAAATATCTACAGTATGGATTTACAGGGAAAACGTATTGTTAATTTTCAATTAAGTATTATTGTATATTCAATAATTTGTATTCCTTTAATCCTTTTATTAGGATTAGGTTTTTTAGGCTTAATTTTTATTGGGATTATTTCTATAATTTTTCCTATTATAAATGCTGTAAAAGTTAATAATGGCGAAATACCAAAATATCCATTATCTCTTAATTTTATTAGTTAGTTAGATTATAAGAGGTAAGTATGGCGCTCACAAACAAGTGAGCGCTATTTTTTTATTCAGAAAAAAAAAAGACAGTTACAGAAAAATAGAATACAGATTACACGCATAAATCTTAAGTTTGTTAATTGATATTTATGTGGCGTTATTTTAAAATCATATTATTTTTACTGTTACCAGTTTTTGTAGTTGCTCAAAATCCGGTAACGCAACATATGTCTAAAATTTCTAATCTTCCAGATGTAGAGTTTTATGACATTCAAGAAGATCATAACCACTATATATGGCTTGCTGCTGATAAAGGTTTATACCGTTACAACGGAAATAATTACCAAAAGTTTACAAACCCTAACCAAAAAGCGAATTCTTTATTTCAATTAAAATTAGATGAAAAAGGAAAACTTTGGTGTAGTAATATTCATGGGCAAATTTTCTATGTTGAAAACGATACATTACATCTTTTTTATGACGCTAGTAAACTGGTGAAAGGGCAGTTGTCACCTTTTGAAATTACCAATACATCCATTCGCTTATTTACTGTAGATGGTATTTATGATATTATTTTAAAAGACAAAAACATCATCAAGCTTTTTGAAGGTATGTCTGTTAGCGAGAGTACTCACAATGATTTGTCTTATGTCATTAAAATGAATGAAAATGGCAGAACTTCAAAAGAAAAACAGAACTGGTATCAAATCACAAATGGACAGATAAAACTGCTTAAAACATTCACGTCTAAATACAGAATGCAGTCACCAAAGGTATATGCTTTTAAAAATAGTGCGCTGTTAAATTTTAAAGAACAAGGCAAAAATCAACTTTATATTTATAAAACTGAAATAGACGATGTTTTAAAGCTGAGGACACCCATATCATTAGAAGATTTAACCATTTACAACATTTCTTATTTAAATAATGACTATTGGTTTTTAACAACATCTGGTGTGTTTATTTTTCAACTAAAAGGTCAGCAATTAGTTTTAAAAGAACAATTATTTAGTAATGAGTCTGTTACCGATGTATTGGTGGATTTTA
>NZ_JBLXHI010000014.1:0-27757 GCF_048381695.1 Corallibacter sp. | reverse complement strand
GCAAAAAAGTAGTACTTTTGCAAACCAATTTAGACCAACCTCTGGCGAGAATCGTGAATGTTGCTTTGAATCAACTATTATAAATAAAATAAAATGAGTTCTTTAGTAAAATTTGTACAAGACGAATTTGTAACCCGTAAAGACTTTCCAGAATTTAGTGCTGGTGATACCATCACAGTATACTACGAAATTAGAGAAGGTGAAAAAGTGCGTACGCAGTTTTTTAGAGGTGTTGTATTACAACGTAAAGGAAGTGGATCTTCTGAAACGTTTACCATCCGTAAAATGTCAGGAACAATTGGTGTAGAGCGTATCTTCCCAATTAACTTACCTGCTTTACAAAAAGTAGAAGTTAACAAACGTGGTAAAGTACGTAGAGCTAGAATTTTCTACTTTAGAGGTCTTACTGGTAAGAAAGCAAGAATTAAAGAAGTTAGAAGATAATTCAAACTTATATATTACAATTAAAAGCCTTCTCTTTAAGAAGGCTTTTTTGGTTATTAACATTTGTTAATAACATGAGTTCATAAACTGTTGATATCTAATACGTTAAAATCTCATAGATATCCAAAATATTTCATTAACTTAGTAAAACAATTAACGACAAAACTAAGTTTGGTTTTGAATTATGTTAATGTGTATTAAAGATTTGTTCTTTATATATTGAGGTTGTTTTTTGAGGTTGTATAGCAACTTGTGTAAAATAAGTGTTTGCAAAGCAATCAAGAAGCTTTAATAATATAACACACTATTGTAGGTTATATTGGTAAAGTGAAAAGCTCCGAAGAAGTACTGGGATCGAAAGTGAACACGAAAAGGACGAGCAATGTTTTAGTCTTAATATTTGTTAAAGTTGAAGGTATTAAGAAAACATCAAGAAAAACAAGCCTAAGAAACAAAGTAATATCAGGTCAATACATTTTGAAAGGTATGAAATGTTTCGAATTGAAACAGTAACTCTTAAACCGAAAAAGGTGGTGGCATTTGTCTATCAACTGAGTTAGCAAAAACTAAATAGGTTATGTTAGTACTGTTTCTAAGAAAGCCATGTCAGCACAGATTTCTCTGAGTGATATGGCTTTTTGTTTTTAGTAAAGTTACCCCCCTTACCTACATTTATAGAGTCCACAAGTCTAATTTAATAACAAACCGCACTAGGCTGTGGCAAATACATTTCTTTTCGTATTCTTGCAACATGGACCAACCACTAACAGAAAACCACGATTTCAAAAACAAAGACTACACCACTAGCAATCTTTTTAAAACAGAATATACAGACTGTACGTTTACCAATTGTAATTTTGAAAATTCAGATCTTTCAAACATTAGCTTTTTAGAATGTGATTTTTTAGATTGTAATTTCAGCAATGCTAATGTAATGCACACATCTTTTAATGATGTTACTTTTAAAGGCTGTAAAATCTTAGGTGTTATATTTCAAAGTTGTAACCCCTTTCTATTGTCTTTCAAGTTTATAGATTGTACGCTTAATTTTAGTAGTTTTTATCAATTAAAAATCAGCAAAACCAATTTTTTAAAATGCACAATGCATCAAGTAGATTTCACAGAAGCTGAGGCCAAATATGTGGCTTTTAAAGATTGTGATTTATTAGGAGCTACCTTCGATAGAACCAACATTGAATATTCTGATTTTACTTCTGCATTTAATTTCAATATTAATCCTGCATTAAATAAAATTAAAAGTGCCTCATTTTCAAAAGAAAACATTTATGGCTTATTAGAAAGCTTTCATATTAAGATAATAGAATAAATTCAAGGTTTTAGCTATTAAATTATCAATATCACAAAATTTGATCTTGTTTAGTATAAATCATATACCTGTTAAAATCAAACGTTTTCGTATATTCGCATTTCTCAATTTCGAGGAGAAATTTATTCAATTTATTTTCAAGACTTATGACAAAAACAGCAAAGATTGTTTACACAAAAACAGATGAAGCACCAGCTTTAGCAACACGTTCATTCTTACCAATTGTTCAAGCATTTACAAAGTCTTCAGGCATAACCATAGAAACAAAAGATATATCTTTAGCCGCTAGAATATTAGCCGCTTTTCCAGATTTTTTAACTGAAGATCAAAAAGTATCTGATGCATTAGCAGAATTAGGCGAATTGGTAAAAAAACCAGAAGCTAACATTATAAAATTACCAAATATTAGTGCATCTGTACCACAACTTACTGCTGCTATTGAAGAACTTCAAAACAAAGGTTTTAAACTTCCTGATTACCCAGAAGAACCACAAAATGACGCAGAAAAAGACATCAAATTACGTTATGACAAGATAAAAGGAAGTGCCGTAAACCCAATACTTAGAGAAGGAAATTCTGATAGACGCGCACCTAAAGCGGTAAAAAACTATGCCAAGAAAAATCCGCATAGTATGGGAGCATGGTCTTCAGATTCTAAAACACATGTCGCAACAATGTCTAAAGGAGATTTTGCGCACAATGAAAAATCTGTAACACTTGCAGATGCAACTACAGTAAAAATTGTACATACAGATACAAAAGGCAACCAAACCAACCTAAAAGACAATTTAGGCTTACTAAAAGGCGAAATTATTGACGCTACAGTAATGAGCAAAAAAGCCTTAATCGAATTTTTAGAAGAGCAAGTAGAAGATGCCTTAGATAACAGTGTATTGTTTTCATTACATATGAAAGCAACAATGATGAAGGTTTCTGACCCAATCATTTTTGGTCATGCTGTACGTGTATTCTTCAAAGATTTATTTGAAAAACATGGACAAACATTTGATAAAATAGGTGTTGATGTAAATAATGGTTTTGGAAATTTACTTGAAAAATTAGGCGATCTTCCAGAAGATAAACGCGACGAAATAAGAGAAGATATTCGTTTTACTCTAGACCATAGTGCTGATTTAGCAATGGTAAATTCAGATAGAGGCATAACCAATCTTCACGTACCAAGTGATGTTATTATTGATGCTTCAATGCCAGCAATGATTAGAACTTCTGGGCAAATGTGGAATGCAGAAGGGAAACAACAAGACACAAAAGCGGTTATACCAGACAGTAGTTATGCTGGTGTTTATAGTGCAACTATTGATTTTTGCAAAAAACATGGTGCTTTTGATCCAACAACTATGGGAACAGTTCCTAATGTTGGACTTATGGCTCAAAAAGCAGAAGAGTATGGTTCTCATGATAAAACTTTCGAAATAGCATCTAAAGGAAAGGTAGAAGTTATTGATGCTAATGGCAATGTATTATTAAGTCATAAAGTTGAAGAAGGTGATATCTGGAGAATGTGCCAAGCAAAAGATGCTCCAATCCAAGATTGGGTAAAATTAGCTGTAACTAGAGCAAGAGCTTCACAAACACCTGCCGTTTTTTGGTTAGATAAGAAAAGAGCACACGATGCTGAATTAATTAAAAAAGTTAACACCTATTTAAAAGACCATGATACTGAAGGTTTAGATATTAGAATTTTATCTTTAGAAGATGCTACCAATTTTACATTAAAACGCATTAAAGAAGGAAAAGATACCATCTCAGTAACAGGAAACGTGTTAAGAGATTATTTAACAGATTTATTCCCAATTTTAGAAGTTGGAACAAGTGCAAAAATGCTATCTATTGTACCATTAATGAATGGTGGTGGTTTATTTGAAACTGGAGCTGGCGGATCTGCACCAAAGCATGTTCAGCAATTTTTAGAAGAAAACCATTTACGCTGGGATTCTTTAGGAGAATTTTTAGCATTAGCAGTTTCATTAGAGCATTTTTCAGAAGTAAATAACAACAAAAAAGCACATATTTTAGGTGAAACTTTAGATGATGCTTCAGATAAGTTATTAGAAAACAAAAAAGGACCTTATAGGAAAGTAAATGAATTAGACAATAGAGGAAGTCATTTTTACTTGGCATTGTATTGGGCTGAGGCTTTAGCAAACCAAGATAAAGATGCCGATTTAAAAGCTGAGTTTACAACCATTTTCAATGCATTATCGTCAAATGAAGAGACTATTGTAAAAGAGCTAATCGATTGTCAAGGAGAACCTGTAAATATTGAAGGTTATTACCTTCCTAATGAAGATAAGATTTCAGATGCTATGCGTCCAAGCAAAGCACTAAATTCAATTTTAAATTCATAATCACATTAGATTAATGTTATGTTAAAAAGCTTCTTTCGAGAAGCTTTTTTTTATTCATTTAATTTACTTTTAATGTAACAACTTTAGAGGTTATTCGTTTTAATTAAAATATGTCATCAATCAAAACAACAATTAACATAAAACATGAAACTACTTCTTAGAGGGATTATACTCTCGTTATTACTGAGTGCTTTCTCACTTCAAGCACAAGAAAAATTTACCTTAAGTGGAAAAGTAACTGATGTTCTCAGTAATGAAACCCTAATTGGTGTTAACATCATAATTCCAGAGTTACAAACCGGAAGTGTTACCAATGAATATGGCTTCTACTCTATTACATTACCTGAAGGATCCTATACTATACAAATAAGTTATTTGGGATTTAAAACCATTTCAGAAACAATAACATTAACCAACAATCTTACTAAAAACTATCAACTCGAAGAGGCTGCAGAAAGTTTAGACGAAGTCATATTAACTGATGACATTGAAAGACTAAACATCAAAAAACCACAAATGAGTGTAAATTCGTTATCCATAAAAACGATTAAAAATATGCCAGTGGTTTTGGGTGAAGTAGATGTGATAAAATCGATTACACTATTGCCAGGAGTAACGAATTCTGGTGAAGGCTCTTCTGGTTTTAATGTTAGAGGTGGCGCGGCAGACCAGAATTTGATACTTTTAGATGAAGCTACTATTTTTAATTCCTCACATCTTTTTGGTTTTTTCTCTGTTTTTAATCCTGATGCCATAAAAGATCTTAAACTATATAAAGGTGGAATTCCTGCAAAATATGGAGGACGTGTTTCTTCTGTTTTAGATATTTATCAAAAAGAAGGTAATAGCAAAGAATTTCATGTTAATGGTGGTATTGGTTTAATTTCTAGTAGGCTTTTAGCAGAAGGGCCTATTAAAAAAGATAAAGGTTCTTTTTTGCTTGGTGGTCGCAGTAGTTACGCCCACTTATTTTTACCCCTTTTTGATATAGACAGTAAAGCGTATTTCTACGATTTAAACACAAAATTAAGTTACAATATAAACAACAATAACAATATTTACTTATCGGGTTATTTTGGCAGAGATGTCTTTAAAATTTCTGATACTTTTGAAAACACATTTGGAAACACAGTGCTTAATTTTAGATGGAATCATTTGTTTTCTGATAAATTATTTTCCAATCTTTCCTTAATCTATTCAGACTATTACTACGGATTAACATTAAACTTTGTAGAATTTGATTGGGAATCTGGCATTAAAAATTTCAATTTAAAATATGATTTTAAACATTATATAAGTAATGACTTTAAACTCGAGTATGGATTAAACACCATGTATTACACATTTAATCCAGGAGAAATTACTCCAACGACAGAAACTTCCGGAATTAATCCTTATAAGCTAATTGATAAATTTGCTTTTGAAAATGCCATATATATTGATGCCGAACATAAACTAAGCGACAAACTTTCGGTAAGCTACGGAGCAAGATTAAGTATGTTTCATCGCTTAGGACAAGACGAATTAAATATCTACGAAAACAATAATCCTTTAACTTTTAATGAAGATATTGGCATCTACCAAAAAACAGAGCCTATTGGAACTGAAACCTTTAATAAAAGTGATGTTATTGAATCGTTTGCAAATATAGAACCTCGAATTGCTGTCGCTTATCAGCTTAACGATAATGCTTCTGTAAAAGCAAGCTACAACAGAATGAGTCAATATTTACACTTATTATCTAATACAAGCTCACCTACTCCATTAGATATTTGGACTCCAAGTGGTAAATATGTAAAACCTCAGCTCTTAGATCAAGTTGCTATTGGTTATTTTAAAACGTTTAAAAACAACGTTTTCTCTCTAGAGGTTGAAAGTTTTTATAAAACTATTAAAAATCGCATCGATTATGTAGATGGTGCCGATTTAATAGCCAATGATGCTATTGAGCAAATCATTTTAAATGGAGAAGCAAGAGCCTATGGCTTAGAAGTCCTTTTAAGAAAAAATGAAGGTCGTTTTACAGGTTGGTTAGCTTATACACTTTCTAAATCCGAACAGAGAACTCCTGGTAAAACAGCAGCAGAAACTGGAATTAATAACGGAGAATGGTACAATACAGCTTACGATAAAACACATGACATATCTTTAACAGGAAGTTATGAACTCAATAAAAAATGGTCTTTTAGTTCTAACTTTATATTTCAAACCGGTCAGCCTACCACCTATCCAAACGGACAATATGAATATAACGGATTGGTTATTCCTAATTATGAAGTGAGAAACTCAAGCAGATTACCATCTTATCATCGCTTAGATATATCAGCTACTTACAATCCAAAACCAGAAAGTATCAAAAAATTTAAAGGCGAATGGGTTTTTGGAGTTTATAATATCTACGGCCGTAAAAATGCAGCAAGTATCTCTTTTAGAGAAAATAGAAATACAGGTGTTAATGAAGCTGTACGATTAGCCATTTTTGGTATAGTGCCTTCCGTTTCTTATAATTTTAAATTTTAAATCATGAAAAAAACAATATATATACTCTTTATTTTCTCTTTGTACTTTAGTTGCGAAGATGTTATTGATGTTAATCTTAATAAAGCGGAACCAAGATTAGTTATTGAAGCTTCAATTAATTGGTTAAAGAATACACCAGGCAACGAACAAAGCATAAAACTATCACTTTCTGCACCATTTTTTGATGAATCCGTTCCTCCTGCCAATGGAGCTACAATTCAAATAACAGATAATAACAATAATACCTTTAATTTTATTGAAGAAGGCAATACCGGAATTTATAAAAACACTAATTTTATTCCTGTTATAGATGAAGACTATTATTTAACTATTACTTATAATGGAGAAGTTTATACAGCAACAGAAACCTTGAAATCTGTAGTTCCAATAGATTATGTAGAGCAAATTAACGACGGAGGTTTTTCAGGCGAAGATATTGAGATAAAAACTTATTTTACAGATCCTGCCAATATTGATAATTATTACTTCTTTGAATATACAAGTGATATACCAGTTATTCCAACATTAGACGTGTTAGATGACGAATTTATTGATGGTAATCAAATTTTTGCCTATTATACTGAAGAAGATTTAGAGTCTGGTGATGAAGTGATAATGCGTCATTTTGGGATTTCTGAACAGTATTATGAGTTTATGGTTATTCTTTTACAACAAGGAAGTGACCAAGGCGGAGGCCCATTTGAAACACAGCCCGCAACCGTTAGAGGTAATTGTATAAATACAACTAATGCAGACAATTATCCTTTTGGTTACTTTAGATTATCTGAAGTAGAAGAGTTGATTTATATTGTAGAATAGTTCAAATTATCTGCTCTATAAGATTGAACACAAAAGTTTACACCCTATCATTAAAGAGAACCACAACTGCTTAAACATGTTGTGGTTTCTGTTTTTTGTTGATTAAAGCTTATTATCTACACATTAAAAAATAAAAAAAACATAACCTTCGTTATGCTTTATTCTTAAGACAAAATGTTTTATCATATCTTATTTTCTATCTAGCAGGTGTCTAGACTTATCTTCTTTCTTAATAATTTTAATAATATTAAATAGCTGTGTCTTAAGTGACTTATATTCATTCAAGAATTCTGAAATAGCAATAATTAAATCACGATGTTCTTTAATATAAGCCTTTTCCTCTTCTAACTCATCAATTCCATCTACCATTATTTGTAACTTATTTTCATGAATTCTAACAGCCTCTATAAGCGTGTTGTTTTGCTTTTGAGATCGGTTAATGGCATCAATAATTTCTTTACTGCTAGAAAAATTACCTAAGGCAATTAACTGAGATGTAAATTGAGTTACTAAATCTTCAAAAAAGAGATGTTCATCTTTTATAAAGTTTAATTCTGATAACCATTCTTTTGAAGCTTTATGCATTTCTTCTGCATTAAGCCATTCTACGTAACGCAAATGTGTTTGTGTAGTGTTCATTTTGATTTTTTTTTTAAACAACGAAACAAAACGTGATTTTAAACCACGTTTTGTTTTTTTCTGTTGTTATAAGACTTCAATAACTTTTTTGGCTTGCCCTTTTGCTTCTTCTTTCTTTAAAAGATTAAGTTTTAGGATACCATTTTTGTACGTTGCTTTTACATCCTGATCTGTATTTACGGTTTTAGGTAAGCTTAAAGATCTCTTAAAAGAGTTGTAGTTAAACTCTTTACGAGTATAATCTTCTTTTTTCTCTTCTTTTTCTTCCTTTTTCTCACCACATACATTCAGTACATTATCATCTATGGTGACTTCAAAGTCTTTTTTAGTAAAGCCTGGTGCTGCAAATTCAATTTCAAAATCATTGTCGTGTTCTTTAACATTCATTGCTGGCATTAATCCATCTTCATCAAAAAAATCGTTATTGAAGAAATCATCATTGCTTAAAAAATTTTTTAAGCCTTCATTATTCCAAGATGGGAATAATCTGTTTCGGTTGTTAAATTTAATGAGTGACATAATTATAAATTTTATTATTAAACTTAAATTTTACAACTCTAAATTACTTATAATAAAGCGCTTATAAAATGACAAATGTCAGTTTTAGCCATTAACTTTTAAACCAACACTTTACTTACATCGGTAAGTTTAGGTATGGTGGCATTCCAATTGTATACAGCTTTTAATTTCACTCTAAAAGCGTCCAATGATGCTGGCTCTCCATGAATTAGATATACATGTTCTGGTACATTTTTAATATCACTAACCCAATCCAATAAATCTTTCTGATCTGCATGAGCCGATAAGCTTTCAATATTTTTTATCGTAGCTTTTACAGGATAGTAT
Source organism: Corallibacter sp. (assembly GCF_048381695.1). Classification (NCBI taxonomy): domain Bacteria; kingdom Pseudomonadati; phylum Bacteroidota; class Flavobacteriia; order Flavobacteriales; family Flavobacteriaceae; genus Corallibacter; species Corallibacter sp. The sequence continues at coordinate 18,793 of NZ_JBLXHI010000014.1, read as the reverse complement.
TTTCCAAAAAACCGAATTTCGTGGGCTCCTTCTTGTAGTTGTCTACCTCGAGTTCCTTCGGCCTGATAGCCAACTAATAAAACTGTTGTTGATGGCTCATCTATAAGTTGTTGTAAATAGGTTAAAACGCGTCCGCCTGTAACCATACCACTTCCTGCAATTATGATTTTAGAGCGTTTATCGTCAATGGTTTCCCAAGTTTCTTTGTATGATTGAATAATATTAACATGATTACACATGGCAGTATAATCTTCAGAAGATAGTTTATGCCATTTAGGAAAACGTTTAAAAACATCTAACACATTATTTCCCATAGGACTATCTACAAAAATTGGAATGTTAGGAATTCTGTTTTTTTGATATAATTTCCACAGAATAAACATTAATGTTTGTAAGCGTTCTACGGCAAAACTTGGTATTATAAGATTCCCTTTTTTATGAATTGTTTCTAAAATGATTTCGGTTAGTACATCTTCAATATTTTCTACAGGATGTAGTTTGTTACCATAAGTACTTTCAATAAACAACACATCTGCCCATTCTGGTTTTTTAGGATCGCTTAATAAATAATCATTTTTTCTTCCTATATCTCCAGAAAACACAAATCGCTTTTTGTTAATATCTAATTCTATAAACGTTGCTCCAATAATATGTCCATTATACTGAAAACGGAAAGCGATATGTTCTGATAATTGCACCCATTTATCTTCAAGTTCTACCTCAAATTGTTTTATGGTATTTTCGGCATCCTTAATAGTATAAAAAGGCAAGGCAGGGTTATGTTTAGTATATTTTTCCTTATTTGCTTTATTCGCTTCTTCCTCGTGTATTTTAGCACTATCTTTTAATATAATTTCTGCAATTGCCAAAGTTGGTGCTGTACCTTTAATCTTTCCTTTAAAACCTTGTTTTAACAAACGTGGAAGATAGCCAACATGGTCTAAGTGTCCATGAGTTAACAGCACTACATCAATAGAACTTACATCTATAGGAAGATCTTCCCAATTAAGTTCTCGTAGCGCTTTTAAACCTTGAAACATACCACAATCTATAAGGATATTTTTTTCTGAAGTTTCAATTAAAAATTTTGAACCCGTTACAACTCCTGCTGCACCTAAAAAATTGATTTTTACAAATTTTTCCATTTTAATATTTGATTAGCCACATAAATGTGAAATTTCATCTAGAATTTTCTTTTTTCGCGTTTCAGAAACACCAAGATGATCTAAATAAAACTTATCGTTTATTAATTCTCTACAGAGTACAACAGACCGACTTAAAAGAAACTGCTTTTCGCGTTGCGAAAGCAATGTGGATACGGTTATTGGATATAAGCCTAAACGGTCAATTCGGTCTTTTAAACCATCATTTAGAGGGTAATCCCAACTCAATAAATACAATCCACAACAATTACCATATTCTAGTGCATCTTTTGTAAACCTCGTATTTGTAACGACCCAACCTTGTGTAAGCGGGTCTTCCTTTTTCCTTAGCTTTTGCCAATTATCTTTAATATCTCGGTATCTTGAATTGATATATAAAGGAATTTTAACGTTACAATTAAGACCTTGATCACCGTGAAATTTACACTCAATAATGGTGACTTCAGAATTTTTGCGCGCTATCACATCGACCTCATGTGACACACATTTACCTTGTAAAATTTTACCAATTTCGGTCTTATAGCCAGAATATTTTAAAATAGCACTTACAAAGCGCTCAAAAGGAAAACCTGTTGGCCCTAATTCGTAAATCGCCTTCTTTAGTTTATATTTTGAAGCGAAATAGCTTTTGTTTTTTTTAAGTAAGGCAAATGCTCTGTTGTATATCTCTTTGGTTGAAATGCCTTGATAGAGTTCATCACGAACTTTATCCAATACCTGATTAACAATATGTTCTTCTGCACCAGATCGCTTTAATGATGCTCGTAATTTTTCTAATGAAAATTTTACTTTTTCACCTGAGGATTTGATAATATCTATGTCTGAAATATTCATATTGATGTTTTAAAAACTGTCTAAACAAAATTTGTTTTAACCGCTTTACTTCCTAGCCACAAACAATTATATACTTCGCTAGAGATTAAATTTTAAAGCTCATAAAAATTGGTTAAAATAACTGTGTTTAGATTTCATTTATAAAGTTAAAGTGTTAACAATCTATAAACTATGATATATATCAGATAGATTTATATAAAAAAACATCTAACTAAAATAGCTAGATGTCTTTCTGATTAATAGCAAAAATCATTTTTAAATATGTATAAACATCAAATAAAAAGAATAGGTTTCTCTTTCTAATTTTTAAACTTATACAAGTACAATTCCATAGACCTCATTCAGTAAAAAAATACCAATTAAAAACAATAACGTATAAATTACTTGAACCATTTTAACATTTATGATTACCAGCCATTTAACTGTTTTCTTAGGAAACATAAATAAAGCTAATCCTAAAAACAAAGAGGTCCAACCAATGAGTGTAATAATTAAGGTGTAATTCGGCTCCCAAATGTTATGAAATATTACATTTAGTAACCCAATGATAATTGCCATAAAAGAAAAAATGATTAGAAATTTTTCATCTTTTAAATCATTAAATATTTGTTTAATACGCTTAGGGTTAAGACTTAATATTAAAAAGAAAATGATAAGATACCATCCCCAAAATTTTGCTAAAAAAACTGAACTGTCCATAATTAAAGTGATTTATTCGTGCAATACCAAAAACGGTATATCTGTATGATATGTTATTTTTTCAACTCTAGTATGAAATAGAATATTTTGAAAATAATTTAGATTCTTAGCTACCATAACAATCATATCTACTGCTCTACTTTCTACAAAGCACTGTATAGCATCTTCGACTTTTTTATTAGTAAGAAAATGGAAACTTGGATTAAATTCTTCAAAATAATCATTAAGTAATTCTTTATTATTGAGTTGTTCTGGGTTTAATGATGCTGCTTTACCTTGAATATGTATAACTCTTAGATTACTCTCTAAATTTTTTAAAATATCTGTTAAAGGTTGTAGTATATTAATATCGTACGAGAGGTTAAAATCTGACGAAAATGCAATTTCCTTTAACGCTTTATATTTGGCGTATTCTGGAACAACTAAGGTGGTGCATTTTACTTTAGTAATAACATCTCCGGTGTTACTTCCTATGATATATTCCTTAAGTCCTGATGCGCCTTTTGTACCCATAACAATCATATCTATTTTCTTTTCTTCGACATGTTTTCTTATCGATTCTAAAAAGAAATAATTATCTATAAGCGTGTAAAAACGGTGTTTTGGATTTTCATCGTGATTTTCGCTTATTTCTTTGAGTAGTTGTCTTAATTTATCTCTTGAAGGCTTAGTATATATTTCTTCTATAACTTCTGCTGTTGGCATGTAACTGTCTTCGCCAGCAACTATAGCCTCTATTCTGTTAACATGAAGCAGGTAAAAATTACATTCCGAAGATTTAAAAAAATCTATAGCATACGAAATGGCATTGCGTGCGTTTTCAGAAAAATCCGTTGGTAATAAAATATTCATCACTTTAAATTTCTTAGTGTAAACAAATTTAAAGCGATGTACACTTTTATAATATGATATTGGTCATGTTAGATAAACACGAAAAAAGATTAGTGGATGTCTTGCAATTTCTGAAGGTCTAAAACCTTTATGTTTCTACCTTCCATTTCTATGAGTCCTTGCTTTTTAAAATGAGACATGGTTCTTATCAAGGTCTCTGTGGCAATACCGGCAACACTTGCCAAATCGTTACGGGAAATTTTAATAGGATCTTCTGGTTTTGAATTTATCTTTTCTGCAAACCTTAAGATGGTTAAAGCCGTTTTTCTTTGTACAGAACTGTAAGCCATTTGTAATAATTGGTCTTTAACACCTGTAATGTCATCGGTTAATAACTGAATAACTTCTAAAGTTAGCTTGTGGTTTTTATCCAATACCTCTTTTAACTGGGCTTTAGAAACACCTACCATTTCTACATCTTTCAAAGCTATTGCTGTTTCTCTATAAGGAATATTATCTGTGAATGACGTATAACCAAAAAGATCGTCTTCTTTATAAAGTGCTGTAGTAAGCTCCTTTCCTTTTTCATCAAATTTATAACACCTTACAATACCTTTAGTCACTAAATAAATATAATTAGAATTATGTCCTTCTTTGTAAATGATATCATTTTTGCTGTAGTTAAAAATCTTCCCATTATCATCAAAGAAGTTTTTTAAATCATTTAAGGTTCTTAATTCATCTTCATTGGTATCACTAGTGTTATTAGCAGATTCTCGTTCATCCTTCAATATAGCAGCTTTAGCAATCCTACTCTCTATAGCACTTAAAATTTCATCTTCAGAAAAAGGTTTTGTAATATAATCATCGGCACCTAAATTCATGCCTTTTCTTACATCACCACGTTCGGTCTTAGCAGATAAAAATATAAATGGTATAAACTTGGTGTTATCATGTTTTGATAGGCCTTCTAATACACCATATCCATCGAGAATAGGCATCATTATATCACATATTATAATATCTGGGGTTTGATTTCTTGCGACTTCTAGGCCTATTTGCCCGTTGGCAGCTGTAATTACCTCATAGTTAGAAAGCTCTAATAATTCTGCTGTATTTTCTCTTAATACGGTATCGTCTTCTATTAATAATACTGTTTTCATTCTTGTGCTTTATTGGGAAGTTTTATGGTAAACGTTGAGCCTTTGTGTTCTTCGCTTTCAAATGCGATACTACCATTTAAGTTTTCTAAATGGTCTTTTACAATATTTAATCCAATACCTGTGCCTTGCATGAGTAATGCATTTTCTGCTCTAAAGTAGCGATTGAATATGTTTTTTTGATCTTTCTCAGGAATACCAATACCATTATCCGTTACTTTAAAAATGGTAGTCGTTTCATTTTGAGAAATATTAATATCAATAATAGTATTTTCAGAGGAATACTTAATAGCGTTATAAATTAAATTAGATAGAGATAGTTCTAAAATTTTTTCATCCTGATATAAAGAAATATCATCTATATTCTCTGGATAGTTAATTTTCTGACCATCTTTTAATAACATATTGGCATTATAAATGACCTCGTTTAAGACTTTACTCAATTTAAACGTGGTAAATTTATAATTAACTTTACCTTTTTCTAGTTTTTCTACAGAAAGAAAATCGTTTAAAATGGTATTGAGATATTGAACTTTATCTGTAATAGTATTAATGTGTTTTTCTCGTTTTTCTTGCTGCTCAGTTAATTTATATTTTTTCAATAACATCGTAGAAGTTAAAATACCACTTAAAGGTGTTTTAAATTCATGTGATACCATGGATAAAAATTTTGTTTTTAATTCATTTAATTCTTTTTCTGCAGCTAAAGCCATTTTAAGTTCTTCTGTACGTACGGCAACTGTTTTTTCTAAATTTTTAGTATAATTTTTTTGTTCAGTTATATCCAAAATAATAGCCAAAAACACATCTTTATCTCCTAATTTTGAACGCTGCAAATGTACATTTACAGGGTATGTACTTCCTGACTTTCGTTTATGAACCGTTTCAAATTCAATCTTTTCGACTTTGGTATTATTAAGTAAATCTAATTTTTCTCTAAATTCCGATTCTTTAAATTTTGGTTTTATATCAAGAGGTGTCATATTGGTTAGTTCGTCTAAACTATAACCAATGTTTTTCTGTGCCCCATAATTAACGTTTATAAATTTTAAGTCTTGAGTGCTAAATACATAAATTTCATTTAGTGATTCCTGGAAAATACTTGCCAAATGGTTTCGTTCTTGCTCCATGTACTTACGCTCACTAATATCTATCACCAAAGCCATAACATAGTCTTTTCCGTATATGGTAAACGGGTTTAGTCCTGCTTCTACAGGAAAAACACTTCCATCTTTTCGAGCGCCAAAAAGATCGCGTCCATGCCCCATTTGCCTGCGCTCTTTATGCTTCATAAAACCATTAAAATGAGCTCCATGACCAGCATGATAATTTTGAGGGATTAAAACGTTTAAGGGCTGTTTTATGAGTTCCCCTTTAGCATAACCAAACATTTGGTTTGCAGAATCATTAGTTTCAACTATATTTTGATGTTCATCAACCACTATAACCCCCTCGGAAACAGCGTCTAAAAGCACTCTAGATATATCTTGATTTTGTTGAAACATATACTTCAAATATTAGGTTGATAAAGCATCTAAAGATAACTGATTTATATCATTCTTTAAAACGAATACTAGCTCTAAATTTGATTTATTCTAAAAACCTTAAAACATGGCAACTAAAAAGAAAATGACATTAGCATTTTATCAAAACCTCGGTAAACTGTTTTATGCCATTGCAGCATCAGATGGCAATGTAAGACCTATAGAATTTGATAAATTAAAGAACCTTGTAAAAACACAATGGTTAGATATTGATGAGCTTGAAGATACTTTTGGTACAGATGCCGCTTACCAAATAGAAATTGTTTTTGACTGGTTAAATGAAAAAGAAGAACTCAACGCAGAAGCTTGTTTCAAAGACTTTATCGCTTACAAAAAGGGCCAAAATCATCTTTTTACTCCAGACATTAGACGTTTAACGTTAAAAACAGCATCTACTATTGCTTATGCCTTTTCTGGCATAAACAAGTCAGAATTAGCACTGTTAGCAAAACTAGATATAGAATTAAAAATACCTTAAAACGGCGCCATTACTGCGACCAATAAAATGAACATAGCACATAACAAGCTATACTAGCCTATTAGACATGAAAGTATATTTTTTTATCAGTGTTCTATTACTCTCGTTATCTTGTTCAGAAAAACAAGATAAAACCTTACCTGCCGAACAATCATTGTCCGAATCTGTTTATGCTTCCGCTACAATTCAACCAGATAGTCTCTATAATGTGTACGCTGTGGTTTCTGGAATTTTAGATGACGTTTTAGTAAAAGAAGGAGACGTAGTAACTAAAGGTTCTCCCTTATTTCAAATCATAAATAGTACACCTAAACTAAATAGTGAAAATGCGAGGTTTGCCTTAGAACTCGCCAAAGAAAACTACAATGGTAGTGCCGCTATTTTGAGTAGTATAAACGATGAAATTGAGGCAGCTAAGCTTAAATTTAAAAATGATTCTGTGAATTATTTTAGACAAAAAAAGCTATGGGAACAGCATATAGGTTCTAAGCTGCAATACGACACTAAAAAGCTTAGTTATGAACTAGCTGCAAACCAACTAAAGCTTCTAAAAAACAAATACGACAGAACTAAAAACGAACTACAAACAGCAGTAAACCAAGCTCAAAACAACTTTAATACAGCAGCCATTGCTACAAATGACTTTATGGTTACCAGTAAAATAAACGGCAAAGTTTACGCGCTACTAAAAGAACCTGGTGAAATTGTAACAAGCATGGAACCATTAGCTGCAATTGGAAGTGCTAATCGTTTTGTAATTAATCTGTTGGTAGATGAAGTAGATATTGTTAGAATAAACAAATCTCAAGACGTATTACTTGTTTTAGAAGCTTATGCAAATACCGTTTTTAAAGCTCAAATTTCTAAAATTTACCCCAAAAAAGATGAACGAAATCAAACTTTTACGGTTGAAGCTATATTTATAAATCCGCCAGAAGTTTTGTATCCTGGTCTTTCTGGTGAAGCTAATATTATCATTGCTAAAAAAGAAAACGTATTAACCATTCCTAAAGCTTATTTAATAGATCATAACAAAGTAAAAACAGACGAAGGTATCGTAACTGTAAAAACAGGTGTGCAAAATATGGATGCTATAGAAATACTTTCAGGCCTCACTAAAGACACCTATATCTACAAACCAACAGAATGACCAATTGGAGTATTATATTAAGTATTGCAAAAACGCATTTGCTCACAAAACTGAAACAAACATCTATTGCTGCATTAGGTGTTACTTTTGGTATTGGCTCTTATATTACTTTAGTCTGTTTTATGACAGGTTTAAATACCATGTTAGACGATTTAATCCTAAATCAAACACCACATATTCATATTTACAACGAAATTGAACCAACCGAAAACCAACCCATTTCATTATATGATGATTTTAAAAATAGTTTTAACGTTGTTCATTCCATCAAACCCAAATTAAGTCAGAAAAAAATACATAACGCCTTACCTATTATCAATTATTTAGAAAACGATGATAAGGTGTTAGGTGCGCTTCCACAGGTAAAAGCACAAATTTTCTATATCGCAGGCTCGATTGAACTTAGTGGAAATCTCACAGGCATTAACCCAATAGAAGAAGCCAAGTATTTTAATATAGGTGATTATATTGTAGAAGGTTCTGCTGAAGCCTTGCAAAACACTGATAATGGGATTTTATTGGGTATTGGCATTGCAAAAAAAATGGCCTTAAAAGTGGGTGATCGTATTCAGGTAAGTCCAATAAACGGAGGCATATTCCATTTAAAGATTGTAGGATTTTATCAAAGTGGTGTTGCCGATTTAGATGCTATTCAAAGTTTTACTTCTATTAAAACAGTACAACGCATTTTAGGAGAAGCTAATAACTATATCACAGACATTAATGTAAAACTAAATGACATAGAAACAGCGATACCATTAGCAAAAAAAATAGAACAACAATTTCAGCTTAAAGCTATTGATATAAAAACGGCAAATGCACAGTTTGAAACCGGAACCACGATTAGAAATTTAATTACATACGCGGTATCTATAACGCTTTTAATCGTTGCTGGATTTGGTATCTACAACATTTTAAATATGCTTATTTATGAAAAGATGAATGACATTGCTATTCTTAAAGCTATAGGGTTTTCAGGGAAGGATGTTCAATTTATATTTATGAGTCAAGCCATGATCATTGGTTTTGTTGGAGGTGTTTTGGGTTTAATTATTGGTTTTGGATTAACGAGTCTTATCGATACAATTCCCTTTAAAACTGAAGCCTTACCAACGGTAGAAACATATCCTATAAATAAAGATCCGTTGTACTTTATCATTGGGTTTTCGTTTGCAATGGTTTCCACTTTTCTTGCTGGCTATTTGCCATCTAAGAAAGCCAAAAAAATAGATCCAGTAAAAATTATAAGAGGACAGTAATATGAGTATTGTTTTAGAAGCTAAACATATCAATAAATATTTTAAAAAACCTGTGAAGTTTCACGTGTTAAAGGATATTAGTTTTCAAATTAAAAAAGGGGAATTTGCATCCATCATGGGGAAATCGGGCTGTGGAAAATCGACATTACTTTACATTTTATCTACCATGGATACCGATTATGAAGGCGAACTGTATCTCAAAAACAAACTTATAACAGGTCAAGATAGTACGCATTTATCCTATTTACGTAACAAGCATATTGGTTTTGTCTTTCAGTTTCATTATTTACTTTCAGAATTTTCAGTATTAGAAAACGTAATGTTGCCAGCCAAGAAATTAGCAGAAAAATCGCTTCAAGAAATTGAGCACAATGCCATGCAAAAGCTTAAAATCTTAAATATTGAGCATTTAGCTCATAAAAAAGCTTCTCGCGTTTCTGGTGGCGAAAAACAACGTGTAGCTATTGCACGTGCACTTATAAACGATCCTTCTATAATTATGGGAGATGAACCTACAGGAAACTTAGACAGTCATAATGCCGAAAATGTGTTTAATATTTTTAAACAATTGAGTGTTGAGCAAGGTTTATCACTTTTAATAGTAACTCATGATGAAGATTTTGCAAATAAAACCGATAGAATTATTCAAATGGGAGATGGAAAAATACTCCCTTAGCTTCACCTCTTATTTATGATATAAATCATTTGTAATAAGCGTATTTGTAACTAACTTTATAATCAAGTTTTAATCAAATGCTATGAAAACAATTCAAGACATAGAAAACCAAATCATCACTTTAACAACAAGCATAGAAGTGAATTACCCTGAATTATATGCTACGTTAGATGAAAATCCGATGACTATTCCTACCAAAATTCATCCCGATATGACTATAAAGATTATGGAAGATTATCTCGAAAGTTTAAAACAAATATTAAAACAATACAGTAAAACTCATAATAAACAGTAATGGCATTTATAGATTATTATAAAATACTTGGTATTTCAAAGAGTGCCACAGAAAACGATATTAAAAAAGCTTATCGTAAGTTGGCACGTAAATACCATCCAGACCTCAATCCAAATGATAAGGACGCTGAGCAAAAATTTAAGGAGATTAACGAAGCTAACGAAGTATTAAGCAATGCTGAGAATCGTAAAAAATACGATGAATATGGAGAACATTGGCAACATGCTGAAGAATACGAAAAAGCAAAACAGCAAGAGCAGTATCAACGAAGCTCACAAAGCACTCAAGGAGGTTATTCTGAAGAAGATTTCTCAGATTTTTTTGGTAACATGTTTGGTGGTAGAGCTTCTGGAAGCGGCGGAAGACAAGTAAAATTTAGAGGTCAAGATTTTAATGCGCAACTACAACTAGACCTAAAAGATGTTTACACCACACACAAACGCACATTAACCGTAAATAACAAAAACATACGAATTACCATTCCTGCTGGTGTAGAAAATGGACAAGTCATTAAAATAAAAGGACATGGCGGAAAAGGAATGAATGGTGGTCCAAATGGCGATTTGTATATTGAGTTTTCAGTGGTTAATAATTCCCCATTTAGAAGGGATGGAAACAACCTATACATTGCTGTAGATTTAGACTTATACAAAGCCCTTTTAGGTGGCGAAATTATGGTGAATACCTTTGATGGTAAAGTAAAACTTAAGGTAAAACCAGAAACCCAAAACGGCACTAAAGTAAAGTTAAAAGGCAAAGGGTTTCCTAAATACAAAAAAGAAGGTCAATATGGAGATTTGTATGTTACTTACAACTTAAAGTTACCTGAAAATCTTTCAGCAAAAGAAAAAGAACTTTTTACAGAACTCTCAAAATTGCGATAATATGGACACAACACAACTTATATCAATACAACAGTTTTGCACGCATTACAATGTGCCTATAAAGTTTATTAATGCTTTACAAGAATACGAATTAATAGAAATCACTATTACCAACAATCAAGATTATTTACAGACAAATCAGCTTAATGCTATTGAAAAAATGATGCGAATGCATTATGATTTAGACATTAATTTTGAAGGGATTGATGCCATTTATAATTTACTAAAACAAGTAGAACAACTACAAGAAGAAGTACGTGTTTTAAAAAACAAATTGAGCGTTTATGAAGGTTTTTAATCCTCTACTATGACGTCTATAGAATACATAAAAGAATGGTTAAACGCCAATCCATTTAGTTGGAATGTGATTAGGTTCATTGCCATTTTAATAGTTATTTTATTGGCCATTCAGCTGATAAGACGTTATTTAAAAAAGCGTATTTCTAATACTGCAATTCGCTATAAATCCCAAAAAGGCATAGAAATTTTAGGCTATGTGTTGTTAATCTTTTTAGCCATTACTTATTTTTCTGGATCTATAAAAGATTTTACAATCATCATAGGCTTATTTACAGCGGGTTTGGCATTTACATTACAAGAATTAATTTTAAGTATAGCGGGTTCTATTTATATCTTTTTAGTAAAAGTTTATAAACCGGGAGATCGAATTGAAATCAATGGTATTAAAGGAGATGTTATTGATGTAGATAGCATTTATACCACCATGATGGAGATAGGCCAATGGGTAGAAAGTGACAATTATAGTGGACGAATTGTAAAACTGAGTAATGCCTTCGTTTTTAAAGGACCAATCTATAACTATTCGCAAGATTTTCCTTTTATCTGGGATCAATTCAACTTGCCAATTCGTTATGGTTCTGATATGGAACTTGCCAAAACTATTGTGTTGAAAATTGCTTCAGAAACCCTTTCAGAATACACTAAAGCATCTAAATCCCAATGGGAAGCGGTAGTAAATAAATATTATATTGAAGATGCCGAAGTTGGACCAACACTCGCTATTAGACTTACTGATAATTGGGTAGAGTTTAATTTAAGATATATTGTAGATTACAAAAAAAGACGATTGACAAGACACCTTCTTCACGATAATATTCGTAAAGCTTTTGAAACAACCAACGGCAAGGTAGTATTAGCATCAACGACCATAGAACTTATTAAAATTCCTGAACAAAAGGTACAATCAGAAGAAGCTAAAAATACACAATAGCATATAACGGTCATTTCGATTTATAGGCTAATACACTTCTAACAGTTTGATCTTTACATAGGCGCACAATATAAATTAGTACTTTTAATAATTTTGAATTAAGATCATTTCATTCTCAATGGCAAATAAAGAACAAGAAGCACACTCTCATCATCAAATTTTAGGTAAAAAGACAGAGCTCTATTTTGCCTTTTTGTGTGGAATTTTTCTAAGCATAGGTTTTTTAATTGAAAAATTAACAGGTTTAGCAGATTGGATGTCTTTATTAAGCTACATAATTTCCTACTTTTTTGGAGGTTTTTTTATCTCTATTGAAGCATCTAAAAAAATTCCTAAAGGCGAATTTGATATTGATTTTTTAATGATTGCTGCAGCTGTTGGTGCGGCCTATATTGGTAGTTGGGCAGAAGGCGCCTTGCTTTTGTTTCTATTTAGCTTGGGCCACGCTTTAGAGCATTACGCCATGAATAAAGCTAAAAAATCAATTGAAGCTTTAGGCCATCTTTCTCCCAAAACAGCACTGGTTAAAAAAAACGGGCAACTTAAAGAAGTAGCAATAGAAGCTTTAAAAATTAATGATGTTATTGTAGTAAAACCTAATACTAAAATTGCTGCTGATGGTGTTATTATAAATGGTAGTACAAGCATTAATCAGGCACCAATAACAGGAGAAAGCATACCTGTAGACAAAACCTTTATTAAAAACACTACAAATTTACCAGAGTTTAAAGATATTGACAAAACTCATGTCGTCTTTGCAGGCACCATTAATGGAGATAGCAGCATTGAGATTTTAGTACTCAAACTAACAAAAGACTCCACAGTATCACGATTGGTAAAAATGGTAAGCGAAGTGGAAGCTCAAAAATCACCAACCCAGAGGCTCACCAAAAAATTCGAAAAATGGTATGTACCCATTGTTATTATCGTTGTATTTCTATTGTGTTTTGCATTCTTGGTTATAGACGAAAGTTTTGATACTAGTTTATATAGAGCTATAACAGTATTAGTTGCTGCTAGCCCTTGCGCCTTGGCAATTTCTACACCAAGTGCTGTTTTAAGTGGTATTGCAAGAGCAGCACAAAAAGGAGTACTTATTAAAGGTGGAAAAGCCTTAGAAGATTTAGGCGAAATCACAACAATAGCTTTTGATAAAACCGGTACACTCACAGAAGGAAAACCTAAACTTACAAATCTAATTCCGTTAAAGAATATTGATGAAAAGACCTTGGCTAAGCTGGTGTTTGAAATCGAAAGTTTAAGTAATCATCCACTAGCAAAAGCCATAGCAAATGATTTAAAGCTAAAATACACTATTGATTTCGATAATAAAGCCTCAAATATTAACGCCATTCAAGGAAAAGGTATTCAAGCAAATTATGAGAGCAAAAAAGCATTCATCGGAAATGTAAAACTGATGGAAGACTCAGACATAAAAGTGAATGATTCTATCCACTCTAAAATGGATCAACTTTTACAAAATGGACACACCGTAATGCTAGTGGCTTTTAATAATGAAATTGTTGGACTAATTAGTGTTATGGATTTACCTCGAAAAACGGCTACCTCTACTCTATTACGTTTAAAAGAAATTGGCATTAAACACATGATTATGCTCACAGGCGACCATCAAAATGTTGGAGATGCCATTGCCAAACAAATTGGACTTACGGAAGCCAAAGGGAACTTACTACCAGAAGATAAAGTTTCAGCTATAAAGCAATTAATCAAACGCGACAAAAAAATAGCCATGGTTGGAGATGGTGTTAATGACGCTCCTGCAATGGCATTGAGCACCGTTAGTATTGCCATGGGAGCCGCAGGAAGTGATGTTGCTTTAGAAACAGCCGATGTCGCTTTAATGTCAGATAAAATTGAAAATTTACCTTTTGTTATTGGTTTGAGTAGAGCGTCTAAACGTATTATAAAACAGAACATTTTTATAAGTCTTGGTGTTGTAATGCTGCTGGTTCCAGTAACCATTTTAGGGTTAACAAATATAGGTGTAGCTGTTGCTTTTCATGAAGGCTCAACCATTGTAGTGGTTTTAAATGCTTTACGACTGCTTCGCTACAAAGTGAATTAATTGCTATTTTATTAAAATTACAATTGACCTTTAAACAAAGAAAGAGATCAACTCATTTGATTTTTAGTAGAACTGACCAATATCATAGTCTAAGGCAAACATTCTGAATAAATTAGCTTCAACACAAAAATCCAGATAAATTTCCCTGTTGGTTTCTAAATAAAAACAGATGAGATTACAGGTAAATTAAAATGCAACCAATTTGTAAAACCATGAATGTAAAACATTTATATATAGTATTATTATTTCTAATCTTTTTAACTTGTAAAAATGAAAAGCGAGAAGAAAGCAACATTGATCATAATCTTATAGAAGATACAAATCCAATAGTGAAGGATACTATAAAAATAAAGGACTTAGATATTGAATCTTTAAATAAATCTATTACTATTGAATTAAAGCAAAAACAATTCATTGAAAAAAAAGACGAAAGTGAAGAGCTAGAAGAATTGATTATTGATAAAAAATATCTCGTCGATAAAAAAGATTACACCATCAATTTTAAATACCCATTGCTCAACGAATCTTATAAACCCACGAACAGTAATTTCAATGAATTTATTAATGATTATTACATTAATATCACCCAAACAGAATCGGATATCTTAGAGAATAAATTATTATGCGATAGTATTACAGCAAAAACTTTTAGGGAAGAACGCTTTATAGATTACAAAATTTATAATGTAAATGACCAACTTGTAAGCGTATTGTTTTACAAAGAGAATTTTTATAACGGAGCAATGCATCCTAGCTTTTCTTTTGATTGTTTTAATTTTGACTTAAACAGAGGGACTTTTATGACTTATGAAGACTTTTTTAATCAAGGGTCAGAAGAAGAATTAGTAAGTATTATAAATGAAAGTATAAACAGTCAAATTGGTAAAGGAGAAATGTATTACGACTGTTGGGAAGTTTCTTCGGATGATTTTTTTACGAGTAAAAACAACTTTGTACTCAATGATACATATATAGAATTTTATTTTGATGATTGTGTCATATGCCCATCCTATACTGGTACGTATTCCATAGAACTTCCTTTAACAGATTTGCTATCGGTTTTAAAAAAATACGAGTCTAATCCGTTAGTCTTTTAATTTATACGTTATAGAATTACGCTCTACTAAAAACGGTATTGGGAAGCCAAAACAATTATAGCTATTATAACATACAATCATTCTTTCGTTTTAACTTCTTTTTTCTCTTGTCGTTCTAATTTTCTAAAATAACCACGAGTTAAAAAGTTGTGTTTTAAGGCTTCCATATTTTGATTGAATTTATCAGTGCCTTCGTTTATATTTTTAAGCGTAGATTTTAAGCTATTAACCAACGAGGTATCCTTTACCATATAATTATAAGCTCCATTACTAGAATTAAAATCACTTACAACGGCATTGGCATTGTTTAACAGCGTCTCAATTTCTGCACTTGATATCTCAAGATTAGTTACAACTGTTTTCAATTTTCCAGCTGAAATAGAATCATTCAACAACATTCCTAAAATGGTATTATCTTCTGTTTTTACCGAAGAAACAATACTATTTAACTCTGCAATAGTATGAGAAGCACCACGACTTGCTATTTTTAAATTATGAATAGATTGTTTTAAATCTTGTGCCATAACGGTATCATTGATAAGCACACCTATGGTGCCTTTTCCTGTTGTAATTCTGTTTGTAATTTTCAATAAATCTGAAGTCAGTATAGCTGCATTTTCAGAGCTTGTGTTAAGAGTATTTAAAATATCATCCGTTCCAATTCTACTGTAAGATACTATAATGTCTTCATTTTCTATAATTTCTGACGCTCCTTTTCCTGGAACGATATTCACAATCATATTTCCAACTAATCCGTCTGATCCAATAGTAGCAATCGCATTTTTTTTAATATGCGAAAGAATCTTTTCCTCGATAGACATTTCTACTTTTATTGTAGAATCATTAATCATTACAATATTTTTTACCGTCCCAATATCAATACCAGAATAGCGTACATTATTTCCTTTTTGAAGACCGTTGACATTCTGAAAATAAGAACTCAATGTAAAGGTCTTTTTAAACATATCTTGACGTTGCCCAATTAAATACACACCTGCTATAAAAAGAATGGTACCTATGAGGACAAAAGATCCCAATCGTAGTTTTTGTGAGTTTGTTTTTTTCATTGTATATAATTTGTGTCTTCCTTTAAATGAAAGGCATATTAATGTTTAAAAAAAGCTTTAATTTTTGGGTCTTCAGACGTTGATAAAGCTGTATATGTACCAACAGCATAATCAATACCATCAATAAGCAACAACATACGATCTGAAATAACGCGAGCACAATCTACATCATGCGTTATAATAAGTGACGAGGTGTTATATTTTTTCTGAACGTCTTGCATAAGAATGATAATTTCTTTTGCAGTAATAGGATCTAATCCACTAGTAGGTTCATCATAAAGAATGATTTTGGGTTGAAGAATTAAAGTTCTCGCTAAAGCCACACGACGTTTCATACCACCAGATAATTCCGAAGGCATTAAATCTATAGCATGAGCTAAACCAACGTTGGTTAAAGCTTCCAAAACAAGTGCTTCGGTATTTGAATCTTTGTGCTTTTTTTTAGAATGACGTCTTAGAGGAAATTCTAAATTTTCACGAACAGTCATAGAATCATACAGCGCACTACCTTGAAACAAAAATCCAATATCAGCTCTTAAAATATCTAAAGCCTCTTGAGTTAACGTCGTAATATCTTTACCCATAACTGAAATTAAACCACTATCGGCTTGCATTAAACCCACCAAACATTTTATCATTACAGATTTTCCTGAACCAGACTTTCCCATAATGACTAAGTTTTCACCTTTATAAAGTTTCATATTAAAGCCATTTAGCACATGGTTATCTCCAAAGCTTTTGTATAGGTCCTTAATTTGAAGCACAATGTCTGGATGTGATATATTTCTATCTCCTTTCATAAATCATAAAAAATATCTGTTACAAAAACGGCAATAAAATCAATGACAAATAACAATAATGAACTGACCACAACTGCAGAATTGGCCGCTTTACCAACACCTTCAGTACCTTTGGCGCAATAATAGCCTTTATAGCATCCCACAATTCCGATGGCTAAACCAAAAAAGAAAGACTTAATTGTAGCAGGAATAATGTCTCCAAATTCAATAGAATCAAAAACTTGATTAAAATAAAGTGTAAACGACACGTTGCCTTTAAGGTTTTCAACTAAAAAAGACCCAAACAGCGCAATAGCATCTCCAATGATTACTAATAATGGAAGCATCAAAGTAACCGCCAATACTCGCGTAACAACAAGGTATTTAAACGGGTTTGTCCCCGAAACCTCCATAGCATCTATCTGTTCTGTAACACGCATAGACCCCAATTCTGCACCAATACTAGAGCCTATTCTACCTGCACAAACTAAAGCGGTTATAATTGGCCCAATTTCTCTAACTATAGAAATACTAACCATAGATGGCATCCAAGATACAGCGCCAAATTCCATTAATGTAGGACGCGTCTGTAAATCCAATACCAAACCAATAATAAAACAAGTTATACCAACTAATAGCAATGAACGATTGCCCATGTTATAACATTGCCGTAACAACTCTTTTATTTCAAAAGGTCGCTTAAATACTTCTTTAAAAAAACGTCCCGTAAAATACGATATATCACCTAGCTCAATTAAGAACACCTGCAATCGATCTTTAATTTTAGAAATACCAGACATTTTTTATTTAATAGTATATAACCAAATGTATTGTAATAGTGGATTTTACGAAATGATATAAATCATTTTATAAACAAGGTATTCCTCTTAACTTTAACAATCAATACACCATAGATTATGAATATTGGCTTAGTATTATCAGGAGGTGGTATGAGAGGAGCTGCACATATTGGTGTTATTAAGGCTTTAGAGGAACACGGCATCTTTCCAACCCATATTTCTGGTGCAAGTATAGGTGCCATTGTTGGAGCCTTATATGCTTATGGATATGATTGGAAGATCATTTTAAAATTCTTTAAAACCTTTCAGTTGTTGGATATTAAAAAATATGCCCTTGGCAAACCTGGTTTTATAGATGCTGAAAAATTTTATCCTCAATTTAATAGTCTTTTAAAAGACGATAATTTTAATGCCCTTAAAAAACCTCTGACCATTACTGCTACAGATATTTTAAAAGGCAATCTTAAAACATTTAGTGAAGGAGAACTCATTAAGCCCGTTTTAGCATCGGCAGCTTTTCCTGGTGTTTTTGCACCTGTAAAAATTGGTAATTCTTTTTATATAGACGGAGGTGTACTTAATAATTTTCCTATTAGTGCATTACAATCAAAATGCGATATAATTATGGGTCATTGCTAAAAGTTGTGTGTGATGATTAAAAAAAGATTCTGATTTTTGTAAAAAAAAAAAAAGACTTTTGGACAATTATCTAGAACTACTGAAACTTATTCTTCCTGAATTTTTAATAGATCATTTTGAT
>NZ_JBLXHI010000013.1:0-49347 GCF_048381695.1 Corallibacter sp. | reverse complement strand
GGGGATATTGTTGCTACGGCTACAGATGTTACTGATGATGCAGATCCTTGTAATGTGACTATGACTCGTACTTGGACTTTTACAGATGCGTGTAATAATGCTTCGTCTGTTTCTCAAACGATTACTATTCAAGATACTACGGCTCCGGTTGTTACTAATGATTTATCTGATATTTTTGTTACTTGTAGTGAAGTTCCTGAAGCACCAACTTTAGTATTAGATGAGTGCTCTATTGGTGAACCTGAAGTTAACTTTACAGAAACAAGTTCTTTTGATGGCAGTAATAATGATTATGAAATTATTTGGAGTTGGGATATAACAGATAGCTGTGGAAATAGCACAACTGTAGAACAACATGTTTTTGTTTCAATTTTAAATTCTACTTCTGAAGTAAACACTGAAAAATGTTCAAATGATGGATTGGTTGATTTATTTGACTATTATGATGGTACAGATTTAAATGGATCTTGGGAAGTGATTTCTGGGGATGCAACACTTGATGATGGAATTTTTGATCCTTCTTTAGTTGATTTAGGAGACTACACATTTAGCTATACTTCTGCTGAAGGTAATTGCCTTAACACGGTTGAAGTAAACATAAATGTTAACGATGACTGTATTGTATTACCTGCGCCACAACCTTGTAGTAGAGAAAGTATTATCATTTCTAATGCTGTTACTCCAAATGGAGATCAATGGAATGAATTCTTTGAAATAAAAGGTGGTGAAACTTGTGGTTTTGTAAAAGAAATAAAAATATTTAACCGTTGGGGCGCTATGATTTATGAGTCTAAAAACTATACAAACAATTGGAATGGTACTGCTCATAAGTCGTCTGTTGGTAATTCTGATAAAGTACCAAATGGTACATATTATTATATCATAAATCTAAAAAATAGTGGATTTGAACCTATAACTGGTTATTTCTACGTAGGAACCAAATAAATCTTTAACCTATGAAACCTATGAAACATTACATAGTTGTAGTAATTACATGCTTGAGCTTTACTTTTGGTATGGCACAACAATTACCTCAATTTACGCAATATATGTATAATACCATCTCTATAAACCCAGCTTATGCGGGAAGTAGAGAAACATTAAGCATTGTTGGACTGCACAGAAGTCAATGGGTTGGCTTTGATGGTGGACCAAGAACACAAACATTATCAATTCATTCACCTCTTCGTAATGAAAAGATAGGTTTAGGAATGTCTTTTATAAATGATAAACTAGGTGATGAACGCTTTTCTTATCTCTATGCAGATGCTTCTTATACGATTCAAACAGGAGAAAAAACAAAGCTTGCATTTGGTATAAAAGCAGGTTTTACGAGTTACAGCCTAGATGCTGACTTTAGAAATTCTCAAAGTGCTGACCCAAGTATTTACGGTATTGAAGATAGGTGGTCTCCCAATATTGGAGCTGGACTATTCTGGCATTCAAACAAGTGGTATTTAGGATTATCTGTTCCAAGAATTTTAACAAATGACTATAACGAGAGAAGTCCTACTGGACAAGATTATCAAGCGTTAGAGCGCGTTAGCTATTACTTTACTGGAGGTTATGTATTTACTTTAAGTGAAAACACAAAACTTAAACCAGCGTTTTTGGTCAAAGCTACAAATGGAGCACCTTTATCATATGATATTACCGCTAATTTTCTATTCTATGAGAAATTTTGGTTAGGTGGTGGTTATAGAATTAATGAGTCTACTTCTGCCCTAGCTGGTATTGCCGATTTTCAAGTTTCAAAACAACTCCGAATTGGATACGCATATGAATATCCGCTTTCTGAAATTAATGATTACACAGGCGGTACTCATGAAATTCTATTGATGTTTGAAATATTTAAAGCTAAACGTATAAAATCTCCTAGATACTTCTAAAAATACGATCTTATGAAAACAAGAGTAATTTTTACATTAATTGCATTATATAGCTCCTTGATTTTTTCTCAAGAAAAAGTTGCTGATAAATTCTTTGAAAATTATGCTTACCTAAAAGCTGCTGAATTATATCAAGAGGCTGTAAAAAAAGGAAATGATAGTGAGCATGTGCTTACGCGACTTGGAGACTGCTATTACAACAACTCTAACCCTAAACAAGCTGCTGTATGGTACAACAAAGCTTTAGATAAATATGGAAATGATATAAACCCTGAATATATTTATAAGTACATACAAACACAGCGTAGTTTACAAAACTTTACAGAAGCTGATAAATGGTTTGAAAAATTTAAATCAATACAAAATGATGATAGTAGAGCAAAAGAGTTTGAAGAAAGCAATATAGCGCTTTATGAAAAATTGGCATCTACAAGTGGTATGAATACCGTAATTGAAAACCTTTCTATTAACTCAAAATATTCTGACTTTGGTTCTTTTGTTTACGAAAACACATTATACTTTGCTTCATCTAGAAATACTGAAAATGATATTTATAAATGGAATAATGAACCGTATTTAGATATCTTTAAAGGAGAAATAAAGACTACTGAAGATAACGTTAAGCAAATAACAAATGTTACGCCTTTGGCTTTTGATGGCGTTGAGAGAAAAGATATTCATGATGCTAATGCCATTCTTACAAAAGATGGAAAAACCATGTATTTCACAAGAGATAACGTTGGCAAAAGAAATAAACCACAATACGACAAAAAAGGAACAACACACTTAAAAATTTATAAAGCTACACTTGTAGATACTATTTGGTCTAACATTGTAGAACTTCCTTTTAATGATAATGTATTTTCAACTGGTCATCCTGCATTAAGCCCAGACAACAAAACTCTATATTTTGTTTCTGATAGAGATGGAGGTTATGGACAGACAGATATTTATAAAGTTGCTATAAATGACAACGGTTCATATGGAGATCCTGTAAATTTAGGTGATAAAATAAATACTGAAGGACGTGAAGTATTCCCGTTTGTATCTCAAGACAGTACATTATACTTCTCTTCTGATGGATTTTTAAATTTAGGATTACTAGACATATTCAAATCTAACATTATAAAAGATGAAAATGCAGATCCTGAAAACCTTGGAGCTCCTTACAACAGTGGCTATGATGACTTTGCATACTTTATAGACCCAAAAGATAATTCTGGATATTTTTCATCTAATCGTCCAGACGGAAAAGGTAGTGATGACATTTATGGTTTTAACATAACTACATGTAAACAAACCATTTCAGGCGTTGTAAAAAACAATAAAACATTAGAAGTTTTACCAGAAGCAACTGTTCAACTTATAGATGAATCGGGTAAAATTATAGAAGAAATAACAAGTGATAAGGATGGTGCATACTCTTTTGAAGTTGACTGTGATAAAAACTATAAAGTGCTTGCCTTTAAACCAGACTATAAAGATGATTGGAAAGAATTAAAAACTGATAATGAAAATGAAAAAGATAACACTGCTGATTTAAATCTTGTACCGCTTATTAACGATAACGAAATTGTTATTAACCCTATTTTCTTTGATTTTGATAAATGGAATATTAGACCAGACGCAGCTTATGAACTAGAAAATATAGTTTCTGTAATGAGAGCACACCCTGATATGGTAATTAAAATAGAATCACATACTGATAGTCGTGGTAGTGATAAATATAATATGAAATTATCTGACAGACGTGCAAAATCTACAAGAGACTATTTATACACTAGAAATATTGCCAAAGAAAGAATAGAAAGTGCTATAGGATATGGGGAAACACAATTACTTAACAAGTGCTCTAATGGTGTTAAATGTACTAAAGAAGAACACCAGTTAAATAGACGATCTAAATTTATAATCTTAAAGCAATAGTTTTATTATTAACAATAAATGAGTGGTAAGATTTATTTTGATTTAATTATGCTTACACATATTTAAAACCTTCCTAACAATAATCTTATTTACTTAAAAAGCCACTTTTACAAGTGGCTTTTGTGTTATTGTATCCTTACAAAGATGTTTGTGTAATACCAAATCCCATTTTCATCCTTTTTTCCTGTTATTTGAAAATGAGTAAAATTGCCTTCAATGTTTCTTCTATGTCCTGGACTGTTTAGCCAAGCATTTACAAGTGTTTCAGCATCTGAATAGCCGTAAGCAACATTTTCAGCAACAGAAACGGCTCCTGTAAAAGACTCTAAAAAAACCTCTCTATTGATAAAGTTATCATGAGAAACCTTTTTATGATCTATCATATAGTTGGTATGAGAACTTGTTTGTGACTTGATAATGTCCAAACTAGTATCTAATGTTTTCAAACCAATTTCTATTCTGTGATTATTAATTAGTGAGAGAATCTCTGCTTCTATTGGTTTAGACTCTAGAATGGTCACTTGATTCTCAATAAAAGCTTGGTTTATTTCTGTATTTAACTCTTCTGAATCTTGAGAACAAGACATAGTTATGCATACAAAAATTGGCACCCACAAAAGTGAGTGCCACTTATAAGTTAATTTCATTTTAGTTCTATTAGGGACCGCAAAGATACGATTGAACACCTAATAATTCCTTAAAAATGACGTTAATAATTACTTTATTAATCTTTTAATCAATTATCTAACAAAAATATTCGTGTAGTACCAATCTCCATGAGAGTTTTGCTCTGCAGAAATATCAAAATATGCATAATTACCTTCAATATTTTCTCTGTGAGCATCACTATTTATCCAAGCGTTAACTACCGTTTCAGCCGAAGTAAAACCATAAGCAACATTTTCAGAAACGTAACTTGCTCCTGCATTATTAATTAAATAAGCCCTACGTTGGTTAAAATTGTCATGAGAAACATTATTAGTGTTTACCATATACTCTGTATGACTAAAAGCTTGAGATTTAATAATATTTCTCTTATTCAAAGGATTCAACCCTTTTCCTATTCTATAATCATTAATTAAATCTAGAATATCATTTTCAATTGCTTTTGCTTCAGGAGCAACAACATTATCGTTTACAGCTGTTTGGGCTGCTTGATTCATATTATCATCAGAACTATCTGATGAACAAGATACTGATAGTAAAGTAAGAATTACCACTAAAAATAAAATTGTAGGCTTTTTCATTGTTAGGTTGTATTAGATTTGGGATTGTAAATTTAAAACCTAAACCAAAAAACAATGTTAACAAAATGTTAAAATCGACAAAAAACATGTATTTCATCGATTTTAAGTGTTTTTAAACGGTAAAAACTAAAGTAAAACTGTTAAATAGTGTATTTGACCGATTATTTAAGGAGATAATCGATTCTTACCCCAAAAACCCTCACTATCAGCAACATACCTAACTCTATCATGCAGTCTATTAGGCCTTCCTTGCCAAAATTCAATCTCAAAAGGCTTTACAATATAACCTCCCCAAAATTTTGGGCGTTCTATCTCTTTTCCCTCGTATTTCTTTTCTAGTTTATTTAATTCTTCTTCTAAAAAAGCTCTATTAGGTATCACAGAACTCTGTTTTGACACTAAAGCTCCAAGCTGACTACCTCTCGGTCTTGACTCAAAATAACCATCACTTAAATTTTCAGCGATTTTTTCTGCTTTACCTTTAATAATAATTTGACGCTCGGCACCAGCCCAAAAAAAAGATAAACAAACATTTGGGTTATTTTTTATAGCAATTCCTTTTTCACTGTCATAATTCGTAAAAAATATAAAGCCTTCGTAGGTAAACCTTTTCAATAAAACTATCCTACTTTTTGGGAAACCATCTACACCTATTGTTGAAACGGTCATAGCATTTGTTTCATCTTCAGGAAAATTTTTATCTACATCATGAAACCAATTTCTGAATAGTTCCATTGGGTTATCTGGAGAATCTTTTAATGTTAATTCATCTTTACTATAAGATTTTCTGTAATTGCTTAAGTCTGTATTCATTATAAACAAATAGGTAAAAATTAATTTCTTTTTTCTAAAATTTCCTTTCTATCAACAACAATTTAACATAAATTTAGGCAATAAAATATATATAATGAGATTTGAAGACAGTAAATATAGTACCATTTTAGACTACACTAAGGTAAGTTTTTCTTTTGGTTCATTTTACCTTTTAGATAAGTTTATTATATCAGAAATGAAAGAAGGAGTTCATTTTGATTGGGAAAAAATACAACAGGTTATTGCTGTTTTAATAGAACATTATGGGAACACAATAAAAATTGCTCATATCTCTAATAGGATTAACTCTTATTCTATTGAACCACAATTATGGATTAAGTTTAATAAAGATTTTGGCTTTGTTGTAGCCAGTGCTATTGTATCATACAGCGAAATTAACTATGTAAATGCAACTATTGAAAAAAGGTTTTCTGAAAACAGTATAAAAAGATGTCTCAATCTTGATGAGGCAATAAATTGGGTTTTGAACCTTAAAGAATTTAATTAATCTCGATGGTTTTTCCGTCTTTTGCTAATTCTACATCATTAAATACAGATTCGGCTTCGGTTTTGAAGGCTTTTAAGTCATCATAACGCGTTGAATAATGCCCTAATACTAATTTACCTACATTGGCAAGTTTTGCAATAGTAGCTGCTTGTTTTGCTGTACTATGCTTGGTTGGTGCTGCCAAACTTATGTGTTTTTCTAAAAATGTTGATTCATGATATAATAAACTCACATTCTCTATTATAGGAATAATACGTTCGTTATACATGGTATCACTACAAAAAGCATAACTTTTAGGATTTATTGGTGACTTGGTTACTGTTTCATTTTTTATAAGTTCCCCTTTTTCATTAACAACATCAAATCCTTGTTTCAATTTTCTGTAATAAGAGACATCTATGTCAGCATTTAATACTGCATTCATATCTAGTTTTCTCTCTCCTACTTTTTCTTTAAACAAAAATCCGTTTGTATAAATTCTGTGATCTAAAGGAATAGTGTGCACTTCTACTTTATCATCTTCATAAATAAGCTCTGATTCTTTTGAGGTAAGCTCATGAAAAATAAGCTTATAATTTGTCCAAGAATCGGCCAGTTTCATTTGTAATGTTATGACTTCTTTTAATCCTTTAGGGCCGTAAATATGAAGATCGGTTTCTCTTGTAAGCAACCTAAATGTAGATATTAATCCTACTAAACCAAAGTAATGATCACCATGTAAGTGTGAGATAAATATGTGCTTTATCCTAGAAAACTTAACTTTATTTCTGCGTAACTCTACTTGCGTACCTTCTCCGCAATCTATCAAAAACACATGGTTGTTTATTTCTAAAACTTGTGATGTGGGATTAGTATTTGTTCGCGGTGTTGCACTATAGCAGCCTAAAATAGTTAGTTTCATAGTTTAAAACCCTAAATCACGCTCCATTTCTTCCATTTCTATAATATCATAGGCTTCTTGCATAGTTGGTACTACAACCAACTCATCTGGCATTTCATTAAGATTTACTTTGTCAGATACTATGACAAAAGAATGTTTTGCTTTTCTATGAGTATTTGATATTTTAAGAAACTCTATTATTTCTTCTAGAGAAATTGGTTTTAAACTACTTAAATTAACAATAACATTATTGTTTTTGTAGCGTTCATAAAGAACATCTAACTTTTTTACAAGCTCTACAATAGATGCTTTTTCTTGAGTAATAACAGTTGTTGAGCCATTTTGATCTACAATCATAATCTAGTTTTATTACTGTTTAATTTTTGACGCTAATAAATATATTACTGCCATTCTTATAGCTACACCATTTTGAACTTGGTCTAGTATAATAGACTGGCTTGAATCTGCAACATCACTAGTAATTTCAACACCACGATTTATTGGTCCTGGGTGCATAATTGTTATTTCTTTGTCTAGGGAGTCTAACAAAGCTTTATTTACTCCAAATTGTTGTGTATATTCTCTAGATGACGGAAAATAACTTACACTCATACGCTCATTTTGTACACGTAACATATTTGCTACATCACACCAATTGAGAGCTTTTCTTAAATCTGTTTCTACAGTAACTCCTAAAGTATCAATATATTTAGGTATTAAAGTTTTTGGTCCACAAACCATAACATTTGCACCTTGTAACTTTAGAGCAAAAATATTTGATAAGGCTACGCGACTATGGAGTATATCACCAACAATAACAACATTTTTACCAGCTACATCTCCTAATCGTTCACGTATAGAATAAGAATCTAGTAAAGCTTGAGTGGGATGCTCATGAGCACCATCTCCAGCGTTTATAATACTAGCATTAATATGTTTTGACAGAAATACACCAGCTCCAGGATTAGGGTGTCTCATAACAACCATATCTACTTTCATAGATAAGATATTATTTACAGTATCTATTAAAGTTTCTCCTTTTTTTACTGATGACTGTGCTGCTGAAAAATTTATAACATCAGCAGATAATCGCTTTTCAGCTAACTCAAAAGAAAGTTTGGTTCGCGTTGAGTTTTCAAAAAATAAATTTGCAATGGTAATGTCTCGAAGCGAAGGCACTTTTTTTATAGGTCTATTAATCACTTCCTTAAAATGATCTGCTGTTTCAAAAATAAGTTGAATATCTTTTTCGTTAAGATATTTTATGCCTAATAAGTGATCAACACTTAACTCGCTCATAATGCTGTTCTTAATTATTTATTAAATAAACTGAATCTTCTCCGTCATTTTCAACCCAGTTTACCTTAACTTTTTCATTGTTTATTGCATCTACCTGCCTACCTCTGTAATCGGGTTGTATTGGTAAATGCCTACTAAAACGTCTGTCTATTAACGTTAAAAGCTCTATTTCTTGAGGTCTACCAAAAGATTGTATTGCTGTTAAAGCAGCTCTAATACTACGACCTGTATATAATACATCGTCAATAAAAACTACATTTTTATCCTCTACAATAAAATCAATCTGTGTTGTGTTTGCCTCTAGAGTTTTCTCGCCTCTTCTAAAATCATCACGGTAAAACGTAATATCTAAATATCCTAATTTTAAATTCTTGATTTTGTAATCTTCATTTAAAATTTTGGCTAGTCTGTTTGCTAAATATTTGCCTCTAGGCTGAATACCTACTAGTACGGTATTTGTGAATTTATTATGTTTTTCTATGAGCTGACAAGCTAATCTATTAAGAATAATATTGACTTCTTTAGCATTAAGTAATACTTTTTGACTCATAATTTAATCTATCCAAACGTATTTAATTAACAAAGATAGTGCAAAATTTTACATTGGTTGTGCTGTTATTGAAACAAAAACAAAAAAAAGAAGCTATAAAGCTTCTTTTTTAATCAATACTACAGATAGTATCTAAAACAGATATTACTGACTGTAATATTTTCCCCCAAGAACTAATTTAAATTTTAGTAAAACTAAAAAATTAACAGTTTTAATAAATAATTAGCAGTATTTACTAATTATATTTCACATAATCAAAAATAAATATAAATAATCTACAAACAACAAAAAACATTAACATTTTAACAAAAAAAGCCTTCAATTTCTTGAAGGCTTTTAAGTTATGTAGAACAGTTAAAAATTATTTTCCGTCCATTTTATCTTTAAGAGCTTGTAAAGCATCATTAGCATCACCTAAAGTTGGTTTGGCTTCTGCAGCAGCAGCTTGTGCCTTTTTAGCAGCAGCTTTTACATTAGCAGCTTCTTCTTCTCTGAAGATTGCTGTATGAGATGCAACTACACGTTTAAACTCTTTATTAAATTCAATGATTTTGAATTCAGCTTCTTCTCCTTTTTTAAGTTTCTTGCCGTCTTCTTTCTCTAAATGACGTGCTGGTACAAATGCAACGATATCTTCGTTAAATTCAATAGTAGCACCTTTATCTACGATTTCAGAGATTTCAGCTTTATGAACTGTATCTATAGCAAATTCAGCTTCGTACTTATCCCAAGGGTTTTCAGTAGTTTGTTTGTGACCTAAACTTAATTTACGTCCTTCAACATCTAACTCTAATACTACAACGTCTAGCTTATCACCTACGCTACAGAATTCACTTGGATGCTTAATCTTTTTAGTCCAAGATAAATCAGAGATATAAATTAATCCGTCAATACCTTCTTCTAGTTCTACAAATACACCAAAGTTTGTAAAGTTTCTTACTGTTCCTGTATGGTTAGAACCAACTGGATATTTTGTAGTGATATCTGTCCATGGGTCTGGCGTTAATTGCTTAATACCAAGAGACATTTTACGCTCTTCTCTATCTAGAGTTAAGATTTGAGCTTCAACTTCATCTCCTACAGAAACGAAATCTTGAGCTGAACGTAAGTGTGTAGACCATGACATTTCTGATACGTGAATTAATCCTTCAACTCCATCAGCTACTTCAATAAATGCACCGTAATCTGCAATTACAACAACTTTACCTTTTACTTTATCTCCAACTTTTACGTCTTCTCCTAAAGCATCCCAAGGATGTTTGCTTAATTGCTTTAATCCTAATTGGATTCTTGATTTGTTTTCATCAAAATCAAGGATTACAACGTTAAGTTTTTGGTCTAATTCTACGATTTCGTTTGGATGATTAATTCTAGACCAAGAAAGATCTGTAATGTGAATTAATCCGTCAACACCACCAAGATCAATAAATACACCGTAAGATGTGATGTTTTTAACAACACCTTCTAATACTTGACCTTTTTCTAATTGACCAATGATTTCTTTCTTTTGTTCTTCAATATCAGCCTCAATAAGTGCTTTATGAGAAACTACTACGTTTTTGAATTCGTGGTTGATTTTCACAACTTTAAATTCCATAGTTTTATTTACATATTGATCGTAATCTCTAATTGGCTTAACATCAATTTGAGAACCTGGTAAGAATGCTTCAATTCCGAAAACATCTACAATCATACCACCTTTTGTTCTACACTTAACGAAACCATTAACGATTTCACCGCTATCATGAGCAGCATTTACACGATCCCACGCTTTAATTACACGTGCTTTTCTGTGAGATAATACTAATTGTCCTGTTGCATCTTCACGAACGTCAATTAATACTTCTACTTTATCTCCAACTTTTAAATTTGGGTTGTAACGGAATTCGTTTAATGAAATTACACCTTCAGATTTTGCATTGATATCAATGATAGCATCACGATCTGTAATGTGAATTACTTCTCCTTCTACTACTTCATCATCTAAAGTGTCTACGAAATTATCTGCTACTAATTTTTCAAATTCTTTTAATTGAGAATCTTCAACTTCATCAATACCTTCTTGGTAGTTGTGCCAGTTAAACTCTTTTAAGAATTTTTCAGGGTTTGCTTGTGCTTCAGATACTACTGGAGCTTCTGCTTGTTTTGCTTCTGTTGCTTCAACTTCAGCTTGCTTTGCTTTTTCAGCCATTTAATTTAAGTATTCAATGTTATTACGTTATAAATGAGCAAATAACATTGTGATTTGTATTCTGTATGGTTACGGAAGTTTTAAGCGACACACACAGAAGTGTTTATAAAAAATTGTATTTCTTTCCTTTTATAATTCCGACTATTCGCTAAAAGGAGTGCAAAAATACTACTTTTTATTAAAAATACCTAATGTATTATGCTAAAAATTAAAGTTTTACTTATTAGCTTTTAACGCTGTGTTTACAAGTTGAAGAATTTTATCAAATTGTTCTTGAAGTGATAAGTTAGAATTATCAATTTCTATGGCATCACTAGCTTTAACTAATGGTGAGTCTGCTCTGTGAGAATCAATATAATCACGTTCTTTAACATTATGAAGTACCTCATCATACGAGACATTATCACCGCGTTCTGACAACTCTTTAAAACGACGTGTTGCACGAGTTTCGGCAGAGGCTGTCATAAATATTTTAAGCTCGGCTTCAGGAAAAACTACAGTTCCAATATCGCGACCATCCATAACTACGCCTTTATCTTTACCCATTTTTTGCTGTTGCTTTACTAATTGATAACGGACTTCTGGAACAGTAGCAACTTGGCTCACAAATGAAGAAACCTCTAGTGTGCGAACTTCTTTTTCAATATTTATACCGTTTAAGTAAACTTCAGCAAAGCCTAAATTTTCATTAAACTTAAAGCTTATTTGAATATTATGAAGCGAAGTCACTAAAGCTTCTATATCAAAATGAGATTTATCAATATACTTGTTTTGCATAGCAAAATAAGTAACAGCACGATACATAGCTCCTGTGTCAACATAAATATAACCTAACTGTTTGGCTATTTGTTTGGCAACAGTACTTTTTCCTGTGGAAGAAAATCCATCTATGGCTATGGTTATTTTTTGCATTTATCGTAAGTCTAATTGTAATCCGAAGAAGTTGGCGTTACTTGCGCTTGTATATCTTGCGTGTGTAAAACTAAAGCGCATTTTGTTAATTTTTAATCCAACACCTACTGAAATTCCTGAAAAATTACGTTGCTCAACAATACGAAGCTCTTCTGATCTTCTAAAGTTATAGCCTAATCTAATATTAAAGCCTTTATCAGGAAAAAGCTCTGCTCCTAGTATTGTATGCCTTAATACATTATTAAAAAAGCCTACTTTTTCTTGTGTTTGATTACCTTCTAAATCTGTTTCTGCTCTAGCAGGATTTGATACACCAATTGGCCATTCTTGTAAGTTTTCAAACGTTAAGTGCCAACGTAAAGGAATATGCTCTAATGTTTGCGACATTCCAAAAGCAACTTCAAAAGGCAATGGCTCATTTTGGCCTGCATAAGTGGTTATCTGTATTCCGGCATTTCTAACTACAAGTGTTGCTTGAAATTCAATATCTTCATCAATATATATAAGTCCTGCATCTACAGCTGCTCCAAACGATGTATACTGCTCTAGTTTGGAAGTTATTAACTTAACATTACCTCCTATGTAAAAATCTGAATATCCTATTTGTTTTGCATAACCAAATGATAATGATGCTTCGTTTCCTGAAAAAGAGTTTGTGGCGTTACCTTGCTCATCATAACCTTCAAAACTACCGTAGTTTATATAAGTTACTCCCATATGGTATGTTTGCACACGTCTATCCCAAGTATAAGCATAAGCTGCTGTACCATAATTGATACCTCCTAAATAACTTGAATAGTTTATTGCTAACTGGTTATCCATTTCAACATTTATTGTTGACGGATTGGTTAATGCTTGAGTAACATCATAATCTACGTTGGTAAATACTTTACCTCCTAGCGCAGCTTGACGCGGTGAACTTACCAAATTAAGAAACTGGTATGTTGATTCTCCTCCTACTTGTGCAAATGCTGTAGCAGAAATTAGAATACAAAATAGCTTGGTAATGTTCTTTATCATAGAGTACACAAAGTAACTAAATCTATCTTAAAACGGTTGCAATTATAATTTATTTTTAAGTTATAAAAAAACCTCGAAAATAATTTCGAGGTTTTAATCTATGTAATGCTACTTTTTATAGTTTTTTGGCATCTTTTACCTTTTGATTTGTGAGTGCTAACTTAATAACATCTCTCATATCTGACACATAATGAAAGGTTAACCCTTTTAAATATTCTGGTTTAATTTCATCAATATCTCGTTTATTATCTTCACAAAGTAAAATTTCTTTTATGCGTGCTCGTTTTGCTGCAAGAATTTTTTCCTTAATTCCTCCAACTGGTAATACTTTACCTCGTAATGTTATTTCACCAGTCATTGCAATGTTTTTCTTGACTTTACGCTGCGTAAATAATGATACTAACGATGTAAGCATAGTAACTCCCGCACTAGGCCCATCTTTTGGAGTTGCACCTTCAGGCACATGAATGTGTACATTATACTTATCAAAAACTTCTGGGTTTATGCCAAACTCATCTGCATTTGCTTTAATATATTCCATCGCAATAGTAGCGGACTCTTTCATTACCTTACCTAGGTTTCCTGTAATACTTAAGCTACCTTTTCCTTTAGATAAGATTGATTCGATAAACAATATATCACCTCCAACACGTGTCCAAGCCAAACCTGTAACAACTCCAGCAACATCATTGTTTTCATATTTGTCACGCTCCATTTTTGGACTACCAAGAACCTCAACAATATCATCGTTTGTTACTTTAATATTATAAGTTTCTTCCATAGCAATATTTTTTGCTGCATAACGCACCATTTTTGCTATTTGTTTTTCTAGACCACGAACACCAGATTCTCTTGTATAACCTTCAACTATTTTTTCTAATTGAGGTTTTGCTATTTTTAAAGCCTTATCATCCAAACCATGTTCTTCTAATTGTTTTGGTAATAAATGACGCTTTGCTATTTCTACTTTTTCTTCAATTGTATAGCCAGTAACATTTATAATTTCCATTCTATCTCTTAAGGCAGGCTGAATGGTATTTAAACTGTTTGATGTTGCAATGAACATGACTTTTGATAAATCAAACCCCATTTCAAGGAAATTATCATAAAATTCACTGTTTTGCTCCGGATCTAAAACCTCTAACATTGCAGATGAAGGATCTCCTTGGTGAGAGTTTGATAATTTATCTATTTCATCTAAAACAAATACAGGGTTTGATGTTCCTGCTTTTTTAAGACTCTGAATAATACGTCCTGGCATAGCTCCTATGTATGTTTTTCTATGCCCGCGTATTTCAGCTTCGTCACGTAAACCTCCTAAAGAAATACGCACATACTCTCGCCCTAATGCTTCTGCTATAGATTTTCCTAATGATGTTTTACCAACGCCTGGAGGTCCATATAAACAAAGAATTGGTGATTTCATATCATTACGTAATTTCAATACTGCCAAGTACTCAATAATACGACGCTTTACATCATCTAAACCGTAATGGTCTTTATCTAAAATACGTTTAGCGCGTTTTAAATCGAATTTATCTTTGCTGAATTCATTCCAAGGTAAATCAAGGAATAAGTCTAGATAATTACGCTGTATAGAATATTCTGCAACTTGCGGATTCATACGTTGCATTTTGGCTATTTCTTTATCAAAATGCTTCTTTACTTTGTCATCCCACTTCTTGCTCTTGGCACGTTCTTTCATTTCTTCCAACTCTTCATCATAGCTTACTCCACCAAGTTCTTCTTGAATGGTTTTCATTTGTTGATGTAGAAAATACTCTCGCTGCTGCTGATTCATATCACTTTGAACTTTGGACTGAATATCATTTTTAAGTTCCAATTTTTGAAACTCTATATTCATATACTTTAAAGTCTCTAAAGCACGTTCCTTAAGGTCATTTGTTTCAAGTAATCTTTGCTTTTCTTGAACAGACAAGTTCATATTTGATGATACAAAGTTTATCAAGAAAGAATCACTTTGGATATTTTTTATAGCAAAAGAAGCTTCACTAGGAATGTTTGGGCTATCCTGTATAATTTGTAATGCTAAATCTTTTATAGATTCTATAATAGCATTAAACTCTTTACTTTGACTTGCTGGTTTTGCCTCAGGAACTTCACGAATAGTCGCATTCATGTAAGGCTCTTCAGTAATTACCTCGGCTACATTAAAGCGCTTTTTACCTTGAATAATAACGGTTGTATTACCATCTGGCATTTTTAAAACTCGCAATATTCTAGCTACAGTACCTGCTTCATGAATATCTTTTGCTGTAGGGTTTTCTATTGCTTCATCTTTTTGAGCAACAACACCTATTACTTTGCTTCCTTTGTTTGCGTCGTTTATCAATTTTATTGACTTATCACGACCTGCTGTAATAGGAATTACAACACCTGGAAACAATACGGTATTTCTTAATGAAAGAATTGGCAAGGTAGCAGGCAATTCTTCATTGTTTATTTCTTCTTCGTCTTCAGGAGTCATTAACGGAATTAACTCTGAATTTTCATCAAATTCCTGTAGTGACAAACTGTCAAGACTTAAAAAACTAGTTTTCTTCATAAATATATTTAGGTCATTCTGTCATTAATTCAGCTTAAAATCTGAATATAACATACTTTCTTAAGTTTAATTAAATTTAACAACGATTTGATTTACAAGTATTTAACAAAAACCAAATCATGTGTTACATTTATAAAGGGTCAATTAATATGCCATGATTTGAAAAAGAAATAAAACTTTTTTTTCAAAAAACTGTAACAAACGTTTTATACCTTCATCTTTATAATAACAATATGTTTTAATTGACACTAACCAACCAAAATATCGAGCAGCTTGTAGCGCTTTGTAAAACGAATAACCAGTTTGCGCAATTGGAGATTTATAATAGGTATTACAAAGCCATGTATAATGTCGCATTCAGAATAGTAAAAGATTCTTATGAGGCTGAAGATATTATGCAGGATGCTTTTTTATCAGCTTTTACAAAGCTTGATAGCTTAAATGATACAGTGACTTTTGGTGCTTGGTTAAAACGCATTGTTGTTAATAAAAGTATTTATCATTTCAATAAAAATAATAAATACCAAAACGTTCCTTTTGATGATGTTGCTTTTAAAATGGAAGATGATAATCAAGGTATTTCTAGTGATTTTAATTATACCAACTTAAAAGCTAAAGCAGTTTTAGAGACCATGAATTCTTTAAAAGATAGTTATAGAATTGCTTTAACCTTACATCTAATAGATGGATACGATTATGAAGAAATTAGTGATATTTTGAATGTTTCTTATGCAAATTGCCGCACAACAATATCAAGAGCAAAAGCTAGCTTGAGAGACAAATTACAACCTTTGGCTGAACAATAAAAAGTTTGATTATGGATAATAATTTAGAAAACTTATTTGATCGCTTAAAACCCGATTTTGATACAGAGTTACCTAGCGAAAATCATGCAAAACGTTTTGCTCAAAAACTTAATGCGCAACATGACACTCGTACAGTTAACCGTTCTTTCTCTGTAAAAAAAATATGGAAACCTTTAGTTGGTATTGCCGCTACTGTAGCACTCATAGTAACATTTTTTATTACAAACAATCAAGAAACGATCACAAACGATTTAGCAAGTGTATCACCTGAAATGGCTGAAACTGAAAGCTTTTTTACATCAACCATTACTGTTGAACTAAAAAAACTAAACCAAGCCGCAGATGCAGACACGCAAATACTAATCAAAGATGTTATGATACAAATGCGCAAACTTGAAAATGATTATGAAAACCTTAAATCAGATTTAGGACAAAGTGGTAACGATCAACGAGTAATCTATGCGATGATTACCAATTTTCAAAATAGAATTGATCTTCTTCAAAACGCTCTTAAACAAATAGAATTAGTTAAACAATTAAAAAACGTTTCAAATGAAAACACCAATACTATATAAAATTCTTTTTCTCCTAATATGGATGCCTACAATGGTTCAAGCATCAAGCTTATCTCCTATCAAAGAGAAACACACAAAAGAAAAAACAATAAAAAAATCTTTTAATGTTAATCCTAATGCTACATTCAATGTAACGAATCGCTATGGAAACATAAATGTTATTACTTGGAATGAAAACCGTATTGACATTGAAGTTTCAATAAAAGTTGAAGGAAACAACGAAGATAGACTAATCAGTAAACTAAACCAGCTAGATGTTGCGTTTCAGGCAGCACCAAATAAAGTTTCAGCCATTACGTCTTTTGACGGAAATAGTTATGATACCTCTTGGTGGAATAAAAGAGTAAGTAGCAATATAAAAATGGAAATTAACTATGTTGTAAAAATACCTATTACAAACAACGTGCAGCTGTTTAATGACTATGGAAATATTACTCTTGATAAACTTGAAGGTAATGCGCTAATAAAATGTGACTACGGAAAAATCACTACTAAAGAGCTAATGGGAAACAAAAATGAGTTACGCTTTGATTACACAAAAGATTGCTATTTTGAATACATAAAAACAGGAACTATTGATGCTGATTACAGTAGCTTTACAGTTGCAAAAACAAACGACATTTCTATAAAAGCTGATTACACAAGTTCGCACATTGAAACCGCTGAAGACATAATCTACAATTGTGATTACGGCTCAATGAAAATTGACAGAGCCAACAATATAGATGGCCAAGGCGATTATCTTACACTCATTGTAGGCGATGTTTATAAAAACGTTTCAATAGATGCTGATTATGGCTCTATTAAAATAGATAGACTAAAAGAAAACACTGAAAATGTAACTATAAAATCTGACTACACAGGTATTAAAATAGGTTACGAACCTAGCTTCAATTTTCAATTTGATATAACTTTAGAGTATGCTTCTTTAAGCGGCGATAATGATTTTAATTTCTCTAAAAAACATATTGAATCTAGAAGCAAATATTACGCAGGATATCACGGTAACACAAACACCAATGGCAAAGTAACCATAGATTCTGACTACGGAAGTGTAACTTTTCATAAAAACTAATCATTAATCAAGAAAAAACGAATATTATGAAACCATCTCAAAAACAAACAATCTTATTATTTACCTTTTTATTATGCATTACTAGTATATTCTCGCAACGCGTAAAAGGTAACGGAAAAATGACAACCGTAACAAGAACAACGGCCAGTTACGACGGTGTTTACTGTGGCGGATTTATGGATTTTGAATTGGTAAAAGGCAAAGAAGGATCTATAATAATAGAAGGTGAAGAAAACTTAATAGATTACATAATTACTGAAGTAAAAGACAACAAGCTTATAGTTAAAACTAAAAAGAATGTGAATTTAAAAACTTCAATAAATAAAAGTATTAAAATCACAATTCCTTTTGAAGAGATTAATTTAGTTTCACTAACAGGATCTGGAGATTTATGGACTAAAGATGTTTTAGACGTTAGCGACTTAAAAGTGTCCTTAACAGGTTCTGGTGATATTAACTTAACCTCAAAAAACAAAACACTTGAAAGCCACTTAACAGGCTCTGGAGATATTATTTTTAAAGGAAGTACTAAAAATTTAAAAGTTATGATATCTGGCTCTGGTGATGTCAATGCTTCAAAGCTAATTTCAGATAATACTGTAGTAGCTATTTCTGGTTCAGGAGATGTTAGTGTTGTCAGTAATGAATCTCTAAAAGCTCATGTTTCTGGTTCTGGAGATATAGAGTATTCTGGAAACCCTAAAAAAGAAGAAACCAAAGTTGCAGGTTCAGGAAGCATTAGTAAACGATAATCTCATAATACTTAATAAAAAAAAGCCACTCAAAAACTGAGTGGCTTTTTTATATCTATAGATTTAATTTTTAATCTGCTTTTTGCCAAACTGATGTGCTTATAACATAAAGAATTATTCTAGTTTTTGTTGTTTTAACACTCTAAAAAGCAAAACAACACCAACTAAAAAGAACGTTACCAGGAACAATATAGAGTTTCGCATGCTTCCTGTAATTTGGTCAATTGTAGCAAATATGCCCATTCCTATTACGATTCCTATTTTTTCAGCAACATCATAAAAACTAAAATATGATGTTGTGTCTTCGGTTTCTGGCAAAAATTTTGAATATGTAGATCTCGCCAAACTCTGAATACCTCCCATTACTAACCCTACACAACTTGCTGCAATATAAAATTGCACTGGGGTTTCCATAAAATATGCGTAAATGCATAAAAACATCCAGATAAAATTAACAACAATCAATGTTTTTATATTTCCAAATTTAGAAGACGCTCTTGATGTTATTACTGCTCCTATTATAGCTAGTAACTGTATCACCAAAATACTCACTATTAAGCCTTGTGTTTTAGCATCTGCATCTCCCCAAGCAATTTCTTCTTCTCCAAAATATACAGCAACAAGCATGATAGTTTGTACAGCCATACTAAACACAAAAAACGCAATTAAATAGCGCTTAAGTCTTAAATCTTGCTTTAGGGCAAACCATACTTGTTTAAGCTCCTTCAACCCATTAAATAGTACGTTTTTAGTAACCTTTTGTCCAGATGAAGCTCCTTTGGGCAACACATAAAACGTGTATTGACTGAATAAAATCCACCAAACACCAACCATGACAAATGACCAACGCATCATAAGCATTTTGTCCGCTCCATTCTCTTGACTCATTACCATCCCAAGATTAATAAGTAATAAGATAACACTCCCTACGTAACCTAAAGAAAATCCTTTGGCACTAATACGATCTTGCTGTTCAGGAAAAGCAATATCAGGTAAGTAAGAGTTGTAAAAAACCAAACTTCCCCAATAACCTATAAGTCCCATAAAGTAAAACAGTAAACTTAAGTGAATATTCTCTAAACTAAACCAATATAAACCAATACAGCCTAAACCACCGGTGTAACAAAAAAACTTCATAAACGCTTTTTTATTACCTACATAATCTGCTATTCCGGAAAGTATTGGAGATAAAATAGATACTACCAAAAAAGTAAAAGCTGTTACAAAAGTAATTAAAGCAGTACTCTTAAACTCGAAACCAAATGCTGTGACCTGTTTTATTTCAGAAATAAAAAGTGCCGAATAAAATATTGGAAATATTGAAGACGCAATGGTTAAAGTATAAACCGAGTTTGCCCAATCATAAAATGCCCATGCATTTAATAATTTTTTACTTCCTTTTTGAAGTGTTGCCATAGTTTTAAAAATAAAAAAGCTGTTCCAAAAATATAAGAACAGCTTTTAAAATACCTATTAATTTTTAATTAATTTCTTAAAACTTTCCAATTGGTCTAAATGATTTTATTCCAAATTTACTTGCTTCAGCCTTTGCTGTTGGCGCTAATGTGTTTAATTCTGCAATACGAGACTCATTTGATGGGTGTGTACTTAAAATCTCTGGTGTAGATTGCCCTCCGCTATGTGCGCTCATTCGCTTCCATAATTCTGCAGCTTCATCAGGATTATAACCTGCAATTGCCATTAAATACAACCCTATTCTATCTGCTTCAGATTCGTGACTTCTACTAAAAGGCAACATCCCAGCAACGTTTGATACAACGCCATAAGATTGATTAAAAATTCCTAAAGTTTGTTCATCTTTAGCTAAAGCAATATTACCTGCAACAGCTAATCCTTGTTGAATATAAGCAGCACTCATACGTTGTTGCCCATGATTTGCTAATGCGTGAGCTACTTCATGCCCCATAATCGCAGCAACACCTGTTTCACTTTGCGCTATTGGTAAAATCCCTGTATAAAAAACAATTTTTCCTCCTGGCATACACCAAGCATTAACAGTAGCATCATCTATCAAGTTATATTCCCATTGATAATCTGTTAAGTAGCCTTGATGTCCATTTGCATTTAGCCATCGTTCTGCTGCAATTGCTATCCTTTCACCAACACGCTTTATCATTTCAGCTCTAGCAGTTCCTTTTTCAACATTACTTTCAGAAAGTACTTGGTTATACTGCTGAAAAGATGTAGGAAATAATTGGTCATTACTTACAAACGCCATTGTTTGTTTTCCTGTAAACGGGTTTGTTGCACAAGACAAAAACAAACCAATAACACCTAATGTTATTATTTTACTTTTTAATTTCATTATAATTGATGGTTTTAATGTTGGTGTAAAAGTACAAAAATCATTCATTTATTTGAGACACAAGTTATTCACAATACGTCACAATAAATTTAAGCAACATGTTAGTTGATAGATTAAAATACGACAAAAGTGACATAAACCCTATAATTATGAAACACATTTTATTAGTATTTATAGCAACTATGGTATGTAGTTGTAATAGCAACGCCCAAAAAACCACCAATAAATCTCAAAATTTTTCTGTTTCAAAAACAGATAGTGAGTGGAAATCTCAATTAACCGATATGCAATATCATGTTTTAAGAAAAGCTGGAACAGAACGTGCTTTTAGCAGCCCTTTAAATAATATAGAAGAAAAAGGTGTTTATGTTTGCGCTGGATGTGACACGCCGCTTTTTAAAAGTGATCATAAATTTGATTCAGGAACTGGTTGGCCAAGTTTTTATCAAGAGATAACAGGCAATGTTGCTTTTGGTACTGATAGAGATTTAGGATATTCTAGAAATGAAGAACACTGTGCTACTTGTGGTGGCCATTTAGGCCATGTATTTAATGATGGTCCTAAACCAACTGGAAAAAGACACTGCATTAATGGCGCTGCACTAAAATTTATTCCTGAAAAATAAAATAGCTTAAAAAATAAAATTGTCTTTAAATAAACTACTTTTATAGTATGGATAATTTACTTGTAACAAGTGCTATAAAACAGTTTAATTATTACAAAGCTGTAGGCGACAAAACTATTAATCAACTCTCTTTTGAAGAATTAACTTGGCAACCCAACCAAGATACAAATAGTGTTTCTATTATTGTAAAACATATGGTTGGCAACATGTTAAGTAGGTGGACGAACTTTTTAACTGAAGATGGCGAAAAAACATGGAGAGAGCGCGATTTAGAGTTTGAAGCTAGCTACACAAACAAAGACGAATTAATTACCGCTTGGAAAACAGGTTGGGCATGTTTATTTGATGCCTTATCACCTTTAACCAACACTGATTTAGATAAAATTGTGTACATACGCAACGAAGGACATTATGTCTCCGAAGCTATATTTAGACAATTAGGCCATTACCCATATCATATAGGGCAAATGGTTCAAATTGGTAAAACATTAAAAGGAAACAATTGGAAATCATTATCTATCCCTAAAGGAGAATCAAAAACATATAATCAAGAAAAGTTTAACAAACCTAAAGGAAAACGACACTTTACTGACGATTTATAATAAAATATTAAGCGAGCATTTAATATTCAAATCCGATTTCGTAAATTCGTAGCTTCAAAAAACGATTAAAAATTTCACGATGAGTAAATACGATATTATTGTTCTTGGAAGTGGTCCTGGAGGCTACGTAACTGCTATTAGAGCGTCTCAATTAGGATTTAAAACCGCTGTTATTGAAAAAGAAAACCTTGGTGGTGTTTGTTTAAACTGGGGATGTATTCCTACTAAAGCCTTATTAAAATCAGCACAAGTATTTGAATACCTGAAACATGCTGAAGATTACGGTCTTTCTGTAAAAGATGCTGATAAAGACTTTACTGCTGTTGTAAAACGTAGCCGTGGTGTTGCTGAAGGCATGAGCAATGGTGTTAAGTTTTTAATGAAAAAGAACAAAATTGACGTTATTGAAGGGTTTGGAAAATTAAAACCTGGTAAAAAAGTTGACGTTGACGGTAAAGAATACAGTGCAGATCATATAATTGTTGCAACTGGAGCACGCTCTCGTGAATTACCTAGCTTACCACAAGATGGTAAAAAAGTTATTGGTTATCGTGAAGCAATGAGCCTAAAAGAACAACCTAAAAAAATGATTGTTGTAGGTTCTGGAGCAATTGGTGTTGAGTTTGCTTACTTCTATAACTCAATGGGAACTGAAGTTACCGTTGTTGAATATTTACCAAATGTAGTACCTGTTGAAGATGAAGACGTTTCTAAACAATTAGAGCGCTCGTTCAAGAAAAGCGGTATAAAAGTAATGACATCATCTGAAGTTACAAAAGTAGACACATCTGGTGATGGCGTAAAAGCTACTGTAAAAACTAAAAAAGGAGAAGAAGTATTAGAAGCTGATATAATTTTATCTGCCGTAGGTATTAAAACAAATATTGAAAACATCGGATTAGAAGATGTAGGTATTGTTGTAGACCGTGATAAAATTTTAGTAAACGATTACTACCAAACAAACATTCCTGGATATTATGCTATAGGCGATGTTACTCCAGGACAAGCATTAGCTCACGTTGCGTCTGCTGAAGGGATACTATGTGTTGAAAAAATTGCAGGTATGCATGTAGAAGCTTTAGATTACGGAAACATTCCTGGTTGTACTTATTGTACACCAGAAATCGCTTCAGTTGGTCTAACTGAAAAGCAAGCTAAAGAACAAGGTTACGATATTAAAGTTGGTAAATTCCCATTCTCGGCTTCAGGAAAAGCTAGCGCAGGTGGAAATAAAGATGGATTTGTAAAAGTAATTTTTGATGCTAAATATGGCGAATGGTTAGGTTGCCACATGATTGGTGCTGGTGTTACCGATATGATTGCTGAAGCTGTTTTAGGTAGAAAATTAGAAACTACTGGTCACGAAGTACTAAAAGCAGTACATCCTCACCCTACTATGAGTGAAGCGGTTATGGAGGCTGTTGCTGATGCTTACGACGAAGTGATCCACTTATAAAAATATATATTAAAAAAAGCGATTCAATTTGAGTCGCTTTTTTTATAAACATAATTCTCTTTTTAAAAACTCTGAATAGCTAATTCATAGCTTTGTAACCCAAAACCAACAATAACGCCTTTAGCATTGGGCGAAACATATGAGATGTGCCTATACTCTTCTCTATCAAATGTATTAGATATATGTACTTCTACAACTGGTGTTTCAATAGCTGCTACAGCATCGCCAATTCCAACTGATGTATGAGTATAAGCAGCCGCATTTAAAATAATACCGTCACAAGCACCAAACCCAGCTTCATGCAACTTATCAATTATTTCTCCTTCTATATTTGACTGATAGTGGTTAATTTCTACTCCAGGATACTTAATTTTAAGTTCGTCTAAAAATTCAGTAAAAGACAAACTGCCATATATATTAGGTTCTCGTTTTCCTAATAAATTAAGATTAGGACCATTTATTATAAGAAGTTTTTTCATAAAAGTAAAGATAAAAAAAAGAGCGAATTTCTTCGCTCTTTTAACTCTATGCTTTTGGTTTTTTAATTTAAATTAAACGTTGCTCCTACACTTATTATCGAAAAAGTTCCGTTATACGCATAATTGTTGTAATAATAGTCATCATAATAGTAGTCGTAGTAACCATAATAACCTAGACCTCTGCCACTACCAAGTGCAACACCAATATAAGAGGCATTTACTTGAATTCTATCTGTGACATTATATGCAAATGTTGGTCTAAAATATACGCCACCATTATTGCCATCATTAATACCTATGGCATAACCTAAATCTATACCAGCTGTAAACATATCATTTATATTAAATCTTCCAGCTGCTGCAATTGGTATAAATTGAAATGCATCAAAGTTGTTTTCTCCAAAAGAATGGGAGAAACCTGTAGTGGGTCCTACACTAAATTTTTCACTTATCTCAAATAAGTAATTAGCATCAAAACCTAATGCTAGATTGGCTACATCACCTCCATCTGCAACAGGAATTCCTACATAAGCTCCTAAATTAAATCCTCCTTGAGCTTGAACATGTATGGTTGTTATAAATAAAACAGCCATTGCGATAATCGTTTTTTTCATAATTTGTTAAG
Source organism: Corallibacter sp. (assembly GCF_048381695.1). Classification (NCBI taxonomy): domain Bacteria; kingdom Pseudomonadati; phylum Bacteroidota; class Flavobacteriia; order Flavobacteriales; family Flavobacteriaceae; genus Corallibacter; species Corallibacter sp. Next base: position 24,224 of record NZ_JBLXHI010000013.1, on the reverse strand, counting down.
TTTTTATAATTGATTAATTTAATTAAAATACTAAAAATAAATCACTTACACTATATCATATTTAGTATTTACCATTTAATGATTGAAAAACTGAAAAGGTTAACATTTATTAAAAAAAAAGACTGAAGCTATTAACTTCAGTCTTAAATCATGTTATATACTGTTGTTTAAAACATAAACCCTACGCCAAATTGCCAAACAAGGTTTCTTGCTTCAACATTTTGAAATGGTGTATCATCTTTAAACATATCTGTTAAACCATGTGTAAATCTACCTGATAAGAAAAAACCGTTATCAAATTTATATCCTGTACCTATAACTGCACTTGCATCAAAATCTCTAATGTAAGAATCATCGGCGTTTATAGGAATATCTCCATCATTATTATTAGGGTTGGTATCAATCTCTTCATTTATTTTTACACCCAATTGTGGCCCACCTTCAACATAAAATCCTTTTATAATGTAAAATTTAGCCAAAACAGGAAATTGTAAATAGTCTAATTGATACTCCACATTATCATTGGTATCAAAAACATTGTCTTGATCTATTTCTCTTATATCAAAACCTTGTCCAGAATAAAGTACCTCTGGTTGTAAAGACAATCTATTAGTTAAAGGAATTTCAGCTAATAACCCTACGTTAAAACTTGTTCTTGCATCACGTTCATCAATATTATCTCCTGCAACTGTAGCAAAATTAACACCACCTTTTACACCTAATTGAGGTCTTGTTTTATCATCTTGAGCACTTAATCCCAATACAAATACTAATGAGATTACCGTAGTTAATACTAGTTTTTTCATAATTATATTCTTTTTAGTTAATTATTAATTCACTGTATTTACGGCTGCAGAAACGCTAATAGTTTACGGTGTTAACATAGTTTAACAGTAAAGCTCCTACTTTAACAATCCTTTTTTAACTTTAATACAATATGCTGTAAAATTATTTTTAATTATGTTAATTTTACATAAATGAAATGGACAAACGCCTTAAAAGACTATCAGCTATACTTAAAGATTGAACGCGGATTATCTCAAAATTCTATTGATAGCTACACCAGAGACGTAGAGAAACTACTATCTTACCTAGAAAGCCATGATATTAATGTGTCTCCCATTACCATTACTACTGAAATAGTACAGCAGTTTATATATGAGGTTGCCAAGATTTTGAATGCTAATTCTCAAGCACGAATTATTTCTGGATTGAGAAGTTTTTTTAATTATTTAATTTTTGAAGACTATATAAAATCAAATCCACTAGAGCTTATTGAGTCTCCAAAAACTGGAAGAAAACTACCAGACACGCTTAATGAAGAGGATATTAACAAGCTTATTGCCGCTATAGATTTAGGTAAACCAGAAGGCGAACGCAATAGAGCAATACTTGAAACGCTATACAGCTGCGGATTACGAGTAAGCGAATTAATTACTCTAAAAATATCTGATTTATTTTTTGATGAAGGTTTTATAAAAGTTACTGGTAAAGGAGATAAGCAACGTTTTGTTCCGATTGTGCCTTCTACACAGAAATACATTAATATTTACAGAAATGAAATTCGGTGTTTTTTAAACATTCAAAAAGATTACGAAGACACGCTTTTTTTAAATAGACGCGGAAAACAGCTCACAAGAGCTATGATATTTACTATTATAAAACAGCTTGCTGAAAAAACAGGTTTAAACAAACGAGTATCGCCTCATACTTTTAGACACTCCTTTGCGACACACTTACTAGAGAATGGCGCTGATTTAAGAGCTATACAGCTCATGTTAGGTCATGAAAGCATAACAACCACAGAAATATATATGCACGTTGATAAAACTCACTTAAAACACGTTATAAATAGTTTTCATCCTAGACAATAAAAAAAGCACCTTTAAAAAGGTGCTTTTACTATTTTATACTGTTTATATAATTATTTAGCAATATTAACTGCACGTGTTTCTCTAATCACCGTGACTTTCACTTGTCCTGGATACGTCATGTCAGTTTGTATTTTTTGAGAAATATTGAATGATAAATCAGCTGCTTTTTGATCATCAACCTTTTCGCTTTCAACAATAACTCTTAATTCTCTACCAGCTTGAATTGCATATGCTTTTTTAACACCTCCAAAACCAAAGGCAATGTCTTCAAGATCTTTTAAACGCTGAATGTAGCTATCTAATACTTGACGTCTAGCTCCTGGACGTGCTCCAGAAATAGCATCACAAACCTGAATGATTGGCGCCAGTAATGATTTCATCTCAATTTCATCATGGTGAGCACCTATTGCATTACAAACATCATCTTTTTCACCATATTTTTCAGCCCATTGCATTCCTAATATAGCGTGAGGAGTTTCCATGTCTACTTCTGCATCTGGCACTTTTCCTATATCATGTAATAGACCTGCGCGTTTTGCTAATTTTGGATTTAATCCTAATTCGGCAGCCATTACGCCACAAAGTTTTGCTACTTCTCTAGAGTGCTGTAATAAGTTTTGTCCGTAAGAAGAACGGTACTTCATTCTACCTACCATTTTCACTAATTCAGGATGTAAATTATGTATTCCTAAATCTATAATAGTACGTTTTCCTACTTCTATAATTTCTTGTTCTATTTGTTTTGTTGTCTTTTTTACAACTTCTTCAATTCTTGCTGGGTGTATTCTTCCATCAGTTACTAATTTATGTAAAGATAGCCTAGCAATTTCTCTACGTACAGAGTCAAAACAAGATAAAATAATTGCTTCTGGTGTATCATCTACAATAATTTCAACACCTGTTGCTGCTTCTATAGCTCGTATATTTCTTCCTTCACGACCAATGATACGTCCTTTTACGTCATCAGATTCTATATTGAATACAGATACACAATTATCTACAGCTTCTTCAGTACCTATACGCTGTATGGTATTTATTATAACTTTTCTTGCTTCTTGTTGAGCGGTTAGTTTTGCTTCTTCTATAGTGCTTTGTACAAATGCCATTGCATCATTTTTTGCTTCACCTTTTAAAGATTCAATAAGCTGTGCTTTGGCATCATCTGCAGATAGACTTGATATTACTTCTAATTGTTGGACTTGGTTTTTGTGTAACCTATCTAGTTCTTCTTGTTTTTTCTCAAATATATCTACTCTATGGTTGTAATCTTTTATTTTATCTTCTAGACTTTGAGATAGTTTTTTGTTTTTAGAAAGCTCGCTAGATACTTGAGATTCTTTATCTCTTGTTCTTTTTTCACTTTCTGCAATTTTTTTGTCTCTAGATAATATTACTTTTTCGTGTTCTGCTTTAAGCTCTATAAATTTTTCTTTTGCCTGTAATATTTTATCTTTCTTTATAGATTCGCCTTCAGTTTTAGCTTCTTTTACTATTGAAGCTGCTGTTTTTTTTGCGTTTGCGATAAGTTTTGATGCATTATTTTTTTCTAATGCTTTGGCCACAATATACCCGATGATTGCGCCTGCTAGTATTCCTCCTACAATTAATATAATTGGGTTGTCCATGTTTGTTAGTTTATATATATAAAAAAAGCCTACACCAGTATAAAGTTTTGTATAAACTCCTTAAAAACAAGTTTAGGGCTAACAAATTGATCAAGTATCTGTTCTAAAGACAGCTCGCTTTTACAATTTAAACTCACCCTTTTTAAAGAATTCGTGTTGAGTTTATCAAAAAAAATAACTAATGTAGGCAGTAACCTTTGTTTATTTTAAAGAACGTTAAGAGTTTAAGTGTGAATGTAACAAATCGTTTAAAGCTTTTAACTTTTGCTCAACTTGCTCATTTACATTATTCTTATCTATTGTTTTTTGTTCAGCTTGAGATGCAAACTGTAAAGCACACATGGCCAATACATCTTGCTTATCTCTCACAGAATAGCTTTCTTCAAACTGCGTAATCATAGCATCAATATTCTTTGCTGCTTTCCTTAACCCTTCTTCTTGACTAGGAAAAATGGTTAAAGGATATACTCTATTTGCTATAGATAGCTTTATTTTTAGCTTTTCAGACATTAAAAACTATGAGTTTATTCAGATAATTGCACAATACAATGGTCAATATCTCTGATTAATGCATTTATTTTAAGCTTTGTTTCTCTTTTATTGTTGTCACTGCCAAGTATTGTATTTGCAATTTTGAGCGCTTCATATTTTTCTTCCCAAAAAATTAATTTCTCATTTTGTTCCTGAAGCTTCTTTTCAGATAATTGTAATTGATTATGTAATTTTAAATTGGTTTGCTTTAAAACCTCTTGCTTGTGTAAAATTTTGCTAATTTTATTCTCAAGAGAATCTACAATTTCTTCAATATTACTCATTTACAATTTCAATACTTATCACACAAAGTTAGTATACCTTACGATAAATAGCAATTGTTTTTTAATAAAATTTATAAATTACACGTTATCAACTCATATTAATATCTCACTTACATTAAAGTCTTTGTAAATGTTTAACTTATTAATATTTTAGCAATAATTACGTTTTTATGCATAAATTACTAATACTATTCTTATTCCCTATTGTGTTTTGCCAAGCACAACAAGATATTTATCCACAAGATTACTTTAGAGATCCTTTGGATATTCCTTTGCTGTTAGCTGGTACTTTTGGAGAACTTCGCTCTAATCATTTTCATTCTGGTATTGATATAAAAACGCAACAAAGAGAAGGTTTAAAGGTTTATGCTATTGCTGATGGTTTTGTAAGTCGTATAAAAATTTCTCATTATGGCTATGGCAAAGCACTTTATATAACACATCCTAACGGATACACAAGTGTTTATGCTCACTTACAACGTTTTTCTCCTGAAATTGAAGCTTATGTTAAGAATATTCAATATGAAAAAGAAACCTATGAAATTGAAGTATTTCCTACAGCCATAGCTATACAAATAAAAAAAGGAGATATTGTTGCATACAGCGGTAATACAGGGAGTTCTGGCGGACCACATTTACATTTTGAAATAAGAGATAATGAAGAACGCCCTATAAACCCTATGTATTTTGGTATTGATATTAAAGATACAACCAAGCCTTATATTTCTCAAATATATGCTTACCCAGTAACCGATAGTGCTCACGTTAACAGATCAAACGAAAAGCAAAAACTACGACTTATTGCCTTAAAAAACGGTGATTACACTGCTGAAAACATTGAGGCCTTTGGTAAAATTGGTTTTGGTATTGAAACCAATGACAGACAAGATTATACATCAAACAAAAATGGAGTTGCCTCTATTCAAACATTTTTTAATGGAAATTCTAGTTTTGAAATTGATTTTAAGCGTTTTTCTTTTGATGAGACAAATCATTTAAACAGACTTATTGATTACGAGCATTACATTACTAACAAAGAACGTATTCAAAAATTGTTTGTTGAGGAAAATAATCCGTTAAGTATGTATAAGAATTTAAATGACAATGGTTATTTATCAATTCTAGATAGTACAAATTCTGTTTACAAAATACGTGTTAAAGATTTTAAAAACAATGATGCATGGATTACTCTAAATATAGCAGGTAAAAAACAAGACACAATAAAACCTAAACATGTACCTAAAACAGAGCATTACTTATATGCTAACCAAGACACAAAACTATCATCTAAAAATGTGAGCGTAAATATACCTAGAAACACCTTTTATGATGACTTTTATATAGATTTTAAAGTAAAAAATGACACACTTACATTGCATGACAACACTATTCCTGCAAATAAATATTTTAAAATAGATTACGATATAAGTCACTACAATAACCCAGATCGGGACAAATTGTACATCGCAAGGTTAGTCGGCTACTATAAGTATCCTGTGTACTCAAAAACATATAAAAGTGAAAACAGCTTATCCACTTCTACAAAGTATTTAGGCACTTATGCTTTAGTATCAGACACAACAGGCCCTATTATAAAGCCTAAAAATTTCACTGATGGCAAATGGTTAAGTAACTACCATTTTTTAAAAATAGTTATTGACGATAAAGAATCTGGTATTTCAAATTATAGAGCCACCATAAACGGACAATGGATTTTAATGGAATATGAATACAAAACCAAAACGCTTACCTATAATTTTAACGATAAGATTCTGAACGAAACAAAAAATAATTTAAAGCTAATAGTAACTGATAATGTTGGAAATAGTTCTACATTTGAAGCTACGTTTTATAGAAAATAAAAAATATACAAATTGAATAAAAAACTAAATTTCGTCTTAATACTGCTGTTTGTTATTCCCTTCTTTGGATTTTCACAAACCGGAACCATAAAAGGTATTATACTTAACGAATCTAACCTACCGGTTTCAAACGTTAATATTTCTACAGGCAATAATGGAACAACTACAAATGAAAATGGTTTTTTTGAGCTTCAAATACCTGCCAACGAAAATATAGCTGTAGAGTTTACACACCTATCTCACAAACGCATTGTAGCAACTTTTAATCTTAAAAACGGAGAAGCTATAGAGTTTAATCCCGTAATGAAAGAAGCCATAGAACAAATTTCTACAGTAGTAATATCAAGTAAACAGCGTAAAGATGTTGAAGGTATTGTAACACTAGAACCAAAAGCTATAAGACGAATACCTGGTGCAAATGCAGGTGTAGAAAACTTATTAAAAACGCTTCCAGGTGTAAGTAGTAACAATGAATTAAGTACACAATACTCCGTAAGAGGCGGAAACTTTGACGAAAACCTTATTTATGTAAATGGCATAGAAGTTTACAGACCTTTTTTAGTAAGATCTGGACAACAAGAAGGTTTAAGCTTTGTAAATACTGATTTGGTTCAGAATGTTGATTTTTCAGCTGGTGGTTTTCAAGCTAAATATGGCGACAAATTATCTTCTGTATTAGATATCACCTATCGTAACCCTGATAGTTTTGCAATTAATACAGATTTAAGTTTATTAGGAGGAAGTTTATCTGTTGAAGGAAAAAGCAAAAATTCAAAATTAAGTGGAATTGTTGGCGTAAGATATCGTGACAATAGCTTACTTGTTAAAGCTAAAGAAACAGAGACAAATTACGATCCTAAATTTGCTGATGTTCAAGCATTTGTTACTTATAAATTTTCTAATAAATTTCATTTAAGTTTTTTAGGAAACGCATCTATAAACAAGTATAATTACGAGCCTCAAACAAGACAAACCAATTTTGGAACATTACAAGATCCTTTAGCCTTATTAGTTTTTTATGAAGGGCAAGAAAAAGACCAATATCAAACATATTTTGGAGCATTAAAAGGAACATATTTTGCCAACGAAAACCTAACTCTAGATCTTGTGGCTTCTACCTATCACACTTTAGAAGAAGAATACTTTGATATTTTGGCTGAATATAGACTTGGTGAAGTAAACACCAATATTGGTGATGAAGATTTGGGAGAAGTTGAATTTAGTGAAGGTATTGGTGGTCAATTAAATCATGGTAGAAATGATATTGATGCATTAATTACTAACATTGAACAAAAAGGAACTTATACCCTAGATGAAAACGAATTTAAATGGTCTGTTAAATATACAAATGAAGATATTAGAGACCGGTTGGTAGAATGGGAAGTTATTGACTCTGCTGGTTTTTCTATAAATCCACCAACTGTAGACGCTTTTAACGAACAACCTTATTCGCCTTACGACGGCCCATTAACTCCTTTTCAAAACGTTAGAGCAACAAATAAAACACAAATTCAAAGACTACAAGCTTACTTACAATGGAGCAAACGAGCTTCAATAGGAGAAAATGATATCTGGTTTAATTTAGGTGGTCGTATACATAACTGGAATGTAAGTGGCGATGGCATAAAAAGCAACTCTCAAACGGTTATTAGCCCAAGAGGTCAGTTTGCAATAAAACCTAATTGGGATAAAGACATGCTTTTTAGAATTGGTGCTGGTTTATACTACCAACCACCTTTTTATAGAGAATTACGAGATTCTTTAGGTGTTGTAAACCCTAATGTAAAAGCTCAACAATCAGTACATGTAGTTTTAGGAAATGATTATAGCTTTAAAATGTGGGATCGCCCTTTTAAGTTAACAACAGAAGCATATTACAAGAAAATAAATGACGTAAATCCATATACTGTAGAGAATGTTCGTATCAGGTATAGAGCAAAAAATAATGCTGAAGCTTATGCGTATGGTTTAGACATGCGATTAAATGGCGAATTTGTTCCTGGCACTGAATCTTGGTTTAGTTTTGGCTACTTAAAAACAGAAGAAAACATAGATAATCGTGGTTATATTGCAAGACCTACAGATCAACGATTAAAGTTTGCCGCATTATTTCAAGATTATGTGCCTAACTTACCTAAAATGAAAATGTATTTAAACTTAGTTTATAATACAGGTTTACCAGGAGGCTCTCCTAGTTATGCAGACCCTTACGAATATCAAAACCGCTTACCAGATTACAAACGTGCTGATGCTGGTTTCCAGTATGTTATTGTAGATGATAAAGATAACTACACATCTGGTTGGAGAAAACCTTTTAAATATTTATCGTTAGGTATTGAAATTTTCAACCTATTTGATACTCAAAACTCAATCACAAATACATGGGTTAGAGATGTATATAGCAAACGCCAATATGGTATACCTAACTACTTAACCCCAAGAGTTTTTAACGTAAGAACTACTATGAAATTTTAAGTAGTTTTATTTAGCTATTAAGTTAAGAGAAACAGTTAATAAATTTCCATTACCGCTGTATCGTTCAGCCCAAACTTCTATGTAGTCTGTAGGAGCCAATTCTATGGTTCCTATAACTGCTACAGCTCCTATATCATTATTAGATCCTATTTCTCTGTAAACACGAGTTTCTTCTACTACAGAACCGTTTTTAGCTAAATAGAAAACAAAAATAGCATTGTTGTTACTACCTCTAAAAGATAAACTTGTTGATATATTAAAGTATCTACTTTTGTTTCCTTCATAAACAATTCGGTTGTTTCCAGATCTTGAAAATCTAAATAAATTATTTGATGTTGTATCGCCTAATAGCTTTAATCTACTTGTCGATCCTGTTCCTGTAAAAGTTGTTGTAGCACCAAAACCTATTGGGTAATTTAAATTAATATCACCTGTAGCATTACTATCTTTTTCAAGAGGAACACCTGAACAATTCACATCCCAATCAGTAGAAAAATTATAACCAGAATACGTGTTTGCAGTGTAACCTTTTATACGTTCTCCATCTCCTGCAAAACTAATCTCTGACAATGATCCTGAAATATTTATTGTTGGGTTTAAGCTCACATCAATTCCTATTTCATTAATATCTGTCACTACTCTACCATTAGCCATTTGAAAATTATCAAAATCTCCTGATACATCTAGAAATGTTCCTTCATTAGTTTCTGTCCAAAAAACATTTTGAACAAAAAATGATTTTATATCGGAAATATCAAGCCCATCAGATGTATTTATAACTTGTAATACAGAGAAGAAAACAACATTTAAATTACTTAACACACCCAAGGAAGAAGCTCCAGTAATAACAACACTATAACCTATTATGCTTTCTGATGGACCTCCGGTTATATCAAATACTTACTGATTATTACCATTTATTAAAATATCTTTTAATCGTCCGCCTTTGGTACCACTAAATAAGGTTGTTCCTGAATTATTAACTAGTATATCTTCACCTGTATCATGTCCTTCAATATAAGCACCGTTTAAATCAATAGGAAAATCAAATAAAATAGTACCATTAATCTCGTACATATAATCGCTATTCAAAATATACTTTGAACCGCCTCCTACAACTAATTCGTCAGCTAAATCTGCAACAGATTTCACTAACTTATAATTGTCACGCTTTTCAGCTCCTTTTACTGGTAACCACCTAGTACCATCATAGAAGTAAAATACAGATTCATTGTTATCAAAAACGAGTAATCCTTTAGCTGGATCTGTAATTGCTAAACGTTGTGCTGTAGACATTCTTGGCGCTAAAAGACCTTGTGTTGTTGATGAAACATCTAATAACGCAGATTCATCTGGTGATGTTGTTCCAATACCTACTTGAGAATACCCATAAGTAGATATAAAGAGAACAACTACCCAAAAAAAGTAGTTTTTCTTGAATTTCATAATAAGGTTAAGTTTTAAGTGAATATGGTTGGTTTAGGGATTATTCACTTTGGGTTACTATTAATTAGCTTAAAGTTACAAAAAAATGCTGTTCACTCCAATTTATTTTTTAAGAAGCAACAGCTAAAAATCTGTTAACCAACTAGTTCTTGTAACACGCTAACGACGTAATCAATTTCTTCTTTAGTATTAAATTTACTAAAAGAAAATCTTACAGATGGTTTTTGTTGATCTTCTTCATTTAATATGTGCATTAAAACATGAGAGCCTTTTCCGCTTCCACTTTGACAAGCACTTCCTTTAGAACAAGCTATTCCTTTTAAATCTAATTGAAACTGTAAAGTTAACGCCTTTTCAGGAGACATAGGCAAGCATACATTTATTAACGTATAAGTGCTTTTTACCTTATCATCGCAATTACCATTGAATTTCACATTAGGAATTGCAAATTTTAAAGCTTCTTTAAAGTAATCTTTTAATTCTTGCACATAAGCGCGTTCTTCATCTAAATTTTGATAAGCTAACACAAACGCAGTTTCTAAACCTTTAATATTATGTACAGGTTCAGTTCCTGCTCTAAAGCCACGCTCTTGAGAACCTCCAAAAATAAGTGGTTTTAAATTGCTATTCTTTCTTATAAATGCAAATCCCACACCTTTAGGTCCGTGAAATTTATGTGCCGCAGCTGTCATAAAATCTATAGGAACATCTTGAACATCCCATTCAAAATGTCCTATTGATTGTACAGTATCACTATGAAATAACGCATTGTTACTTTTACATAATGTTGCCACTTTTTTTATGTCTAAAATATTTCCTATTTCATTGTTTACATGCATTAAACTTACTAGCTTACGCTCATCATTTGCAGTAAGCAAACGCTCTAAATCTTCATAATCTGGTGTTCCGCAATCTTGAAGCTTAACAAACTCTACAGTAACATCATATTCATTACGTAATTCTTCAACAGTATGTAAAACAGCATGATGCTCTATAGGCGACGTAATAATAGTAGTAACATTTGCATCTCTTACAGCACAACGTAAAATCATGTTGTCTGCTTCAGTTCCTCCAGAAGTAAAAATAATTTCTTGAGGCAAAGCGTTTAATTGCTTTGCTATTGTTTTTCTTGTAGTCTCAATTATAGTTTTTGCTGAACGACCAAAGGCATGTGTTGATGATGGATTACCATAACAGTCTGTTAAAACTTTTTGCATAGAATCTACAACTTCTTGTCTTACTTGTGTGGTTGCAGCACTATCAAAATATACAGTTTTCATAAGTTTTAAGTTAGCTTTTATTATAAACGGTGTGCAAAAATACTTCAAATAAAATTATTTACAAGAAGCCTCGTTATATATTTGGTAAATCTTTTATTTTTGTGACATATAAAAATTGACTATGCGTAACCTTATATATATTTTATCTTGTTTGTTATTACTTACTGCTTGTGATGATGGCGATGTTATAACAGTAGAAATAGAGTTTGATGATACTTTTGAATCTTGTGGTGACATAGTTTTTTACAAAACAAAATCTAATCCGCCTGAATCGTTATCGCTTCAAGTTACTTCTCCGGCGCTTACTTTTGAAGATTTAATTGAGGTTGAACCTATTGAAGATGGTTCTACAATTATGCAAGTTTCAAACCCAGTAACAGACGTTACGATTAATGGTGTAACAAATTTATTTAATTACCGAACATATAACGCAGACCCTAGTAATTTTTTCTGTAACGATATACCTCCTGCTAATATTTTAATTACTCAAGATTTATCAAGTGCAGGCGGAACAGCTTTAATTATGGTTGAATTAATAGAAGACGATAATGATGGTGTTCCTGCTGAACTAGAGGATATAAACGGCAACGGTGATTTAACAGATGATGACACGGATGGTGATGGTATTCCTAACTACCTAGATGAAGATGATGATGGCGATAATGTACTTACTATAACTGAATTGAGTGATAATGATCTTGTAGATGCTAATGGTGATGGTGATTTTGATGATGATGTAGATGGAAACCCGCTTACTAACATTGTTGATACCGATGGCGATGGTATTCCTAATTATTTAGATAATGACGATGATGGTGATGGCGTTTTAACAATTGATGAAGAAAATCTAATTCAAGATGAAAATCCAGCTAACGACTTTACCAACCCTGATGTAGCTGATTACTTAAATACTGATGTAGCTGAAACCCTTCCTGCAACAGCCTATAGAGAACATACTATTTATCAAGAATTTGAAGTTAGTATTGAGATAAACGATGTTAGTTTCCCTACAATTACTCAAGAATTTTTCAATTTTGGAACATTAGAAAACACAAATTTATTAACTGAAAGAAATATAACACCAGATTTTTAATTAGGTGAAACATTTTGATAAATATAAACCTCTGTGGCTCCTAATCCATATTTTTGATAGTTAGCCTCATAAAATTTCACATTGTTATAACGACCAAATAAATATTCTAGTTCTGTTTTAAGAACGCCTTGGCCAACACCGTGAATAAAAACAACTTTTTGAATACGTTTACTAATAGCTAAATCAAGCTGTCTTCTTGCAGTATCTAACTGCAACGTTAACATGTCGTGATTATTCATACCTCTAGTTGAATTTGTTAATTGATGTATGTGCAAATCAACCTCCATAGTTGGTAGGTACTTCTCTTTTGCCTTTCGTGTCGGTTGTTTTCTCTTTTTTGGTGTTTCTTTTTCTTTTATAATATCAGAAATAGGAATATGGTTTACAGGCAAGGCCTCTTTTAGCACAACAAGTTCATGACTATCAAAATCAAGTTCAAATCCATCAGCAGTTTCTATAGTTATTGTAGTCCCATTAACTTTTACAACATGACCAATCATATCATCATCAAGAACTGCTACTTGTTGCCCTTTTTTAAACATGATTGTCTTGATTTGTATCGTTATTCTTATCAGATTTACTTGGAATATCTCTAGAAATCCTATAAATACCCAACATTAAAATTACAATTCCTGTTATTAAAACATATGTATTCTGCTCATCACCTGCTTTAGAGTATATAGCCACAAAAGCTCCTATTAAAATTAATATATAATCTAAAATATGCTTGTTTTTCATAGTTATATCGACATTTTATACCATAAATCGAAAATACTATTAATTGTCTATTCAATGAATTTATATCAACTTTTTTTTAATTAAATTTGCAATTCGTATATTTATGTTCCCCAGGTATTTATATTTGTTTGTTTATCAGTAATTTAAATTATGAAAAAAGCCTACATATTTATTGCAGCTGTATTTTTACTTAACACTGCATTTTCTCAAGATTTATATATAAATAATAACAGCTATTTATATGCTAAAGATGTACCATTATTTGTCAATAATGACATTAGAATGGAAACTACAACATCTAATTTATATTTAAGAGGATCTGCTCAATTAATTCAGAATAATGACGTAAAAAATTCAGATATTGGAAGTTTATCAATATACCAACAACAAACAACTGGAGTTTATGAATATAATTATTGGGCATCTCCGGTTGGTGTAGGTATTGACGGAACAGCAAAAGCAAACGTACCTTTTAATGGTTCAAATATTTTTGATCCACAAGATGAAACAGATATAGAAAACGTAAATGCAACTCCTTATGCGTTTACCAACTCATATAATGCAACTCCTTCTGCGCTTGCAAGCTACTGGTTATTTACTATGGAAAGCGGTGGCGGCTATGCTGATTGGGTACAAATACGAAACACTGGCAATGCTGGAACTGGTTATGGTTTTTCTCTAAAAGGAAGTCCTAATGTAAATAACACTTTAGATTTTAGAGGTCGCCCTAATACCGGAGATATTACTGTAAACTGTTACTTTAGTGGTACAGATTCTGATCCACAATCTGGATCTAGCAATCAAGTTGAAACGTTAACTGGAAATCCTTATCCATCTGCGCTTGACCTTAAGTTATTTTTTGTGAATAACGTAGATAATCAAAATAGATTAGATGGAAATATTTACTTCTGGGAGCAAAAACAAGTAAACTCTCATACTTTGCTTGATTATGAAGGTGGTTACGCCGTATATACTCCAGGTGATTTAAATGATTTATATGATGATGGCACTTATACTGTTGCTACTTTTGAAAGTTATGATAACCATGGTGGTAATCCTACGCCTACTGCTGGTACAAGCCCAGATTATAAAGACAACCATGAAAGACGATATGCTGCCGTAGGTCAAGGATTTGTAATAAGCAGTGCTGATAATGGTGGCGCTCCTGCTGGTGGCGTTATTACATTTAGTAACTCAATGCGTTTATATTTACCAGAAGATTCTACAACCAATGGTAGTGGCGCTATTTTTGGTAGATCATCAGAAAATACGAACTCTAATGAACAAACTGTTGCAATGTCTCATAATGGGTTAGATTACATGGATATATTAAACAATACAACTATAATTCCTGAAATCCGTATTCACACAAGAATAAACAATACTTATTATAAAGAAAGTGTTATAGCTTTTAGACAAAACTCTGATTTAAACTATAATAAATTCTCTGACGCTAAAAATGCTTCTGTTCTTCCTAATGACAACTATTTAATGGCTGGTAGTAATGAACTATCTATCAAATCAATTAATTATAGTCCTGATGCTCGTATACCTTTTGGTTTTGAATCTCAAGGACAAAACACAACATACAGCGTCACTGTAAATAGTTTAAAAGATGTTCCTGAAGATGTCAATGTATATGTTTTTGATAAAACTACAGGTGTTTATACAAACATTAAAACAGGAACTTTTGAAGTTTCTCTTCCTACTGGAACATATAATAACCGTTTTGAAATCACATTTGATTCTCAAACACTTTCAACAAATGATGATGTTACAGCATTAAATGATTTTAAAATTTTACAAAATAACAACGATTCTCAACTTGTATTAATTAACCCAAAGCAATTAGCTGTTAAGAGTGTAACGCTTTTTGATATTAGCGGAAAACGTGTTTTAAATGAATTAGATTTAGACACTAAAGATCGTTATAGTTTTTCTACAAAAAACTTAAGCGAAGGTGTTTACATTGCTAAAGTTCTTTTTGAATCTAATCAAGAAACTACAAAAAAGGTTATTATATCAAATAAAAAATAACACATAAAAAGCATCTTTTTTTATAACTTTGGTTTGTACAGATATTAAAGTTATACAATCTCACTTATGGAAGAATACATGCTACCTTGTCTAAACAAAAAAATTTTCGGATTTGATTGTTTAGGGTGCGGTTTACAGCGTGCTGCAGTATTATTAATTCGCGGAGAATTTGTTGAGGCTTTTTATATGTATCCTGCTATTTATACACTAATCCCTTTGTTTTTAGTTATTGGCTTAAATTTTTTCTTTAAATTTAAACACGCTAGCAAAATTATAAATACACTAGCTATACTTACAGTTGCAATTATCATTGTAAGTTTTACTATTAAAATTATTAATTAAACAACCAACTTATTACATGGAACAACAAAAATTAAACCCAACAATTGTTTACGTACTTGCTATTTTAGGCCTTTTATGTTGCTGCTTTGCTGGTTTTGGATTTATTTTATCTGGAATTGCTTTTTTTATTGCAACTTCTAAACTAAAAGAAGCAAAAGCAAACCCAGAAAACTATGAGCCTGCAAGTATTAAAGCTATGGACACGGCAAAAATTATAGCTATGGTTATTTTTATTATAAACATACTATATTTAGCTTGGTCTATCTATCAAATTTTTGCTATTGGTGGTTGGGATGCTTATATGGAGCAAGTTCAAGACACAATGCAACAAATACAAGAACAACAAGGCAATTAAGCCTAATACATTAAATAAAAAAGCGACCTAATTGGTCGCTTTTTATTTTCTATCATTGAAACCTTTTACTTTTCAAAAGCTTTTAATGTTTTAGTAATAATAGATACACAATCTAATAATTGTTCCTTTGTCATAACTAACGGTGGTGCAAATCTAATAATGTTACCGTGTGTTGGTTTTGCTAATAATCCGTTATCACGTAGTGCTAAACAAATATTCCAAGCTGTATCACTGTCTTCATCATCGTTAATAACAATGGCATTCAATAAGCCTTTTCCTCTTACAAGGTTAACAGCATTACTTGTTTCTATATATTTGTTTAATTCTCTTCTGAATAAGTTCCCTAAATCTTCAGCTTTTTCAGCCAATTGCTCGTCTCTAACAACTTCTAAAGCTGCAATTGCAACCGCAGCAGCAACAGGATTACCGCCAAAAGTACTTCCGTGGTTTCCTGGCTTGATAACATTCATAACATTATCATTAGCTAAAACGGCACTTACAGGGTATGCGCCACCACTTAAGGCTTTTCCTAAAATTAATACATCCGGTTTTACATTTTCATGATCTACGGCTAGTAATTTTCCTGTTCTAGCAATACCTGTTTGCACTTCATCTGCAATAAATAATACGTTGTATTTTTCGCAAAGTGCTTTTGCTTTTGATAAATAGCCTTCGCTTGGTACATAAACACCAGCTTCACCTTGTATAGGTTCTGCCATAAAACCTGCTACATTCGGGTTATTTTTTAATTCAGCTTCTAGAGCTTCTAAATTATCATAAGCTATTTTTATAAACCCTTTAGTATATGGTCCAAAATGCTCACGAGCTACAGGATCATTAGAAAATGAGATAATTGTTGTAGTACGTCCATGAAAATTGTTTTCACAAACAATAATATCAGCTTCATTTTCATCTATTCCTTTTACTTCATATGCCCATTTTCTACAAAGTTTTAAAGCAGTTTCAACAGCTTCAGCACCTGTATTCATAGGTAATAACTTATCAAAACCAAACATCTCTGTAGCAAACTTCTCATATTTACCTAGCATATCGTTATAAAATGCTCTAGATGTTAAGGTTAGTGTTTTTGCTTGAGACACCATAGCGTCTACAATTTTAGGGTGGCAATGTCCTTGGTTTACCGCAGAGTAAGCCGACAGGAAATCATAATATTGTTTTCCTTCTACATCCCAAACATATACGCCTTCACCTTTACTTAATACTACTGGTAATGGGTGATAATTATGCGCGCCATACTTGTTTTCTAAATCCATCGCCTGTTGCGATGTTAATTGGTCTAAAACAGCCATTTTTATAAATTTTTAAAGTGAAAAAAATAACCATTCCTTATCTACCTTTATCCTTCCGAAAAGTCTCGGAAATTCAGCGTGGGAAAGAAATCATCCCTAGAGGCTGCAAATTACTAAATATTACAGCCGTTTAAAAACAATTTAGTTCATTTTTAACGAAGACTACTTTTTTAGTAAAATTTCAAAATGATCGTTTAAATAGTCATAGCTTTGATTACTTTTGCAGCATGCCAAGAAGAGATAGAAATAAGTTTGTAAGACGTGGTCAGCTAATTGAATTAGATATTGTTGACTATGCATTTGGTGGCAAAGGAATTGCCAGAATTAATAACGAATTAGGAAACTTTGTACTTTTTGTACCAAACACGTTGCCAGGTCAAAAAGTTACAGCACGTGTGGTAAAAGCTAAAAAGAAATATGCCGAATGTAAACTAATTGATGTTTTACAAAAATCGGTTGATGAAGTTGACTTAAACTATCATGAAATTTCTGGTGCGCCTTACATTAATTTACCTATAGAAAAACAACACCAATATAAGTACACCAGTACGATGGACTTGTTTAAAAAGATTGGAAAAGTAACCGATATAGAAAATTATTTTGATGAGTTTGTAGCCTCTCCTAACCTATTTCACTACCGAAATAAAATGGAATATAGTTTTTCTGCAATTGGTTACGATCATGACAAGAAAACCGATGTTGATGAGTTTACGCTTGGTTTTAAACGTCGTGGTACATGGTGGATTGGTGACAACCTTGATAAAGACAGCGGTATTTTTGATAAACAATTAGAGGATAGTTTGATTAAAATTAAAAACTATTGTGAAGCAACTGGTCTTGCGCCTTGGCACGCACCAAAACGTGAAGGTTTTTTCAGATATCTTGTTGTAAGAAAATCGTTTAAAACAAATCAATTATTATTTAATCTCGTTACAACATCACATCAATTATCAACATTTGACTTAAATGCATTTGCGCAATTTTTAGTATCATTGTTTGGAGATCGTGTTGCAGGATTACTTCATACTATAAATGACGAACAAGGCGATCGTACTATTGCAACTACAGGAAGTATAACACTTATTTATGGCGAAGACAAGATTGTAGAAGAACTACTCGGACTAAACTTTGAAATAAGCATGAAAAGCTTTTTTCAAACCAATCCAAAATCGGCAGAGAAATTATACTCTAAAGTAGTAGATTATGCTTTAGAAGACAAGGATGCCGTAGATAACTCGGTTGTTTTAGATTTATTTTGTGGTACAGGAACTATTGGGCAAATTATTGCATCAAAAAGCAACAACACCAAAATTGTAGGTGTAGATATTATTGCATCGGCCATAGAAGATGCCAAACTAAATGCCAAACGAAATAATATTGAAGGGCTTGAATTTTACGCAGAAGATGTTGGTAAGTTTTTAAGCAAATACCCACAGTACAAGAACAAAATACAAACAATAATTCTAGATCCGGCTCGTTCTGGAATTGCTCCTAAAACCCTAAATAAAATCATAAATTTAAACGCAAAACGTATGGTTTATGTATCTTGTAATCCTGCAACACAAGCAAGAGATACCGAAACTTTAATGAATGCAGGTTTTAAATTGAAAAAAATAAGTTTAGTAGATCAGTTTCCACATACATCACATATAGAAACTGTTGTACTTTTTGAAAAACAATAAATACATGAAAAAACTATTTGGTTTTTGCTTTCTTTTACTTTTCACGATAAGTTGTGAGCGTGATGATATTTGCCCTGAAACAACCATGACAACACCGCGACTATCAGTTGCTTTTTACGATATTAACATACAAGATGAAGACACAGCAAAAAATGTGGGCAAATGCCGTATACAAGGTGTTGGTAATGACGCCCCTTTATCTGGTTATGAAGGTTCTTCTGCGAAAAACACTGTCTTATTACCTCTTAAAACCACAACAGATAACCCTGACGGTATAACCTTTACAACACAATATAGTATTATAAAAGGTTACAACTATAATGATAATGACACACCGGATGATACTAGTGACGATATTGTAACTGGTAATGAAGACATTATAACCATTACTTATACAACAGAACAACAATATGTATCTCGTGCTTGTGGCTACAGAACTGTTTTTAACAACGTGAGAATAAGTGTTGAAAACGATAGTAATAACTGGATACGATTAACTCAAGCTGTAACAGATAACCTAACAATTCAAAATGAATTATCAGTACATTACAAAATTTACCATTAATATTACCATTGCATTATTTAGCCTAACGGCTTTGTCTCAAAATGATAGTATACCATCCGAAACTGTTGCGGACTCTGTAAAGCATAAACAAAAATATGGTTTACGTTTAGGTGGTGACGTAAGTAAATTAATACGCTCATTTATTGATGATGACTATAAAGGCTTTGAGATAAACGGTGATTTTAGAATTACCAAACGATGGTATTTAGCCGGAGAAATAGGCACCGAAGAAAAAACTACCAAAAACGATTACCTTACTGCTACCGCAAGTGGCACCTATTTTAAAGCTGGAGCTGATTACAATGCATATGATAATTGGTATGGCATGCACAATATGATATATGGTGGTTTTCGTGTTGCTGCAAGTACTTTTAGCCAAACAAGAGATAGCTTTTCATCTTATTCTCAAGACCAGTATTGGTCGCCACAGTATAGCTCTACTATAAGTGAAAAATTTAGTGGTTTATCGGCTATATGGTTAGAATTTATTGCTGGTTTGAAGGTAGAAGTTTTAAGAAATTTATATCTAGGCGCTAATATTCAATTTAAATATGTAGTAAGCCAAGATCAACCTGATAACTTTGAAAACCTTTATATACCTGGTTATAACAAAACTTACGATAGTGGTAAGTTTGGTTTTGGTTATGGATATAATATCTCTTACTTAATTCCTATTTTTAAAAAGAATAAGTAGCCTTTAAGACTACTTATTGTATTTTGCTTTTTTACTGCCCTCATACATCACATATTTTACTAAACGTGATTCTAACTTGGCATTATAAAGTTGTATTTTTCTTGACGGTCTTAAGCCTACGTGTTTTAATGCATCTAGGTTTGATGTAATAAACCAAGCGTCTGTACCTGGGTAGTTTTGCTTAAGCGTATCTCCTATACTTGCATAGAACTTTTCCATATCAATATTTAAACGCTCACCGTAAGGCGGATTGAACACCATGTGTAGTTTATTTTCTCCGGCTTTTTGGGTTTTAAAGAAGTCTTCGTGTTGTATGGTTATAAATTCATCTAAATGTGCGTTTTTGATGTTGTCTTGTGCTTTTCTTACGGCACTAGGAGACTTGTCATACCCTATTATTTTATGATGAAAGTCTCTTGTTTTCTTTAATAGAGACTCCTCTATTTTTTCAAATAAATCTACATCCCAATCTTGCCAGCGCTCAAAGGCAAATTCTTTACGCATTAGGTTGGGTGGAATGTTACAGGCAATCATTGCGGCTTCGGCAAGTATGGTACCACTACCACACATAGGGTCCATGAAATCACTTTGTCCGTCCCAGCCTGATAGCATTATGATACCTGCTGCAAGCACCTCGTTTATTGGAGCTATGTTTGTTGCCATTTTATAACCGCGCCTGTGTAGTGATTCTCCTGAAGTGTCTAAAGAAATGGTACACTGATTTCTATCTATATGTACGTTTATTTTTAAATCTGGGAAACGCAAATCTACATTAGGACGCTCTTTTGTGGTGTCTCTAAATTTATCTACAATGGCATCTTTGGTTTTTAAGGCAATGTACTTTGAGTGCGTAAATACTTTTGAGTGTACAGTAGCATCTATGGCTAGAGAGCCTGTGGGTTTTATATAGTTTTCCCATGGCATTTTGTAAACTTGGTCATAAAGGTCTTGCTCACTAATAACCTTGAAGGTTTTAATGGGTTTTAGGATTTTTATAGCTGTACGCAATCCTAAATTTGCTTTGTACATAAACCCTTTATCACCAACAAAGCTTACATTCCTAACACCTGTTTTTACATCTTGGGCACCTAGTTGTATTAATTCTTTTTCTAATAATGCCTCAAAGCCAAATAAGGTTTTGGCAACCATTTTAAAATTATTCTCCATTGTAGATATTAAATAGAATACAAAAATACAGTATTTTTGTGGCAACTAAAATGAAATGGGTTAAGGATTGAGCAATTGTTGAAGCTCTTTTTATTGTGCTATGGCACAAATATAAAAGCGACTTGCGAAAGCCTGACGCTAAGCGCAGTATGCAGCTAAGCGTAACCCCTAAAAAATAATATTCTGGTTATAATCTGGATATTGCTATGACAAAAGATACAACGCAGTGGTATGCTTCTTGGTTTGACACGCCATATTACCATATTTTATATAAGGATAGAGACTATAAGGAGGCGCAACAGTTTATGGATACGCTTACGCAGTATTTAAACTTACCTGAACAGGCTAGTGTATTGGACCTAGCTTGTGGAAAAGGAAGGCACTCGTTATACTTGAATACTTTGGGGTATCATGTTACTGGTGTAGATTTGTCTGAAAATAGTATTGCTTATGCCAAGCAGTATGAAAATGATAGTTTGCACTTTGAGGTACATGATATGTGTAAACCGTTTAATAAAACCTTTGATGCGGTGTTTAACTTATTTACTAGTTTTGGATATTTTGAGCATGAAACGGATAACTTACGTACTATAGAAGCTATAAAGGCCGACTTGAATACGTATGGTTTTGGCGTGATAGATTTTATGAATACAGATTATGTCATTGATAATCTTGTGGCTAAAGATGTAAAAACTGTAGCAGGTATTGATTTTTGCCAAGAACGTTATGTAAAGGATGGCTATATTATAAAGGATATTTCTTTTACTGATGCTGGTAAGGATTATAGTTTTCAGGAGCGTGTAAAGGCCTTGACGTTATCAGACTTTATGGAGCTTTTTGATAAGGCTGGTGTTTACCTATTGGATGTTTTTGGTGATTATAAATTACATAGTTTTGACAAGCAAAGCTCGGAACGATTAGTGATGATATTTAAATAAATGAAGCAATACCTATTACCTATACTCGCAGTTGTTTTTGGGGTTATTATTGTAATACTTACCAAAAGAAAAAATATAATAAACACTAGGTTACTACTAGCTTTTAGTGGTGCTTTTTTATTGGCTCTTACGCTTTTTGAATTGTTGCCAGAGGTGTATCATCATCTTGATGCTAAACAAACTGGCTTGTTTATCATGCTTGGTATTCTTATTCAGGTTACGCTAGAGTTTTTCTCTAAAGGTGCAGAGCATGGCCATGTACATTACCATAACAACCAGCAGTTTCCTTGGGCTATTTTTATTAGTTTATGTATTCATAGTTTTTTAGAAGGTTTTCCTATACATCATCATAATGATATGGTTTATGGTATTTTGGTTCATAAGATACCTATTGCGGCTGTTGTTACTGGTTTTTTGCTAAATGCGCATTGTAATAAATGGTATGTAGCACTTTTTCTTATTGTGTTTGCATCTATGACACCGTTGGGGACTTTTATATCAAATCATGTAGCTGTTATGGCTGATTATGTTGATATTGTTAATGCTATTGTAATTGGTATATTTTTACATATATCTACCACTATTTTGTTTGAAAGCAGCGAGGGACACAAGTTTAATTTGACCAAGTTACTTACCATTATACTGGGAGTAGCTATTGCATATTTTATATAAAGCGTATGTTTAGTAAAGAGGCTTCACGAGAGCTTAAACAATTGTTTTGGACAAGCTTTGGGAAATCTTTTCCGAGGAAATGGATTTTGTATAACACAAAAATAAAGGGCGTAAGTTTTAAGTTTTATTTTGATACAAAAAAGGCACTTGTGGCTCTAGACCTAGAGGATGATTTAGAAAACCGCATTACATACTGGGAGCGTTTGGAGTCACTAAAAAGGTTGCTACTGAATGATTTTTTACCTAATGCTATATTTGAAGACACTTATTTTTTAGATAACGGTAAGGAGATATCGCGTATATATGTGCCTTATAACCATAAGGTTTCTATACATAATAAGGATACTTGGCAAGAGGTTATGGTGTTTTTTAATGAGACTATGAGTGCTTTTGAGGATTTTTATATGACGTATGAGGATGTTATAAAACCCTAATTTTATTTATATTTATAGGCAAACAAACATCAGGTCACCTTGCACATATATTTTTATAACTTCCGGTTTAAGGCATGTTTTCTTTTTGTAGTATTTGTATTTGGTTATGGTTTTTGCCAAACGGATTACCCTACGCCTCCTATTACTACCACTACGCTATTTTACATACAGCATAGTAACAACTACAACACTTATATGTATGATGCCCGCATGCAAGATGGTGCTATCTTGCCTGAAAACCCTGTAGAGGCTTACCGTATTGTGTATACCGAAGGTGGCATAAAAAAACCACTTACAGAAATACAAAAGCGCCTTGCTTATGGTATACACTATACTAAACTGACCACAAATTTTTATGAGTTAGAGCTTGCTGCACAAAAACAAACGCCGCTTTTTCTTGTTCTGGATGATAGCGGCACACCAAAGGTTTATACAACTATAAACAAGCGCAAGATGTTTATAAACAATATGTTTATACAACTTAAGAATAAAAATCCGTTGCTTGGTTTTGAAGTAAGGTATATTCGTTTTGAAGGTACTGATTATTATACTGGTGCTACTACTAAAGAGGTTTTGCTTATTGAGAATTGAAAATTGATGATGGGCTATTGATAATGCATGGTCAATAACTAAAAGAACATGGTCAATAACTGTATATTAGTAGTGAGAGTTTGATTGATTAATGCTTTGTGTTGTGCGTTTTGCATGTTAAGTGGGGATTTTTATTCTTTTTTGCATTACCCAAAAAAGAAACAAAAAACGCTAGACTGACTAGTTCTTTCCTAAATTGACCAACGCATCCTAAACCTTCTGATCTTAT
>NZ_JBLXHI010000012.1:0-61043 GCF_048381695.1 Corallibacter sp. | reverse complement strand
GATTTTTTTCAGAATTTTAAGGTAGATAAATCAGAAAAACTGTGTGCGGAATTTCAAAAATTTTCGGAATTATCACTCAAACGTGAAATGAAAAACAACAGCGGAATTGCTCACTCAAACTCTGAATTGAATTACGCTTGACTTTTTAGCTTGTTTGCGCAATCGGAACTGGAAAAACAACGCTGGAATTGCGCACTCAAACCTAAATTAAAAAACGGTCGGAATTTGAGCAAGTTTACGGAATGAATTAAACGTAGAAATTAAAGAAACCTGAATAAAAAGCTGACCGAAAAAACAAAAAACGGAATGAATTATAAAAGCACTAAAAGCTAACAACGGCTATAATTCATTACGGCGGAATTTCCTCACGGAAATTCCATTCATTTTTGCTATCTTTCGGTCAACGTCGGAAAAATGGTCGCCCATTTTTCCGTAACGAAATCATAGCCAAAACCGTTGGCTACAATTATGAAAAACCTGCTTCTAATAATATTAACACTTAATTTTGGACTGACTTTCTCTCAAAATATTGAGTTGATAGAAAGCCGAAATTTTGATGGAGCAATTTTCCCTAAAACTTATGACATTCCGCTAACCGAAAATCCATCAATTGAAAAAAGATTTACACCGACAAAAGAAGAAATTGTGGAATTGGAAAAGCAACTACGGAGCCAAATAAAAGAGATAAATAAAAACAAACCGAATCAAGGAAAACATTATGGACCAATAATTCATAAAAGATTAAAAAAATATGACCGACAATATATCGGATTTATTGACCAATACGGACAAAGAGTAATTCACGTAAATTTCATTTGGAATGGCTATAGTATTTGGGAATCAATTAGAGGTTGGACAAAACCAGACGACTCTTGGAAAACGGAATGGCAAATGTGGTTTGACGGAGGAAGTCGATTTTGGAATATAAATTATATAATTGACAAAAAGGAATTTGTAGACTTTAGCGTAAATGGAGTGGCATAAAAATAAAATAACTGTAGCCAACACCGGCTATAGTTCATTGCTTCTGACTTTCCTTGCGGAAAGTCCTCGCAAATTTGCTATCTTCGGTTTACGGCGGAAAATCCTCGCGGATTTTCACGCAACGAAACCATAGCCAAACACGTTGTGCAACATTTATAAATCAAAAATTTTAGTAACATTTGAATTTTATTTTGGTTTTGAAGTTTGACTATTATTTGAAATATTTAATTGATGAGAGCAAAATTTATCTTTTTATTTATAGTTTTTTATTGCAATATTAGTCAAAGTCAAAATCTATATACTTTAAAATCATCTGAGGATAATTCACCTATAAAATATGCTTATATTTATGCAAATAATAATATATTAACTTCTAGTGATTCTTTAGGCATATTTAAAATTAAAGATAAATACTTAAATTCAACAATTAAGATAGAAGCACTTGGTTATAAAACTCTTGATAGTGTTCCAATTAAAAACACATCAAATATTTTAATGGAAGTTAAACCAGTTACATTAAGTGAGGTTGTTTTAACTCAGAAAAAAAATTCAAAAAAATATAAATTAGGAAAAGCTAAAAATGGAAATGTAGGCATTGTCTGTACTATTCAAAATAACACCATATCACAAGTTTCTAAATTATTTAAAAAACCAACTCAAAATATAGTATTCCTAGATAAAGTTAAGTTTAAAACATTATGCTCGGATAAAAATAGAATATTATCAGTATTCATTTATTCCGTAGATAACAATGGTAAGCCAGATAGAATCCTTAATAATGAAGACATAATATGCAATTTAAAAAAAGGGCACAACGCATTTGAATTAGACTTAAGTCATTTAAATATAACTTTTCCTGAAAAAGGTGTTTTCATCGCCTTGAATTATATTTTTTTGGATCAAAATAAATGTTTTCCTAATAAAAATAATAACTGGTATTATTATGAACCATCAATTGACGCAATAAGCGTTGATAATTATACAGATAGTTGGTATAATATTAATGGTTTATGGAAAAAATCACAAACATATAGTATAAGTATGCAGTTAACCGTAACTAACTAGTAAGTTTCTATGATGACTGGTTTTGCGAAATTAAAAAGTTATATCAACAGAAAAAAAAGCTAATTTTGAATTTAACGAATAAAAAAACGTTGCACAACACCGTATAACAACAATTGCGGCTTTGTGTCCTGCGGACACAACCGCGCAAGCTTAAAAGTCGGTAATTTTAGCTATCTTAGTTTTTAATCAATCCGCAACTGATTGTTATACAAGACCGTTACCACCTATTAGAAAATGACGAAACTTAAACAGAAATACGGACTTTTAATTATCGGGATTGTACTCGGTATTGCGTACGGACTTGTGACAAGGTTAGTATTTGGACAAAAAGCAACTTTGGCTTCTGTGACATACTTGTTTATTATTCCGACCATTTTGGGAGTTATTCCATTAATGTTTGCCGACAATGAAAAACTCAAATCTTACAGAAACATAATTTTCATTCCTTGGCTTACGGTTGTGACATTCTTTTTGAGCATGTTCTTATTTGGTATCGAAGACTTCATTTGTTTGTTGGTTCTTGCAGCACCATTTTTTATATTAGGAACAATTGGAGCATTGATTTATAGAGTTGTTCAGATTAACAAACAAAAAAGTAAAGGAAAACTGCTGACCTTGGTTTTGTTGCCTTTTCTATTTGCACCTGTCGAAGAATACATAAAAAGCCCTTCTGATACATATATTGTAAAAAGTGAAGCTATCATAGACGCAACACCTGAAAAAATTTGGAATAACATTGTAGAAGTACAAACTATCGACCAGAAAGAATATAATTCAGGATTTTTCAATTCTGTCGGAATTCCCAGACCAATAAGTGCAACTATTGACAAAAAAGAACTTGGCGGACAAAGAATAGGAAATTTTGAAGGTGGTTTAATGTTCATTGAAACAATCACAGAATATGACGAGAATAAGGAAGTTTCATTCGACATAAAAATTGACCCTGCAACGGTTAGACAAAAAGTATTTGACCAACACGTTTTAAATGGTAACTATTTCAACTTTGTTGACGCAACATACGAACTGACCGAATTAAAAAACGGACAAATTAAATTGACCCTTTCTTCACGTTATCAGTTGACTTCAACAATCAATTTTTATGGTAAAATTTGGGGCGACATAATCTTGACAGACTTTCAAGACAGACTATTAAAAGTAATTGAAAATAGATGCGAGAAGAATAAATAACAGGTGGTAACAATGTATATAAAAAATAGGCGAAACAGTAATAAAATCAAGGCTTTTGGCTCGTGTCAAAGTAAGTGTTTAACCGAAAGTTTTGTGCTTCAAAATCGCCTACTTTTCATATACTAACCGTTGCCACCAATTAGAGAAATGAACAAGAATTTAGAAATACTTAATAAACCAATATTTAATCTTCCTGTAAAAAGAGAGAAAGGAGATTTCATTAAATATTTGGAAAATAAATTTAATGAATTTCATTCTACGCTTTCAGAATTTGACGGAGAACTTGGCGATTATATTAAAGAAAATTCAGAAATAATATCATCTCAACTAAATTGTATATTTAGTGCCTTACATTCTTATTATGAAGGAAAAACTGCAACAGCATATAATCAATTAGTTAATTGTTTGGAAAATGTTTGTTGTCATCTTTGGATACAAACCGAGCAAGTTACTGAAGGAAGAGATAAACTATATCGTGTTAGAACTGGCGATAGTACTGAATTAGAAAGGAAAGATTTATTCCACATTCCTTTTGAATTAAGAAATCTTGTTAGACGGCAAAGATTTAGTCTTTCAGGTGTGCCGTGCTTATATTTAGGTACTTCAATTTATACTTGTTGGGAAGAACTAAACCGACCAGATATAAACAAAATTCACATTTCCAGATTTGACCTAAACGAAAGTGATTTTAATTTTTTATTTCTTGATCAACGTAGCGATATAATTAGAAAATGGGCAGAAAAACCATTTGAGGAATGCGAAGATGGAGTAAAACGACATATTAAAAATTTCATAGTTTCATTTCCTCTATTATTAGCTTCATCAATCAAAGTAGAAAATTATGAAAGTGATTTCGTGCCTGAATATATAATACCTCAATTATTATTGCAATGGGTTACGAACAGCGAACACATTGACGGAATTCAATATATTTCTAATAAAACAAAATATTCGATAAAGCCTGTAACTTTTGAGAGTGAAACGAACATAGTTATCCCAATAAAAGAATTTAAGGATAAAGGTTATTGCCCTGTTTTATCTTCAAAAATAAAATTGACACAGCCTATTTCATATAATCTTTTGGACTTAACTAATTCAGAAATTAAGTCAAAACAGAAAAAGTCTATTTGGAATTCTAAAAAAGACAAAAAAACTATTGAATTAATTAAAGGGAACAGAACCGATTATTCAGAAACAAAATTTGGAATTTTAGAAAGCAAATTACAGGAAATGGAAACTAAATATGTCATAGAAAAATAACTGGTGGCAACAATGTATAACCGCAATTACGGCGGATTCGACTACGTCCGAATCCACTCGGAATTGCTAACGTCAGTGCTAAACCGAAAAATTTGCGTACTTTAACCCGTAACTGACGGTTATACGAGACCGTTAGCAGCCATTTTGGTGCAGACCAACAGTTATAAGGCTTTTACTCTATTTTGTTATTGTTTGCATTAAAAAAATGACGCTGGAATTTTAAACTGAACAAATAAAATATTACGCTTGATTTTCCACTCATTTGGAGCATTACGTTTGACTTTTCACTCATATGGAACTTTACGCTGGATTTCTTACTCAAACGGAATTTTACGCACGAATTTCGGCTAGCCCAACTTCAGATCTACATTTCGAAAATATAACAATCCTCAACTTTTGGCTGATAAGCGGAATGGCAAATCGTTCGGCTGAACTTTATGAAAATTGAAATCGTAGAACTTTTGACTGAAAATCAAAACGTGAAAAAAACGGAATAATAAATCGGAGTTTTTTTTGAGATTTTTAAGTAAAAAAGGAAAACAAGTGTAAAATTACATAACGTACGAACAGTTTACGTGAGAATATAACGTTAAAAAGAAAAACCGGCAGCTAACAATGTATATAATTTATAGCTGCTTCTCGCCTACTTACGAAAAACCTCGCGGTTTTTCTATTTCGGTTTTTATTTGCTAACTTACTCGCTGAAACAACGCTACAAATCATATACTAAACCGTTGCCAACCATTTGAACTCACTCAAACTTATGACAGACGAAACGTTAAAATATTTAGAGGATTTAAAAAATGGTGAATCAATTACCTTAACAAAAGATAGTCCTGATGAAATTTCTGAATTGATTATAAATCTTAAAAATCTTGGACTTTTACATAAGCCGACTAAATATGGTTTTGCTTCCGATTTTAAAAACCGTAAATATCTAACCAAACTAATTGAATTAAAATCGTGGACGGAATTTTTAAACTGGTTAGACGGACAAAATACGGAATCAAACATTTCTAATAATTTTTCGGGTTCAACAATTGGACAAGTAAATCAGTCATCTGGAAATATAGATTTAAAAAGCCCGATTAAACAAAATATAAAAAACAATACTGATAAAATTCCTAAAACAAAATCTGTCCTTGAAATTGTATCTTGGATTATCGGAATAATTGCTGCTGGAATTGCTATATATGAGTTCATAATTAAAAGTTTAATTAAATAAAAACGGTTGGCAACACCGTGTAAAAAACATTGCTTATTTTAGTTCAATCGTTTGGTCGTTGCTTTGTTTGCTAGCTTCTGATTTTCCTTCGGAAAATCCTCGCACGCAAACACGCAACGTTCCTTACACATAACCGTTATGTGCAAGCTGAAAAAAACATAAAATATGGCAAAAATAATTGATATTGGAGTTGAACAAGACCATATCGAATCTCTAACAAGAGCGAGTGGAATAACTGCAATTTCTGAACTTTTGTGGAATTCTCTTGATGCAGATTCATCAGAAATTAAAATCGAATA
Source organism: Corallibacter sp. (assembly GCF_048381695.1). Lineage (NCBI taxonomy): Bacteria > Pseudomonadati > Bacteroidota > Flavobacteriia > Flavobacteriales > Flavobacteriaceae > Corallibacter > Corallibacter sp. The sequence continues at coordinate 55,022 of NZ_JBLXHI010000012.1, read as the reverse complement.
CGATAAAAATAAACTTGGAGGATATGAAAACCTTACAATTATTGATAACGGACTTGGTATTGATTATACAAAAGCTCAAAATGTATTTGGTAGATTAGGAGGTTCTGAAAAGAAACATATTAACACAAGTCCAAATGGTCGTCATTATCACGGAAAAGAAGGAAAAGGAAGATATAAATCACTTGCTTTAGGAGATTTAGTAAAGTTTACAAGTGTTTATAAAAATGGTGAATCATTAAAAGAATTTACAATAACATTTGACCGAAATAATTTATCTCATTCAAATTTTAGTGATTTAAAAACACTTCCAAAAGGAGAAACAGAAACAGGTTTTAAAGTTGAAATTCTGAATTTAAATCAAGAAAATGTAAATCAAGCACTCGACTTTAAATTCAGAAAGGAAATAGAACAAAAATTTGCTTCTTATTGGATAAATTATAACGATTTCAATATTTATTTCAATGGCAATAAATTACAATTTGAGTCATTAATAAAAAATACAGACGAAACAAACTTTTTAATAGAAGACGGAGAATTATCATATCGTTTTGTCATTAAAGTAATAGAATGGAGTTTTGATATAAAAAAGAAAACATATTTATGTAACACCAAAGGTGTTCCATTTAAAGAATTAAATCTTGGTATTCGTTCCACTATTCCTATTTCAATCTTTATACAATCAATTTATGTAGAAAAACTACATCGAGAAAATCTAATCGATTTAGAAAATTTTGATGATATTTTACAAAATGCTTACGGAGAAGCAAAAAAATTCGCTCGTGAATATGTTAGAAAAAGACTTCATTTATATTCTGGAGAATTCATTAATGAATTAAAGTCAAAAGGACTCTATCCTTATAAAGAAAATGCAGACTCACTTATAGAAAAAAGTAAAAGACAAGTATTTGATATAGTTGCACTTCAAGTGAATGAATATTTGCCAGACTTTGAAAATCAAGACAATAAAAGTAAAAAATTCACACTTTCATTAATAAAAGAAGCTTTAGAGAAAGATTCCACTTCTCTTCAAAGAATTTTAACAGAAGTAATTGAATTACCAGATGAAAAAAGAGAAGAGCTTGTTGAAATCTTAGAAGAAACTTCCTTGTCTAGTATTATAGATACTATGACAGAAATAAAGAATAGATTGCGTTTTATCAATGGTTTAGAAGAATTAATTTATAATAAAAGTTTAAATAAAAATGTTTTAGAAAGAAAACATTTACATAAAATACTAATTAACGAAACTTGGCTATTTGGAGACGAATATACTTATGGAGTTGATGATATTACATTAAAAAATGTTCTAAAAGAATATTTAAAACATTTGGGTAGAACAGATTTTGAAGAAATTGTAACAAGCGAATCAAATACAGAATTACAAATTATTCCTGATGTTTGTCTTTGGAGACAATTCCCTCAAGGTCTTCCAGGACACAAAACTAATTTGATAATTGAATTAAAAAAACCTAAAGTTGATGCAGGAGTTGAAGAACTTATGCAAATTAAACTTTACGCTTCTAGAATATGTAACGACAAAAGATTTCCAAAAGAAAAAACTAAATGGAAATTTCTTCTAATAACAAAAGACATAAAACAAGATATTGAACCAGAATTAGAACAAACCGACAGGAAATATGGACACGTAGTCGCTACAGATTTATATGATGTTTATGTTTTAACTTGGGGACATATTCTTAATGAAGCTAGAACTAGATATGAATTTATAAAGGACAAATTGAATTTAAATTTAATGGATAATGAGAAAAATTTAGATTATCTTAAATCGAAATACAGCGAATATTTACCTAACGAACTATAAAAAAGCCTGCACATAACACCGTATATAATTTATTGCTGGTTCTAGCCTACTTACGAAAATCCTCGCGGATTTTCTATTCGGTTTTTATTTGCTAACTTTAGTGCCTACACCACGCAACAAACCATATACAAACACGTTAGCAGCAATTATATCTGACGCAAAAAACATAAATGATTCAGAGAATAAGAGACATTAATAATCATAAAATTTCATTGGGAAAAAATCTTGACAATTTTAAAATTGTCAGTGAACAACTGAAATCATATTGTATGCATCATCCAACTGTTTTTTACAAAGATGTTCCACCGTCAATTCCTTTAAGTAGTCAACTTTATTCTGTACTTACAAACACAATAAAGAATGGAGGGTTAATACTATTTAATATATCTTTCGTCAATATTCAAAAATCCATAGAAGGTTTCACGTCATTTAATGAAGCTAACAATAAAAAAATGATTACAGAATGGGAACTATCAATTATTATAAACGATGACGAATATTATAAGAGTACCATTTTTCATAATGGAGCGAATGAATTAATTTTACTTAAAAATGGACTAATTTTAATGATATGATATTAATTGAAAAATTATTTAGAAAAAGACTTAAATCAATTATAAAAAATTATCAAAATTTCACATTGATATTTGATGATAATGGATATTCAACAGAAATTAAATTTAAGGGATTTCTATTCGAATCCGAATTTTCTACAATTGGAGAAAAAGTTATGGATGTCAGAAACAGCAACAACATAGGAGTCAATGGATTAGACGTACTACGTTATTACGGTTTAAATCCAAATGAATACAAACAACTAACTATTGAATTTGAAAAAACAAATTACAGAGTTACTGACCTTATTTGTGTTTACAAGAATTTTGAATTAAAATAACAGCTGCTAACACCGTATATAATTTATTGCTTGTTCTAGCCTACTTACGAAAATCCTGGCGGATTTTCTATTCGGTTTTTATTTGTTAACTTAATTGCTTAACCACGCAACAAACCATATACAAACACGTTGCCCACAATTATGAAAAACATCCTGCTGACATTTATTATACTGATTTTTTTAAGTTGTAAATCGGACAAAAATGAAATTCCACCTGAATTTAAAGACAGTAACTTACAACTAGTCGAATTTCTTGAAAAGAAAATTTATATACCTAAAGATTTTAAAAAAACAAGTATTGAAACAGTCGCAGAATTAATTAAAAATTCACCTGACCTAAATGAACTCTCGGAATATGAATTTCAGAAATTGGAGAATTTCAAAAAAATGGGACAAACGGTTGAAATGTTTATTAAAGATGGTAACTATAAAAACAATATATCGTTTCAATCTGGAAATTACGTGGAACTGACCAAAGAAGCAGTTGAAGTTTATGTTGATTTGCTTGAAAACCATCTTTTTGTTGAATCTGAATCTTTTGGAGTAGAAAGAAAAAGACTTGAAAGTAAATTTTTGACATATGGAATTTCCAAAGTCGTAAAAGTAAAATACTTGCAAACATTTGGAGAAGAAAAAATATTTCTGACCCAATATTTGGTGACATATAAATTAAAAACATTCGGAATTATTGTTGCAAGTGAATCGGACAGTGATTACCAGTACATATTAAAGAATTTTAAAAAATAACTGTGGGCAACAACGGCTATAATCCATTCCCAGTCCTCACCTACTCCTAATCAGCCATTCCGGTTCTGTGATTAGCCATTCCAGAGTTCTGATTAACCATTCCAGAGTTCTGATTAGTCGTTCCAGAGTTCTGATTAACCATTCCAGAGTTCTGATTAACCGTTCCAGAGTTCTGATTAACCGTTCCAGAGTTCTGATTAGCCATTCCAGAGTTCTGATTAACCGTTCCAGAGTTCTGATTAACCGTTCCAGAGTTCTGATTAGCCATTCCAGACTTTTGATTAGCCATTCCAGAGTTCTGATTAACCATTCCAGAGTTCTGATTAGCCATTCCAGAGTTCTGATTAGCCATTCCAGAGTTCTGATTAGCCATTCCAGAGTTCTGATTAGCCATTCCAGAGTTCTGATTAACCATTCCAGAGTTCTGATTAACCATTCCAGAGTTCTGATTAGTCGTTCCAGAGTTCTGATTAACCGTTCCAGAGTTCTGATTGATTGGTACAAAGTTCTGATTGCTCACCACAAAGTTCTGATTGACTAGTACAAAGTTATGATTAGGTGGTACAAAGTTGTGATTAGGTGGTACAAAGTTCTGATTGACTGGTACAAAGTTCTGATTGACTAGTACAAAGTTATGATTAGGTGGTACAAAGTTCTGATTAGGTGGTACAAAGTTCTGATTGCTCACCACAAAGTTCTGATTGCTCACCGCAAAGTTCTGATTGACCACCACAAAGTTCTGATTGCTCACCACAAAGTTCTGATTGACCACCGCAAAGTTCTGATTGACCACCGCAAAGTTCTGATTAACCACCACAAAGTTCTGATTGCTCACCACAAAGTTCTGATTGCTCACCGCAAAGTTCTGATTGACCACCACAAAGTTCTGATTAACCACCGCAAAGTTCTGATTGCTCACCATAAAGTTCTGATTGCTCACCACAAAGTTCTGATTGCTCACCGCAAAGTTCTGATTAGGTGGTACAAAGTTCTGATTGATTGGTACAAAGTTCTGATTAGGTGGTACAAAGTTCTGATTGACTGGTACAAAGTTCTGATTGACCACCACAAACTTGTCATGCTCAATCCTGTACTGAATTTCATACAGTATTCATGCAACATCTAGGCAACCTTACTAATAATAACAAACAAATGGTCGCAGCATATAAACCAATATAAAAACGTTCGTTATCTTTCGGGTGTAGTAAATAATAACCACAATAGTTAAGAATAAGAAACTAGGCACAAAAAAATGAAGATAGAACGGTTACATCATATTGCAATTATTTGTTCAGATTATGAAAAATCAAAACGTTTTTATACAGAGGTTTTAGGATTTGAAATTAGTCATGAAGTTTATAGAGCAGAGCGAGACTCATACAAGCTAGATTTATCTCTAAACGGCGTGTACCTGATTGAGTTATTTTCTTTTCCAAATCCGCCACAACGCGTATCAAGACCTGAAGCAACAGGCTTGCGCCATATATCATTTGGCGTGAAAGATGTTGATGGAACAAGAGATTTTTTGGCATTAAGAGGTGTTGATTCAGAGCCTGTCAGGATTGATGAGTTTACAGGAAAGCGGTTTACGTTTTTTAGTGATCCTGATGATTTGCCTATTGAGATTTATGAATTATAATGCCAATAACGTATTATTAAGATTTGAGTAATAATAATTCAAAAAATATAGGCCGATATTAACAAAGCAACAAGAATAACGTGCTTGTTAATAAGAAGAGAACTAGTTACTTGCAGTGATAGGAGAAAAATAAGAAATAAATAAATTTTTAATAATAAGGTGACAGAAAAAGAAAAAATGCTAAATGGCGATCATTACAATTCTAGAGACCCAGAGTTGATTGCTATGTACCACAATGCCAGAAAACTTTTAAAACAATACAATAATTTAGATTCAGAATTAGTAGAAACACGAGAGGACATACTACGTGCTCTTTTTGAGTATAAGGGTCCTGATGTTTGGATTGAAACGCCCTTTTTTTGTGACTATGGCAAGAATATTTCTATAGGCGCAAATACCTTTGTGAATACCAATTGTATGTTTTTAGACAATAACAAAATAACCATTGGAAAAAACGGTTTAATAGCACCATATGTACAAATTTACACGGCAACACATCCTTTAAAAGCTTCAGAAAGAATCATTACAGAAGGCAATACATCACGCTACCTGACATCAACAAAACCTGTAACTATAGGAGACAATGTTTGGGTAGGAGGTAACTCTGTGATTTTTCCTGGAGTTACTATAGGTAATAATGTAACTATAGGTGCAGGAAGTGTAGTGACTAAAGATGTGCCTGACAATGTTTTAGCTTATGGAAATCCTTGTAAAGTAATTAAAATTTTGTAGTTTTTAGGATGATAAACTATAAAGAGATTCTCTTATAAATAAGTAAGCTTAAAAGATAGACTTATGAAAAAAATATATGCATTTATTGGTATTTTGGTTTTGCTCGCAAATTGTAAAAGTAAGCAGGTTGCTTATAATGATCCGGTACCAGATCATGATAGTATAACAGTTGTTTCAAAACATGTAAATGAAACACGTATTATTAATATTTGGACACCACCAGGTTATGATACATCAACAGATAGTTTTCCGGTGTTGTATATGCCAGATGGAGGCGTAAAAGAAGATTTTCCGCATATTGCTAATACATTAAGCAAACTGTTATCAGAAAATAAAATACCACCGTTTATATTGGTTGGTATTGAGAATACTGAACGCGGAAGAGATTTAACAGGAGCTTCAGAGGCAGAGGACGATAAACAATATTGTCCTATAACAGATGGCGCTAAAAACTTTAGAGCATTTATTACAGAAGAGTTAATGCCTGAAATAAACGCAACTTACCGAACTACTAAAGAAAAAGGTATAATAGGAGAGTCGCTTGCTGGACTATTTGTTATGGAAACGTTTTTTGTGCAACCAACAGCATTTGATTTTTATATAGCTATGGACCCGTCGCTTTGGTGGAATAATCATTATTTATCAAGCCATGCAGAAACGTTACTTTCTAAATTGCCTGGCACAGAGTTAAAACTTTGGTTTGCAGGTTCTAGTGTTGAAGATATCTCGCAATACACTCGCAGTGTTGAAAAGGCCTTAATAAGCCATGCGCCAGAAACACTTACATGGAAATACGCTGATGAACCAAAAGAAAAACACCATACTATTTTTAGAGCTACTAAAGAAAAAGCGCTTATTTGGACACTAAATGATAATTAGAAACAGGTTTGTTTCTTTATGCAAAACAAAATCCCAAACAGTCTTAATCAAAAGATTGTCTGGGATTTATCAAATTAACTAACAAAATATATTAAATCTAATACCTACTTTTTACTTGGTGTTTTTCCGTTTTGTTTGTAGTAATAGAAATCTTCATCACTTCCATACCAATTATTAGTATCATAAACTGTGCCGTTTTGCGGTGAGTTATACCCAAAAGTTGTATTATTTGTTTGGTTTATAAATCCGCTGGTATTAATTACCTGACCCCAATTATTGTAATGTATATATAAACCACCTACTTGAGACAATAAGCCATTAATACGATTATAGCTCATATAAACAGATCCTGCACGTTTTATTTTTCCTGTTCTATCATAATTAATAAATACATTACCAATACGTCTTACTTTACCATCTGTATCATGTTCTATAAGTACACCTGTATTTCTAGGTTGAGAATACTGCACACGATTTATAACCGTAGTTCTTGGAGCGCCAAATGTTCTGTTTACAGAACTACGTCTAGTAGTTGTAGATGTTCTGTAATAAAGATTACCAGAATAGTATGGTGATTGGGTATGCGTGTTAAAATCAAAACTTCCGTCAGGAAAGATTAAGAATTCTACACCACGCTCTACAAACCTTATAGGTTGTGTATAATTATAGCGCGTGTTGATCTCTAAATTGTTTACCAATTTTTCAGACGTTTTTTCTGCTGCTGATACAGTTACCAATCCTATTAGTAATGCTGTAAATAAAAGTCCTAGTTTTTTCATAATATTTAGGTTTTTAGATGATGCCTACTCATTAGCTTTTCGGCTTACGCTATTTGTTTTATCCTTTTCAATTTGCGTGCCAAAAAAATAACAAGCTGATTGTTAGTTGTTTGTGTTGTTTATGCGAACGATTTTTTTTTATACTTTTATGAGTACCAACTATGCTAATTATGCCAACTAACCAATACACTTGTAAAAACTGTGAAAAATCTTTTGATGTAACTTATAAGTTTTGTCCTTATTGCGGGCAAAAATCTAAAGATGAATTAACACTGGGAATTCTGTTTAGTAATACTATTAGTAACTACTTTTCTGTAGATGCACGTTTTTTTAAAAGCTTTATTCCGTTAATGACAAGACCTGGGTATTTGGCAAAGCGTTTTTTAGAAGGTAAACGTTTGCTGTATTTGCATCCGGCTCAAATGTATTTGTTTATTTCGGTTGTACTTTTCTTCTTGTTTTCATTTATAGCAAATAGGCAAGCAACTCTTTTTGATGCTTCTATTAAGAAAGATTTTGAAAGAGCTAAAGTTGTTATGGACTCTATGTACCAAAAGCCTTTAGATTCTGTTCAGTTTAAGCAGTATATGGCACCTTATATAAAAAACAATGAAGATTTAGAGTTGACAAATGCAGAAATAAAATCGCTAGACTCTATTATAAAAACAAGTTCAAGCTCAAGTTCAAGTTCAAGTTCTAAAAGGTCGTATAATTTTGCTGGTTTTAATCAAACAGGCGTAGATTCATTATTGCAAGCAGGAGCTTCAGATCAAGTTATTTATAAGTATATGGGCCTTGATGATGATGCGGGTTATTTAAAAAGAAAATTTTATGAACAGTTTTTAAAATTTTATAAATATAAAAGTGGCGGTTCTATTCTAAAACGTTTTTATGATACCATTCCGATAGCCATGTTTTTTTTACTACCAATATTTGCATTGTTACTAAAGCTAATGTATTTTAGAAAAGGAGCTTATGCCTATCATTTGGTGTTTAGCTTTTACTTTTTTGCTTATCTATTTACAGTATTTAGTATTTTGGTAGCCTGTAACTTTATATGGTCAAATTTTCCTGTTTGGATAACAGTACTAACTATGTTATCTACCTTTATATACTTATTTATAGGCCTAAAACGTTTTTATGAACAAGGTTGGTTTATAAGCTTTGTAAAAAGTAATGTTATTGTATTAAGTTTTTTTACAATACTTATTCCAATAACACTCTTTTTAGCCTTTTTTGCTTTTTTATATTATTAGAGCTTTTCTTTAAGGTAACTACCTGTGATGGAATTTGCATTGGCAACAATTTCTTCAGGAGTTCCGCTAGCCATAAGTTTACCACCGTTTTCGCCTCCTTCAGGACCTAGATCTATAATATAGTCGGCACATTTGATAAGTTCAAGGTTGTGCTCGATAACAATAATAGAGTGTCCTTTTTCAATTAAAGCATTAAACGATTTTAATAACTTTTGAATATCATGAAAATGTAGACCAGTTGTAGGTTCATCAAAGATAAACAGCGCATTATCACTTTTGCTACCTTTTCCTAAAAATGATGCAAGCTTAATACGTTGCGCTTCACCACCAGAAAGTGTTGATGAACTTTGCCCCAATGTAACGTAGCCTAAACCAACATCTTGTAAAGGCTTAAGCTTGCTGTGTATTTTACTTTGATCGTGATTGTTGAAGAACGTTATGGCGTCGTCTATTGTCATATTTAAAATATCATCAATAGATTTATCATGAAATGTAACTTCTAAAACTTCCTTTTTAAACCTTTTACCATTACAAGTTTCACAAGTAAGGTGAACGTCTGCCATAAACTGCATTTCAATAGTTACTTCGCCTTCTCCTTTACAAGTTTCGCAGCGGCCACCATCAACATTAAAAGAGAAATGTTTTGCTTGGTAGTTTCGTATTTTACTCAATTTTTGACTAGCAAATAACGAGCGGATATCATCATAAGCTTTAATATATGTTACTGGATTAGAACGAGAAGATCTCCCAATAGGGTTTTGATCTACAAATTCTATGTGCTTTATGTTACTAAAGTTGCCTTTTAGTTCACTAAACTGTCCAGGTTTATCTCCAAAATCGGTAAGTTTTTTTTGTAACGCCGGATATACGATTTTTTTAATAAGTGTACTTTTTCCGCTACCAGAAACACCTGTAACAACAGTAAGCATGTTAAGAGGAAGTGTAACATTAATGTTTTGTAAATTATTTTCTCTTGCGCCTATTATGTCTATATGATATTTTGATACACGGCGTTTTTTAGGAACATCAATTTGTAAATTACCATTTAGGTATTGTGCTGTTAGTGAGTTTGATGCAAGCATATCGCTATATGTTCCAGCGGCAACAACTTCACCACCAAAAGTACCTGCTTCTGGACCAATGTCTATGATTTCATCAGCATGTAGCATAATATCTTCATCATGCTCTACAACAATTACGGTATTTCCTAAATCTCGTAATGCTTTTAAAACATCTATAAGTTTTTCGGTGTCTTTTGGGTGTAAGCCAATACTAGGCTCGTCAAGAATATACATAGAACCTACTAAACTACTGCCTAAAGAGGTAGCTAGGTTAATACGCTGACTCTCACCACCAGAAAGCGTGTTTGATTTTCTGTTTAGTGTTAAGTAATTTAAACCTACATTTTCAAGATAGCTTAAACGATTGTTTATCTCTTTAAGTAAGCGTTCAGCAATTTTTAATTCGTGTGAGTTTAGCTCTAGGTTTTTAAAAAATGTAATTAGTTTATCTAAAGGCATGTCTACTAAATCGGTAATGGTTTTACTACCAATTTTAACATAATTTGCTTCAGGACGTAAACGCTTGCCTTGACAGGCTTTACATTTTGTTTTACCACGGTATCGTGATAACATAACACGATTTTGAATTTTGTATGCTTTAGATTCTAATTCAGCAAAAAAACTGTTTAAACCTTCAAAAAACTCATTACCATCCCAAATGAGCTGTTTATGATTTTCGCTTAACTCAAAATAAGGTTTATGAATAGGGAAATCAAATTTATGAGAGTTGTTTACAAGCATATCTCTGTACCAGCTCATACTATCTCCGCGCCAAGGAAAAATAGCATTTTCATATACAGAAAGCGCTGTATTAGGTATTACTAAATCTTCATCAATACCAATAATATCTCCATAACCCTCGCATTTAGGACACGCTCCGTAAGGGTTGTTAAAACTAAATAGATGAATATTAGGTTCTAAAAAATCTATACCATCTAGTTCAAATTTGTTACTGAAATGACGTTTTTTATTGTTACTTAACTGTTCAATATAGCATTCGCCTTTACCTTCAAAAAAGGCAGTTTGTATGGCGTCAGCTAGTCTGTTATAAAAATCTTCTTCGTTTTTTGTAATAATCCTATCAACTACAAGAAACACATTTTCAAGGGGTTTATCTGTAGCATCTTCAATTCTTAAAACCTCATTATTTACTTGTATTCTTGCATAGCCTTGTTGTTGTAATACCTTTAATTTTTCAGGCATGGTACGACCTTCTTCAAGATGAATAGGTGCGAGTAGTAGTAGCTTTTCTCTTTCAGTAAATGTTTTAACAAAAGCTAATACATCTGCAACCGTATCTTTTTTTACTTCGTCACCAGATTTTGGAGAGTATGTTTTACCAATTCTAGCAAATAATAGTTTTAGATAATCGTAAATCTCTGTAGTCGTACCTACTGTAGATCTTGGATTTGTAGAGTTTACTTTTTGCTCTATGGCAATGGCGGGAGCAATTCCTTTTATGTAATCAACTTTTGGTTTATTAAGACGCCCTAAAAACTGACGCGCATAACTAGATAAACTTTCAACATAACGGCGTTGTCCTTCAGCATATAACGTATCAAAAGCTAAACTAGATTTACCAGAACCAGAAAGCCCAGTAATAACCACTAATTTATTTCTAGGAATAACAACATCAATATTTTTAAGGTTGTGCAGTTTAGCACCTTTAATGATAATATTGGTTTTAGGGTTTACTTCAGAAATATTTGTAGCCATAGTAATTATAGAAGATAATTGCGCAAAGATACTACAAGATTATTAGCTTAAAAAATAGATAGATTAGCATTTTTTTTAAGAAAAATTTAAATAATTTTTGCTTTTTAGAAATGAATGTTGTTATATTTGGAACATATAAATCTAAAAATCATATAAGTAGCCTATAGCATACAATTACTTTTTTTTGACATTTTTAACCCAAGCCATAGATGTATATCTATGTTTAAAAAGTAATGATTATGCACAACGAACTTATCTCAGACGCTACTTTAGTTAGTAATTACCTTAGAGGTGATGAAAAAGCTTTAGAAATTCTTATTACTAGACACAAACAACGTATTTATAGCTTTATTTACTCAAAAGTTTATGACAGAGATATTGCTGAAGATATTTTTCAGGATACTTTTATTAAGGTTATAAAGACTTTAAAATTAGGGAAGTATAATGAAGAAGGGAAGTTTTTACCTTGGGTAATGCGTATATCTCACAATTTGGTTATAGATTATTTTAGAAAAAATAATAGAATGCCAAAATTTAGCAATACTGGAGATTTTAATATTTTTTCGGTGATAAGTGATAGTGCATTAGATGCAGAGAAAAGTATTATAAAAAATCAAGTAGAAAGTCATGTGCGTCGTGTTATAGAAGAATTGCCAGAAGATCAAAAAGAAGTTTTGGTAATGCGTATGTATAATGATATGAGCTTTAAAGAAATATCAGAGAAAACAGGTGTAAGCATTAATACTGCGCTAGGAAGAATGCGTTATGCATTAATTAATATGAGAAAGATAATAGATAAACACAATATTATATTGACGAATTAATAATTTTTTTGATTTTAAATACAATAATCAAAATTTATAGGCGTTAAGTAAAGTGTATAACCAAATAATTATATAGATGGCAAAACTTTACTCAAAAAAAACTCCTCAAAGTCAAACTAATTTAAACCCAAAAGAAGAAACGGTTAATTTTCTTCTTAATTATTCGAAGGCTTTAAGTGTTATAAATTGTAATAAGATGAAGTTTGAAGCACTTCTCAACTAAACTTTGAAAAAGTCCTGATTAGTCGTCAGGACTTTTTTTTGTAATAATCATTTATCACAGTTTTACGACCTATCGTTTTTGTAATAATATCCTTATCAAGATCCCAACCACGAGCAGGCGAATACTCACGACCATACCAAATAATTTGTAAATGCAAGTCGTTCCATAATGCTTCAGGAAATAAGCGTTTAGCATCTTTTTCAGTTTGTATAACGTTTTTACCATTGGTAAATCCCCAACGATACATAAGTCTATGAATGTGAGTGTCTACAGGAAAAGCAGGAATACCAAAAGCTTGAGATAAAACAACGGCTGCAGTTTTATGTCCTACCGCAGGCAAAGCCTCAAGTGCTTCATATGTTTTTGGGACTTCACCGTTATGTTTATCAATTAAAATTTGTGATAAACCATGAATGCCTTTACTTTTCATAGGAGATAATCCTACGGGTTTTATAATCTCTCTTATCTCATCCACAGTTAATTTTATCATGTCATAAGGATTATCTGCCTTTTCAAATAGTAGTGGTGTTATTTGGTTAACACGAACATCTGTGCTTTGAGCAGACATTAAAACAGCTATTAATAAGGTGTAAGGATCTTTATGGTCTAAAGGAATAGGAATGGTAGGATATAATTCCTTTAACGTATTTATAACAAAATCTACTTTTTCTTGTTTGGTCATAGTTGTATTTTTACTCAATAATAGAGATTTTTATAACTACAGAGCTATTACTATAGTTATAATATTTTTACAATGCCTTGTGTATTTCAAGGCTATTTATAATAAAAAATCAAAGTTACATAAATATGACAAGTTTAAAAATAGGAGATAAGGCTCCAGAGTTTTCAGCACAAGATCAAGATGGAAATACAATTTCATTAAGTGATTACAAAGGAAAAAAATTAGTAGTTTTCTTTTATCCTAAAGCAAGTACACCTGGATGTATAGCAGAGGCATGTAATTTAAGTGATAACTACGAGCGTTTTAAAACAGAAGGTTATGATATAATAGGCGTAAGTGCAGATAGTGCTAAACGTCAATCTAATTTTAAAAACAAATATGGTTTTCCTTATCCGCTTTTAGCAGATGAAGATAAAACGGTAATTAATGCTTTTGGTGTTTGGGGGCCTAAAAAGTTTATGGGACGTGAATATGATGGTATTCACAGAACAACTTTTATTATTGATGAACAAGGTGTTATTGAGGATATAATTTCTAAAGTAAAAACCAAAGAGCATACAAGCCAAATATTAAAATAAAAAAAGCGACCTTTTGGTCGCTTTTTTTATTGTTTTATTCATCTCTAAAAACTTCTTCAGTTTCGCAACCAAAGAGGCTTTTTTCTTTAATTAATTTAGAAACACCTTCTGGTAGCATAGCTTCCCATCCGTCTTCACCTTCATTTATCATTTTTAAAACTGTTCTAGAAAAAACAGTAAGGTTAGACATATTATAATCGCTAATATCTACTACTTTTCCATTGTATTTAAAGAATTTATATAATTCTTTCATACGTGGATGCACTTTTAAATTCTCACTATTTGTAATGGTACCATCATCATTTTGCATTGGGTATAAGTACACGCGTAAGTCTTTAAAGAAGAGTTTACCAAAGGCTTCAAGAATACCACCACTTAAATGGCGATAATATTTTTCATCAAAAATATCAACTAAATTGTTTACACCCATAGCAAGTCCCATACGACTTTTTGTGTATTGAGAGAAGTACTCAACCAGTTTGTAATATTCTTGAAAGTTTGAAATTAATACGGTTTGACCTAAAGAACAAAGTAGTTTGGCACGATCCATAAAGTCTTGCTCGTCAATCTCTCCTTCAGCACGAAGGTTTGAAAGTGTAATTTCAAACACAACTTGTGTTTTTTCTTCATCTACTTTATTTTCTTTTATAAACATGTCATAAGATTTCTTAAACATGTCCATATTGACTTTGGTTACAGGTCTAAAACTTCCTCTTAATGCTAATATGTTTCTTTTGTAAAGTACAGCAGCAGGAAGTACGTTGTTACCATCTGGAGCAAACATTACGGCATCTGTCATACCATTTTTAACAAGTTGTAAACTCATTAAACGGTTATCTACATCTTCAAAAACAGGTCCAGAAAAATTTATTGTATCAATTTCTAATTGATCTTTATCAAGGTGATCATATAAATATCGTAAAAGCTTTTTAGGCTCATTATACTTATAAAAAGCACCATAGATTAGGTTTGTACCTAAAATACCTAACGTTTCTTGTTGTAGTCTTGCATCATTTTCTTTAAAACGAATATGAAGAATGATTTCGTTATATTCTTTTTCGTTAGGATCAATTTGATAACGAATTCCAACCCAACCATGACCTTTGTATTTTTTAGCAAAGTCTATGGTTGCTACAGTGTTAGCATATGAGAAATATAATTTATTAGGATGTTTTTCACGAATTAATCGTTGTTCAATAAGATTGATTTCATGAATTAGCATTTTTCGTAATCGCGCTTCAGTTACATAGCGTTTATCATCTTCAATACCATAAATAGCATCACTAAAATCTTTATCATAAGCAGACATTGCTTTTGCGATAGTTCCTGACGCACCACCAGCTCTAAAAAACTGACGTACAGTTTCTTGACCTGCACCTATTTCGGCAAAGGTACCATAGATGTTTTCGTTTAGGTTAATACGAAGTGCTTTTGTTTTAAGCGAAGGAATCTGATCAAATTCTCTGTCTCCTTTTAAGGTAATTTCCATATGTAAACCGGGATTAAATCTTTATCACAAAGGTATTAAAATAGCAGGTGAAACAAAATAAATAGTTTATTTTTGTTACAAAATTAACACGTTTGAAAGTTACTTTTTTAGGAACAGGAACATCTCAAGGGATTCCAGTTATTGGAAGCTCTCACCCAGTATGTTTAAGCGAAAATCCAAAAGATAAACGCTTACGAGTTTCTGTATTGATAGAATGGGAAAATTTTGCTTATGTAATAGATTGTGGTCCAGATTTTAGGCAACAAATGTTACGTGCTAATTGTAGCAATATAAATGGAATTATTTTTACGCACGAACATGCAGACCATACAGCAGGTTTAGATGATATTAGACCGTTTGTGTTTAAGCAAGGAGATTTACCAATTTATGTTCATGAGCGTGTTTTAAAAGCACTAGAAACTCGATTTAATTATATATTTGAAACTGAAAACAGATATCCTGGAGCACCAAGTGTGCTGCCACATGTTATAGAAAATAAGCCTTTTCAGTTAGGAAATATGAATGTTATTCCAATTGAGGGAACACATTATCAAATACAAGTGTTTGGTTTTAGGTTTGACAAATTTGCTTATTTAACAGATATGAAGTTTGTTGAAGAAGTAGAAATTGAAAAACTAAAAGGCGTAGATGTTTTAGTAATAAATGCATTGAGAGAAACCGAGCATATATCTCATTTTAGTTTAAGTGAAGCCCTAGAATTTATAGATAAAGTAAAACCCAAACGTGCTTATTTAACGCATATAAGTCACTTGTTAGGTTTCCATGATGAGGTACAACAAAAGTTGCCAGAAAACGTTTTTTTAGCTTACGATAATTTACAAATTACCATATAATGAAGAATAGAATATTTATGTACTTGTTTATTTTTTCACTGTTACTAGTATTGTTTCAGTATGTAAACGCAAAACATATTTTAGAAGACTACGAGAAAAAGCTTGATAGAAAAGTATTACGAGAAGAAAAATACGCAGATACCATTAATCAATTGCGTGATAAAATTTTAGTCGCTTCAGAATTTTCTATTGAAAATAGCGAACAAGCTATGACTTTTTATGAAAATAAAGGGTATAGAATAGATGAGTTAGTGCCTTTTATAAAAGATCAAATGTATGATTTGAATACGGTAAAAGGTGATGAACACCCATTAATACCTTATGCTGCTATGTCTGGTAATGGCGGACGAATGCTAATAGATCATATTAGACTATTAAATCATGAGTGGATTATAGCCAATTTTTCTGATGGAAAATATTGGGGAGAACTTCTTGTAAAATATGAGCTTACAGACGATAAGCAATTAAAATTTAATGTATTGGATTCATTTTTATATCCAACTAATTAAATTTTTGAAACCAACCAATCTTTAAGTTCATAAAAATTTTGAGGGGCAACACCATGTCCCACAGGAAATTCAGAGTAGGTATGTTTAATAGATAAAGCATCTAAAAACTTGGGTGCTTTACGAGCCCAATCTACTGGAATTACTTGGTCTACACTACCATGCGAACAGTAAAAATTTAATTGACTGTAGTCGTAATCTTGTGGGTTATCAGGAATTATATTAGGGTTTATATAGCCGCTTAAAGCAACAATATTTTTTATTTTTTCAGGGTAGGTAAGTGCTACTGCATAACTTAAAATAGTACCTTGACTAAACCCTAAAAGCGATACATTGTTTTTATTTACAGGATACGCATTACAGGCTTCTTCTATAAAAGTAGCAATAGCATCACGCGAGGTTTTAGCTTGTTCATCATCACTCCATTTTCCTTGTTCGGCATCAAAATTTATGGCATACCAAGCATTTCCGTAAGGCTCTAAAGGATAAGGAGCGCGAACTGAAATGATAAATAACTCTTCAGGTAATTCTGATGCAAACGAAAATAAATCGTTTTCGTCACTACCATAACCATGACACATAATAAGTAGTGGTGCATTTTCTTTTAAAGTTGAAGGTCTTGTGATATGAAATAATGATAAATCTGCCATTGTAATAGTTTAGTTTATGTTTTTAAACCAGTCTTGAAAATAGTCACCTATATAAGGAATGGGTTTTGCCTGTTTGCTTATAGCATGATATATGCCAAATAGCCAACAAACAAAGGTTATAGTCCAAAATGTAGTGCCTAACCAACTATTCACGTATTTCTCAACAATGTTAGATGTTATTAACATTAAAATCAAGCCTAGCATTTGCCTAATATGAAAATAAGTAAACGGGTTGCGTTTTTCTAAATTCATAATTATAGCTACAATTAAACCAATGAAAGTGAAATAGCTAACAATAGCCAGTGTGCGACCATTGTTTATAGTTTGTTCTGTCATGATTATTAATTTAAAACAAGTTTATTATTTGAAATAATACCGTAAGTTTTTCCTTTGAGTTTGTAGTTTTCAAAAATGGCATTTTTTGATGTAGATAACATATCCTCTTTACTAAAAGTATACACTGTAGTTGGATTAAATAGTGTAATATTAGCTTTGTTTCCTACTTGTATAGGAGCTGTTTCTATACCAAAACGTTCACTGCCTTTTGTAAGTAAATCGATTGATTTTTTTGTTGTGAAAACAGATTGTAACGCACCAAAAGCAGATTCTAAACCAATGGTTCCATAAGCAGCATAATCAAACTCAATTTTTTTGTGTTCTACGTCAATAGGGTTGTGGTCGCTTGTCACCATATCTATGGTACCGTCTTTTAAACCTTCAATAAGCGCTAAAGTATCTGTTTCTGTTCGTAAGGGAGGTAATACTTTATAACGCGTATCAAAAGATTCTAAAACGCTATCTGTTAAAACGATATTATGAATTGCCACACTACAACTTACATCAAGTTTTTTCTTTTTTGCATCTCTGATAAGAGCTACAGATTTTGCGGTTGAAATAGTAGGTATATGTAATTTACCACCTGTGTATTCTAGTAAAAATAAGTCTCTAGCTATTTGAAGCTCTTCAGCTAAAGCAGGATTTCCATTGAGTCCTAAAGTAGTACTTGTTATGTGTTCATTCATAACGCCATCTCTAGAAATTTTAGATTCTTGAGGAAAAGCAAATACCAAACCACCAAAATTACTTGCATATTGAAGTGCAATTTTCATAAGGTTAGGATCACTAATAGGCTTTTGGTAGTCATAAAAACCAATAGCACCAGCTGTTGTCATGTCATACAATTCAGCTAATGCTTCACCTTGACTATTCTTTGTTAAAGCGCCAAGTGGATGCAAGTTTACAGCATGCCCTTGAGATTTTGATTTTAAAAAAGAAATATCGGCATAGCTATCTATAACTGGATTTGTATTGGTGTTTACAACAACATTTGTAAATCCGGAATGAGCAGCTGTTTTTAATCCGTTTGCAATAGTTTCGCGCTCTTCATAGCCTGGCTCACCAAAACTAACACTGCTGTCAAACCAACCTTGAGAAACATGTAAATTATCTAAAGAAATTTCTTTGTAGTTATTCTTGTTTTTTATGGTTTTTGAAATATTGGTAATTGTACCATTTTCAATTAAGATATCAACAGTTTCATTGTGATAGTCACTTTTAGAATCAACTATAGTGGCAGATTTTAAGAGTACGTTCATTTAAAATATTTTAAGATGAGCATTTCAAAAATTAAAAAAGCTAATGCAAAAATAACAAACCATTTCCATAGCTCGTTAACTTTTGAATTACTTTTTATCGTGTTAAATACATTTGTTAAATCGTGAGAGATATTTATTTGCTCTAAAGCAGATAGGTTTTGATAAGTCATATTACTTTCGTTTCTATCATAATTATAACTCACATATTTAACTAGCTCTTTATTATTCATTAAATTATAAACTCCAGATACATCTGGGGTTTCGTAAGTAGTAACAGCTACTTTGTTATTATAATATTGTTGCTGCGGAATAATGCTTATAGACTCTTGCTCTAGTTTTAAAACAGCATCTTGAGATAAGTTTACTGCAACGTCGTAGGTGTTTTCTTTTCCTATGGTATAATATATGTTTGGTGTTTTTAAGCTTTGTTTACCAATGTTGTAAAATGTAGGCACTATAAGTGGCGAACTAGAAAAATTAGAGTTTTCAGTGTTTAAAGCCGCAGTGAATAAAAACAGATTGTTTTGTTGTACTAAAAATGGTTGTCCATCTTCAAAAGAAAGTGCTGAAGTAGTGCTACCGGAAGCTACAGTATAAAAACTAGAAACTTTAGGGTATTGAAAATTATCAACTTTATTGTCAAATACATTTCCAAACAGCGGATGCACATAATTTATTGTAGTAACGCGTTTTTCATAATTTCCTAATGCATTTAGTTTAATATTGTTGGTAGCTAAAAATGTGTTGTAACTTGGAATTTCAGCATTTTTAGAATTTATAACAACCACAAACCCACCATTGTTTTGAAACTCGTTTAATGCTCTAGATAGTGCTTCAGGTATGGTTTTTAATTCGTTTAAAATAATAAGATTTTGCTTGGTGATGTTGCTATAATTTAATGAACCTAAACTGGCATTCGTGTAGTTAAATTCATCATCAGAGTAAATACGACTCAAAAAACTATCTGTAACATCACTAATAGCTAGCACTTGTATTTTTGAAGGTTTATTAATGCTGAAATAACAACTGTTATCAAATTGAAGCGCTGTATCGTCTATTGTAATATGGCCTTTTATGGTTGTGTTGTTAGGGATTTCAAAAGTAGTAGTAGCTTCATTTTTAATAGATACCGATGTTTTTGCAATAAGCATCGTATCATTATATAATGATACTGGTAAATTTTCAATTTCTGAACCAGAGTTTTTTAGTGTAACTGTTAGTGTGGTATTGGTAGCTGTAGTTTTTGAAATGTATAAACTATCTATGCTGACATTATTAATGGTTTCAGGTTTTAGTTGAACAGCATGAATATTGATTAAAGAGTCTTTTACAGGGATAAAAGCTTTGTCTTTTTCTTGAAAATCAGAAATAAATATGAGATGTTTTAGACTATTACTGTTTTTACTAAACGCATTTTTACTCTTTAATAAAGCAGCTTCATAAGTTAGTTGATTTGGTGTGTAATTAAGCTGAAGTAAATCGTTTTTAATGGTTTTTATTTGTGTGTTTCTAAACGTTTCATTGTTTGTTATCAGAGTAATGTTTTCATTATCTGGTGTATTGTCTATAATATCTTGAACAGCACGTTTTAAAAGTTCACCTTGCTTTCCTTTGGCCTGCATGCTAAAGGAATTGTCTAAATAAATAACAGTCTCGTTAGTTGTGTTAAAACTGTTTTTATTTGATGTGTAAGGTTGCGAAAAAGCCAATATGATACAAGCAAAAAGCAATAAACGAGTAATAAGGGTAAGCCACTTTTTTATTTGTGAGCTTTTTCTGGTTTGTTGTTTTACATTTTTTAAAAAAGCAACATTGGTAAAGGCTACTTTTTTGAATCGGCGTAGTTGAAATAAATGAATAATTATTGGAATGATGAGCAAAAATAGCGCATAGAGAAGTTCGGGATGTTTAAACTGCATTCCTAAATGGGTTTATTTACAAAAATAAGGTTTACAGTTGAAATGCAAACCTTTTAACAACAAATTAATGTATCAACAAAAGAAAAAATAATCTGTAACCGGATGCATATTTTGGTTACTAAAATATTCTTTTATTCTTTTTTGAGATTTTGTGTTAGCTACAGTAACAATGGTTTGAGGGTTTGATATGTTTTCTAATTCATTAAAAGCAAGTAGCGTTTGTTCATAGATAGCTTTACCAATTTTTTTAGGATTGTTACATATCCAGTAAAAGGGAACTTTTTTTTCTATTAAAAACTTTGCTATAGTTTTTCCTTTAAACCCAGCACCCCAAATAGTAAGCGGGCGTTTGCTATCATAATCTAACTCTAAAAAGTAACGAAGCTTTATTTCTAGAAAATAATTTTGAGCATAATGCTCATGCGTTCTAGAAGTTCTGTAGCTATAATCGCGCCAGTAATGCAGTATTTCGTTACAAGGAATACACTTTAATCCTTTTTTGTAAAACCTAAATACCAAGTCGTAATCTTCAGGATAGTTGTTTGGGTTAAAAGCATCGCAGGCAATTAAGTCGTCTTTATGAACCATCCAACAAGGAGAAGCGATCACACATTCTTTATAGATTTCGGAATAGTTTTTACCAGTAATAGTTAAATTGTTTAACCACGCTTCATAACGTTCATAACCATCGCTAATTCCGTGTTTACTAAAATATTTAACCAATCCTGTTGCTACATAACCTTTGCCGTGATGTAGGAGATTTTTAAGTAAAACATCTAGTTTGTTTTGCGGCATAATATCATCACTATCCATTCGGGTTATAAAGTCTCCAGAACTTTTAGAAAAGGCATAGCGTAAAGCTTCTATTATTCCGCTACCTGAATTTTTAAAAAGTTTTATTCTCGAGTCAATATCAGCATATTTTTTTACAAGCTCATAACTGTTGTCTGTAGAATGGTCATCAATAATAATGAGCTCCCACTGGTTATGTGTTTGGTTAATAATAGATTGTATACAATCGTCTAGAAAATCTTGCGTATTTTTAAAAGGTGTAAGTATACTTATTAAAGGTTCTGACATATTGCGAATATACTAATTACGCTTTTAACAAAACCTTAAGGAATTAAAATGTAACACATTGTACTTTTGAGCGTCAATTTAGAAATAACTTAAACAAAAAATAATGAAAAAAGCACTAGCCATTGTAGGCTTCTCAACGTTATTAGTTGCTTGTGGTACGTCCTCAAAAACAGGTAGCAATGATTTAGCAGTAAGCAATCCTATTGAGACATCAATAGATTTAACAAAAGTCGTTAATGATAAAGCTCCTGTAGTAATAAATCCAGGACGTTTTACAAGTGAAACAGTTACTTATAGATTACCTAGAGTTGTTCAAGGAACATATTCTGTAAGTGATTTTGGTAAATATGTAGACGATTTTAAAGCCTTTGATTATAATGGAAACGAGCTACAAGCTACAAAAGCAGATACCAATACTTGGACAATAGCAAATGCAACTACTCTTGATTATATTACCTATAATGTTAATGATACTTTTGATCAAGAAGTTACAGGAGGTATTGGAGGCGATGTGCCATTTTCACCAGCAGGAACAAATATAGAAGCTGATAACTACGTCTTAAACCTTCATGGATTTATAGGGTATTTTGATTCATTAAAAAACAGCCAATATAAATTAGACGTTACAGCACCAACGGATTTTGTTCGTACATCTGCATTACAACATACGTCAGACAAAACAAGCGAAGATGGTAAAACAGTAACAACATCTTATTTTGCACCACGTTATTTTGATATTACTGATAACCCAATGATGTACGGAAAACTTGATGTTGAAGAATTTCAAGTAGGTGATATAAAAATTGTATTAAGTGTTTATTCTCCAAACGGAATACATAGTGCAAAAACAATGCGTGCTGCCATGGAGAAAATGATGCAAGCTCAAAAAACATATTTAGGAGACATAAATAGTACACCTCGATATGATATATATGTGTATTTATCAAAAGGAGATGAAACTGCACCTAAAGGTTTTGGAGCATTAGAACACCATACATCTACAGTTGTAGTTATGCCAGAGTCTATGCCAGCTTCAGCTTTAGATGAAAGTATGGTAGATGTAGTTTCTCATGAGTTTTTTCATATAGTAACACCATTAAGTGTTCATTCTGAAGATGTGCATTACTTTGATTATAATCAACCAACATTTTCAAAGCATTTATGGATGTATGAAGGTGTAACCGAATATTTTGCAACGTTGTTTCAAGTAGATCAAGGATTGGTAAGCGAAGACGATTTTTATGCTAAAATCAACGACAAAATAAAAACAGCTTCAGGAATGAATGACACGATGAGTTTCACAGTGATGAGTGAAAACATTCTAGAAGAGCCTTATGCTAGCCAATACTATAATGTGTATCAAAAAGGAGCATTAATAGGTATGTGTATTGATATTTTAATGCGTGAAGAGAGTAATGGTAATCGTGGTATTTTATCTTTAATGAAAGAATTATCAACAAAATATGGTAAAAATAAACCTTTTGATGATGACAGTATTATTGAAGAAATAACAGCAATGACATATCCTTCTATAGGTGAGTTTTTACAAACACATGTTGTAGGTGATGTGCCAATTGACTATAATACGTTTTTTGAAAAAGTTGGCTTACAATTTGGAGAAAGTAGAGTGAAGACTAACTACATCCAAAATGCAGGAGTACTTATAGTAGGAGCTAACCAAACTGATGGAAGCATATATTTTAGTAATGCTGTAAAGAATAATAGTTTTTGGAATGAGCAAGGAGTTCAACCAAATGATATTATCAAATCAGTAGATGGAGTAGAAGTTAATTTGCTTAATGCTAATACAGTTTTCCAAAAAGTATTTATGTGGCAACCAGGAACAGATATAGATGTTGTTTTAACTAGAGATGGTAAAGATGTTGAAATTAAAACAACGTTGACGCAATCTTATACAACAGGAACAACACTAATGGCAAATCCAGAAGCTACAGAAGCACAAAAAACATTAAGAGAAGCTTGGTTAAAAGGTTAATCTTTTAATTTATCAATAACAAAAAAGCCCGCTAAAAAGCGGGCTTTTTTGTTTAATATTTTGCAGATTTTCCATTAGAGAGTGAATTATTTATAAAAACTCTAATGTCTTCATTAGCCGTTTTAAGGTCTTCGTTGCGCAGATACATCATGTGTCCACTTCGGTAACCTTTAAAAGTAAAACGATCTTTCATTTTTCCACTAGGATCAATTTGCCACATGGTGTATTTAGCATTAAAATACGTTGTAGCACCATCATAATAACCAGATTGAATCAATACTTTAAGATATGGATTTTGCGCCATAGCTTCGCGTAATTGCTCACGAACATTATCATGATCGTTATCCCAAGGATGAACTGGGCCAAACATATTATAAGGCATATCTGTTTTAAAGTTTAAATGCTCTCTTAAATAGTAGTTTATTGCAGGAGTAAATGAGTGCAACCATGATGTTAGTTCGGCATTATAATCTGGGCGAGTACCAGCTTCTATTTTATCAAAACCTAAATATCTAGAGTCTAGTCTACCAATAGTTTGCCCTGTTTTTTCACGAAGTAAATCTTTCCAGAAAAAGTTTGTTGGAACACTTAAATTATGCTGTAGAATAGCCTTTTTACTTATTCCTGAATAATAGGCCATTTTATCTGCAACGTTATTACGTTCAGACTCACTAATAAAGCCGCCTTTTGCCAAGGCTGGAATAAGAGTGTTTACAGTATATTTTTCAGATTCGGGTAGTATTTCAAGCAAATCTTTTTGTTGTAGTTCAGCAGGTAGCATATTGTGATACCAAGCTGTGGCTGTGTAATATGGTAAATTTAAAGCTGTTGCTACAGGACCACCAACACGTAATACTTTGTAATCGGCAGGAGATACCATGATAACACCATTTAAATACATCCATTGGCTGTTTTGTAGTCTGTGAGCTAATCCCATTACACGGGTTCCGCCATAGCTTTCACCTATAATATATTTTGGCGATTTCCAACGGTTGTTTCTTGAAACAAATGTATTCATCCATTTTGAGAGGTAAGCAATATCAGCATTAATACCAAAAAATGTGGCTTTATCTGGCATTTTTCCATCTTTGTCAGCAACCATTCTAGAGTAGCCAGTATTTACAGGATTAATAAATACTATATCAGCAACATCTAATATTGAGTGAGGATTATCTTTTATTCCATATGGTTGTACAGGATAACCTTCTTCATCTATATTTAAAATTTTAGGACCAGTATACGCTATATGCATCCATACAGAAGCAGAACCAGGACCACCATTAAAAGAGAAAATAAGAGGTCTGCTTTCGTTGTTTTGAGCATTTGTACGTTTGTAGTATGTGTAAAATAAGGACGCTATAACATCACCATTATCATTCCATACAGGTTGTGTGCCTGTTTGCGCTTCGTAAGTGATTGTTTGTCCTTTAATAACAACTTGATTTTTTGTTGTTATTAAAGTGTCAATAGGAACTTTAATTGATTGAGAAAATGAAGTAAATGAGTATACTAAAAGAATACTAAAAATAAATTGTTTCATTATATTTAATTTTTCTTTATAAATATACGTAACTAATCTATCTAATTAAAGTTTATAGATTATAGTATTTTTTTAAACGAAAAAAAGCTATTTAAACAGCTTGAGCATCAATAACTTCTACGTACTCTTCAAATTTTTTGATAGATTCAAAAAACTCTAATTTATTAACACCATTTATTAACTCTAATTGAAAATAAGCTGTACTATTTATAAAATTGTAAGAACAATTTATAGGAATTAATGAGGTTTCTAAACCAATAAAATTAAGTATTGTGTTAATAGTATTTTCTACGTCTTTTTTGTTTTCTAAGGTAATGTTGCTAAAGCCTAATCTTTCGGTGTATATGTTTTTTAGTAGGCTCTTTCTTAATTTAAATGAATGTTTCATAAGATAGGTTAATTAGGTTAAACAAATATAATAAACTAGAAATACTGTTCAAAATAAAATAGTAAAACCCAGATTTTTTTTGTCAAATTATTAAATAAACAGGTTGTTTATAGAATATTTTTAAAAGCTTTCGAAAACCCCTAATCCAAAAAGAGCAAAATCGTATTTTACAGGATCGTTTGGGTCTAATATGCGTAAGTTAGTGTCCAACTCAAGTAAAGCTTTTGCATCGTTTTGCTTTCTTGTTAATAACCCTAGTTTTCTTGCAACATTACCGGAATGAACATCTAACGGACATGACAATTGTGATGGTTTTATTTGTTGCCAAATGCCAAAGTCTACGCCAGCAGAATCTTTTCTACATAACCATCTTAACCACATATTTATGCGTTTTGCGGCAGAACCTTTTAATGGGTTTGAAATATGTTTTTGAGTTCTTAAAGGATGTTCTAATTCAAAAAAGATATCTTTAAACTCTGAAATTGTATTTTGTAGTGTATTATCTTTTGTGATAAAAATAGCTTCTAGTCCGTTATGGTTTGTATATATGTTTTTTAGTGATTTTATAAAGTATTTAAAATCTACATCATTAAAGGTTCTATGAACAAACCCGGTTAGATTGTCTAAATCTTTCTCTTGATGATTCATGATAAAATCATATGGCGCATTGCCCATTAATTCCATCATTCTTTGGCCGTTTTTTATAATCATTTTTCTATTTCCCCACGCAATAGTTGCAACCAAAAAGCTAGAAACTTCTATATCTTCTTTTATGCTAAATTGATGAGGTATTTGAATAGGATCTGACTCAATAAATTTGGGGTTGTTATATTCAATAACTTTTGTGTCTAGAAAATCTTTAATTTCTAGTATGCTCTCTGTTTTAATCACTTGTAGGCTTTTGTTTTCGAATTCAAAATTAAGAACTAATTATTAGAAATTACAAGCTTGTAGAATAACATTATTATCACTAAAAATACTTTGGATATCTGTAAATAGTAATAACACTATCTGTTTGTGTATAAGTTTGTACTTCTTCAAGGCAGGTTCCAGATGTGTCTTTTTTAAGACAATTTATTTTTATTACTTCAATGGTGTCATTTGCTTTGTTTACAATAGTGATTTTTGATACATCATTGTTTTTGTAAGTATAGTGCTTTGTATAAAAGTTGGAGAAATTATCTTCAATTTTATTAATACTTCCATTTTTGTGGTAATAATAAATAGCTTCATTTTTTTTATACTGTTTTTGAGTATAACAGCTTATACGTTCTCTGTTTTTAGGTTTCCAGCGAGTCTTGCAGTAGTAAGGATCTTTGTCAGGATAAGATTGTTTTGTAAACCATAATTTTTTT
Source organism: Corallibacter sp. (assembly GCF_048381695.1). NCBI lineage: Bacteria > Pseudomonadati > Bacteroidota > Flavobacteriia > Flavobacteriales > Flavobacteriaceae > Corallibacter > Corallibacter sp. The sequence continues at coordinate 27,817 of NZ_JBLXHI010000012.1, read as the reverse complement.
TTGGTTGTTACAAGTGTATCATTATTATTGTCAAGACTGATAGATGATTTTACACGGCCGTTTTTTGTGAAATGCAAAATGTCGTGTTTTAATAATAATTGTGAGTCTTTTTTTGAAACATATGTTTTTTTATCAAGAGTTTGTATTTCTGATACAAGTTGATGCTTATCTGTATAGCTTACAGAAGCACAAGAAAATAACAGGATAACAAACCCTAAAAAAAGAATGATTTTACATTTTGAGTACATATTTTAAAGATACACATTTTAGGATGTTTTAGCAAGTAAGTTTATGAGTGTAAATTTCACAGTGTTTTAATTATTACTTAAGTATTTCGTAACACTTAATACGTGAAAATGTAGTGAATTTGCAAAAAAAACTATGGAGTTATTTTTAACGAGTTTCGGGGCTTTATTCTCTATCATGAACCCATTAGGAACAGTACCTGTTTTTGTTGGTTTAACTCAAGAAAACAGTAAAAAAGAGCGTGCTATTACAGCGTTTTGGACAGCAATAGATGTTTTTATTATATTGCTTTTGTCATTATTTGCCGGGAAATATATTTTATCTTTTTTCGGAATAAGTTTAAATGCGCTTAAAATTGCAGGCGGTATGATTATAGCGTCTTCAGGATTTGCTTTACTTACAGGTAAGTTTAAGGAGCACAAAGGGATGAAACGTGAGCGTGTACAACAAGATATTGAAAATAGAGACGCAATTTCATTAACACCATTAGCAATTCCGATGCTAGCAGGACCAGGAACTATTTCACTATTAATAGCGTATAATCAAGAGTACCAATCAACAGACCAAATAATGATAATTTTAGGCGCTATGCTACTGGTAACAATAGCGATATATGTGATTTTAAAAAGCTCGCATTATATTGTTAAAATTCTAGGAGCTTCCGGTATAAACGCCTTATCTCGTATTATAGGCTTTGTTGTTATAGCAATAGGCGTAGAATATATTATTTCTTCAGTTACATCTATTGTTCTATCACTTGGGTTTTAGTCTTTCTGTTTAAAAAAGCAAAAAAGATAATTGAAATAAAACCACAAACTGAAAACCCAATAAATAATGGTAATACGCTATTGGTTACAAAACTACCAATATAGTTAGCAATAGGAACAGCCATTATTGTTGAAATAAAACCATTGATTGCAGCACCAATTCCAGCAATATGACCAATTGGTTCCATCGCTAGAGATCGTAAGTTTCCAAATAAAAATCCGATAGAAGTAAACTGTAACCCAAAAAAGATAACCAGTACAGATAAATCAGGATTTTCTCCTGATGAAAAAAGAATCACATATAAAATAGAAACTGCGCTGTAAGCTATTGCTGCGGTATAAGCAATACGTTTCATACCAAAACGAAGTACCAAAGTACTATTTATAAATGTTGAAAAACCTATAGCGATAGCCAAACTAGCAAATATGTATGGAAACAAATCAGCTAAATGATATTGGTGTTCAAATATTTGTTGCGAAGTGCTTAAATACACCATAAAAGAACCGGTTATAAGGCCAGATACAAATGTATAAGTTACAGCAGTTTTGTGTCTGAAAAATTCCTGTGTACCTTTTACAATCCTATTTATTGATAAGTCTCTTTTGTGTTCTTGACGTAATGTTTCAGGTTGTTTTTTCCAAAACCATAGCATGACAAAAATGCCAAAAATTAGGTTTACATAAAAAATAGAATGCCAATCATAAAAAGTAATAAGAAATTGCCCTAAAGTAGGAGCTATAACAGGTACAAGAATAAAAACCATAACAACAAACGACATCACTTTTGCCATATAATCACCACTGTAAGTGTCTCTTACCATAGCTATACTTATAGTTCTAGGAGCAGAAAGTCCAACACCTTGTATAATTCTACCTAATATCATCATTTCAAAACTTGATGTTGTAACACAAATAATACTTGCGATAACAAAAAGAATAAAACCGGTATAAATAATTGGTTTTCTTCCAAAGGCATCAGACAATGGACCAAAAATTAATTGTCCAATACCAAGGCCTAAAAAAATCATAGTTATCAAAAGCTGATTTCTAGAAACATCAATAACTCCTAAATCGGTTCCTATATCAGGTAAGGCAGGTAAAAGTGCATCAATAGATAAAGCTACAATAGCCATTAAAGATGCCATTAATGCTATAAATTCTATGTTTACTTTATCTTTTTGAGAGGTTGTTGGTTTTTGCATTATGCAAAGTTACTGCGTTCGTCTGTAAAGTAAATAAAAGATTGTATTAAAGCTATCTTAAAAAATGTTTGTAATTTTAATTTTAAATAAAGCATGCTATGGTTAATATAAATTCAACGGAAAAGAAATTAAAAGAACGAATAAAAGAGCTGACTTGTTTGTATGAAGTAAGTTCTTATATATCTAATAGCAGCTTAAATAACTTAAAACCTACACTTTTAGCTATAGCAAGTAGTCTTAAAAAGGCTATCCAATATTCTAATGATGCTTATGTATCTATTAGTGTTGAAAATATGAAGGTTACTGCCGGTAATGTACAAGAAAATACAGTTTATATTATTAGTGCTATAAAAGGTTTTAATGAACTCATAGGAAGTATAAAAGTTGGTTATTTAAAAAAGGATTATACAAGCAATAGTTTTTTAAAAGAAGAAGAATTGTTATTAAGTAAGATAGCACTTGAAATAGGAGGTCTTTTTGAGCGAAAAAAAATATTAGAGAATGAAGCATTATCAAAAAGACAAGTAGAACGAGCAGATAGACTTACCATTTTAGGAGAGATTACTGCTGGTATTGCTCACGAATTGAATACACCTTTAGCAAACATTTTAGGGTATTCTGAATTACTTAAAGAACAATTTAAAGATCACCCAAACATAACAAGTGATTTAAATAAAATTATAAACAGTGCTGTGTTTTGTAGTGAGGTTGTAAAAAAATTAATGTTTTTTTCTTGTGATATGCCTCAACAAATGGAATTAAGTAATATAACACCTATAATATCAAATGCAATTAGTTTACTAAAACCAAACTTTTTAAAGAAAAACATACAGTATCATTTAAGCATTTCTAAAGAATCTATTCTATTAAGAGTAGACAGTATACAACTCACTCAAGTGATTTTTAATTTAGTGATTAATGCTATTTATTTCTCTCCAGAAAAAGGACAAATTTGGATACAAGTCAAAGACGAAAAAAATAAAATAGTTATTAAAATTAAAGACCAAGGTTCAGGAATTAAAAAAAGTGATGCAGATGCTATATTTACGCCTTTTTATACAACAAAACCATTAGGAGAAGGCTCTGGTTTAGGTTTAAGTGTTGTACACGGCATTGTAAAAAGTCATAAAGGAACTATAAATCATAAAGCAAATTCTCCAAAAGGTACTATTTTTACAATCCATTTTCCAAAACCATGAGCCTTTACAACGAAAATATTTTAATAGTTGATGATGATATTCATATTTTAGAATTAATGCAACGCCATTTACAAGCGCTTAATTATCATGTTTATAAAGCCATATCTGTAAAAGAGGCATTGATCATTCTAAAAGATAATACCATAGATTTGTTAATTACAGATTTAAAAATGCCTGGAGTAGATGGCCATGAACTTGTAAAATATGCAACAGAGCATTTTCCTAATATCCCTAAACTTGTAGTCACAGGATATCCTTCTGTTGATGGTGTTTTAGAGGTCATGAAAACAGGAGCTGTAGACTATTTAACAAAGCCTTTTACAAAAGAAGCATTAAAATCTGCTGTTTTAAAAGCCTTATCTCAAAAGAAAAAAGTGTCTTTACCAGATAAAACAGATTCTTATGGTGATATTGTTGGTCAGTCTATAGCAATCAAAAAGGTTATAGAAATAATTGACCGTGTAAAAAACAATAAGGCAACCGTTTTTATTTCAGGAGAAAGCGGAACAGGAAAAGAGCTGGTTGCGCGAGCCATACATTATATGGGCAAGTATAAGACAGCGCCTTTTATTGCTGTTAATTGTGGAGCAATACCAGAAAACTTATTAGAGTCAGAATTATTTGGTTATACAAAAGGCGCATTTACAGGGGCAAATGATAGTAGAACAGGCTTTTTTCAAGCAGCAAACAAAGGAACCATATTTCTCGATGAAATAGGAAATGCCTCTATGGCTACACAATTACGACTTTTAAGAGTGTTACAAGAAAAAGAAATAACACGTGTAGGTTCACAAAAAACTGAATCAATAGATGTGCGTATAATTGCCGCAACAAACATAAATCTTAAAGATTTAATAGCTAAAAAACGCTTTCGAGAGGATTTATACTATAGGCTAACTGTTGTAGAGTTACCTGTACCACCTTTAAGACAAAGATCTGAAGATATAAAACTATTAGTAGATAAATTTATATTCAAATATGGTATTGAATACAAAGATAGAGTATTACCTATTACTCCTGAAGCATTAGAGGTTTTACAGCGATATAACTGGCCAGGAAACATTAGAGAATTAGAAAATATTATTCAAAGAGCAGTTATCATGTGCGATAAACAAATCTCAATACAAGATTTACCTGATCACTTAAAATACAATATAACATTTTCTTCAGAAACAGAATCACTACTTCCTTTAAAAGTTGTTGAAAAAAATCATATTTTAAAAGTTCTAAAAGCTACTAATAATAATAAATCTCAAGCAGCAAAAATACTTGAGATAGATCGAAAAACTTTAAGTCAAAAAATTAAGTGATTTTTTTAATATTGATGTGTAATTTTTACACCGTTGAGTAATTTTTACTCAGTTATATTCCCTCTCATAAAAACAAGGTATTGATTTAAACCGTTGTTTGTTAGCGTTTTATTTTATTTTTTTAAAGCAGTCTCATATTTCTGGCATACACCTTGCAAAAGTATGATTCAAAAAAAATATTAATTTATGAATCATACCAAAAGCTTATGTTATGACTGTAAGCATACAATAGACTGTAGCTTAACGTCAGACAAAACACTTATCTGGTCTTGTAGCGAATACGAAGTAGCTACAACCACTACTAGTAACAATAAACCTAAATTAAGTACAGCACAAAAAAAACGTGTTTTAGAAACGTATATGTAATTTATAAGTAAAATGGCAATAGCAGAAACAGTAAACAATAAAAAACAACCAAAACAAGGTATGCTGGAAAATGTAATGAAGCAATTTGATGCAGCAGCTAGTTTGGTAAATTTAAACCCTAATATAAAGAAGATATTAGCAGTTACAAATAATGAATTAATTATTCATTTCCCAGTTCGTATGGACAATGGAAATGTTGAAATTTTTAAAGGGTATCGTGTTCAACACAATAATGCATTAGGACCTTACAAGGGTGGTTTGCGTTATCATCCTACAATAGATATTGATGCTGTAAAAGCATTAGCTATGTGGATGACATGGAAAACCTCTTTAGCAGGTTTACCTTATGGTGGTGCTAAAGGCGGCATTCAGTTAGACCCGAGTAAATATTCAAATGCAGAATTAGAGCGTATTACAAGACGATTTGCTTATGCACTAGGTGAAAATATTGGTCCAGAGCATGATATTCCAGCGCCAGATGTAAATACTAATGCCCAAACTATGGCCTGGATAGCTGATACATACATGTCTACTAAAGCACCGTCTGAACGATCTAAAAATCAGCATGTTGTTACAGGTAAACCAATTGGATCTGGTGGGTTAGAAGGAAGAGACAGAGCTACAGGCTTTGGTGTTTATCTAACAATAAAATATTGGGCAGCACATAAAAACGTGAGCCTAAAAGACAAAACTTTTATAGTACAAGGATTTGGTAATGTAGGATATTGGGCAGCACACTTTCTAGAAAAGGAAGGCGCTAAAATGGTAGGTGTTCAAGATGCATTTGGAAGCATAACAAATGCTGAAGGAATAAGTGTTGAGAATTTATTCATTCACACAAAAAATAACCAAGGCCGTATAGAAGGGTTTCCAAACACATCAACTATAGATAAAGAGGCGTTTTTTGGTATTAATTGCGATATTTTTATTCCAGCAGCTTTAGGAAATCAAATAACCAAATATAACGCAAATGATATTAAAGCTTTTTTAATAGCAGAAGGCGCAAATGGACCAACGACTGTAGAAGCAGAGGAAATGTTACTTAATAAAGGTATTGATATTATACCAGATATTTTATGCAACTCTGGCGGTGTTATTGGTAGTTATTTTGAATGGCTACAAAATAGAAATGGCGAATTATGGGAACTTGATGAAATCTTAATCAAACTTGATAAAAAATTAAAAGAAGTCTTTAGAAAAGTTTTAGAAACTTCAGAAAGTAAAGCTTTAGACTTACGTTCAGCGGCTTATGTTATAGCGATTGAACGTATTGAAAAAGCTTATATCCAACGCGGAATTTTTCCATAATTAAAACTTATGAAATATGAAATATGGAAGTATAATTTTAGAAAAAAAAGATTATGTTGATTTAAAGCGACTACTAAATTTATCTGAAGGATATAAAGAGAACACAAGAAAATATTCTATAGATAGATTAAAAGAAGAACTAAATCAAGCAATTGTAGCTGAAGATAAAGATGTGCCTGTAGATGTTATAAGGTTTAACTCTTTGGTTACAGTGGCTACAAATGATGGTTGGGAAAATTCATTTGAATTAGTGCTTCCAGAAGAAAGTGATTTAAAAACTAACAAAATTTCAATATTAACTCCTATGGGATTAGCTGTCATAGGATATGCTGAAAGTGATATTATAGATTGGGAGTTTCCTGGAGGTAAAAAGTCACTACATATCAAACGTGTTAAACAAAAAAACTAATTAAAGAAATGACAAATCAAGATACTTTATTTGATCATGATACAGATGAAGAATTAATTTTGAAACGCAGTATTAAAGAATTAGAACTGTGGATTTCAGAAGTAAACTACTTAATTGAAGAATGTGATAAATTTGCAAAGCTAGCATCTAACTCCTTTAAAAAAAGAGAATTAAGAGATCGTTTTTTAGAAATGATAGATGTTAATTATGCATTTAGAAATCAGTTAGATGCCTATAAAAATGAAATTCCAAAGTACAAAGAGTGTAATGATTTAGCTTGTGATTTATTTTATATAAATAAACATGAAAGTATTCGAAATCATTATCACAATAACTTATTAACTTATCGAAATCTTAAACTGCTTTTTTTCAACGATGTATTACGATAATTCCATGTTGCTTTTTATATAATTTCTTAATGAGCTATTAAAAAAGCCAAAACAAAATGTTTTGGCTTTTTTATTTAAAATAATAATATATCTTACAACGGAATATTACCATGTTTACGTTTTGGCGTATCTACATGTTTGTCCTCAAGCATCGCAAAGGCTTTTATCAATTTACGTCGTGTATCCTTTGGTAAAATCACTTCATCAATAAAACCACGTTCTGTAGCACTGTAAGGATTAGCAAATTTTTCAGCATATTCAGCTTCTTTTTCTTTCCATTTTGCTTCAGGGTCATCAGCGTCTTTTATCTCTTTTCTAAAGATAATTTCGGCAGCACCTTTGGCTCCCATTACAGCGATTTCAGCACTAGGCCATGCAAAGTTCATATCAGAACCAATGTGTTTAGAGTTCATTACGTCATAAGCACCACCATAAGCTTTTCGGGTGATAACCGTTATTCTTGGTACAGTGGCTTCGCTAAAAGCATACAATAATTTAGCACCATGAACAATAATACCATTCCATTCTTGGTCAGTTCCAGGTAAGAATCCAGGAACATCTTCTAGCGTTAACAGTGGAATGTTGAAAGCGTCACAAAAACGTACAAATCGTGCTGCTTTTTTAGAGCTGTTGACATCTAATACACCTGCGAGAAACATAGGTTGGTTGGCAACAATACCAATAGATTTTCCGCCTAATCTCGCAAAACCAACAATAATGTTTTCGGCATGGTCTTTATGCATCTCGTAAAATGAATCTTCGTCAATAATACCAGAAATTACCTCATGCATATCATAAGGCTTGTTGGCATTATCAGGGACAATGTCAGATAATTGTTCTCTCAATTCATCACCTAATTCAAACGGTAAGGCTTTTGGCTTTTCTTGGTTGTTTTGAGGTAAGTAACTCAATAGTTTTTTGACGTCTTCTAAACATTCCACATCATTTGTTGACGTTTTATGCGCCACACCAGATTTTGATGCGTGTGTAGATGCACCACCAAGTTCTTCAGAAGTTACAGTTTCATTCGTCACAGTTTTAACCACATTTGGTCCAGTTACAAACATATAACTGGTGTTTTCAACCATAAGGGTGAAATCGGTCATGGCAGGAGAATATACAGCACCACCAGCACAAGGTCCCATAATGGCAGATAACTGCGGAATAACACCAGATGCTTGTACATTTCTGTAAAAAATATCTGCATAACCACCAAGCGAGCGCACACCTTCTTGAATACGTGCACCACCAGAATCATTCAATCCAATTAATGGCGCACCAACTTTTACAGCAAGGTCCATAATTTTACAAATCTTTTCGGCGTGAGTTTCAGAAAGCGAACCACCAAATACGGTGAAGTCTTGTGCAAAGATGTACACCAAGCGACCATGAATAGTACCATAACCTGTTACAACGCCATCGCCATAAAACTGTTGTTTGTCCATACCAAAGTCCTTGGTACGATGCGTAACTAAAGCACCAATTTCTTCAAACGAGCCTTCATCTAATACATATTGCACGCGTTCGCGAGCCGTTAGTTTCTTGTTGGCATGTTGTTTTTCTATACGTTTTTCGCCACCACCTAAATAGGCTTGGGCTAATTTTTCGTTTAAGTCTTTTATTTTGTCTTGCATAGCATGTATGTTTTTGTTTTTTTGGATTCCGCATCAAGTGTGGAATGACAAGTAATTGTTCTAATTTTATTTCGTTGTACCTGTGTCATTTTCTTTGTCATCCTGAACTTGATTCAGGATCCATTTAATATATCCAATCTTCTGTTAAATCATTCCAGTTTTTATTTTCAGCTTCAATTAGGTCAATCTTCCATTGTCTATTCCAATTTTTTAATTGCTTTTCTCTTTTTATTGCATCATTTACATATTGAAATTGTTCAAAGTACACTAATTTGTCTAATCCATAATTTTTAGTAAAACCTTCTATAAGTTTTGCTTTGTGCTCAAATACTCTTCGTTCTAAATCATTTGTCATACCAATGTAAAGTGTTCCGTTCTTTTTATTTGTTAATATGTAAACATAAAATTGGTAATAATTTCCTTTCATTTTTTAAAACATATAAATGATTTTTTATGGATTCCGTGTCGTAGCACGGAATGACAAAAGTTGGCGTGTTTTTTAAAATGTTTCACTATTAATTATTTTATATATATTCCGGATTATCAAATCAAGTTTAGTACAGGTTCTGTGCGGAATGACAGTATTGTTGATTTTTTGTCATCCTACGCTACGACGCAGGATCCACTTTGTCAATTTCTCTTGTATTCCGCATCAAGTGCGGAATGACAAGTTCGTAATACGTTTTGGTCTTCCAGATACTGTTTTACAGCAATAAGTGCTGCAATGTTTGCTTCAGTTTCTTGTTTGGCTTTAATGGCTTCTGGAGAGTAATGTTTTTTAACAAAATGCGTGTCAAAATCACCTGAACGGAAAGCATCGTGTTCACAAACAAACGTTCCGAATGGAAGAGTGGTTTGAATACCTTCAATTTGATAGTTTTCTATCGCTTTTATCATAAGTTGAATAGCCTCATCACGCGTAGTTCCGTAAGTGATTAATTTGGAAAGCATAGGGTCATAATAAATAGGAATATCCATACCTTGCTCAAAACCGTTATCTACACGAATGTTTTTACCAACAGGCAATTGATACACATCTAAATGACCAACACTTGGTAAGAAATCGTTCAGCGGATCTTCAGCATAAACACGTAGCTCCAATGCGTGACCATGAATGCTTAAATCGGCTTGCTTTATAGCTAAAACTTCACCACGAGCCACACGAATTTGTTGTTCAACCAAATCGGTTTTTGTGATTAATTCGGTAACAGGATGTTCTACTTGCAAACGCGTATTCATTTCCAAGAAGTAAAAGTTGTGGTTTTCATCTAACAAAAACTCAACTGTTCCAGCACCAATATAATCGCAGGCTTTTGCCACTTTTACAGCAGCTTCACCCATTTTAGCACGTAACTCTGGAGTTAGTACAGACGATGGCGCTTCTTCAACCACTTTTTGATGACGACGTTGAATACTACATTCGCGCTCAAATAAATGAATCACGTTACCATGTGTATCTGCCATCACCTGAATTTCAATATGACGTGGCGATGCTACATATTTCTCAATAAATACCGAACCATCACCAAAAGCATTAACAGCTTCACTAATGGCACGATCCATTTGCGATTCAAAATCGGCTTCTTTTTCAACAATACGCATGCCTTTTCCGCCACCACCAGCAGAGGCTTTTATTAAGATAGGAAATCCAATGCCTGTGGCAATGTTTTTGGCTTCAGCAATATCTGTAATAGCTTCGTCGGTTCCTGGAACCATAGGAATATCATAAGCTTTAACAGCGTCTTTGGCTGCTAGCTTGCTTCCCATGATTTTTATGGCTTTGCTTTTTGGCCCTATAAAGGTAATGTTGTTGGCTTCGCATAATTCGGCAAAGTCAGCATTTTCAGAAAGGAACCCATAACCAGGATGAATGGCATCTACGTTAAGGTCTTTAGCGACTTGTATAATTTTATCACCTAATAAGTACGATTGATTAGAAGGTGCTTCACCAATTAAAACAGCTTCATCAGCATATTTTACATGTGGCGCATGTCTATCTATATTGGAATAAACGGCAACCGTTTTTATACCCATTTTTTTTGCAGTTCGCATCACACGAATGGCAATTTCGCCTCGGTTTGCTACTAAAATCTTCTTCATATTATTCAAATTCTATTAATAGTTGGTTTTTGTCAACAGCATCGCCTTTTGCTACAGAAATGGTTTTTATAACACCATCACGTGGAGATGTTAATACGTTTTCCATCTTCATAGCTTCAAGGATAAGCAATGTGTCATTTTCTTTAACTTCTTGACCTTGTGATACGCTAATATCTAGGATAAGCCCTGGCATTGGCGCTTTTATATCGTTTACATGTTTAGAAGCACCTACTTCAAATCCCATGTCTTTAATAAGTTGATCTAAATAATCAGCAATTGCAACATTATATACTGTGTTGTTTACTTTCACAGCATAGGTTTTGTTATTGAAATCTTTTTCTATGATTTCAGCATTAAAAGATTGATTATTTTTTAGAATGTGAAATGTATTTGCTTTTGTAGGAACGACATCAAGGTTTTGGATGCTTTCGTTTGAAATTTCAAAATGATCTGTATTGTTTACAGATGCTTTAAATGTTTTCATGAAATGATGTTTTAGAGCCGTAAAGATACATAAACTAAAACGTTTGAGAAAAGCTACTAGTTTTTTAACGAAAGCTTATAGTTTGAACATTTTTTTTAGAGTTAACCCTTTGTTATTCTTTAATATTGTTGTTGTTTTTAAGAATATAATGGCAGTGAGAAGTGCATCTCCAGCAGCTGTATGTCTATCAGAAACATCAAGCACATAATTTTCTGCAATTTCGTCAAGGGTGTATTTATCTTGTTTGATAAGGTTAGATTTAATGCGTGTCGCGCGATATAAATTTACGGTATCTAAAACGCTGTTTTTAAGTTTGGGTAAGTTATGACGCAGAAGCATTTTATTAATCATAGTGATGTCAAACCGAGCATGATGTGCCACTAAAATGCTATTGCCAATATAGTTTAAGAACAGCTTTAAGGCATCTTCTTCGGTTGTGGTTTCAATACGTTCATTTTTTATGATTCCGTGAATCTCTACGGTGTTTTCATTAAAATGTTCTTGTTTAATATATACTTCAAAGGCGTTGGCAACATTGATTTCATTATTAAAAACATCAACGGCACCAATGCATAGTACACGGTCTTTTTCATAATCAAAACCCGTAGTTTCAGTATCAAGAACAACAAAGCGTGTATTGTGCAATTCACTGCGTTTAGTGGTAGCAAACAAAGCCTCATAGTCTAACCAATACTTTGGATATTCCGGTGTTGGTTTTTTATTAAAAAACTGCCTAATCATTACATTAAGGTATTTAAATTAAACCTAACTTTAATAAACTCTTGTAGTGATGCTATAGTTTTAAAACATCGTTTTAGCTTCATTTTTTCTTCTTTGGTCATAATTTCTAATTCAATAAATCTACCATTATCATTATTGATGAGACCATGCTTTGTTCTGAATTTTAACAACGCTTTAAAGGCGTAAGAACACGCTAAATAAAGTTCTTTATTGACAGGGAAAAGTTCGGCTAATTTCTCAAAACGTTCTGCTGTGTTATTAATGTTTTTTATTTGATAAGTTAATGCAAGTAAACGACCGGCATCTATTAATGGCATAAGCGCACGTTTTTTTAAATCGAAGAAATCCTTGTGTTTACCATCACTTTCAACAAGAAACTGCCTAAAAAATCCTAACGGCGATGCGCTTCTTAAAGCACTAATACCAAGTTTGCTTAAAAATAAAGAGTTGTCTTTTGTAATACTTAATACATGTTCTGAAAGTTCGTTAGTAAGTGCAGCGTTACCATAGCTAATATCAAAATCGAATAGGATAGAGGCTAATAAGATTTCATCATTACCTGTATTTGTTGTCCAACTACTGAATTGTGTTTTCCACTCATTGAGACTTAAACACCATTTTGGATTTTTTGCCATCATATCGGCATTACAAAATTCAAACCCAATGGTATTTAATCGTTTATTTACTTTTTTAGCGAGTTTTAAAAAATAGGCTCTTACTTGTTCAAGCTCTTCTTCAGGAACGTTTTCAAAAACAATAGCATTATCCTGATCAGTTTGCAAAAGTTGTTCTTTTCGTCCTTGACTACCTAAAGACATCCAAGCAAAGCTAACAGGTGGTTCTTCTTTCATTTTTTCAATGCATCGCTCTATGACTCTTTTTATGGTAGCATCATTCAGTTCAAATATAATTTTACTTGTATGTGTAAGCGGTATATTTTGCATAATATACCCTTTAAGTAATACAGTGATTTTTTCTCTAATGCGTTTTAAATCTTTGGTTGTGTTAGAGCGTTTTATAGCTTTCATGAGTACAGATGGATTACTGCCTTTCATGAGAGTTATATCGTGATCAGATACAAGGCCTACAAGTTTTGAGTTAGGCGTGCCGTCTTCAGTAATACACAAATGCCCAATTTTATGTTTCATCATTGTGATTTGGGCTTGTGCTATAGTTAGGTTTTTGGGATAGCAAAGCACAGGTGAATTCATAATATTTGTTACAGATTCTCCTATAGTATGTATGCCTGTAGCTACTTTGTTTCTCAAATCTTTGTCAGTAACAATGCCAATAGGATAGTCATCTTCAATAATGATAATAGAGCTTATGTTTTTAGAGCTCATTAGTTTGGCAATGGTTTTTATTTTTGATTTTGGCTTTGCAGTGACAACTTTTTTTATGTATCTAACTGGTTGAAGTTCATAAAGATTGTCTGGTTGATTAATGACAACTTCGGTATCAGAAAAAAAGCGTAATTGGTGCTCTTTAGAAAAAGGGTTTTCGGTATTTGATGCAAAACTTTCTAAAAGGTATTTGCCTATGTTTTTATTTTTTTCTGCAATAGGTTTAAAAACAGCAATAGGAATACTGTAAAGAATACATTCTTCTTCGGTTATAGATGTAATAGCATAGTTTTCTTGGGCAAAAAGTGGGCGTAAACCAAAAATATCACCTTCATCAAACTTATCAATAACTTCTGAAGTGTTATCTATTGTTTTAGATAGTGAGACTGCTCCTTTATGAATCATATAAAAATGTTCGTGAAGAGCGTCGTTTTGATTGTAAATAACCTGACCTTTATCTAGGTATTTTATTGATACTTGCTTGGCAATCTCTAATAATTGAACTTTTTTAAGCAAATCAAAAGGAGGAAAACGTTTTAAAAAATCTGCAATTCTTTCGGCAATTGTATTTTTCATGAGATTCATATCAAGGCAAAAGTATATTGTGTAAAATGAATTATTCTATTTTAAAATGCGAATTGTTTTGATGGCGCTTTATAGCCTTTCTAGCCAAAATTAATCCAATAGCAAGAGATACAAATGCGCCAACCCAAATACCAGGAATGAAATCTATAAACAAAAAGAAATCATAAGCACCATGAAATAATATGGCGAGTAAAAGCCCTATTAAATTAAGCTTTACTCTGTTATTTGAGAATTTAGCTTTCCCCATGAAATATCCCATTAAAATAGCAAATGTAGCATGAGCAGGAACTGCTGTAAAAGCTCTTAAAAAAGCAACTTGGTATCCACCTTGTCCGGCTTGCAATACATACATAATATTTTCTGTAGCAGCAAAACCCATTGATACCATAACGGCGTAAACAATACCATCAAAGGGTTCGTTAAAATCTTTTTTTGGTTGGGCAAAAAACCTGACAATGATATATTTACTAAACTCTTCAGTAAAGCCAACCACAAAGAAGGCTTTTATAAATTGCTGTAAAACACTGGCGCTATCTAGTGGCAATATCATATCAAATATTACATACATAATAGTAGTAATAAAAATGCTTATAAAAGCACCGAATAAAAAACAATAAAAGAGTAGAAGTTTAGGTTCTTTCTCGTATTTGTCTTTTACATAAATGTAGATGATAATTATAAAAACAGGCGCTATTGCTGATAAGAGAAGGTCCATTGTGTTTTTTGCTGTAAATGTTTATTAAATTAAGTACTTTTTAATTGAATCAAAAACCATTTCATAATAAGCTCGGTTTGATGCAACAAAATGATTATTAGTATAGCTATTAATTAGTAGGGAGAAACACGTATCAATCGGGACAAGTTTTAAGGCTTCAACCTCATTTGGTTGAGGCTTTAACTCTTCTATAGAAACTTTAAGTTTAGCTATAAAAGTATGATGAAACTCGTTATCAATAATACCATTATCATAGCTTTGAAAACAAGGAAACACACCAATTTGATGTAAATCTTCTTGCTTAATATTTAGACTAATTTCTTCTTGTGTTTCTCGAATGGCAGCTTGTTTTATGGTTTCTCCAGCATCAACATGTCCAGCAACTGAAACATCCCAAAGTCCCGGGCAAATAGCTTTTTTAAAACTGCGTTGCGCTAATAAAATCTCATGGTTATTAGTGTATAGCCAAATATGCGCTGTATTGTGATAATGGCCTTCACGGTGTATTACTGACTTTAAAGCAGTTTTTCCAGTGGGCTTACCGTTTTCGCTAACAATATCTATAAGTTCTTCAGTCATTATAAAAATTAAAAAAAGCCTCTTTTATTAAGAGGCTTTATTATTAGCTAAAATATGAAAACGTCTCGCCATCTTCAATTTTAAGCAACGATTCGTAAATCAATTTTATAACATTCTCTACATCTTCACGATGTACCATTTCTACCGTAGTATGCATATAGCGTAATGGTAATGAAATTAATGCAGAGGCAACACCACCATTGCTATAAGCAAAAGCATCTGTGTCAGTTCCTGTGGCTCTTGATAAGGCTGAACGCTGAAACGGGATATTTTTTTCTTCGGCTGTTTCAGTAATTAAGTCACGTAATTTTTGCTGTACAGCAGGAGCATAAGCCACAACAGGACCTAAACCAAGTTCTAAATGGCCTTCTTTCTTTTTATCAATCATAGGCGTTGTGGTGTCATGAGTTACATCAGTAACTATGGCTACATTTGGTTTTATGGTTTGCGTTATCATTTCAGCACCACGTAAGCCTATTTCTTCTTGTACCGAGTTTGTTATGTAAAGTCCAAAAGGCAATTTCTTTTTGTTTTCATGAAGCAAACGCGCTACTTCAGCAATCATAAAACCACCCATACGGTTATCTAATGCACGACATACAAACTTGTCTTCGTTTAAAATATGAAACTCATCAGGATACGTAATTACGCAACCAACATGAACACCCATTTTTTCAACTTCTTCTTTATCTTTCGCACCAACATCTATAGTAATGTTTTCTAGAGTAGGAGCTTGCTCTTTAGCTTTGTTTCTAGTGTGTATAGCAGGCCAACCAAAAACACCTTTTACAATCCCTTTTTTAGTATGAATATTTACTATTTTACTAGGTGCTATTTGATGATCACTACCACCATTTCTTATTACATGAATTAATCCGTTGTCGGTAATATAATTTACATACCACGAAATTTCATCAGCATGTCCTTCAATTACCACTTTGTATTTTGCTTCTGGATTTATTACACCAACAGCGGTTCCGTATGTATCTGTAATAAATTCATCTACATAAGGTTTTAAATAATCCATCCATATTTTTTGTCCATCCCATTCATAACCGGTTGGAGCTGCATTGTTTAAATATGTTTCTAAAAAGTCCATAGACTTTTTATTGAGTATACTCTTTTTTGCCATGTTTTAAATTTTTCACTAAAATAATAATATTAATAGTATTTTAAGGTTAATGCTTTTGTAAATTATTAATTTTGAAATGTCTATTTTAAAACAGTTTTAGCACGTTTATTATATATGCATACATTACGTTACATATTGTTTTTGTTACCCATATTGGCTATTGGCCAAACGGCACCTGTTATAAAAGACTCTACCGAAGTCGCTTATATTATTATAGAAGGCGACTCTATACCGCATACAGCTATAGATCTTGATGAGGTTTTGGTATTACATAGATTAAAGTTTGATAGTAGAGAAGAACGTAAACGCTATCTTATTTTAAGAAGAAAAACCATAAAAGTATATCCGTATGCCAAATTAGCTGCAGAACGGTTAGAGTCATTAAATCAGCGTTTGGATTTGATGACAAGTAAGCGCGACAGAAAACGATATACAAAAATTATACAAGAGTATATTGAAGATGAGTTCTCTGAACAGCTTAAAAAACTAACACGTACCGAAGGACAAATATTAGTGAAATTAGTACATAGGCAAACAGGTATTACAACATTCGATTTAATAAAAGAATTGCGTAGCGGTTGGCGTGCTTTTTGGTATAATGGCACAGCAAACTTGTTTGATATTTCGCTAAAAGAGGTTTTTGATCCTGAAAACAATAAAGAAGACTATCTTATTGAAGATATTTTACAACGTAATTTTCAAAGCGGATTATTAGAAAAACAAGATCCGGCTTTAGATATTGATTTTTTAAAGCTTTCTGATAAGTGGCTTAATAGTAATAAACCTGAATAATGCGCATTCAAACACCTTTTGAAGAACGTCTTAACACAGCAACTCATGCAATAGGAGCTATTTTTGGTGTTGTAGCTTTGGTATTACTCATTATGTATAACACACACAAAACACCTTATAGCGTGTTTAGTGTTGCTGTTTATGGAGCCACTATAATCATTTTATTTCTTTCATCTACATTATATCACGCCGTTAGTAACCAAAAGCAAAAACATTATTTTAGAATTTTAGACCACGTAAGTATTTACTTGCTTATAGCTGGTACTTACACGCCAGTTTCTTTAATAGCTTTAGAGCAAAGCAACGGTTGGGTATTGTTTTATACGGTTTGGGCTATTGCTGCATTCGGACTCATTTTAAAACTATTTTTTACCGGTAAGTACGAAGCATTTTCTGTTGTATTATATCTAGCAATGGGTTGGTTAGTAGTTTTTGACTATACTTATCTTGCTCAAATACTTGGCACAAACGGTTTGTTTTATTTGTTTGCAGGTGGCTTCTTTTACACCATAGGTATTGTGTTTTATGCTATAGAACGCATACCTTACAATCATGTTATTTGGCATTTATTTGTTTTGGCTGGCGCTGTAAGCCATTTTTTTATGACACTCTGGTACGTTATTTAGCACTAGGGCATAAATGTCTTCAGCTTTCTATTATTAATTAGTGTGATAACATGCTTGATATGCTTTTTCAAACAGATTTTTTGTAAGTTTTACCATCTCTATTACAAGACTATCAATGTTGTTAAGCAAGGTTTTTTGTATCTTCGTAATTAAATTTTTTCAAACCTTGTAAGTATGACATTGTATAATAAAATAAAGTGGGTGCTAGGTATATTAATGATTTTTGTTCTTATCATTACAACAAATCTTATTGATAAAAACAACTTTGTTCGTGTTCGTGATTCGGTTGTAACTATTTACGAAGACAGACTCATTGCAAACGACTTAATATTTGACATGCTAAAACTAGTTCAAGAAAAAGAACTTGCTGTAGCTATGGCAGATACTACTTTTTTTAAGGTGAAAAATGCAGCTGTAAATACGTCATTACAAGCTTTAATATCAAGATTTGAAGAAACTAAATTAACACAAAAAGAAGCGCAAGTTTTTACCGATTTTAAAGCCAATATTCAAGGCTTGATTGATTCTGAAAACAACGCTTCTAGTACCAAATTAATAAAGCATTTTGAACGCGTAAAAGCAAATTTAAACGATCTCTCAAAAATTCAACTCAACGAAGGTAGCAGGCAAATGTCTATAAGCAAGCGTGCCGTTGATACCGTAGAACTTTTTACACAAATAGAAATTTATATGCTTGTTTTCCTGGCTATTATTATTCAAATCATTGTAATGTACAAGCCTAAAGAAAAAGCATAACCTTCATAGTCTAGCATTTTTAGAGTGAAAAATACTGTTATTAACTTATAAGTATTTAAATCAATTTTTTTTTTAAAGGTCTATTACCAGCCGTTTTTTGTTTTTTCGACTTTTATTTCTTCAATTAACTCATGTTTTCCTGCCCAATTGTCCTCAACCGTTTCTAATAGAAATAGTGCTTTATTTAAGTGATTTTTTGCACTAGCGCTGTCCTTGTCATGTGTTAACTCGTAAAGTGATATATAAAACTCATAATAATTGGGATAATATTTAACCCCAAGTTCATACACTTTAGTAGCATAGTCGTTAAGTTTGTTGTTCCAATAGCGAGAAGCTATTCCATTTATATCAGAAATTTCAGGTGGATAATTATAATTCCCAACTTTTGAAGCTAGCGCTATTTTATTCAATTCTTCAGCTATTGAACCGGGATTCGCTACAAGTTTATATGCCATATCTACTTTTGCAATTTCGGAGTAGCGATTTCTAAAATCGGCAAATACTTTTGTCAGTAATGTTGGGTTTGCAGCAATTGGTACTGAATTGTGCGCAGAATAATTGGCTTCAAACGTATTAATTGAACTAAAAAATGATGCATATTGATTTTTCAATTGGTCATATTTTTTTCTGTGTGCACCATCTTTTTCGACACTGCCTATGGCGATTGAAATTTTTGATTTATCGATTGTTTTTACCTGCTCAAAACCATCAACAAGCATTTTCATGTGATCAAATGGCGAATTTGCAATTACAGCTGTATAATAATCGGGGTGTTTGTAAAATGAGTACAATAAAAATGACGCTGAAAAAGAGTGCCCAATACTTATTTTAAAGTCATTGGGATTATATTTTTTTAACGCTTCGTCTAGCTCTTTGGTAATAAATTCGTCTAGTGGCAATCTGGTTCCTAAATCCGCAAGAGCGCATTCTTTTATTCTATTTTTTAAAGGAATGACAACGACAATAGCACTCGGAATCTCTTTTGTAAATCGTAGAAACTGAATATCAGAAATTGCAGGGTCAATAAACCATTTGTTCTGACCATCAAGTAGATATATTACAGGGAGTTTAACAGTGTCTGATTTGTATTTATAAAATTCAGGTTTGTATATGTAAACAGTTCTTTCTTCTTTAAATGCTTTTGAATAGAATGAAAGCGTATCTATTTCCTGGCTGTATGCTAGAGTTGAAATTATAACTAAAAAAAGAAAGCTTATTTTTTTCATTAATGGTTTTCTCTTACAATTAATTTTATATGGTGTTGTGTTGTAGCTAGTTTTTTATTTTAGATATTCTAATGTGTTTACCATTTCAAATTTGGGGCTTCTTCTCATAAACTCCCTTAAAAAAGCAGTATGAGCAGTCCCCATAATTATAAATACCCTGTCGTTTTTTGTCATTGGAATCCTATTTAGGTTAGAATATATCTTCATATTTCTATGATAGAAGATAGCTGCATTATCAGCACCTTCAAAGCCGTCTTCTATGCCTACATAAAGTAATTTATCAGCATTGGTATTTATTGAATAATCAAGATGTAAAGGTTCATTAATTAATTTTAATTTCTCAAGTAATGATAATTTATCATAATTTTTTTCGCGTTTAGCCATTTCAGGATAATCTTTAAATGGCTCATTTGTTAGTTGTAAATATGTTTTTGAATCGATGCTATTTGTATATTCAGGACTGTTTTCTATAAAATCTCCAACACTATAATTATAGCCCATATGGTTATCTATGCCATATATTTTTTTTACACCACTCAATCTACCTACATCAAAACCAATCATACTACTTTCTCCATAATTAGTATTTAATGTAGAAGGGTTATCTAAAAAATCTTGATAGGCTTTATTAATTTCAGTATTAAATTTTGGTAGGTTTTCAATACATATTATTGTAGGCTTAAACTGTGCTAACATTTTTGAGATTTCTCTAATTTCTTTTTGTGCTTTTTCGCTATGTTCGTCAAACTCTGTTTTGTTAGCATCAGGGGTATAACCAAAGTGAAATGTTCCGAAGTTTAAAACTTTGATTTTATTATTTTTTTGTTCTGTTGGTTTTTCTGGTTTTAACTCATCTTGTTTATTTTCTGTATTACAGCTGATGAATAAAATACATAACAGTAGTAAGGTTTGCTTCATATTTAAAATTTTGTTTGACAATTTCATCCTGAAATATAGCTATAAGTTAAAAAATGATATATGCTGTTAATTTATAGACCATATTCAGTGTTTTATAGTCTAAAGATACGTGTATTATTTGGTTGTATAAATTCGAGTAACTTTTTCGTCATCAGTCAAATCTGCTTGTTCTTGATTGAAAGAAGTTCGGTACTCAATTTCGCCTTTACGTTATCTAACGTTTTTATCTTTTTTCATATTATTGAATTTAAGCCCAGCATTTCTTTTGTTTATGCTGCAAGGGATTTGTGTATGACTTATTGCGTGGTTTAACAAGTAATTTAGCAAATACAAACCGAATGTACATAAGCGCAATGAACTGTGCGTAGCTAATTTTTACAGAAGTAAGCTAGAACTAGCAATAAATTATATACGGTGTTAGCTGCTGGCTTATTTTATGAAGACAATAATTTACATAAATATAAAAAAGCCATCCTAAATAGAATGGCTTTTAAAATTCAAGTATAAAGATTAGTTTCTTTGTTTTTTTCCATTATTATACCCATCTCTATAGGCTTTTCTTTCTTTCAGCTCTTTTTGAGTTGGGCCAGAAATCCAATCAAAAATATCAGTTCCTATGTTCGTGCCGTCATTATATCCTTTTCTTGAAGCGGCATCTTTTTGTCCTTGTATGTACTTTTTTCTACTCATAATAAAAATTTTTAAGGTTTATAACTGACTCAATATAAATTATTTAATGCATTTTTTTTGAATTCTAGGACAAAAGACTAAATCCTAGGATGTATTAACTTATTTTAGGATGAATTAATTGTTCTAATAATTCTTTTCTTCGACCATTTTGGTGTTTCCAAGGACAGATCATCTATTATGATTTTATAATTATTATATATTAATACAGGTGCGTATGCTTTATTAATAATTAGTCTTTTTCCAAGACTAAAGAAATTAAAGTTAGTTTTTAATATACTCATTAAAGTTGTTTGTGTTAAAATTAAGTCATATTTGTCCGATTGAAACTTTTTAATTGGTTCACCTGATATTTTAGTCTTATCTAAAAACAATTTAATTGAATTCTTTTTGATTTCGTTAGAAGACACACAAGCGATAACCCAATTCAAGTCAATATTTATTGAGGTTAAGAAGAATTCTTCTGTGTTTTTGTTATATAATGTAATTTGGAAATTTAGCATAGTGTAATGAATGAGTTAAAAACTTATTGATTACACTTTTGCTTACGGCACTAAAAGAAAAGTGTTTATTTTGATTTGTAATTCAGATTTTTTTGTTGTGTTTCTATCTGAAGTTACTGATTAAATAAAGTTTGTGCCTTATTTAGCATAAAATTATAAAAAAAAAGCGACAATTAAAAATATAATTATCGCTTTTCATTTTTATTTTAAAAAAATAATAATTCAAGGTTTGATTCAGCTTGCAGCTAACGGTTTGTGTATAGTTTCGTTGCGTGAAAATCCGCGAGGATTTTCCGCCGTGAACCGAAGATAGCAAATTTGCGAGGACTTTCCGATAGGAAATTCATTATCTTTCTTTTGTTTGTTATCTACCTATTAATCATTAGTTTATGTAAATGTTTACATTCTTTTTTGTTGCCAAACTACCCTTTTTTGCTTATATTTGTTGCCGTATTGTTGCCCATACAACACTCATAAAACGCACAGTCTAACACAGTAAATATAAGGAAAATGAAAGTTACTTTACGCCAACGTAGAAAAGGGAAACGAATTAGTTTATATCTTGATTATTACGAAAACGGAAATCGTAAGTACGAGTACTTGAAATTATATTTAACGCCAGAACCCGACAAAGGGTCCTTAACTAAAGCACAGAAATTAGAAAACAAGAAAATCTTACAACTTGCTGAAAGCATCAGAGCCAAAAGACATTTAGAGGTACAGAATAATATTTATGGTTTTGAAAATAAAGAAAAGAAACAAGGAAATTTTTTCGTGTATTTAGAACAATGGATTGAAAGACGTTCAGAAAGTAAAGGCAATTTAGGTGTATGGAATAGCACACTAAAACATTTAAAAGATTATCACCCAATAGGTATTTCTTTTGAAAGAATAGATGAAGAATGGGTAGAAGGTTTTAAAGAGTATTTAGACAAAAAAGCACTTTCCAGAAGTAAAAGACCATTAAGCCAAAACACAAAATCAGCATATTTTAAAAAACTTTTAGCGGTATTACGACAAGCTGTTAAAGAAAAGGTAATACAATACAATCCTGCTATTTCAGTTGAAAACTTTAAAGAAGAAGATACACATATGGAATTTTTAACTTTAGAAGAAGTTAGAAAGCTTTTTAACACAGATAGCCGACATCCACAATTAAAAAATGCGTTTCTTTTTTCCTGCCTTACAGGTTTGCGTTGGTCAGATATTACAAAACTTCAATGGTCTGAAATCCAATATTCAGAAACCTATGGAAATTTTATTAGATTTAAGCAAAAGAAAACTAAAGGAGCTGAAACCTTACCAATTTCCGAACAAGCATTTGAATTGTTAGGAGAAAAAGGCGAATCGACTAAAAAAGTTTTCGAGAATATTAATAACGTTCAGAGAAATTATGACCTACTAAAAGAATGGGTTGGTGAGGCAGAAATTAAGAAGAATATCACGTTCCATTGTGCGCGTCATTCTTTTGCAACATTACAACTGACTTTGGGTACTGATATTTATACAGTATCAAAAATGTTAGGTCATAAGAATTTGAAAACAACTCAAATTTACGCTAAAGTAATTGACGACAAAAAGAAACAAGCAGCGTACAGAATAAACCTTAACCCAAATGGCTAAAGACCTATTTATCGACTTACTGTATGTGGAAAAGGTTACTGATGATAAAAGAACCGAAAACCAATTTAAAGAGCTTTTAAAAGGCTTTAAAAAGCAATACCTCAATACAACGCCTAAATATGAAATCGACTTCAAAAAGGCGTATTCTAACAAGCGTAAATACTATTTAAAGTTAATAGAAAACGAGTACATCAAAAATTTTAATCAAATTAATGATGCACTTGAAATCAATACGACACCTGGTCATTTATCTTTCTTGTATGATAAAGAATACAACCGCATCAAAAACTACCTAAACCAAATTAGCATCTATATTTCGGATAATGATCTTGATGAAAGTTTGTCTTTAAAGCCAATTCAAAATGATAAATCTGATGAAGCTTATATTATTTCATTTTTAAAGGCTAATGCGATGATGCTTTTTATGGAACTTCAAGAACGATTTTCAGAATTAAGTGATGCTGAAATTTATACAATAGAAGAACTGCACGAAGTATTTTTTAATGAAGAACCACCTCAAGAGTTAATTGTAAAATCCTATACCGGTGCAGAAATAAAAACGGTCAGGAAACAAGTAAAACAAAGTTCAATTTTCAACGCTATACAAGGTGATTTTAGAGAGGAAAACAATGATGTCTTATCCTATAACGAACTTATTAACAAGACTAAACAAAGGGAATTTGCAAAATTAGAGGAGTTGTTAAATGAAAAAGGTATCATTGATGATAAATATAATTATACTAAAAAAAGGGGCAAAAAAATATTACTTGCAGCTTTTATGGTAAAACTAACGGAAGCAAAATACTTTAATGAAAGGATATTTTTTGAAGATAAACCATCAAAAAAAATAGAGCGTAAACATATTCATAAATTTTTTGCTCATCGTTATGGACCAGGTAGTAATGCCGATAAAGAATACCGTAATTTTTTAGGTGCTAAAAAAAGAGCCTATCAAAAATTAGTTGAAGCCAATTTTTGGCTTGACCAAATCAAATAAAACTTCACTTTTTAAAAGTGGTATTTTCTCTACTTAATACCAAATAGATAATACCAAAAACGGTGTAAATCATTGTTTTACAATGGTTTAATAATACCATTTTTTCTCTTTTCTGTTATACCAAACACCTTTTTCAATATTTGTTATGTCCTTGACAATCAAGGATGACTTTTGCGCAGAAGTCCATTTTTTAATTAAAATTTATAATAAGATGGACGTTAAAATAATTGAACGTTTAGAACGCATCGAAAAGTTGTTAGTAGAACAACAAACGTTGCAAAAGCAAGTATTGAATTTCAATGAAACTTGTCAGTATTTAGAACTATCACAATCGCACTTGTATAAACTTACAAGTACGGGAGCCATTCCACACTATAAACCGAATGGTAAAAAAATCTATTTCCAACGTCAGGAATTAGACCAATGGTTATTGCGTAACCGTATGGATTCCCAAGACGAAATCGAGCAACAGGCAGCTAATTACTTAATCAAAAAAGGAAGGATTTAGTTATGACTGAAATCATCGATTTACTCTTGGCACTCTCACAAGAGATTAAGGACTTAAAGGCACGTATCGAATTAATAAGAGCTACGAGAGCAGAACGCTTAAAAGATACGTGGATTGACAATCAGGACGTAATGCAAACGCTACATATTAGCCAACGGACATTGCAAACATTCCGTTCAAATGGTACGATTCCATATAGCAAGATACAAGGTAAATTTTATTACAAAGTATCTGATATAGAGGAACTATTACAAAGCAATTATTATAACCCAAATTTTAAATGCGATGGAAATAAGTAAAGAAAGCATCTTAAAGAAAACGCATTACGGGTTAAATATTTATGCTTATGTATTAAGGCAGTATTATCCTAAATCAACAGTCCTTTCCTTAAAAGGAAGGGACTGCGGGATAACCCGAAATCCTTTTAATGGTGGTAAATCAACATTACAAATTAATGTTGTTGAAAATAAGGCAATGCATTACGACATAGAATTAACCGATTTTAAAGGTGATGTATTCGATTTTGCATCCTATCATTTTAAAATCATTAATGAAGAAGAATTGTTACTAAAAATCAATGAGGTACTGCATCTAAATTTTGAAGTTAAAAAAGAAGATGAATTATCCTGGTTAGATGCACCTGATGATACTTGGTATGCTTACAGCAGTTTTTACAAAGCACCAATTAGAAATGTTTTTCCAACTGAAAAAGTAAGATTACACCAAATATTTGAGCGTATTACAAGCGATAAGTATAAAAGTATCACAGAGCAATTTAGAGCGATTAAAAACCCTAAAGAAGCACGAAAATTTAAAGCAAATCATTTTGATTATGTAACATTTTCAGGCGTGTTTTCTAAACGAAATGATGCTAGCTTAATTGAGCATTCATCATTATTGACAATCGATTTTGACCATTTGCAGAATCTTGAAGAACTAAAACAACAATTATTGAACGATGAATATTTTGAAACCGAATTGTTGTTTACATCACCTTCAGGAGAAGGTTTAAAATGGATAATTAGAATCGATTTATCCAAAGTGTCACACAATGAATATTTTATTGCGGTGGCCAATTACATAAAGCAAACATATAACATTGAGGTAGACCAATCAGGTAAAGACATTTCCAGAGCGTGTTTTTTATCCCACGATCCATTGGCATACCTACATAAAAGACATCAAAAGTTATGACAAAAATATTTAACCCAAAAGATTGGTTAGCTGTTCCAGAGCAAAAAGAAGTACCTAAAAAACCAATCAACAACAACCCAACAACAGTTGTTGCAAATGATATTGAATCATATGTCAGCGCATTAGAACAATCAGGTATAGACATTACAGATACGTATGAAAAGTGGCGTGATATTGGTTTTGCTATTTCAGAGGAATACGGTGAAGCTGGACGTGATTACTACCATAGAATTAGCAGAAATTATTCAGGTTACGACCATAAAGAATGCGACGAACAGTATAATAAATGCTTACAAGCAAAAGGACACGGTATAAGCATAGCAACCTTATACCACCATTTGCATCAAGTTGGTATTAAACCAAAACAGCAACAACAAGTTGTTGAAGTATCGCAACATCCAGAGGAAGAAAAACAACCATTGCCAACAATACCTACAACAGTTTACAACAACATCCCAACATTTTTGCAACAAGTAGTAAAACCATCAGACAGTAATGAAGAACGTGATATTTTGTTGTTGGGTGCATTAACAGCATTTAGTGCTTGTTTTCCTAAATTGTTTGGTGTGTACGACCAACGGAAAGTGTTTAGCAACTTGTATTTATTTGTTACTGCACCTGCTTCAGCAGGAAAAGGGAGATTAAACCAAATTAAAAATTTGGTAAATCCTGTTCACAAAGAAAAGCGCGAACAATCCAAAACCCTAAAACAACAGCATCAAGTTGAAATGGCTACTTATAATATGAATAAGGGCAAAAGTGAAACTATGGAAAAACCGAGTAAACCACCTGAAAGAATGCTGTTTATTCCGGCTAACAATAGTGTAACAGGTGTTTATCAATTAATATCGGATAATGAAGGTAGAGGGTTAATTTTTGAAACCGAAGGAGATACTTTAGCACAAGCTTTTAAAAGTGATTACGGTAATTATTCCGATGGTTTTCGTAAAGCATTCCACCACGAAACCATTAGTTACTATCGTAGAACGGACAGAGAGTATGTAGATATTGAAAGACCTTGTTTGTCAACGGTGTTGTCTGGTACACCAAAGCAGATTCAGGCATTGGTTCCAAGTGCTGAAAATGGATTGTTTAGTCGTTTTATGTTTTATTATATGAATATCAAACCTACTTGGAAGAACGTTTTTCAAACTGATACAACCAATGGTTTAGATGAATATTACGACCAATTAGGAAAAGAATTTTTTGGGTTATACAAAACCCTAAAAAACAATCCTGATATTGAAGTAAGGCTAACAACCGAGCAACAACAAAAGTTTAATGTGTTTTTTGAGAAGCTTCAAACCAAATACCTCAATCTTCAACCCGATGACTATATAGCAACTGTTAGACGTTTGGGGTTAATAGCATTTAGAATTATAATGTTGTTTTCTGTATTTCGCATTATGGAAGATGGTGATGTAAACCAAGTAAGATATTGTGAGGATATAGATTTTGAAAATACATTGGAAATGATA
>NZ_JBLXHI010000011.1:0-61570 GCF_048381695.1 Corallibacter sp. | reverse complement strand
TTGTTCGGAATCACTTCTAAACTGATATAATTTATTAATGTTAAGACGGTAAAAGCTAAAGAAAAGAGCAGCAAAAACAACGTGTTTATTTCAAACTTATCGGGAATTGTAAACACATTATAGAGTTGCGACATAAAGATTAAAGATGCACCGCCAGCTTGCTTAAAAATTAGCTCTTCTAACATCCATTTTTTATTAGAGATTTCTTTTCGTTTTCTAAATTGCCTGTTTAATTGTGTGCTTTTATAAATACACCACCCTGAAATTATAATATAAAAAATGAGGGAAAAGATGGCGGTAAACTTTGAAGAAAACGTTATATAAAAAAACGCATACAATGCTATCGTTGCAACGATTTGTGGCATCTCAAACCATTTTTTAATTTCATTCCACAAATAACCTCTGTAACGCTTATTCATCGCCTTTTGTTTTTGCTCAATGGCATCCATAAAACCAAAAATTCCAAATTTTTTGAAGGCTTTATTTTTAGCATCTTCAAAACTAAGCTTTGGTTGATTTTGCCATTGGGTTTCTATATCGTTGGCTAAATGATCTACGAGTTCGGTTTGCAAGTCGTAATGCTCTACAAAATGTTGTCTTGTAAACGCGTAGAGGTCTTGTATTTGAGGTTCGGTAAGTTTCATGATGTTAAAAGCTGATAACGTTCTTTGGTGGTATTTAATACTTCTTTATAAAGCATAAAACTGACTCTAGTTAAAGGATAAATAAGGACATAAAAGCCTATAATATATCTATAATCTACGATGCCATTATAAGTAAACTCATCTTTATAAAAATTTAGAATAGCACCTTGAAAGCACAAAAAAGAAGAATTAAGCAAACCCACCATATTAGCGTTTAATGAGTGCCTAACCCCTTTTCTAAACACATATTTAAATTTCAGTAATTCTGGAATTGCCAGCGTAATTAATGCCACCAATAATGCTGTTTTTGGTTTGTATTGATAAGAGACAAATATCATCATAACAAATAGAAGATACTCTAACATAAAGCTATAAGACAACAGCGTTTGTTTTAAAAGCACCCAATACCGTTTTCTATTTTTTCTACTGATTTCCTTTTGCTTGTTTTTTGTAAACTTCTTAAACCCGATATTACTTTGGTATAAGCCACTTTCAAATATTTTACCCTTAGGAACTCCAAATTCTATACACTGGTTTCCAAAACCTCTATGAACGTCAAGTAAAGCTTCATTAAAAGAAATACCATCGTTAGTCATTTTATCTTCAACCGCAGAAACAATATGATCTAACAATTCTAAACGCACATCCCAGTATTTTACCTCGTTTTTAATGAGATAATTGTCTACGAATTGTATTTCTTCTTTGGTTAGTTTCATTGTTAATTTACTTTTAAACCTGTTAGGTTTTAAAAACCCGCTAGGTCTCCTTCTATTTAGGTTATGCTAGGGTTTTATATTGCTTTTCGTAACTCTTAAATAATTTTATGCTAACACGAACCAAGACCAACATTAAAGTTAAAACTATACTTACAATTCCGAGAATCCAAAGTACAGTCGCTAAATCTTTAGCTTGGTAGCTAAAATTAAAAATAATATTGGGTATTTGATAAAACACCAAAAAAGGCATCGCTAAACGTTCTACGACCGAAAATCGTTTTAGATTTTTCACTTTGTGATAAACAACATAAGTTAACAGAAACCCCGATAATCCAATTAATGGAACATAAGAAATAATTAACCTAAACGTTTCTATATTGAAATTTGAATACAAAAAGTAAAACCCGCCAAAAGACGTTAAAAAAATCAGCAGTGTTAATGGATTTAAAACTTCTTTTAAAAATGCCTTCCAAATTTTTCTATCGGCAGATTTTAAAAACTGTTTATTCTCTTTTAAAAGTTGAGCCTTGTTCTGAACCATGTAACCTTTAAACACAATATAGAAATCGCTAGTCGTACTCGCCCGCATTCTATCTTCAATATCTGAGGCGACATGATCTACCATTTCCATTCTTATGTCTGCAAAAACCACATCAGAATTCTCTAGATACGTGTCTATAAATTGTATTTGTTCTTTGGTTAGTTTCATTGTCATTTTAAATGAAGACCCGCTAGGTTTTTGAAACCTGCTAGGCCTAAGCTAGCTTTGGATTCACTAAGGCTTGCATCGTTTTAATATACTCAGCTAATTCTTCCAATTTATTAACGGTTTCTTTAGTTCCGGTTTCGGTGAGTTTATAATATTTACGCAATCGGTTATCTACTTTTGCTACTTCAACATCTAACAAACCTTCAGCTTCTAATTTGTGTAACGCAGGATATAATGCACCTTCTGTGATTTTCAACTCTCCTTTAGTTAATTCCTTTACCTTTTGGGTAATTTCGTAACCATACATTTTATCGTGCTCATTTAATAACTTTAAAATGATAGTGGTTAAACTCCCTTTATATAATTTTGAATTGCTCATCGTAGTACAAATATATACATAATTTTCTTATGTATAAGAAACTTATGCATTGTATTTTATTAAAATTTTAGACCTGCTAGGTTTTAAAAACCTGCTAGGTCTGTAAGAGTTTGTTTATCTTTGCAAAAAATTATTTTTAATGGCACAATTTCATTCACTCACTATAAAATCAGTTGCTAAAGTAACAGACAATTCTGTTGCTATAACCTTTGATATCCCAGAAAATCTTAAAGAAAAGTTCAGCTTTAAAGCCGGACAATACATTACCTTAAAAACCACTATTAATGGCGAAGACATCCGTAGAGATTATTCTATTTGTGCGTCTCAAAATAGCGGAAACGTTACTGTAGCTGTAAAAGCAGTTGAAAACGGAACATTTTCTGTTTATGCCAACAACACCTTAAAAGCAGGCGACGCATTAGAGGTTGCAGAACCAAATGGTCGTTTTATATTTGAAGCTAATGCTGCCAAAACCAGAACTATTGCTGCCTTTGCTGCAGGAAGTGGAATTACTCCAGTGCTTAGTATTGCTAAAACACTTTTAGAAGAAGAACCATTTAGCAATTTTATATTGGTTTATGGTAATAAAACCTTAGCTGACGCGATGTTTGTTGATGAATTATTGCAACTAAAAAAACAATACGATAACCGTTTTCATGCGCATTTTATATACAGTCAGTCTCAAGAAACCGATGCCTTATTTGGACGTATTGAAAAAAGCACGGTAAACCTCATCGTAAAGAATAAGTACAAAGGAGTTACCATTGAAAACTTCTACCTCTGTGGACCAGAACAAATGATACATACGGTAAAAGATGTATTAATTGAAAATGGTGTAAAAGAAAAAGCCATTAAGTTTGAATTGTTTACAGCTCCTGTTGAAGCTAGTTCTGATGCTACTACTGATTTACCATCTGGCGAAACCAAAATTAAAGTTGTGGTAGATGAAGAGGAATTTGAATTTAGCATGCCTCAAAAACAAACCATTCTTGAAGCCGCTTTAAAACAAGACATTGATGCGCCTTATTCTTGTCAAGGTGGCATTTGCAGTAGTTGTATTGCTAAAGTAACTGAAGGTACAGCAGAAATGCGTCAGAATAATATTTTGACGGATAGCGAAGTTGCAGAAGGATTGATATTAACTTGCCAAGCACATCCAACGTCTGCTACTATTGCGGTAGATTATGATGATGTTTAATCTAGATTATTAGATTCGTTAGATTTTTGGATCATTAGATATACAGACCTTTCATGTTTTAATAACACGAAAGGTCTTTTGGTTTTCAAGACGTTCTTAATACGAAATTTTAGAAATGAATTTGACTCGAATTGACGTAAACTTAGTTCTATATCGTTTTATCTCTTCGAGTGATTTTTTTGGTACAAAAACATAGTATTGAGAAGTTTTAACGTTAAATAACTTCTTTTATCTTAGAAATGATTACCGCTTCAGAAACACTACTTGCCGCCTTTTCATAACCTTCTGGAAATTTATTACCGTAAATAGACGTTGGTAGTAATGGAAACTGTGTTCTGTCTGCAGTAAGTGCAAAATCTACAGGTTGATTAAATGGTGCAAATCCAGCAAAAGGATGTGTTACTCCCCAGATTGTAATCACTTTTTTACCCAACATTGCCGCCAAATGTGCATTACCAGAATCCATAGCTAGCATGAGGTCTAAATTTGAAATAAGCATTAATTCTTCCTCTAAATTCAATTGTCCTGCAACAGATTTTACATTAGAGTATTTAGCTTCAAGCTGATTTAAAAGCGCTATTTCTTTAGCACCACCTCCAAATAAAACTATATTATAGTCTTTAGAAAGCGTCTCAATGGTGCTTTCCATTTGTTCTAAAGGATACATTTTACTGCGGTATGCCGCAAAAGGAGCAATACCAATAGTTTTGAAACTTTTGTTTGAAATAAAAGCACTTAGTTGTTCCGTTAAGACTTTTGGTTTTGGGAATACTGGATTAGATAAATCTACTGTGAAACCTAGGTCTTCAAAAACATCAGCATAACGTTGGTGTGTGGTTTTTAATTGCTTAAAAGACACACCTGAAGTCAGAGCTTTCTTTTCGGCTCTACCTTTATCTAATTGCACCACTTTTTTTCCTGAGAAAAAGAATTTTAAAATTTTACTTCGTAAAACGTTGTGCAGATCGGCAACCGCATCAAAATGAAGTTTTCTTAATGCTTTAGATAGTTTATAAAGTCCTAAAACCCCTTTGTGTTTACCTTTTAAATCCGCTTCATAGAACCTTACATTTTCTAAATCTTGAAAAAAAGGTTTAAAAAAGGCTCTGGTAACTACTGTTATCTTTAATTCGGGATGTTGTGCCGTCAAAGCTCGCAACACAGGTACTGTCATGGCTACGTCTCCCATGGCAGAAAACCTAAGGACGAGTATGTGTTTTGGTTTTGGCATTGTTAATAGACCTATAAGATTTTAGACACAGAAATCTGCAAGGTCTTAGGTACGATTTATTTCTGTCCTCGCAAAACAGGGTTTAGTTCATCGTCATTGTACATTTTCATTTGCTTGTACACTTTCATGTATTTGTCTCCATTTGAAATATCATTAAGCAAATCATCAATTGCTGTGCTTAAATCTACACGTTGGTCTAGTAACACGTCTAGTTTTTTTTGGCAGGCTGCTTTATGCGCATCACTGGCATCATCTCTAACCGTTTCAAGGTGCATATGGTAAATTTTTAATGCTAAAATAGACAAACGATCTATGGCCCAAGCTGGACTTTCAGAGTTGATTTTGGCATTTGGTTTTACAGTTACATCTTTATATTTATCTAGAAAATAACTATCGATATATTCAACCGTATCTGTTCTATCTTGGTTAGAAGCATCAATCATTCGTTTCAACTTTAAAGCTGCCACTGGATCTATATTTGGGTCTCTAATAATATCCTCGTATGCCCATTGAACAGTATCTATCCAAGATTTTCTATATAATAAATGCGCTATGAGATCGTCATTTTTATCGTACTTATTTGTAAAAGGTTGATCTACTGTATTTAAAACTTTATACGTTTTAATAACCTCTTGAAATATAGCGTTTGCTTTTTGTGAAAACATAATGAAATTGATTTAATGTTTACAAATATAGTAGGAATTATTAACTTTAACGACTGAACTAATTCTCATAATATGCAAATTCACAACCTTTCTGATACGCCTTCAATTTTAAACACGTTTATGTCTGAATTAAGAGATAAAACCATCCAGAAAGACAGTATGCGTTTCCGAAGAAATATTGAACGTATTGGTGAGATTATTGGCTATGAATTAAGCAAATCTCTTCAATTTGAGACGTGCACTATAGAAACTCCTCTTGGCACTTCTGAAACAGTTTTACATCACAATGATATTGTATTATGTTCTATTTTAAGAGCAGGTGTACCGCTTCATAATGGCTTACTCAATTATTTTGATGCTGCTGAGAATGCTTTTATTTCGGCTTATAGACAACACAAACACCATCCTGAAAGTTTTGAGATCGTTGTTGAGTATTTAGCTTGCCCAAGTTTAGAAGGTAAAACTTTAATTTTAGCAGATCCTATGCTAGCCACGGGACAATCTATGGTAGCTACTTTTGAAGCCTTAAAGCCATTTGGCACTCCAAAGGAAATTCATTTGGTAAGTGTTATTGGTGCACAACCAGGTATTGATTTTGTTAATGAAGCTTTTGATGATAACGTTAACCTTTGGATTGCAACTATTGATGAGAAGCTTAATGATAAAGGATATATTATTCCGGGATTGGGTGATGCTGGTGATTTAGCTTTTGGCAATAAACTACAGCAATAGACTGATAATTGGAGTTAGTATTAAAAGCGCCACAAATACCTCCTTAAACCAACGCTCTGTAATAATTTCAATGTATTTTGCCATGATGATAGAAAATGGCATAAACAAAAACAGATATTCACTTCCGTCTTTTAATGGCGCAATAATAGCCACTAAAACAGCTATTATTGAAGCATAAGCTATGATAAAATAAGACGGTTTTAACTTTTTATTTTTGTCTGGTAAGGTTCTAAAATAATAAATAAGCGTCCAAATAAAAGAGGAAAATAACACCGTAAATTTAAGTATACTTTCCTTACTGTTATAAGCTGTAAAATCTAAACTTGCATATCTTATAAAGTCTGAAGACCTTATAAATTCATCATAGATTACAATATTATACACCAAGAGTAAAACAAAAACAGTTGCAATACCAACAAATGGAATGATTACATTTTTAAAGTCATTTTGAGAATGGTAAATCAGAGCGACAATCACTAGCGCAAAAAAGAGTATTGCCCAAAAGTAAAACAAAGCAGCAACAGCAATCCAAAACGCGGCATCAAACAATTTCTTTTTAACACTTAATTTAGAATGCAAACTTATTAAGCGCCTTAAAGCCAAAAGCACAAACAAATTAGACAATAGTAAATCTAAATTTGTCATCGTTTGTGGTAACATTCCAAAAAGCAAACCAAAAGTCATTATGGCATAGCTATTACCCTGAGTTAGGTTGTTTTTTGCTACAATAAAATCGAGTAAAAAGACTAAAAACAGAGTAATTCCTAATTTAAAAAATGCTGTAAGAGAACTATTTAAGTCTGAAAACAGAAAGGTATAATTTGTAATTACAAAAAGCAAAATGATATAAAGCGCAATTATTACGAAATTTATCGGCTTAGATTTACTAAAAATGCTTGTAATCATTAACTCTTTTTGTATTTTTGTTATTTAGAAACCAATTCAAAATTAGAATTGGTGTAAATTTATAAAGTTATGAATGATTTCTTTAACGGAATAGCTGATTTATTTGTTAATGTGTTATTTGCACCTTTTGATGCCTTAAGAGCATTAGAGTTAGAAAGCTGGTTTTCTGCTAATATATTCTCATGGATTTTTATAGCTATTGGCTTTGTTGCATTTGTTTATTGGATGCTAGAACTCAAAAAGTACAATGATAACAACGAAGAAGATAAAAGTATTTCTTCTCACTCTTATCTATAAATCGAAACCAATATCTTTACGATAATTCATCTTATCAAAATGTAGTTTATCTATACTTTGATAAGATTTTTTTATGGCTTCATTGTACGTGTTTCCGTACGATGTAATTGCCATAACACGACCTCCTGAGGTCACCACTTTACCGTCTTTTTCTATAGCTCCTGCATGAAATGCTATAGAATCTGTAACATTTTCTAATCCTGAAATTTCTTTACCTTTCTCATAAGCTTCAGGATAGCCACCAGAAACCAACATTACAGTTGTTGCTGCACGCTCATCAATTTCAATATTCACTTTAGATAAGGTTTGATTAGCCATAGCTTCAAAAATATCAACTAAATCTGTTTTTAATCTTGGTAAGACTACTTCAGTTTCAGGATCTCCCATTCTAACGTTATACTCTATTACTTTAGGATTATCTCCAACTTTAATTAAACCAATAAAAATAAAGCCAACATAAGGTAATTTATCTTTCTTTAACCCTTCAACCGTAGGTTTTACAACTTGATTTTCTATTTTATCTAAAAATTCTTGCGTTGCAAATGGCACAGGAGAAACGGCTCCCATACCTCCTGTATTTAAACCAGTATCACCTTCTCCTACACGTTTGTAATCTTTTGCTGTTGGTAGAATTTTATAATCTTTTCCGTCTGTTAAGACAAAACAACTCAACTCAATACCATCTAAAAATTCTTCGATAACCACTTTAGTACTAGCCTCTCCAAATTTAGCATCAACAAGCATACTTTTTAGTTCGTCTTTAGCCTCCTGTAAATCATTTAAGATTAAAACACCTTTTCCTGCTGCTAAACCATCTGCTTTTAAAACATAAGGAGGCTTTAAAGTTTCTAAAAAATTGTAACCATCGTCAACATTATCCTTAGTAAAACTTTCATATGCTGCCGTTGGAATATTATGACGTACCATAAATTCTTTAGCAAACTCTTTACTTCCTTCTAGTTCAGCGGCTGCCTGTTGGGGCCCAATAACTGCTACATTTTTTAAGGCCTCATCTTCTAAAAAGAAATCATGAATACCTTGTACTAATGGATCCTCTGGTCCGACTACAACTAAATCAACTTGATGTTCTAAAACGGCTGCTTTAATGGCCTCAAAATCAGTAACACCAATATTTAAATTTGTTGCAATGGCGTTGGTTCCTGAGTTTCCTGGTGCTACAAAAAGCGCCTTACAACGATTACTTTTTGCTAATTTCCATGCAAATGCGTGTTCTCTTCCTCCAGAGCCAAGTACTAAAATATTCATGCTTAAAATTGTTTAGACAAAAATAATTGGTTTTAAGTTTAAAAAACAATTATTTTACCAAAGAACTCACTTTGATGAATTCAAAACCTTAAATGCAAAAAAACATCTTGCGATTATTTGATTTTTCTTTAAAAATAAATGGCTTTAAAATTGACAAGGCAAAATTGACTTTGTCTGAAATTCAGGCTAAAACTAATTCTGAATTTGAAACTTATGTTGAAGAACAGAAAAAAGCCATTATTTCTTACCATTTAAAACATAACTCTTTTTATAAAACGCTTGGAAAAACAATTGATCTTAACGTTTGGAATTCTGTACCAATTATTACAAAGAAGCATTTGCAACAGCCTTTAGAGCAGCGTTTAAGTGATGGGTATACGACTAAAAACGTCTATGTAAATAAAACGTCTGGTAGCTCTGGTGACCCTTTTATTTTTGCGAAAGATAAATGGTGCCATGCAC
The DNA here is from genome assembly GCF_048381695.1 of Corallibacter sp. Lineage (NCBI taxonomy): Bacteria > Pseudomonadati > Bacteroidota > Flavobacteriia > Flavobacteriales > Flavobacteriaceae > Corallibacter > Corallibacter sp. The sequence goes on along the minus strand of NZ_JBLXHI010000011.1, from coordinate 52,365 downwards.
TAACTTGGGCTGAAATAATAAATCGGTTTGGTTGGTACAATATTGATTTTAACAGATCTATGCAAGCCCGTTTTTATGGTATTCCTTTAGATAAAAAGGGGTATTACAAGGAACGTTTGAAAGATTATTTTAGTAATCGTTTTCGGTTTTCGGTATTTGATTTAAGTGATACTGCATTTGAAAACACTTTAGCAAAATTTAAAACTACCCAATTCGATTATATTAATGGTTATACGAGCTCAATTGTACAATTTGCAAAGTATTTAAAGCGTAAAAACATTCTGTTAAAATCTGTATGCCCGACTTTACGAGCTTGTATTGTAACTTCCGAAATGTTATTTGATGATGATAAATTGCTACTTGAAACACAATTTGGACTGCCAGTTATAAATGAATATGGAGCTTCTGAATTAGACCTTATTGCATTTCAGAATACGACTGATGAATGGCAACTTAATAGCGAAACGCTTTATGTAGAAATTTTAGATGAGAATGATGTTGTTTTACCGTACGGAGAAGAAGGGAGAATTGTAATTACATCGCTTTACAACAAAGCACACCCCTTTATACGCTACGATATTGGTGATATAGGTATGTTATCTGAAAAGAGTACCATTAAGAAACCCATTTTAAAGAAGCTTATTGGAAGAACCAATGACATTATTGTTTTGCCTAGTGGCAAAAAAGCAGCAGGTCTCACGTTTTATTACATTACCAAAAGCGTCATTGAAAACGATGGCAATGTTTCAGAATTTGTTGTAGAGCAGACGCTTTTAGATAGCTTTAAAATTAGTTACGTTAGTAAAATTGAACTTTCTGAAGCTAAAAAAACAACGATTAAGAATGAAGTGATTCGTTATTTAGAGCCTAATATAACTATTAATTTTGAACGTGTTAAAAAACTAAAGCGCTCAAAGTCTGGTAAGTTAAAACAGTTCACATCACATTTAAAATAGAGTATTAGTGAAAAAATTAATGATTATAACGAGTTACTTTCCGCCAGAGATTGGTGCAGCTTCTAATCGTATTTATCATTTGGCAGAAGGCTTAAAAAATGATTATGATGTCAATATTGTTACTCCGTTACCTAATTACCCAACCGGAAAAATTTTTGCAGCTTACAAGGGAAAATTCAGTTTAAAAACTGAAGAAAATGGCATTACAATTAATCGTTTATGGATTTATGCTTCAGTTTCTAAAAATAAATTTCTGCGTTTAATAGCCATGTTATCTTACAGCTTTAGTTTGATTTGGTTTTTTATATGGCATAAGATTCCGAATAAAGTTATAGTACAGTCTCCACCGCTTTTAGTGTCCTTTACTTGTATGTTCTTTTTGAGATCTAAGAAAAGAAAACTAATTTTAAATGTAAGTGATTTATGGCCAAGCGCAGGATTAGAATTAGGAGCTTTAAAAGAAGGTTTTGCATATAGGCTTCTAAAAAAACTTGAAGCCTTTAACTACAAAAAAGCAGACCTCATCTTAGGACAAAGTAATGAAATACTAACCCATATTAAAACTATAACCACAAAGCCAGAGCTATTTCTATACCGAAATTTCCCAGAAATTAAATACCCTAAACTTATAGAAAACACCTCATCTAAGGGTAAAATAAAAATGGTTTATGCAGGCCTTTTAGGTGTGGCTCAAGGTATCCATAAGCTCTGTAAAGAAATTAATTATGAGACTATTGAATTTCATATTTACGGGTCTGGTGCAGAAGAGGAAGCTATTAAAAACTTAATTGACTCTAATAAAGACTTACCTCTTTATTTTCATGGTAGAGTAAACCGAGCGGAGTTACACCAAGTCCTTTTAAAATATGATATTACCATTATTCCGTTGTTAAATAGAATTTACGGATCTGTACCGTCTAAGATTTTTGAATACGCTAAATTAGGCTTGCCAATGTTATATTTTGGAGGTGGTGAAGGCGAGGATGTGATTACAAAACATAAGCTTGGCTGGATTGCAAATGAAGGCGATTACAGTCATTTAAATAAAATATTGGCCTCTATCACCTCTGAAGAGCTCAACTATGCGCTAAGCGTATCTATTCAAGAAACAGCTCGACTTCAATTTGATTTCAAAAAACAGCTTATGGCACTTAAAAATGTCATTTAATACGCTTTTTCATCGCCTTTAATAACGTTAATAATCGTTTGGGCAATGATTTTTAAATCTAGTAAAAGTGACCAGTTCTCTATATAAAAAATATCGTATTTCACTCTGTTTATGATATCCTTATCGTGTTTAATTTCGCCTCTATACCCTTTAATTTGTGCTAAACCGGTTACACCTGGTTTCACATTGTGTCTATAAATAAAATTATATTTATTAATCTTCTTTGAATAATCATCGGTATATGATAGCATATGTGGTCTTGGTCCTACAACAGACATGTCTCCCTTTAAAACATTTATAAACTGAGGTAATTCGTCTATACTTGTTCTCCTAATAAACTTTCCTATAACTGTTAGGCGCTTATCGTCTGGACTTACATAAGTTCCTCTAGACTCCTTTGTTACGGTAAGCGACCTATACTTGTAACAGTAGAAGGCTTTATAGTTTATTCCCGTTCTTTTATGTTTATAAAATAACGGCCCTTTAGACTCTAACTTAATTAAAATAAATAAAATAACAGAAAGCCAAGACAGTATAAAAACTATGATTAACAACGAAAACACAACATCAAACGTTCGTTTTAAAAATTTATTTATTTCATTGTTAAGTGCTACTTCTTGAATAGATAAAACTGGTATGTAGTTATAATAGTCTGTTTTAAATCGTTTGGTGAATAATTTTTTGGTATTAGGTATGAACTTAATATTACAATGATTCAAATTTGCATACCTAACGTATTCGTTTATCTCTTTTTCTGATAAATCATAAATTGAGCAATAAATCTCATCTATATGATCGTTATTGTTTTCTAAATAGTCAAAACTATCTGCAATAGAGCCAGACGTATCATCATCTTCAGAATCGCTAAAAATTGCATTTATGTTATAGCCTAACTCTTTCTTTTCTTTAAATATTTTCTTTAACTCGTGTACATTATCACCACTACCTATTAGGATAATATTTCTTAAATTACCTTTTAAATATATCCTGAATGACTTTAAAATATAATAGCTTAACAGCTTAACAAAACTTATTGCAATAAAGGCATAGGCTAAATATTTTAACGTTAAGGTTATCTCAATATTAATACTTCTAAAAAAACCTTCAAAGGCATAAACAAGAAGCGTATAAGCAAAGAATTGCTTTATAATAAGCGACAGAATATTTATTACAGAAGTGTACCTATACACTTTATAAAATTTAAGTAAATAGGTAGATAAAAGCCAAAATACTATAGAGTATAAAAGGTAGAGTATGTTCTTATCATTGAGCAATTCATAAGAGAAAAAGTATAATTTTTCACTATTAAAATCTAAAAAGATAAAAGCAAATGTATTTATAATTATAAGGTCGTATACTATTAATATTGGCCTCAATACCCATGAATATCTTCCGCGTTTAAACTCCATATTTTTTCATTGTATTAATAAGTCTCTTAGGATTTGTTATTGAAGTTAATCTTGGTAGTATATCTACAATGTTAATGATGTGCCTTATTTAATAGGCTTTTTCTTCACCTTTAATTACATTTATAACCGTTTTAATAATAATTTTAATATCTAAAAACATGGACCAGTTTTCTATATAAAAAATATCGTATTTCACTCTATTTTGCATATCAGAATCCTTTTCAATATTTCCTCTATAGCCACTAACTTGAGCTAAGCCTGTTATACCTGGTTTAACAGTATGCCTAACCATGAATTTATTTATTTTATTTTTATAATCGTTTGTATGACTTAATAAGAGTGGTCTTGGCCCAACAACAGACATGCTTCCAAACAATACATTATAAAATTGAGGCAACTCATCAATACTTGTTTTTCTTATAAATTTTCCAACCCTTGTTATTCTCATGTCATTTTTTGACGCCTGAAGACTGTCAGATTCTCTATTGGCACTCATTGAGCGAAATTTATAACAAGCAAAAAGTTTAAAATCGGCTCCGTATCTCAATTGCCTAAAGAAAACATCTCCTCTTGATTCTAATAAGATCATTAATGCAATAAGAGGAGTAAACCATGATAGAAAACCGACTATAACTATGAGTGAAAATACAATATCAAAAGTCCTTTTAATAACTATATTTAAGTTATCCTTAAGAGGTATATTGCTTAATGAGAATATTGGAATAAGGTCATGATTTTCGAACTTTAATTTTTTTGAAAAAACGTATTTATTGTTAGGAATAAGCTTTAATGTTTTTAAGTTATTGTCGGCAAAATAAACCAATTCACTCATTTGCTCATCAGACAATTCTTTTACAGAACAGTATATTTCGTCTATATTATTCTCAATTATATAATTAAACGATTTTGCTATATCTCCTAATTTTTTGTTTGTCTCTTTATTTGTAAAGAACCCTTTGTATTTATAATTATGATCTTTATTATTCTCAAAAAAATCTTCTAACTTTTTAGTTGAATCGTTGTAACCAATAATAACAACATTATTATAGTAAATGCCTTTATAGTGTAAATATCGCTTGATTAAAACAAAGGTGAGTATTCGCCAAAAACAGAGAACAAAAAATAATAAAAAGTAAAACTTAATTATTTTTACAATATCTACCTTATAATCAATTATATAGAAATAAGATAGAATTAACAATATGAACAAAGAAATCCTAACAATTAGAGTTACAGATATAATTCTGATAATTCTTAAGGTTTTGTTTCCATTTTTAAAAGGTGAAAACAAAGAAAGTATAATCCAAAAAAGAATTGGTATAATTATAATGTTGATGTCTGACGTTAAAAACGTAACTAACAAAAAACATACAAATAGCAAATCGATAATATACAGGACAGGTCTTAATAATTGTGTATAAAATCTATCATTCATAATAATCCTCTAATCTGTGTAGCAACTGATATTTATGCGGCAAATATAATTGAATCTACGTAATATAAATAAATTTGAGTATATATTTCAAATGCTAAAAAAAATGTATAAATCAATAACTTAACAAAACTTCCTTATAAAAAAACCGATTCTTTAAATCGTCCGTTTACGTTATTACCATTAATAAAAACGCTTAGTTATTTAATACAATATTTAGAATACAGTGCTTCTAAATTTTTAATATTAGTTTCTAAATTAAAGTTTTGATTAAAAATCTCTAGCGACTTCTTTTGAAATTCTAATCTTTTAGACTCATTTTGAAATAATTCTATCGTTCTCTTGCTCATTAAACTAATATCATCTGCATCAACTAAAAATCCATTTTCACCATCAAAAACCAAATCTCTATTGCCGTCACAATCTGTTGCGATAATTGATTTAGATAAGGCTAGACTCTCAATAACCGCATATGGCAAGCCTTCGTATCTGGCCGTGGTAATATATAATTTAGATTTGGAAACGATATGAAAAATTCTCTCGCGTTCTGTCCACTCAATCAACGTAGTGTTGGCTTCTAAATCGTATGCTTTTATTAAACGTTTTACATTTTCTGTATTGGGACTTACAACACCTATTCCCATAATTACCAAATGGATCTTAGGAATCTCTTTTTTAACCTCCTTTAATACCTCAATCATCAACTCAATGTTTTTTTGATATGATGGTCTTCCAACAGTACAGATATATTCATCAGGAAGATTATAACTTGATATATCACTAAACTCAGGATCTAGCGTGATTGGAGAAATACAATTATTAAAAAGTGCCGTTTCAGATTTCTTATATTTTATTTCCATAATACCTCTTTCTAATTCAGAATTAGATGAAGCCAACAAAATTGACTTTTTGTTTTTAAGAATCCTTTCTATTAACACTAGAAAACGGCGTTTAAGACTATTACTGGCACTTAAAAAAGAATAAGCCTGTGGAGTGTGCAAAACATTAATAGTGTTTAATAAAAAGCCTATTGTGTTTCCTACGAGTCCGCCTTTGGCACTATGAGCGTGAATTAAATCTGGTTTTTCTTTTCTAATTATTTTGTAAGCCTTAATAATTGACTTAAAATCTTTTAATACGTTTATATCTCGCTCTATAGGTATTTTATATTCCTTTACATAATTATTAGAATCATCTAAAAAGTTAGAATTATCTTTTGTACCATGAATTACAATATTCTCGAATTTTGAAGAGTCAATAGATTTTATTAGCACTCTCAAGGAGGTATCTACTCCACCTATTGAATGAAGAATATGTACAATTTTTTTTCTACTCATCTAATAAATTATCTTCTGATTTATTTGGGGTTAACACTATTAAAATTAGCGCGAACAAATATACTCCTATTTGTCTATGAAATAAATTTTCAATTAAAGCAAATAATACCAATACCAAAAGAATATTTAATTGATTAATATCCTTATTGTTTAACCTTATAAGGCTAAAAATTAAAAACAAAAAAATAGCTAACCCAATAAGTCCTTTACTTAACAATAAATCTAAATACTGATTATGTGTATTAAATCGCGTTTCAAGAAAATACGCTATACGCTCTTTTTTGGTCATCGAATTAATATAGCAGTTATTAAGGTTTTCTTGTGTCATACCAAAACCGTCACCTATAAGTAATTTATGTTCAGAACTATTCACCAAATGCGAGAAAGCACAATTCCAAATGACATATCTTGGCTCCCATTCCCTTATTTTATAAAAGAAATCATTTTTCTTATCAACATATAAAAAGCGTTTAGCTAAATTATCATTGAATAAGAAAAACGCAGCAACTGTACCTAATATAAGTGCAACTGTAATTAGTGATTTTTTTAAATTAGTCTCATAAAAAACCTTTATCATAAATATTAATAAAACAGTTATAATTGCCATTCTAGAAACCACTAGAAACAGCATACAAGCACTTAATAACATATTAAACACAAGAAATAATCTATATTTCTTAGGTACTTTAGACCATATTTTTAAAGAAAAAGCAATACTTAAAGAGTTAATAAATCCAAAATATAAGCGCTCTATAAATAGCAAATCATTAATATGTTGTCCTGATGCAATTTCAAACGCTCCAACTTCCGACGCATAGTTTACAAGGCTAAATACAGAAATAAAATTACCTAAGGTTACTGATAGTATAAAGAACAACTGTATCTTAAAACTCTTTTTTATAGGGATCGATAAAACTAAAACTGCAATTGAAATAAACAGTTTTTTTATAACGTACATATCCTCTGAAATTGTACCTATAATTAAAGATGATAATACAGTAAAAAGTATTAATGCTATAACTATTATGTATACCTTGTTTGCTAGGAGTTTTTTAACAAACTGTTTCTCTACAAAAGGAAGTAAGACAAATAATATTCCAATAAGAATATTTGGGACAGCTCTAATATCATCTTCAAACGGAATGGTAAACACCAATGCGTAAAACAGATAATGATATATTTTATGTAAGAACTTCAATTCAGTTTAAATTTTTTCTTCAATTCTGTTGTCACTTTTCTAGATACAAATAGTAATAGAATATTTCTAAATAATCCATAAATGGGATAGAAACCAAAGTGGAAATTATCTAAAATTATACGAATTCTATTAAACACTTGAAGCCTTCTTTTCTTTGTTGAAATGGAATTAGGATCAGAAACATAATACATTAATATTTCTGGGTAATTTTCAACCTTATAATGCTTAAGTGCTTTGAAAAAAAACGCATAATCCTGTGATGCTCTCCTGTACTTAAAAGGATAATTACCAACCTTGTCTAAAATTTTAGAATAGAATATTACTGATGGATTTAAAAACATACTATTTAAGTACATTTTTTTCTTTAACGTTTCATAATCTGTTGGGGGCTTTAATTCGTGTAAAAAATTTCCATGCTCATCAATAACATTTGCCCAAGTACCTATGAGTTTCACCTCTTTATTTTGGTCTAAATAATTAATTTGTTTAGAGCATTTATCTTTCATAAAAATATCCCCACAATCAAAACGACCAATAAATTCATAGTTCTTATTTAAAGCTACTTCTAATCCACGATTTGCTGCGACGCCTACTCCTTTATTTTCTTTTAAATACTCAAAGTAAATTTTACCAGAATTATAAATTTGATTTAATCTTTCTTCATTTGGCTTATGCTCACTTCCATCATCAACTACAAGAATATCAATATCAATTTTCTCATTTATCGAGACCAATGATTCTTCTAACCCTTTAGGGTTATTGTAATGTGCCATTACAAGGATAATTCTACTTTGATTCATTAATTAATTGTTTGTTTTGTTTTATCATTACCATTATAATTGCTAAACATAACCAAAAACCATAAACCCTAAATGTGTCTGTTTTTAACCAATTAAAAATATATCCTACCATTGAAATCATTAATATAAGAGGAATAACAGTGCTACCACTAGGGTTTTTAAACGTTTTATTGTAACACCACATTAAAATACTTATAAAAAAAGTAATTAATATAAAAAATCCTATAATTCCTGTTTCTGCTAAAATTCTAAGATATAAGTTAAATCCTGGTGGAAATGATGGATGATTTTCATTTAAATGTTTAAGTCTAAACTCCCAATTATCTTCGGTTGCCCATTTTGGGTATTTCTTTGTTGACTCAAAAGCCTGTAAGCCATATCCTGCACCTACGATTGGACTCTCTTTAAAAACCTCAAACATAGCTGTTTGTATCCCAAATCGAGTTTTATTAGATGTAGAATGTACACTGTCATCAATTTTAAAAGATGTTAATTCATCATAGACATATTCTACTGTGGATTTGAGAAAGAATGTTACAACTGCAGCACCAGCAAATACAGATACAAGAAATATTTTAGCAAATAAACTATTGAATTTTCTTTTTCTAATTAAAAAAAGAATAAAAACAAAAACTTGAATAATTATTATAAAAAATACTGCCCTTGATTCTGACAAAAAAGCAAAAAGAATGACAAATATTCCAGGTAAAAAACGCTTAAACCCTTTTCCTGTAAGTATGTAACTAAACATCCACCCTGCAATACTTAATAAATATGTTGCTAACGCTGGAGGTTCAAAAGTAACAGAGGAAATTCTGCGAGTCCATTTATCTATATTAACTGATGTAAAAGGAAAATAATCAAATAGGTGTAAAGTACTTCTTAATCCATCCATATGGAATTTAATGATTAAAAACTCTATACTACCATATACAACTACTATAACTAATGAATAAAGAAATATTGTTCTTATTTTAAGGATAATAGTCTTAAGATCAAACTTTTCAATAATATTATAGAAGGTTATAAACAGAATAATAGCTGAAATAAGTAAGGAAACAAATTGTCTTATAAAACGCTCAAAACCTGTTCTTTGCTTGTAATAATAGCCAAACATATCATAACTATTAAAAACTACAGAAAGTATAACCCAAAATATAAATAAAATTAGCAGCTGAAAAATAATATTATGATAAGGTATTTTTATTTTTCCTGTAGTAAATAATATTACCGAGCATAATAAAAAAAAAAGCACACAAGAATCTCTATTATATTCTCCTAAAACACCAAATATAGCAAAACCCTTAAATGAATTAAATGGAATAAAAAATACACCTAACAAAAAAATAACTAAAATTAGATTTTTTAGCTTAATTGCAATATTCATATTTGGTTGTTAAGAATTCTTGTTTCATTAATATTTCTCTATAACTTTAAAAGTTATTTTACGCTTTTCCCTTATATTTTTCTTGATTTATAGCCTATAATCACTTTGCTACATATAAATTCAAAGTTAACTATTTTTTTTATCTACAATTTTAATCTTATGAAATAAATGTTTTTGTTTTATCCTGTCTATATATAATTATAGTTGCTAGAATTTTCCAAATAATCATACTTACAACAGTTGATGAAGCAGCACCAATCATTCCATACTTAGGGATATAAATAATGTTTAAAACAACATTGATTAATAAACCTAAAATAAGAATTCTTTGTAGTTTGTTTTGCTTACCTGTCATGTTCATATACACCCCTAATGGCCCCAATAAAAAATTAAAACATTGTCCGCCTAATAATATTAATAACGCACTCTGAGCAACAATATATTCCTTGCCAAATAAGCCTAAAATCCATTCTGAAAATAATGATAGTACAATTAATACTGGCAATGTTAAAACTAAAATAAGTCTATTACTATTTTGTAATAAGCGCCTTAACTTTTCAATACTGTTGCTAGAATAGAATTCAGCTATCTTTGGTCCTGCAATAATATTTATTGACAAAAGCGCTAATGTTGATATTGTTGATAATTTCACCGCTATAGCATAAAATGCAACGTTATCAAACGTACTATATTTAGCTAATAACAAAACATCAATACTCTGCATTAAAAAATAAGATAACGCACTTATAGCCATTGGATATGATTTTAAGAAAATAGTCTTATAACTTAAATTATCTATTTTAATCTCAAATTTCGATTTTAAAAATTTTCTGTAAATAATAATAAAAGAAACTAGAGCTAAACTTGCAAAACTCCATAAATAAGCATCAATTAAATAAGCTTCGTTTGAGTTATAAACTAAATAAACTGCTAAAAACAAAAATGGCAGATGTCTAAAAATATTTCTAAACAACTCAGATAAAATAGTTTTATTTAAAGCTCTTAACATGTCTATATTTAAAAATGTAACAGCATAAAAAGACAGTGCTAAAATAACTTTATTAAAAAGTAATGATGCTTTTGGCTTATTAAATAGTTCATTAATGAAATCATTAGGGATTAAACTGTTTAGTACCCAAAGTATACTGCTAGCAAGTAAAACGAGAGTAAGCATTTTAAAATAAGTGGCTCTCAAAGAGCCCATTGAATTTTGAGATTTAAAAAAACCTGAGTAATAAATTATAGATTGATCCATTCCTAAAACGGATAGCCCTCCAATTATCATTAAAAGAGTTCGGACAAAGTCATATTGTCCAACTAATTCTGGCGGAAAGTAATTGGTTAAAAATAGTGAAACAGCAAAAAGAAGCAAAACACCAAGAATTTTAATAAAAAGAACCTTTAAACTACTCCCTAAAAGACTAGAGTTTAATAGTTTTGAAGTGATAGAATTAAATTTCATAATCTAATGAAGGGGCAATCATTGATTTGTAAGTAAATAAATTGGTCTCTTTTTTAAAATAGCTTTTTACCATATTTCTTTATTATTTAATGTAATAAATTAAGATTAGAGCTAGATAAAACCGACTTAATATCCGTAAAAATAATCTTTTATTTGATTTTCAAAAAATGTCATTACTTTTAAATGACTTAAAACTAAACCACTATAAGCAGAAAGTCGATAGACTTTTTTAATATAATTAAAATTAGTAATATCTGATTACACGAATAAAAGCAGCGTATTTACCTATTTTTTTTGGGGTAAGTTAAAGTAAATTAATCAGAATTAAATAGTTCTATTATTCAATGACTATACGCTTGTGGGTATTCTTCAAATGATATTTTTTTTCTTTATCTCTAATAATATGAAAAACAGTATACGTACCCTTTTCTAATAAGTTTTTTGACAACTCTACCCGATATCCACTGTTTTTAAAATCTTTACCATACTTTTCAACCAACTTATAATCTTTTCTTTCTTTTATTTGATTTCCTGATACAATATAAACGAAATTAGTATTTTTCTTCAAGGCAACTACTTTATTTCCTGCCAAGTTAGAGACACCTTCTTTATGCATCCAGCCTTCCAAATTTATTGTTTGTACGCTTTCAGCAATAGTGACAACTTTATCCCCTTCTATATCTTTATAAAACTGACCATTTATTTTATTTATAGAGCCAATAAAGGTCTTAGCTTCTATAACTTTATTTGCGTTATAGAGTAAGTTTTCAGGTGTTGATAAGAATGTTTTTTTAAAGACATCACTTTCGTCTATGTTGTAGTTATTCATTAGATAATTTGCCAAAGTAGAACTTGTTTTAATTTGGCCTTTATAATTAGCATGTTGATTAGATGATACTTTTTCATTTACAACACAGGTGTAATCAAAACCTGAAACTTTCTTATTTATATCAAGAAAATCTATATTTTTATGTGCATTAGTAATTCGTTCAATCTCTTTGTTTACAACATCAAATCCTTCTTTAGTTTTATTGTAATAAGTTCTATATACAGGAACAGTGTAAAATAATATTTTAAAATCATGACTTATTGACAAATCAATAATCTTATTTATGTATTCCTCTTCATGTTTTGTAAGCTCCAAATTTTGAGTATTAAAGCTTTTTTCGTTAAATGCTTTTATGCTTGCCGAAGATAAATGCCAGTTTGTTTTTTTATTGTGGCTTCGTTCTTTAGCTGAAAAGCTAAATTTTGCTTGTAATGACTTAGACCACATTTCGCTATCTTGCCAATTGTTATGAAATCTAAACGCGTTAAACATATGAAACCATTTATTATCTGGATAAATACTTGAGATCTCCTCGTACTTGACTTTACCAAATCTTTTATTGTATTCCATTTTAAATGGTGAAGCCATTAAATTTCCACTTGAGTCTGCAATCTTATTATATCTCACTCCTTTATCAATAAGTGCCCAAGTTTCTATAGCAACAATTTGAGGAGATTGATATTGTAATGTTTCTAATAGGTTAAAGTAAATTTGAGCTATACTTATACCTGCTCCATTAATTTTTAATGAATTTGTCTTACACTTAGCATTTATAATATTTGCATCTACCCCTTTACCTTGGTGAGAATTACCTAAAAAGACCACACTTACAGACTCCCTATCCTCCTCATATAATGTTTGATACGAACTAACAGATGAGTGGTCATTATCTATGAAAAACGAATCGAAGTACAGTAACAAAAAAGCAAAAATAGCAACGAATATCAAAAGCTTTAAAATTAATTTTTTCATATGAAATTTCTAAAATTGAAAATAAATAAATTCCTGAATATTTCTATCACCATAAATACCAAAGAGCATTATTAATATTACAATACTTAAGTAAAATGACCATCTAAATAATGTTGATTGGTTATTTAAAAACTTTATACTGTTATGTTTTTTATGAAAGTATTCAAATGCAAATAACATTAAAATAGCTATTGTAATGACCTTAAATTCATTCGGTTTAAAACCTATTAAATAGGTTTCTTTTTTAAACATATCTCCTAAATTAAAATCACTAAAAAATCCCGAAACTATTTGAAGAGAATCACTTAGTGAGTTTGCTCTAAAAAATACCCATCCAAAACAAACAATAGTAAAAATAATGAAACCGAAGAAAAGATGATTTGAAAAATTGTTTTTGTCCAAACCTATTTTATTAAACAACCTTTTTCTAAATGTAAAGGTTCCTTTTTCTACCATAAGAATAATACCATGTATCGCTCCCCAAATAATAAACGTCATTGCAGCACCATGCCATAAACCACTCACGACAAAAACAATAAAAAGATTAGCGTAAGTTCTGTACTTTCCTTTTTTACTTCCACCTAAAGGGATATATAAATAATCTCTAAACCAAGTTGATAACGATATGTGCCAACGCCTCCAAAACTCTGTAAGAGATTTTGAAATATATGGACTATCAAAATTCTTCATTAAATCAAAGCCCATTGTTCTCCCTAACCCAATAGCAATATCTGAGTATCCAGAAAAATCACAATAAATTTGAAATGCAAAGAGTACTGTTGCATAAATGTAGCCCACACCTCCATAATCATCTACATTATTATAAACCTGATTAACGTAAAGCGCAGCCCTATCTGCAATAACCATTTTCTTAAATAAACCAAAAGCCATAAGTAGAAGACCAGACTTTACAAGTTTGTAATTAAACGTATACGTTTTATAAAATTGAGGTAATAAATGAGATGCTCTTTCAATTGGACCAGCTACTAATTGTGGAAAAAACGACACAAATGCACTAAACGCAATAATATCGTTTGTAGGCTTTAACTGTTTTCTATAAATGTCTATGGTGTAGCTTAACGTTTGAAATGTATAGAAACTAATCCCTACAGGTAATATTATATTTAGTGTTGAAACTTCAAGTTCTTTACCAAACAACCGAAACGAATCTACAAATGATTCAATAAAAAAGTTGGTGTACTTAAAATAAACTAAAAACCCTAGATTGACCAATAAACTAACAAACAGTAATTGTTTTCGCTTCTTCTTGTTTTCTATTTTATGCATTTTTTTACCTACATAAAAATCTACTAAAGTACTTACCGCAATTAAAAATAAAAAACGCCAATCCCACCAACCATAAAAGGTATAACTAGCAACTAAAATTAGAACATTTCTTAAGGTAAGGTTTCTAGCTACAAGCCAATAGAGCGCAAAAACGATTGGGAAAAATATAGCAAAATCTAGCGAATTAAATAACATATGAAATAAGGTGGTTTCTTAATAAAATTATATTTATTAACCTTCTTATAGTAAAGCAACAAGACAGTATTTATAAAAAGAATACAATAATACTAATCTTAATAATTATAAAATAATGAATAGCTTTAATTTGTTATTAAGCTCCTCAATTATTTTTTATCAAATATTTTGTAATCAGTTAAAGATTAGAAATGGCTTGTGTTAAACTAACTTTCCAATTCGGAATTTTAAGATCTAATAGTTTACTTATTCTTTCAGTATGTAATACACTATACTTAGGTCGTACAGCGGGAGTTGGGTAATCTTTCGTTTCAATTTTATTGAGTGTAATAGAGCTATCACTTAGTTTAAAAATTTCTTTAGCAAAATCATACCAACTTACCACACCTTTATTACTGTAATGATAGACACCATAGCTAGTATTTTTAGACTCAATAAGTCTTAGAATCATATCTGCTAAATCTCTTGCGTAAGTTGGACTTCCTACTTGGTCACCTACAACACCTATTTCATTGCGCTCTTTAGATAACCTCAACATGGTTTTTAAAAAATTATTACCATATTCTGAGTACAACCACGATGTTCTAATTATAAAATAGTTTTCCAATACATTAGAAATGGCTTGTTCTCCTGCTAATTTCGTTTTACCATACACACCCAAGGGATTCGTAATATCATCTTCTAAATACGGTACTGTTGCTTTACCATCAAACACAAAATCTGTAGAGACATGAATTAAAGTGACATTAAATTTCTTACAAGATTCTGCTAATAGCTTTGCTCCTATATGATTTACCTTATCTGCTAACTCTATTGCTTCTTCGGCCTTATCTACAGCTGTATAAGCGGCACAATTAATACAATAGTCAAACGTATGGTCTTTAAGTGCATCTTCGATATTGGCTGTGTTTGTAATATCTAAATCAGATGACGATTTAAAAACAAATTGAATATTGGGATGTTCAACAGCCAAACTTTGAAAGCATTGTCCTAATTGACCGTCTTTCGCAGTCACAAGTACATGTGTCATAATTTAGCGTCTTTTAAAATCGGTAATATGAGGTCTTTTTCTGAAAGTATAAAATCTGAACTAGGCAGTTGCCAATTGATATTTAAATCTTTATCATTATATATGACGCCAGCTTCTGATGCTTTATGATAGTAATTATCACATTTGTAGCTAAAAATGGTTTCATCTTCTAAAACAATAAAACCATGTCCAAAACCTCTTGGTACAAATAATTGGGTTTTATTGTTTTCTGAAAGCTCTATAGAAATATGTTCCCCAAACGTTTTAGAACCTTCTCTGAGATCTACCGCAATATCTAATACAGCACCTTTAACAACTCTTACTAATTTGGCTTGCGCATACTCGCCTAATTGATAATGCAGGCCTCTAAGCACTCCTTTTGAAGATTTTGACTCATTATCTTGAACGAAATTAATATCTAAACCTAGCGCCTTATTAAAGGCTTTTTGGTTGTAATTTTCAACAAAATAACCACGTTTATCGGAAAATACTTGAGGTTCTATTATAAAACACCCTTTTAATTTGGTTTCTTTTACAATCATTTTATTCTGAGACTAAACTTAATAAGTGTTTTCCATAACCACTTTTTGTTAATGGTTTCACCACTTTTATAAATTGTTTTTTATCAATATAACCCATGCTATATGCGGCTTCTTCTATCGACCCTATCTTTAAACCTTGACGTTCTTCTATAACTTGTACAAATTGAGATGCTTGCATTAAAGATTTAAAGGTACCTGTATCTAGCCACGCTGTGCCTTTATCTAATACACTAACTTTTAATTTTCCTTGGGTTAAATAGGTTTTATTAACATCTGTTATCTCTAATTCTCCACGTTTACTAGGCTTTATATTTTTAGCGATGTCTACAACTGAGTTATCATAAAAATAAATACCTGGAACCGCATAATTTGATTTTGGTTTTTTTGGCTTCTCTTCAATAGAAACAGCTATGTCATTTTCATCAAACTCTACAACTCCGTATCGTTCGGGATCGTGCACATGATAAGCGTAAATAATACCTCCATCTGGATTATTATTTTGTTGCAATAAATCTGCTAAACCCGTACCATAAAAAATATTATCACCAAGAATTAACGCCACCTTATCGTCTCCAATAAATTCTTCTCCAATAATAAAGGCTTCTGCTAATCCGTTTGGTGACTCTTGAACGGCATACTCAAAATTACAACCATAGGACTTTCCATCTCCTAACAGCTTTTTAAATAAAGGTAAATCTTGAGGTGTAGAAATAATTAAAATATCCTTTATACCAGACCACATCAAAGTAGAAATAGGATAATAAATCATGGGTTTATCATAAATAGGCATTAACTGCTTACTTACCGCCAAAGTTAATGGATGCAATCTTGTACCAGATCCTCCTGCTAAAATTATTCCTTTCATCCTCAGTGTATTTTTGAAAAATTACCATTCAGTTTAAAAAACTGAGTACTAATTCTATTCGTTTTTATATTTATTTAAGTACCACTCAATGGTTTTAACGATTCCTGTTTCAAAATTTTCATCAGCTTGCCAACCTAATTCTGTTTCAATTTTAGAGGCATCAATAGCATACCTAAAATCATGTCCTGGCCTGTCCTTTACAAAGGTAATTTGTTCCGAATAGGCTTTGTTTTTGGGTTTTAAATCGTCTAAAATATCACAAATTTTATGTGCTATATATAAGTTATCGCGTTCATTTTTCCCACCAATATTATAGGTTTCTCCAGCTTTACCATTCTGAAACGCTATATCTATTCCTTTACAATGATCTTCTACATACAACCAATCTCTAATATTCTTTCCATCACCATAGATTGGAATAGGTTCGCTATTCAAGGCTTTTCTAATAATGGTTGGTATAAGCTTTTCATCGTGTTGTTTTGGACCATAATTATTACTGCAGTTAGTGGTTACAACATTCATTCCGTAGGTATGAAAATAGCTTCTTACAATAAAATCAGACGATGCTTTTGAAGCGCTATACGGACTATTAGGCGCATAAGGCGTGTCCTCTGTAAACAAACCTGTTTCACCTAAAGTACCATAGACCTCATCTGTAGAAATATGATGAAATCTATTAGTTTCGCATGCCTTTTTAAATGAAAAAGGAGCATCCATCCAATGGTTTTTGGCTATATTTAATAAATTAAAAGTGCCATAAACATTAGTATTAATAAAGGCATCTGGATGTTTTATAGAATTATCTACATGAGATTCTGCTGCAAAATGAATAACATCAGTAAATTGATGTTTAACAAAAAGATCGTTTACAAGCGTTGTATCGCAAATATCTCCTTTAATAAACTCGTAATTACTATTTCCTTCTAGTTTTTCTAAATTAGAAAGCTCACCTGCATAAGTGAGCTTATCTAAATTAACAACTTTAATGTTTTTATAACGTTCTAAAAAATAGACTATAAAATTAGATCCTATAAAGCCCGCTCCACCTGTTATTAAAACTGTTTTATTCATAATCTTTAATATATTTGAATGCTTTTAATACTAAAAACCATAGGGTAAAAAGAACTAAAGCTATCGCAGGAAATAAAAGACGATAACTGTACTCAAAACTCTTATCTTTTTTCCCTAATTTATCAAAAGGTGCTAGGATATCGAAAAAAGTATTTTCCTCTGCTATCGTTCGGTTTAATTCATTTAACTTATATCGTATCCCTTGCTCTCTTAAAAACAGCTCATATTCTTTAGTCGCTCTTTTCTCTTCTTGAAGCGGAAGCATACTTCCTGTTCCAAAAACTAGATTTCTATTTTTAGATTCCTCTCTTATCGCTGCCAAATATGTTTTTTGAATGCTATCTAAACGTGATAATTCTGTTGTTAAAGATAAACGATCTATATAGGCCATTGTGTCTCTTACACGCTTTTGATGCTTTGAAAACTCATTCTCAAAAGTCTTTCTAAACCCTTCTTGTAGTCTTGGAAAAATAGAGATATCATTCGATTTTGCTTTTATAGCAAATACTCTTCCTGACATAAAATCTCTTTTATCTATATAATCTTTATAAGTAAGTTCATCTACAAGAGATGTATCAATAGACTTAATATATTCATCATATTCAATAAATAAATCATTTTGCGTCTCAGGACCAGCTTCTAAATCAAAACCTATTAATTCTTTAGCGCTTAGAGTGTCTATTTCAAAAATACTAGACAATTCTTTTACGTTTTTAGAACTAATTAATGCATTAAAATAATTGATATTACTAGATAATTGATATTTAGAATCAAAGTACGGTTTTACCAACATCTCTGAATAATAAACAGGATCATTTGTCTTTTCATAAATGTAACCTAGTATTACCGTTACTGTTAATATAACTACAACCACTTTAAAATGTACTACAAGAGGCTTTATTGTGTAGATAATAGCAGAAAAAATCCCCTTGAATATGCTACCTATAAAATTAAATAATCTTTGAAATAAATTTCCTATAGCACTAAAAAATTGTCCTAAATCTATCTCTTCACTATCGTTTTGTTGTGGTAATTTTTCACTCATTGGTTATGAATTAAATATTTGTTCTAGTATTTTTTTTGTAATCACGTAAGTTGGTTTTACACCAGAAGTTCCTAACCCTCCAGAGGCTAATGTGCCACCAGTTTCTAATGGATTATCACTAGCGTAGTAAGCATATCTTACCTTTACATCTTCATTAATGCTTCCTCTTACTCTAGAAGCTGCTTGTATTGCTTTTTGGTAATGTGCACCTTCCATCTCTAAACCAATAACATTCCATGTTGATTTTTTAAAGAATTTTAAAATCTCTTTATTTTGAAGTGAAGTTCCCAAAACGGTAACCATTGTACCTTCATAAACAGAAACGCCACAATCTGATAAATCATCCTTACTCAACTCATTTTTAAAGGGATAATTATCTGCTGTACCTTCAAAAATATGTGCATTAGGAATCATAACATCACCTTTACCTCCTTCTAAAATGCCCGCTTTTCCCATTATTGAAATAGACTTCACATCTAAGTGTACATTTTTATCATCAACTTTTATAGGTTTTAAAAACTCATCTAAAGTCTCATAAGCTTGCTCTCCAAAAGCATAATCCATTACAAATATTACAGCTTTATTATCCTTTACCTCTTCTAAGTATTTAAATTCTGATTTAGAAAAATCAATTTTATCCGTATCAAAAATTTGAACATCTATGTTGGTTCCAGACGTGTCTTTTATATAAATCATGCCGTTCTGCAACGCAGATTTTTCTACTTTATTGCGTAATGCAGAATTTTTAGAATCACTTAAAGCTTCATAAGTTTGAAAAATGTCTTTTTTAGCATCAGCGCCCTTAAGTGCTCCTTTAGCAAATAAGGAATTCATTACACTGTGCATATTAGCACTAATGATATGAATTGGGCGCTCTAACAAACCGTTTTTGTGTAACGTAGCTTTAATCGTATCTGCCCAAATTTCTCCGTGAATATGGTGTCCTAATCGTTCTCTTAAAACAGGACTAAAGGTTATTGTACGCTTATTGTTATTAATGGTTTCTTCTATGGCCAATTTACCCAACCAATATACAATTTGTAATAAACGTTCTGGTTGATTTTCAGTAGCAAATTTTGGATACGCTTCTGTTAATTCATTAAACGTTCTACCTAATATATTAGCGGTATGTGTAATGGCAATTTCGCGTTCTTTTTGGGTTAGTTTCTTAGTAGAGTTAACAGCATTTTCTAGTTTTTGCCAGTCTCTAACTGTAGAACCATCTTCATCGATAATAACGCGTTTACTGATTTTATGAGACTCTACAAACAAAAACGTAAGATGCGTTAAAATATCATAAATCTCAGAGCGACCTCTCGTGATTTCGATATTCATTTGCTCATTATCTATACGATAGCAATTACGCCTTCTTTTAGGTGGAATTATAGCTTTAAAATGCGAATTAGCATAACCTTCATCACTGGTAAGATTGATAAACGTACACTCTTCAATACCTTGTGGTAAGCGGTCTACAACATAAAGCAAACCCTCTAACTCTGCTTTTTCATCCCCAATAGAACCATATATTTCTGGACGCAAAAGCAATAACGCTTCTCGTAATGTTTCTCCAGAAACACCCATAGGTTTATAAAATCCTCTATTAAAAAGGTGACGCATTGTAATATACATGCGTTCTATAGCGCTAGAACTTTCTTGTGCTCTAGTTCTTTCGTGTTTTTTCTTAGTTGTACTCATACTCTATTTTAACCTACAAATATAGCGTTATTTCGCTAAATTTAGTTGATACATCATGTCTGCTATCTTTCTATCGTTAGAAAGTCTAGGGATTTTATTTTGCCCTCCTAATTTCCCAATAGATTTCATATACGTCTGAAATCCGTTAGTCACAATTTTAGTGATTTTTAAAGGTCTAAGCACCTTTCCTTCAATTAAATCTAAATAATAACTGTTTTGTTGTTGTAAAGACTGCTCTAAAGCTATAATAAAATCTTGCAAATTTTCTGGTTCATTTTCAAACTCAATTAACCATTCGTGATATGGTAAGCCTTCCTCTGGATTTATTTGAGGTGCAACCGTAAACTCATTTACAGATATCGATGTATTTGCTGTAGCTTCTTTTAAAGCTTGCTCTACTTCTTTTCCTATAACATGCTCTCCAAATGCTGAAATAAAATGTTTTATGCGTCCACTTACAATCACGCGATAGGGTTTTAATGATGTAAACTCTACAGTGTCTCCAATATTGTATGCCCAAAGTCCTGCTGTAGTAGAAATAATCATTACATAATTTACATTTAACTTTACTTCTCCAATAGTGATCCGTTTAGGATTATCTTCAAAAAAATGTTCTGCTTCAACAAACTCATAAAATATACCTGAATTTAATTGAAGTAACATACCTCGTTCATTCTGTTTATCTTGAAAAGCGAAAAAACCTTCACTTGCGGGATACAATTCTATACTATCTACTTTTCTTCCTATTAAGTTTTCAAATTTTGCGCGATAAGGCTCATAATTGACACCTCCAAAAATGAAAAGATTAAAGTTTTTAAAGAGATCTCCAACATTTTTACCTGACTTTTCAATCAGTTTTTCAAAATACATTTGTACCCAAGACGGAATTCCCGAAATGATACTCATATCTTCATTTATGGTCTCATCTACAATAGCTTCAACTTTAGTTTCCCAATCATCAATACAATTCGTTTCTAAACTTGGCATTCTATTTTTTTGAAGATATTTAGGTACATAATGCGCTACAATCCCTGATAATCTCCCCAGTTTTATACCATTCTTTTCTTCTAAAATAGGACTGCCTTGAAGAAAAATCATTTTGCCATCTACAAATTTAGAATGTCCTGTTTCATAGATATACATTAAAATCGCATTTCTAGCGGCTTCAACATGCGTTGGCATACTTTCTTTTGTAATTGGAATATATTTAGCTCCAGAGGTTGTTCCTGAAGTTTTAGCAAAGTAAATAGGTTTACCCTTCCACAGAACATCTTCTTCACCACTAACAACACGTTCTACATAAGGCTTTAATTCTTCATAATCTCTAATAGGAACATTAGCTTGAAAATCTTCATAAGTAGCTATAGCACTAAAATTATGGTCTTTTCCAAAAGCCGTTTGCTTGGCCTGAGCAATTAAATTTTGAAAAACGTTTTGTTGCGTTTCAACAGGCTTAGATGACCATTTTTTAATTCGCTTTGCGACGTATTTAGCAAAGGGTTTTGAAAGCGCAGCTTTTAATGATGCCATTATTCGAAATTAATAAAGTTAGTTGGGTTTACTGGGTAACCTTTACTCCAAAGCTCAAAATGAAGGTGTGGTCCTGTGGTTAATTCACCAGCATTACCAGACATGGCAATAACTTCTCCAGATTTTACAATATCTCCTTGAGCTTTTGTAATTGCTGAGTTGTGCTTATAAACAGAGATTAACTCTCTATTATGTTCTATAATGACCACATAGCCCGTTTCTACCGTCCATTCTGCAAAAATAACAGTGCCATCTGCTGTTGCTTTTACAGGAGTATTAACTGCAACAACAACATCTACCGCATAATGTTTTTCTTCTAAATTATAACCTTCTGAAATGGTACCATTTACTGGCGGAAACAACACATAATTAGACTGATCTCCAGAAACTTCAAACAAATTATACTTATCTTCTTTAGCAACTTTTTCTCTTAACAACGAATCTTCCCTATTTGTAGGTACTTGTAAAATATCAAGATCATTTTTAGCTGCTTCTATAACTGAATCTCTATTAAATTCTAAAGTAGCAACATCTCCTGTGAGTACTTTTCTTATAGAGGCATAATAGCGTTTGTTTAACTCTAATTCTTGTACCAAAGAATCGGTTTTATAATTTAACATGGTTGCTTTCTTTTTTAGCTTAGCAGAGGAATATCCTGGAATATATTCTCTTAAAGGTGTGAATGCAATTAATAAAACCGTGAAAAATACGAGTGATATAGCAGAAAGCGATGTTAAAATAAAAACGTTGAGACGTGTTAGCTTTATAGCAAAACGCTCCTCAAAAGTGTCTTCATTTAGTATGACCAAACGATACTTGTGAAGTAACTTTTTAGTGAATTTCTTTTCCTTTTTTTTATTCTTTGCCATTAAAACAAAATTAGTTAAAATACTTAAATAGCGCCATGATAAAATATTAAAGTTAGCTAAGCTTATTATAACATAATAATAACAATAATAAAACACTCATTTGCCTTTATTATAAGCTCAAAGTTAAAATAGAATGAACAACGCTATAATTAAACTATAATTACTAACTTTGCGGTCTAAATTATAAGTTATGAGTTTAAGCATTATACCTTTAATGATTGGATGGCCTCAAGTAATTCTAATTGCTGTAGTTGTTTTATTACTATTTGGTGGTAAAAAGATTCCTGAACTAATGAAAGGTTTAGGTAGTGGTTTAAAAGAATTTAAAAAAGCAAACAAAGACGAGTCTGCTGACGATAAAGAATAGAGACCTCAAAACAAGAAACATAAAAAAAGCCAACTTTAAAAAGTTGGCTTTTTTGTTACTTAATAGTGATTGATTTAATCATAGCTTCTAGCTCAAAAATATAGTCTCGTTTTGGTAATGACGGTGCATATACATAGCCATCTGCAACTAAATAACGATTGTTTATTTTATCTTCAATAGCATATGTAATAAAAGGTCCTGCCATTGTAAAACCTTTCATTTCCCACATACCTCTTACTTCGTAAGCGGGTTTATTATCAATAATAGTTTTGAACATTGAAGGAGCGTAAGCATCTTCTACAGCCATATAAATACCATCTTCTCCTGGTATTTTAGTTTTTGTAATGTTATCACGCATTTTTATAATATCTATAATTGTACTATCTCCTTTAGAAATCGTTTCCATAGGCACTTCATAAACCATTAAATCTATGGTTTTGGTATTACTAAGACTTTTTCTAATCCAAAAGAAATCATCGTCTGCTTTACCAATTTTATAAGCTGAAGGCATATCTATAGTTATTCCAAACGTATTTTCCATGTCTTTATCTTCCAATAATGACAAGTTAATTCTTCTTAGCTTCTCTTTTACTTCTTCTTTATTAAATGCATCAATTATTTTAGCTTTATTTTCCTGTAATTGCGCAATAATATCATTATCTGTTTTACCAGCAACAACAGCAACAGTTTGTGATTTAGCATAGGCATTATTCACAATTTTAGTTGTTGCTTCAACATCGCCTTTTTCAATTTTAAGTACAATTCTACTTCGTGCTGCGAAACCATCAAATACCTGAGTTGGAATTTGTTTCATGTTAAACATTGGTTCCTCTGTAGGTAAACCATTTAAGGGTGCAGCAAAAATATGTCTTATGCTTTCCCCTACTTTATCTTCCCATAAGATATTATCTACAACAACAGAAATTGTGTTTAAATTCCCATTAGAAGCGGGTAAGTACAATTGTTTATCCTCTTTTTTTGAATCTCCACACGCTAATAGCAACGCACAAAAGAACACGGTATAAAACGCTCTCATAAGCTTAAGTTTTTGTTGGTTTTTATTTAGACACAACGAGTGTCATTCCTATCTTGAGTTTATTACCACTAATATCGTTCCAATCTTTAATATTTTGAACAGAAACTCCTGAAAATTTTTGTGCAATGGTCCAAAGTGAATCTCCAGACTTTACTTTGTAAGTTTGTTTTCCTGCTGTATTAACAACTTTTTTTACAGGCTTTGAACTGCTTGAAGCACCATGATTTCTAGGATAAATAGTTAATCGTTGCCCTATTTTAAGGTTATTACTTCTTAGACCATTCCATTGTTTTAATTGGCTAACTCTAACGCCATATTTTCTTGCAATTTTACCTAGATAATCTCCATTTTGAACACGATATCTAATTTTAGTGTCATCACTAACAATTTCTGGTAATGGTTTTTCACGCTGATTAAATTCGGCATTAGCAAAAGCGTATATTTTATCTTCATTAGTGACAAAAGTCCCTATTGCTTCTCTAGGCAATCTTAAAGCATATGTCTTACCTTTAACTTTAGGGATTATATCTAATTTATAAGCCGGGTTTAAAAACTGTAATTCTTCAATTTTAATTCCTGTAGCTTCAGAAACATGATTTAAAGAAATCATTTGTTTCACGTGTACTGTATCGGTTTGAATTAGCTGAAATGCAGGACGTTCAGGCTTAAAACCATGTTCTTTTGCATATTCAAAAATATACATTGTTGCTAAAAACGCTGGTACATAACCTGCCGTTTCTCTTGGTAAATTCTGACGAATATTCCAATAATTTTTAGATCCTCCAGAACGTCTAATGGCTTTATTTACATTTCCGGGTCCCGAATTATATGCGGCTAAAGCCAAATCCCAATCGTTAAAAATACGATACACTCTATTTAAATATTCTGCAGCTGCTTTTGTAGATTTTATAGGATCGCTACGATCATCTACATAACTGCTTACATTTAAATCATGCTCCTTTCCGGTGCCATACATAAACTGCCAAATACCTGTTGCTCCAACTCGTGAACGTGCTCTTGGTTTTAAAGCTGATTCTACAATCGCCAAATACTTCATCTCTAAAGGTATATTTTGATTGTCAAATTCTTGCTCAAACATTGGAAAATAAAAATGACTTAAACCCATTAAACGTTCCAAAGAATTCCGTCTATGCTTAAGATAACTTTTAATCACACTTTCTAATGATGGATTGTATTCTACATTAAAAGGTGTTCGCGCATTAAGCCGCTCTAATCTTGCTTTTAAAGTATCTGTAGAAAGTTCTGGATAATAAACAAGCTCATACTCTAACTCTGTAACCGATTTATATATGGTATCAAAAAGAGAGTTATTATACAGTTCATCTAACCATTTTTTATCGAGTTCTGCAACCTGAGGTAAATCTTTAAGATTTTTAACTCCTAATGTATCAACTTCTACGTCAATCTTTTTTTCAGAAGCGAAAAGCTTACCATCTATAACCGAATCTTTATTTGAAACAACGTCAGACGACTTTTTTGAAATACTATCAGTTTTAGTTTGGGAATATCCACTACAAACAGACAAGCATAAACAAGCTAATAAAAACGTTTTTAATGTCATATGTTTATATCTTATGTTTTTGAATGGTTAAACACTGTTCATATTCTATCTGTGCTCTAACTGATAAAATTTTGAACAAGCTCGTTTCAATATACATTGAAAAATTAATTCGTAAAAGCTCAGCGTATCATAAACGCTGGAACTGCTAAAAATAGTGTTTTTTTACTACTAATCTAATATAGCAGCTATTCCAGGTAAGGTTTTACCTTCAAGGCTTTCTAGCATTGCTCCTCCACCTGTACTAACATAGCTAACTTTATTTTCGAAACCAAACTGTTTTACAGCAGCTACAGAATCACCTCCGCCAACTAAAGAAAACGCTCCATTTTTAGTTGCATTTGCTATGGAGTTTCCAAGTTCAATTGTACCATTAGCAAAACTTTGTAATTCAAAAACACCTAAAGGACCATTCCAAAGAATCGTTTTACATTGGTTTACAACGGCATCAAAATTTTCTATAGATTTTGGACCAGCATCTAAACCTTGCCATCCATCAGGAATAGCTTTTACATCACAAATTTGTGTGTTTGCAGTATCACTAAATGCATCTGCAGCAACGACGTCTACTGGTAAGTGAATTTTTACACCTTTAGCTTCGGCTTGTTTTAAAATATCTAAGGCTAATTCCATTTTATCATCTTCACAAATGGAATCTCCAATTTTTCCACCTTGTGCTTTAATAAAAGTAAATGTCATTCCACCTCCAATGATTAAATGATCTACTTTATCTAATATGTTCTCTATAACTGTAATTTTTGAAGATACTTTTGCACCTCCAAGAACTGCTAAAACAGGTTTTTCACCATCTTCTAAAACTTTTTTAATACTCTCTATTTCTTGAGCCAAAAGACTTCCAAAACATTTATTTTCTGGAAAAAACTCAGCAACAATTGTTGTAGAAGCATGTGCTCTGTGTGCTGTACCAAACGCATCATTTACATAAATATCACCTAATCTAGATAATTGTTCTGCAAAATCTCTATTACCTTCTTTCTCTTCTTCGTGAAAACGTAAATTTTCAAGTAATAATATTTCACCTGGTTCTAAAGCTTTTGCTTTTTCTTCTGCTTCTGCGCCAACACAGTTGCTAGCAAATTTGACTTCAACTCCTAATACATCTTCAATTTTTGGAATAATGTGTTTTAGAGAAAACTCTTCTTGAACACCTTTTGGACGCCCTAAATGCGACATTAAAACACAACTTCCGCCATCTTCTAAAATTTTAATAATTGTAGGCTTTGCAGATACAATTCTAGTAGCATCTGTTACTTCGAAATCATCATTTAATGGCACATTAAAATCTACTCTGATTAATGCTTTTTTATTTTGAAAATTAAAATCGTTTAGTGTCTTCATTTTATAAATTTTGAAACACAAATATAAAGATTAGAAACATAATTTTTTTATATAGTTTTGCTTTATGTTATTTTCAGAAGTTTTAGGTCAAAAACACATAAAAAATCACCTTACTACAAGTGTTGATGCTGGTAGGATTGCACACGCGCAATTATTTGTTGGTCCAGAGGGTTCTGGCACGTTACCAATGGCTTTAGCTTATGCACAGTATATACTATGTAGTAACAAGAACGGTGAAAATACAGGAGGAAACGACTCTTGTAATTTAAAATTTAAGAATTATTCGCATCCCGATTTACATTTTGCTTTTCCTGTAACAACTAGTGATAAAGTAAAAAGCAAACCGGTTTCTAAATATTATCTCGAAGAATGGAGACAACTTTTAGAACAGCAACCTTATGGAAACCTCTTTGATTGGTACAAACTTTTAGGCGTAGACAATAAACAAGGACAAATTGGTGTTGACGAAGCTTTAGAGATTGTAAAATCCTTAACACTAAAGTCTTATGAAGGCGGATACAAGGTCATGATAATTTGGATGGCTGAAAGAATGCACACATCTAGTGCCAATAAATTATTAAAATTAATTGAAGAGCCACCAGAAAAAACAATCTTTATTCTCATTGCTGAAGACGAAGAACAGATCATTAACACCATTAGATCGCGTTGTCAGATTTTACATTTTCCTCCTTTAGCAGAAGAAGCGATTTCTGAAGCTTTAATTAAAAACTATCATATTGAGCAGTCAGTTGCAACTAAAATTGCACATCAAGCCAATGGTAACTATAACAAAGCTTGTGATTTAATTTATCAAGATAGTGAAGATATTCAGTTTGAAAAATGGTTTGTACTCTGGGTACGTTCTGCTTTTAAAGCTAGAGGAAATAAGGCAGCTATTCACGATTTAATTTCATGGTCCGAAGAAATTGCCAAAACAGGACGTGAAACGCAAAAGAAGTTTTTAAGCTTTTGCTTAAACTATTTTAGACAAGCTTTATTACTAAATTATAAAGCTGACGAATTAGTGTATTTAGAGCCAAAATCAGACAACTTTAAACTTGAAAATTTTGCTCCTTTTGTTCACGATTCAAATATTTTAGAAATTTCAGACGAATTACAAGATGCCATTTACCATATTGAGCGTAACGGAAACTCTAAAATTGTGCTTACCGATTTATCTATTAAATTAACACGTTTACTACATAAAAAAAGCCAAGCGTCTTAGGCTTGGCTTTTAAAAAAAATACTTTTTTTTATTTTTATTTAACCTCTTCAGCTGTTTCTGTTGCTTCTTTTTTAGAATCTTTAGCATTATAGGCAGCATTAATTGCTGTAGTTACCGCTTCAGAAATATCATTAGTCTCACTTCCGTACATAACGCTTCCAGCTTCATTTTTACCTAAAATGTATGTATAACCGTTCTTTTTACCATAATCACTAACAAACGTATTTACTTTAGAAATTACAGAATCCATTTCTACACTAAACATTTGTTGCATTTGTTGCTGCTCGTATTGAAATTGTTGTTGTAAACCTTGTTGTTTTTGAGTTAGACTTTGGTACATCTCTTGTCTTGCTTTTGCAGATAAGGTTTGCTCTTTTGCTTGAAACGCTTGAGCTTCGGCCTGAAAAGCTTTACCAATACTATCCATTCTCGCTTTAAAAGCTTCGTCTTTAAGTTTGAATTTATCTTCAATATCTATTTTCATTTGATATTCATTAATAACTTTACCGTTATCTATGAATGCAATTTTTTGTTGTTCTTGACAAGATGCAAATGCAACTAAAACTGTTAAGCCTAAAATTAACTTCTTCATTTTATTTTTATTGTTTAATTGTTTGTGAAAGCATCAAACTTTCATTTTTCTACTTTAATTTAATTTTTGCAAATGTATAAAAGTTAGTTAGTGATTTCCTCTATTTTTTATGTATTGATGTTTTCTATAGAACTTTCTGCTTGTTATTTTAAAAATCAATTAAAAACGAAGCTAAATAAAGCGTTTTAAGCACACTTTAAGATTTCACAATATAATTACACATTTATAGCTGCGATACAAAAATAGCGTTGCTTATATTAAGAATTAGCGTTCTTTAAGACATAAATGTGCGAAGAATACTCTTTAGATCGATTTGCTTTACGATTTGATTGCCATCCAATCCAAAATGCTTTGATTGGGTTCATAACACCAGATTTATATTTTTCTGAAAGTAGACATACATAATAGGCATCAAATTTCATTGGCAACAGTTTCACCAATGCCATATGTTCTTTGCTAAATAATTTTGAAATCGAATTTTTAGAAAAATGCCAAAGGTGTCTTGGCACATCATATGCTGCCCAAAAGTTTTTATAATACTCCGCATCGTAACTTTTATAATTAGGAACAGCAATGACCAAAGTACCATTTGGTTTTAAAAGTGATTTTAACAATGCCGTATGCATTTCTAAATTTGGCAAATGTTCTAAAACATGCCAAAGTGTAATAACATCAAAACTCTGAGGTTTCAATTTTAATAATTCTTCTGTACTAAAAACAGAATTGTTGGTTTTAGAATTTGCAATTTGCCGCGCACTTTCGTTGGGTTCAATTCCTGTAACCTTCCAATTATTATTTAAAGCCGTTTGCAAAAAATCTCCTGTTCCGCATCCAATATCTAAAAGTACTTTAGTTTCGGATTGAAACGAATTGATTAATTTCAATTTTCGTTTTAAAGAAATTTCTCTCACTTTGTGATAAGCAAATTCCAATAGATTTCGCTTCGTATCTGTATGCGAAATATAGTCTTCACTTTTATAATATTCGGATAATTTTTCACCTTCTGGCTGTGGATATGTTTCTAGCATATCGAGCTCCTTATTATATAATAATTGGAACTCTTGTTGGGAAACAGAATGGTCTTTTAGAGTAAGATATGTTCTTGTTGTTTTGGGCACAATTTAAGAATATGATATAATAATTAGTGTATTGTTCTTGGTGTAATTATGTCAGATAATTTTTCAAAAGTAGTACTTAATAACTTTTTTTTTCCATTGATGTACTTCAGTTTGTTTGATATGAAAGGTATGTTCACCTATTAAACCAACTATAATTAAAGCGAAATTTTTCTGTCCTTGTTTTTCTAACCTTACTTCTAGGTCATTAATATTAACAGTCATTAATTGCCTTTTAAAAAGTCTTAGATATTTTATTGTGACAATGTCATTATCAATTACCATACTATATATGTAAATATAAGGTCGCCTAAAACCTGCTATTAAATTTAAAGCTAGTAATACAAAAACGACACCAATATAAAACAACAATATAGTTACTTGATTTGATGCATTACCTGAAATAAAAATTGAAAGAACAAAAGCAACAAACATCCAACCAAAAATACTAAGAAAGGAATTCACCAAATAATTAGTAAAACTATAGGGTTCTATATCAACAATGTTTTCAGTATTAAGATCTGCCATTAACCTTATCTAATTTTACACCCTTAAAACCCCCTCAAGAGAACAATGGTTTTATCACTACTTTTCGGATTTCTAATAACAAAGAATTTGCCATAAATCCATTTTTTATATTCAGTTAGTTCAATTTTGAATATTTAAATTACCCCTCAAAGATTAGTTTCGAAACAAAATAATTCATGTTTCGCAACTAACGAGCGAAGCACCAAGTGGGCGTTTTATACAATTGTTTCACGTGGAACATTACAATATTCATTGTGAGATTTCAACTTTCTTAAGAATTAACGTCCTAAATAAACCAACAAAACAGAAATATCATTTGGATTTACTCCACTAATTCGAGACGCTTGAGAAATAGTTACAGGTTGTATTTTTTCTAATTTTTGTCGCGCTTCTATGCTCATTGATTTTAGTTTTGAATAATCAAAACCTACAGGGATTTTTAAGTTTTCTAGTCTATTTAATTTATCGGCATTGTTCTTTTCCTTTTCAATATAGCCCGCATATTTAACTTGTATTTCAGTCTGCTCAATAATCTCTGTATCTAAATCATTATTCTGAATATAGTTTTCTACAGACTCAAATTTACGAACATCATCTATAGTAATATTTGGTCTAGCATACAACTTAAACATCTTATCTTGTTGTTTAACAGCTGCTGAATTTTTTGATTCTAAAACAGGATTTGCCTCTTCTGGAGTAACACTAGTATCTCTAAAAAACTGAACAAAGGCTTCAGATTTAGATTGCTTTTCTTCCATACGTTTTAATCGTTTTTCAGAGGCCAAACCTAAAGCATAACCTTTAGGTGTTAATCTAAAATCTGCATTATCTTGCCTTAATAATGTTCTATACTCTGCACGTGACGTAAACATTCTATAAGGCTCTTCTGTACCCTTAGTAATTAAATCATCTATTAAAACACCTATATAAGCTTCATCACGTTGCAATGTAAACGCTTCTTTTTCTTGTACTTTTAAGCTTGCATTAATACCAGCCATTAAACCTTGAGATGCTGCTTCTTCATAACCTGTAGTACCATTAATTTGTCCAGCAAAATACAAGCCCTCTACTAACTTAGTTTCTAAAGTATGTTTTAATTGTGTTGGTGGAAAATAATCGTATTCTATAGCATAACCTGGTCTAAAGAACTTTACATTTTCAAAACCAACTACAGAACGCAATGCTTTAAATTGTACATCTTCTGGCAAGGAAGTTGAGAAACCATTAATATAATATTCACAAGTATTCCAACCTTCAGGTTCTACAAATAATTGGTGCCTATCTTTATCTGCAAATCGATTAATCTTATCTTCAATAGATGGACAATATCTTGGTCCAACACTTTTAATTCGCCCATTAAACATTGGTGAGCGATCAAACCCTTCGCGTAATAAATCATGAACCAATTCACTGGTATAAGACATATGACAAGAACGCTGATGGGTTAGTGGTTTTGTAACATCTAAATAGGAAAACTTTTGCGGATCTTTATCTCCAGGTTGTTCTATCATTTTAGAAAAATCTAAAGAACGACCATCGACTCTTGGAGGTGTTCCTGTTTTCATTCGGCCAGATTCAAAACCCAAATTAACGAGTTGTTCTGTAATTCCGGTTGCTGCTCTTTCACCTGCTCTACCTCCACCAAAGTTTTTATCTCCAATATGAATTAGTCCATTTAAAAATGTCCCATTAGTAAGCACTACAGATTTCGCTTTTACTTCGACACCAAGCGATGTTTTTACACCTACAACTTTATGGTTTTCCACTAATAACCCAGAAACCATTTCTTGATAAAAATCGAGATTTTCAGTCCCTTCTAAGAGCATTCTCCAATCTTCAGCAAAACGCATTCTATCGGATTGCACTCTTGGACTCCACATTGCAGGTCCTTTAGATTTATTAAGCATCTTAAATTGAATTGCAGATGTATCTGATACAATTCCGCTATAACCTCCAAGTGCATCAATTTCTCTTACAATTTGTCCTTTTGCAATACCTCCCATTGCAGGATTGCAAGACATCTGTGCAATATTTTGAAGGTTCATGGTAATCAATAATGTTTTGCTTCCCATATTTGCAGCAGCTGCTGCAGCTTCACTTCCTGCGTGACCTGCACCAACAACTATAACATCATACTCTTCATTAAACATATTGAAATCTATTTTTGTTCCACGTGGAACATTATACTATTAAAATTTTTGCGGCTGCAAATATACAATGAAAACACAAGTCTACTTTCGTTTGGCTAAGTAGTAATCTTCTTTTGAACGCATAAGCTTTTCATCAGCTTCAGATTTATCCTTATAACCACAATAATGTAAAACACCATGAATCATAACACGCGCCATTTCTTCTTCTAAAGAAACTTTAAAATCTAAAGCATTTTCCTTGACTCTGTCTACTGATATATAAATTTCGCCATGTAGTTCTTTTCCCACGGAATAATCGAAACTAATAACGTCAGTTAAAGTGTCGTGATTTAGAAAATCTACATTCAATTTATGCAAATAATCATCAGAACAAAAAATGTAATTAATTTCTCCTTCTCTACAATCTTCTTCTAAAATGGTCTCTGAAATCCATTTAGAATAACTGGCTTCATCGTTTATGATAAACTCGGTTTCGTAATTAAAACTAATCATTTATAATGCTTTATTAATTATATTAAACGATTTGTTACGCTTATCATAAGCGATATATCGAAAATTATCTTGTGTAAATACAGTAGACGTATGCTTCAACTTTTTGTTATCATTTAAAGGCTTGATGTAGGTCTTTTTGTTTAAATAAGGGTATACACTTTCATCATTTTTATCTTCTACAATCTTACCTGCAAGATCTAAAGTAATTTCAAAAAAAGAATGCTCTTGTGCTACAAAAAAATAATCTAATGGTTCAGAAGGTCCAAAACTAGGAATAGAGTTCCGCATTTGTTGTTGATTAATCATTTGAAAATGCTGCATCTGTTGCATGTGCCATTGATGATGCCACCACCAATTATAGTGGTAATTGTATAGGTTTTTATTTACAAAATCGAACCTTACCTTTAATTTACCATTCTTAGTACTATTTATAGTAACTGTAGGTTCATTAAACTTCTTAGAAGCGTTTTTAACAAAGTCTTTAATACTTTTAAATCCTTCTGCATGCTTTGTAGGTTTAACCTCTAAAATATTTACAGATGAATTATACGCATCATTAAGACCAAAAACATTTAATTGCCCTTCTTCTTTACCAATTTTAAGTTGGTATAATTTATCGTTATTTATATAAGATGTACTTTTCTTTATTTTACTATCCTTGGTTTTACCACCAAAGGTTTTAAATTGAGCACTAACTTCATTGCCTTGATTAAGGGGGATCTGAAGAGCATTAGTTGTTGCTTCTTTAGTATTTTCTTCAGTAATAATAACTTTATCACCATCGCTATAAGCTCTAAAAGCACTTATAGAGCCGTTAGAAACAAATTCATCGTTGTTTATAGCCTCAACACTATTTTCTGAAAGCGACGCTAAGAATTCAGCCGAAGAAGCGTCAGAACTCACCGTAATGGTCTGTACTGTATTTGCATCTTTAGCCTCTATAATTCTTACACTTTTCTTATCTGAAAATACAATTAAGTTTTTATCCTTTTTTCTAATTAATGCTTTAAAATCTTCCGTTGCTATATTATCTGATTTAACATAATTACCTGAAATTAAATCAACATCAATAATATTTATAAATTCAGAACTACCAACTTTAGATTGCGTGAGTAATGACAATTTATCTTTGGCATTGTGAAAAGATAGGATTACAGGCTGTTTATCAAATGAAAAGGTTTTTAGTTTAACAATGTGATTGTCTTTAAACAGATAAGGAATAACATCATAGTCTTTGGTATCTCCATTTTTAGCTATAATTAAATGAAAACTATCATTACCAACTGTATTACCTGAAAACGTACTTTCTACTTTATACTTTTCATCAATTTCAATTTTATTTACAGGATCATAGCTGGGATGATTAGCAAAAGAACAAACCGAAATAAAAAACGCCATTAATATTTTCATGTCTAAACGATGTTAGAATTATTACTTTGTATTGAAAATTACAGGAAAGCATTAAATCATATTATTCAGTATCCTTCTTAAAATACTCTCTGATTTTTTTCTTAAAATGATTTTGCAAAGGTAATGCTTGACGATTTAACATTTCAGTAGTATTAAAATATTGTTTTGCCGTAGGAATTTGACTCGGATTATTTTGATTGAATTCTTCTTTATTTGTTTCAGATTTACGTTTGGTATCTTGACCTTGCATAAACGTTGCATTCTCCATTTTTAATAATTGGTGTTGTACATCCATCATTTTTTGAAGCGTCTGTCTTGTAAACCCTGTATTCAATAAATCGAGTTCAATATCTTCCATTTGCTTGATTAATTGTCCTGCAGATTCAATTTTTCCTTCCTTGGCTAATTTATCTTCTAATGCCTGTCGTAATAACTGTTGTTTCTGATAAATTTTAAATAGTTCTCCATTTTGTTCTTCACTTCCTCCTTCACCATAACCATCGTTTTTCTCTCCTTCTCCATCACCATCTGTACCATCACCTCCATTTTTACCGTTTTTTCCACCTTTACCATCTTTACCATTCTTGCCACCTTCTTTTTGTCCACTTTGGTTACCTTCCCCTTTTTGCTGACCATTTTCTCCGGCTTTACCACCTTTACCACCTTTTCCTTGCTCTTGGCCGCTTTGTCCATTCTCTCCACTCTTTCCATCTTGTCCATCTTTTCCAGCTTTACCTTGTTCCCCTGGCTTTTCTCCTTCCCCCTCTTTTCCTTCCTTACCATCTTTACCAGGTTTTTCACCTTCTTTTCCTTCCTCTCCCTCTTTACCTTCTTCACCTTTCTTTACGCCTTCTTCCATTTCTTTATTAATCTCTTCCTGAGATTTAATGATATCTGGTAATTGTGAATCTCCTTCACCTTGTCCAGCTGACGGATTCATTTCCATTTCCATATCATCTAAAACATCACTCAAAAAGCTCGCTAATTCATTGGTAGAAGTTACTGCGTATTGCTGTGCACCAACACCTGAGTATAATCTAT
This sequence comes from Corallibacter sp., assembly GCF_048381695.1. Taxonomy (NCBI): domain Bacteria; kingdom Pseudomonadati; phylum Bacteroidota; class Flavobacteriia; order Flavobacteriales; family Flavobacteriaceae; genus Corallibacter; species Corallibacter sp. The sequence goes on along the minus strand of NZ_JBLXHI010000011.1, from coordinate 16,392 downwards.
TTTCTGAAAGTTGATCTAAGGCTTTATCAATATTAAAATAAACCTCAGTAATTTGTGAATTCACTTTTTCAGATATTTTAGGTTGTCTTAATGATAAAGCAAATAAACTATCATCTATATGTTCAAAATGCTCTCTTAAATTACTTTGCTCAATAATGTACTTTCCGTAGTTGTTATTATTAATACCAATACTCTCAAAAGTTTCCATAAGAGCTTCTTGGTCAAACGAATAAAGTAAAAGATTCTCTAATATTTGACGTAATGCATCTGCATCTTCAGATGCTTGGTCACCACCTCCTCCACCTCCAGCAGCTGCCATTTTTAGCATTTCGCTCATTTCTTTCATCTTCTTAGCAGCTTTCTTTTGCTTTTCTTTAGCCTTTTTTTGCTGCTCTTGAGCTTCTTTTTCTTGCGCTTTAGATTCGCTTTCTTCTTTTTTATCTAATGCTTCTTTGGCTTCTTTTTGGTCAAATTTAATTTCATCTTCTAAAAACTCATCTCTAGCAATCTTCATTGGTTTTTGAAGTTGTCTATCTTCACGCTTTAAATCTTCTAAATCTTTTTGAAGTTTATCAAACTCATCATTCAATTTTTCTTGAGCTTCTTTTGTATTTTCTTTATCCTTTTCAGATAATTTTTCTTGCTTTTCAGATAGTTTTTCTAATTCACTAGAAACCTTTTCAGCCTTCTTCATCACATAAAAACGTTTGGTCAACTCTAAAAGTTGTTTCATGCTACGTTTCTTATTTTTGTTTTGCTTGGCTAATTCTTCAAGCTTTTGTGTAAATTCTTCTTTATTAATTTTATCCTTTAATTTTTCAAGCTCTTTAAGTAATTCTTCGTCTTTCTTTAATTGTTCTTCATTCTCCTTTAAACGTTCCTTTAAATCTTCTTTAAATTGGTCGTCTTTCTTTTCGTCCTTTTGAAATTCTTCTAAATTATCTTGTAGTTTTTTGTTGAAATTTTTCATCAACTGTTCCTGATTTTTCTGACGTTTTAGAAACTCTTCAAATTTCTTTTTGTCATTAAAATTGAGGCTTTCTTTTTCCTTTTGCGTTTTAGATAATTCTTCGAGCTTTTTATCTTGTTCTTTAAGTTTATCGAACGTTTTACTAATATCCTTTATCGTTTCGTTCTGCTCATTGAGCTGTTTTTGCTCTTCTTCATCCTTTGTTAGTTTACGGTAACTGAATGTTGAACTTTTGGTGCGTTTGTAATTATGTAATGCATCGTTATCAAAAACCTCGAAATACAATTGGTAACTTACACCATCTTCTAAGTTGAATTGATTAGGAAACGCACTTACAAACTCACTAAAATTAGATTTAGAAATAGTGATGGGTTCAACCATTTTATTAGACTCATCTTCGGTTGGATAATACACCAATTGTAATTTGGTTAAACCATAATCATCACTCACTTGACCATAGAAATACAAGCTTTGTTGATCTATTGAGTCTTTTTGAACCTTGATATTTATTTCTGGATAAATATCTTTAACCACATTAATATTGTAGGCTAAATTCTCGTAATCTTTTAAATCATCGTTGCTTGTTGTGATGCTGTAATTATAGTTTTTATAAAGGCGTTTTGAGGCTTCAAAATTACCATTTTGGCTTGGTTTAAAACTCAGAGTATCTTCTGCATAAATTTGAACTCCTGTGGTTGATTTTGTTTTTGCTCTCCAGGTCACATTTGTACCTTCTGGAATCACAGCAGAACCTGTACTTTTTAAAACCTCATCTTGCTTTTTAGTATGTGCAGGATAATCTAAAACCATATCAAAATTAACCAGATTTGGTGTTTTAACTACATTTAACTTATAAGGCTTTGATGTTACTTCATTTGCTGATAAGGTAAACTCAACAGCTTCTTTAGGTAAATTGAATGTGTATTGAAATTCACCAGCAGCTATTTGTTGTAAAAAATACGATTGCCCATTAAATTTAATTTGTGCATTCTCAGGAATCACATTTCCTGCTGTTGAAACTTGTAACTTAAAATCTTTATTTTCAATAGCTTGAAGCGATTCATTCAATACAAAAAACTGAAAAGGTGCTGGTGGCTCGTATGCCGTTTTGTAATTAACAACACGTTCGTAACTATCACTAAACCAATTTATTTTTCCGGTAACAAACGACAACAATAAAATAGCAATAGGAATAGCTGCATATTTTAAATATTTGGTATTTGATTTAAAGTTAATCGCAGATTTAAAAGGAATGGGTTGTAACTCTTGAGACTTCTGCTCTATACTTGCTAATAGTAAATCCGATTGTTGAGGGCTTTGATTAAGTTGAAGTACATTTAATAACTTATCGTTCACTTCTGGAAAATGATTTCCTATAAGTTTTGAAGCCGTTTCAAAATTGATGCCTTGTCTTAATTTGAATAAATGTGACAACGGAATGGCTATAAACTTTACGAAGAGTGCTAATTCTACTGCGATAAACGTCCAAAATAATATCGTTCTAGCTGTTGGATTAAGCCATAACACATATTCTACGAATAATGTAATTATAAGATATAGTAAACCAATAGCGAAAAATAAGATAGCACCTTTTAGTAGTTCATTGGTGTAATACCTTTTAATGAATTGCTCTAGCTTTTGTTTTATGGTTTCGAAATTGCTCATTTAATATGTATTCTATTTTTTCTGTTCATTTTATTCGTCTATTTCTATTATATATAGATGAACTCATGATGTGCTTCGCAGTAGTCTTGATACAAAACGAACCAAAAAATCAAAACGATTTATTAGGAAATTGCAAGCACCATTCGCTGATACATTGATAATTCTATTTCACTTTAAACCTTATTTTTTCAATCCTTGATTTTATAGTTCAATAATGATTATTGCTCATTATTTCTGAAAATCGTTGCGTCCAACGCTGTCGGAACTAAAGGCACTAACAATCTATCAGTTACCTTTATTGGCTAATAGTATTTCAATAATAATGCTCTAAAAATGCTAAACTACACTCTATATTACCTTTAACTGACTAAACTACAAATTTATTTTAATCGAAAATAGTTGAAAACTAATAAGATTCTGTTAATATAGAAGAATTTACTGTTAAATACGGTAAAACTTAACAAGTGCTTATTTTCTTTGTTCTAAAATTCTATCAAACTATCTTTGCGCTTTAATATACAATTATGTCTAAAAAAGTACGTGTGCGTTTTGCACCAAGTCCAACAGGACCATTACATATTGGTGGTGTAAGAACCGCTTTATTCAACTATTTATTTGCCAAAAAACATGGTGGTGATTTTGTTCTTAGAATTGAAGATACAGACCAAAACCGTTATGTTGAAGGTGCTGAAGATTACATTGTTAAATCATTAGATTGGTGTGGCATTTCTTTTGATGAAGGCCCAAATAAAAACGAAAAATTTGGTCCTTACAGACAAAGCGAACGTAAAAATTTATACAAGCAATATGCTGATGAATTAATTGCCAATGGTAAAGCTTATTATGCTTTTGATACGGCTGAACAATTAGATGCAGAACGCAAAGGTCATGAAGCCGATGGTAAAACTTTTATCTATAACTGGCATAACCGTGAAAAAGGCCGTTTAGTAAACTCTTTGGTATTAACTGAAGCAGAAACACAAGCTAAAATTGAAGCTGGTGACGATTATGTGATTCGTTTTAAATCTCCACAAGATGAAACCTTACATCTTACAGATATTATTCGTGGTAATATAAAAATTGACACCAATGTTTTAGACGATAAAATATTGTTTAAGAGTGATGGTATGCCAACCTATCACCTAGCCAATATTGTAGATGACCATTTAATGGAAATTACACACGTCATTCGTGGTGAAGAATGGTTACCATCTTTAGCATTACACCAATTATTATATAATGCCTTTGGTTGGGAAGCACCAGAATTTGCGCATTTACCATTGATTTTAAAACCAACAGGAAAAGGAAAACTAAGCAAGCGTGATGGTGATAAGATGGGCTTTCCTGTATTTCCTTTAGAATATACAGCACCTGATGGAACCATTTCTAGAGGTTATAAAGAAGATGGCTATTTCCCTGAAGCTGTGGTTAATTTCTTAGCCTTTTTAGGGTGGAATCCTGGAACCGAACAAGAGTTATTTAGTTTAGAGCAATTAGTTGCTGATTTTGATTTAGCGAGAGTAAATAAAGCTGGTGCACGTTTTGATCCAGATAAAACCAAGTGGTTTAACCATCAGTATATGCAACAGCAATTAGATTTAGATTTGGCTGAGCAGTTTAAAGCCATTAGACCCGAATTAGCAGACATTGATGTTAATTATATTGCTTTAAGTATTGGTTTAATAAAAGAGCGAGCAACGTTTGTTAGTGATTTTTGGGACTTAAGTCACTTCTTTTTTACAGCTCCAACAGCTTACGATGAAAAGGCCTCTAAAAAAGCACTTAAAGAAGGAACCGCAGACATTATGACTAAAGTTATTGAGCTTGTTAATGCCACTGATGACTTTACAGTTGAAAACCTTCAGACCAATATTAAAGGTTGGATTACAGATAACGAGATTGGTTTTGGAAAAGTAATGATGCCTTTAAGACTCGCTTTAGTTGGTGCCTTACAAGGACCAGATGTTTTTGATATTATGTATATGATTGGGAAAACAGAAACGGTTAATCGTATTGAAGCTTTAGTAAAAAACATCTAAAAACAACTTCGATACGTCGTTTTGTTAATAACACATTTTAAAAAAGTTTAAAAGGTAATCATAGCTGTTAAAGCTAATAGCGACTGGTTACCTTTAAATTTTTTGTTAGTTCCAATATCAAGGTCTTGCTTGTTTAAATTACCTAACATATTGGTAAAACCATACATATACTGCGCTCTAAGCAATAAACGTCTTACTCCTAAGGATAAACCAACAGCTCCATTAACATTAAAGTTTGAAATATCGCTTATATCTTCAGTTAATAAATTGTTGTAACCTTTAATAAAATATCCTTCTTTGGCTTCATCTTTAAGCTCTAACTCACTATTGTATTGTAACATAGGACCAACATCTAAGGTTAAATTATTACTTATAAGTTTTATATGAAATAAAAACGAAATGTTAGCAACAAATAGTTTGTACTCAACAAATTCTTCAGTTAAGTTTCCTAATGCTAACGCTTTAATATCTACATAATTTTCAGATAATTGAATGTTATAGCTCACATTATACCATCGATGCGGAATATCTACAGATGCTGACATTCCACCTATATAACCTGAATTTTTTTTAGTTTCAAAATTATCTGTTTGAATATCAAATTGGGTAATTCCACCTTGTAAACCAATGCCATTTTGAATTTTATAATTTTTGCGCTGAGCAAAACTATTTGTAACAAATGTTAAACAAATAAGTACTAATAAGAGAGATTGTATGTTTTTCATGCTATTTTTAAAGCTGATAGAGGCAAACCTAAGTAAAATAATTTACTTTTAGAGTCTCGTATTGTTTAACCTTAAAAAAACGTGCTATGGGTCAATTTATTTTCGTTCCAATTATATTCTTTGGACTTATCATTTTAGTTTCATCATTTTTTGTGGTGAAACAACAAACAGCAGCCATTATAGAGCGTTTTGGTAAATTTCACAGTATTAGACATTCTGGATTAAAACTTAAAATTCCGTTAGTAGATAAAATTGCTGGAAAATTAAGTTTAAAGATTCAACAATTAGATGTTATTATTGAGACTAAAACTTTGGATGATGTATTTGTAAAACTAAAAGTTTCTGTGCAATACAAAGTTGTAACGGAAAGTGTTTATGATGCTTTTTATAAACTCGATTATCCACATGAACAGATTACGAGTTATGTCTTTGATGTGGTACGTGCTGAAGTACCAAAAATGAAATTAGATGATGTCTTTGTTAAAAAAGACGATATTGCCTTAGCGGTAAAAGCAGAATTAAATGATGCAATGATGGACTATGGGTTTGACATTATTAGAACTTTAGTTACCGATATTGATCCTGATCCACAAGTAAAAATAGCAATGAATCGTATTAATGCTGCCGATAGAGAAAAAACTGCTGCACAATATGAAGGTGATGCGCAACGTATTTTAATTGTAGAAAAAGCAAAAGCAGAAGCTGAAAGTAAGCGCTTACAAGGTCAAGGTATTGCAGACCAGCGTCGTGAAATTGCTCGAGGATTAGAAGAATCTGTAGATGTTTTAAATAGAGTTGGTATTAACTCACAAGAAGCTTCTGCATTAATTGTTGTTACCCAACATTACGATACATTACAAGCTATTGGACAAGAAACCAATAGTAACTTAATATTATTACCTAATTCACCACAAGCAGGAAGTCAAATGCTAAACGATATGGTTGCTAGTTTTACTGCAAGTAACCAAATTGGTGAAGCCATGAAAGCCGCTAAAAACAAAAAAAAGAACGATGAATAAATTAAAAAAATTAATGCTATTGGTTTTAATAGCTACAAGTGTAAATGTGTTTTCACAAACAAAAGCAGATGCTCTAAAGGATGCTAAAACAACTTCAAAAGCCACATTAGATATGGATTTTGAAACGCTTCTCAATTATACACTTCCTTCTGTATTGGATATGATGGGAGGAAAAGATGCTGCTATGCAAGTTTTAAAAACAACTTTTGATGGTATGAAAGCACAAGGTTTTGTATTTGAAAAAGCTGATATCATTAGTGTTTCTGAAATTGTAAAAGAACAAGATCAATTTCGTTGTGTCGTTGAAGGTTATAATCAGATGAAAATGTCTGAACAACGTATTTCTTCTAAAAGCTATCTTTTAGGTATCTATAATGAAACTGGTAAACATTGGTGGTTTATTGAAGCAAAGCAACTTAAAAATAAGGCTTTAGCAGATAATATATTACCAAATTTTGAAACTGCACTAGACATCCCAGAAGATGATGTTAAAGTTGAAAAACTCTAAATAGAATATTATAGCATGAAAAAACCTCTAAAATTATATTTAGAGGTTTTTTTATATTCACATATTACATACCACAAATAATACTTCCCATAACTGCTAACGTTACAATCCAGTAACCAGAATTTATAAAAATATATTTTGCGCTTTTACGCTCAAATAAAGCGATAGTTCCTATAATTGGAAGTGCACCTAGTATTCCAAACATAGCCCCATGTAAGGCACCATGCTTAAACGTTCTAAATGTGTCTCCATAATCGGCCATAAACGCTTCAAAAGATGGTTTTGCTAATTCTGGCTCTGCTCCTACCATACTTAAAGCTCCCCATTGATGATTAGTAAATTGCATTAATAAAAAACTCAACATAGTAGCAAACACTAGTGTTAAGCCAAAAATAATTGCAATATTTCCACTTTTTATACGCTCTTCTGTCATTCCAGATTCTCGCATCCAAGCGATTCCGAATCCAAATTTTGGGTTATACCATAAAGCACCTACAAATAAAGCAGCTACTGCTGCAATTGGAATAGCGATTGGGTTAATTGGTAATTCCATGAATTTTAATGTGTTAGTTAGAATTTAAATGTACAAAAAAACCTCATAAGTTTGATTTATGAGGTTTCTAATAAAATTAAAATCATATAAAGTGCTAATGTCCTTCTTCTTTATATTTATCTCGAATTTCTTTTAATTCATTTAAATAATTTTTCAAATCTTCTTCATTGATACTTGCTGTACCATTAGCCCCTTGAGGCAATGTACTTCTAGTTTCATCTAAATGTTTTTGAAGTTCAGGATAATTGTCTTCAATGTCTCTTGTAACTGTTGAAAGTTCTGTAAGTAATTTTTGTGATATATTCATAATTGTATGGTATATCCCTAAATTTATGAATATTAAGACAAAATATCTCTCAAAAAATTGTTAAATTTCAGAAGCTTCAGCAACTAACACCTCATTTTTATCCGCTTTAGCCTTCTCAATAAACTCGTTAATTGCATCATTTCGCTCTAAGCCATTTTTAAGCAACTCTTTTAACGCAATTAAAACTGCGATACGAGTACCTGCTTTTTTTACTGCAGTGCCAAATAAAGGCTCTAAATCATCGTAAGAAACATCTTTAGCTAGCTCTTGTATTTCAGATTTAACTTTTAACTGCTTTTCTTCAGATAAATTGGTATATTTTTTTCCAAACTGTTGAATTACACTAATTGCGGAACGTTTTTGTTGTTGCGGTTTTGCTTTATTCTGATTTTGATTATTCTGAGGTTTTGGTTTTTGCTTAGCCCAACTATCTCTTAATCCTACAGTTTTATTAAATACCAATTTTTCAGCTGTAGAATCATCATCAACATTAAAATAACCTAAACGTTGAAACTGAAACTGCTCTCCTACTTCAACTGTTGCTAAACTTGGTTCTAAATAACCTGTTTTAATGGTTAAAGATTTCGGATTTATAAATTCCATAAAATCTTTGTCTTTATCACTATCAGGAGATTCATGACTAAACAAACGATCATACTCTCTAATTTCGGCTATAATAGCATGCTTTATAGACACCCAATGTAAGGTTCCTTTAACCTTTTTAGATGTATCTTCATCATAGGTACAATGCACTTCAAGAATAGCTCCATTTTGATCTTTTACCACATCATTCGCTTTAATGATATAAGCATTTTTTAATCGGACTTCTCCTCCAAGTTTTAACCTAAAATACTTGTTTCCGGCTTCTTCTTTAAAATCGTCTCGTTCTATATAAACTTCTCTAGAAAATGGTACTTTTCTATAGCCTGCTGAATCATCTTCTTGATTATTTTCAGCTTCTAACCATTCCTCTTTATCTTCAGGATAATTAGTGATCACTACTTTTATAGGATCTAAAACCGCCATTACACGATTGGCTGTTTTGTTTAAATCTTCGCGAATACAGAATTCTAAAAGCGAGACATCAATGACATTTTCGCGTTTAGCTACACCAACTTTTTCTATAAATTTTCTAATAGAATTTGGGGTATAACCTCTACGACGTAAACCTGAAATCGTAGGCATTCGCGGATCATCCCAACCAGACACAATACCTTCTTCTACTAATTTAAGTAATTTACGCTTACTCATTATAGTATAACTAAGGTTAAGACGTGCAAATTCGCGTTGTTTAGGTAACATTGGAAGCGTATCTGAAGCATAGTTATAGATATGCTCTTTAAACCAGTTATAAAGTTCTCTATGTGGCTTAAATTCTAAAGAACACAAACTGTGAGATACTTGCTCTATATAATCGCTTTCTCCATGTGTCCAATCGTACATAGGATAAATACACCAATCATTACCTGTACGGTGATGATGTTTCTTTAAAACACGATACATAATAGGATCACGCATTAACATGTTAGGATGTTGCATGTCTATTTTTGCACGCAGAATATGTGCACCTTCTTCAAACTCACCATTTTTCATACGTTCAAAAAGGTCTAAATTTTCTTCAACAGAACGATTTCTGTATGGACCATCTACACCAGGTTGTGTTGGTGTCCCTTTTTGTTCTGCCATAGCTTCAGACGACTGGCTATCTACATAGGCCTTTCCATCTTTAATTAATTGTACTGCCCAATCGTATAATTGTTGAAAATAATCTGAAGAATACAATTCATTTTCCCATTGATAACCTAACCAAGCGACATCCTTTTTAATAGCATCTACATATTCTTGTTCTTCTTTGGCAGGATTGGTATCATCGAACCTTAAATTTACAGGTGCGTTGTACTTCTCTCCTAACCCAAAACTAATACCAATAGCTTTGGTATGACCAATGTGTAAATACCCATTTGGCTCTGGTGGAAAACGAAAGCGCAATTTATCTTTTGACAAACCGTTGGCTAAATCTTCTTCTATAATATGCTCAATAAAATTGAGTGACTTTGTTTCTTCTGACATTATTTAGGTGTTAGCTGTTAAGTATTAGCTGTTAGGTAAAACCCTTATACAGCTAAAATTCTCAACATCATTATTCCAGGTGGTAAAATTAAACAAATTGTAACATTTATTTATGTTTTTATAATGATAGTATAAATCAAAAATCTAATACCATTATGAATTACAAATGTCCGAAATGTCATAATACTACTTGTACAGTAGAGCAATTGAAAAGCACTGGTGACACGTTTTCAAATATCTTTGATATTTAAAACAAAAAATTTACATCTGTTACTTGTAAAAAGTGCACGTATACTGAATTCTATAAAGCTAAAACTGGTGCATTGAGTAATATTTTTGATTTGTTTACGAATTAGAAAAGCGTAAAGACTGCTTCGCTCTATTATCTTTTATATTATTTTTGCTTTATGGGAATTATAAAAGTTGAAAATATAAGAGTATTTGCTAATCATGGCTGTTTAAAAGAAGAAACCGCTATTGGTAGTGATTACAGAGTAGATATTGAAGTAAAGGCTAATTTAAAAACCTCCGCAGCATCTGATGAATTGAATGATACTGTAGATTATGTATTACTGAATAAAATTGTGAGGGAAGAAATGGCTAAACCATCTAAGCTTTTAGAAACGGTTGCTAAGCGTATTTTGAATCGTGTTTTTAATGAAGAAGCATTAATTACCAAAGCTACAGTTGCTGTGAGTAAAATTAATCCGCCAATAGGTGGTGACGTTGAAATGGTTACAATAAAAATGAGCCAGAAGCGAAAAAAGTAAAGCTATTTAGGCTAAAACATATATAATTTTTATATTTGCGCTCTCGTTAAATCAAATTTAAATTGATGAGATTCCTTTTTCAAAGGAAAAAAAGGGTGTCGTGGCCGAGTGGCTAGGCAGTGGTCTGCAACACCATCTACAGCGGTTCGAATCCGCTCGACACCTCAAAAAGCTTCTAAGTTTTCTTAGAAGCTTTTTTTATTTTTAAATTTTAAAAAAATTTAGATTAATAGATACGCGATTCGAATCCTAACCTTTAGTGACCTCAAAAAGCCTTCTATTTATGTTGAGACGTTTCTATTTATAATTTAGTAGGAAACTTAGATTAATAGATACGAGGTTCGAATTCTAACGTTTTAATGACCTCAAAACACCTTCAACTTCTATAAGGTGTTTTACTAATCTAACTTAATATTTGAGAGATTAAAGTCACACTGAATAAGGTTAGAAAGATCCAACCAATAAAGCCTTCTACTATGGCTAAATATCTACCGATTCCTTTAATAGGAATTTCCCCAAAACCTAAGGTTGTAAATGAATTAATACTAAGCGTTAGCGCATTAAACAGGATAGATAGTACTTTTATGAGTAAATACCCAAGTATTAGGACTCCTATTAAAAAACTATAAACCATCCTTTTGAAGGATGATAGCTCATGCCAGCTATTTTTTACAACATTAAGATAGTTCCAAAACGATAATTTAATTTCTATGAGTTTCGTTTGAGTGTTTATAAATAACAGCGAAAAAATGAAAATACTTTAGGTACATGATTGCTATTCTTAACTAATGCTGCTTTTGTGTTGGCATTTTGAAGTAGCTTATTTTCATCGATTTCATACGCTTTAATAATAGTAGCATCTGTTGTAAAATAATTGATGGATTGTGTGATGCCTTTATTATATCTATTGAGGTTAATTTTATTCCAAGAATTAGTAGAAAACAGAAATACAATGGCGTTGAATTTACTAATAATATTATAAAATAGCTTTAGTACTTATTTTATACACCAACAAAATCTGTGGAAATGCTTAATCTATAGGATTAACCTTTTCAATTTGTTCCATACTTTTTTCATAAAGCTCTGGAAATAAGCCTTGACTTAGAAGTATAATACCAAAAATTAAAATAATTAGAGATACAATTTTTTTAGTCTTAAAAATACGTCTAGGTGTTAATTTACTTTTTAAACGTTTTGCAGCTGCAATCTTAAAAAGATCTGCTAAAAAATAAGACACTAACATGGTTACAATAAATATGGTAACTCCATTATCTGAAGTTGTAATAGATGTCCCAATGACAATAAAACCTAACCAACCTAACAGTACACCAATATTAATAAAATTGAGTAAAAACCCTTTAATAAAGAGCTTACCATAATCTTTCTTGGGAAGTACAATTTTGTGATGTTCTCTAACTATAGATCGGAATGATTTTGAAGTTTTTACAAAACTAATGAGTCCGTAAATAACTAATAAAGTTCCTCCAAAAACCAATAATTTTGGATCGTCTTTTATTTTATCTAAAAGGGTATCTGTACTTTTAAAAATAACGAGGATAAAAACAATATCTGCAAAAATAACACCAAGATCAAATACAATAGCGCTTCTAAACCCCTTAGTAACACTGGTTTCTAATAAAACAAAAAACACAGGACCAATGGTAAAGGCTAAGATTATTCCGAAGGGAATGGCTGTTAAGATATCGTCTAACATGTAAAACTTGCGGTTTACACAAATGTAAGAAACTCAACTGATATTACATACGTTTTTAGTCCATCACCTTGTAAAACGGTATAAATGGTTAAACGAAAAATATAGGAAGGTGCTTAAATATTTTATTTCAAGACAATTACCTTATTACTAAATATCCATTTCAATTGAATTTCATCACCAGAACGCTTTCTTACAATACGTCTTTGTGGTGATAAAATTAAAGTTAATATAGCCGAAATAGCTGTTAATAAATAGATGTTAATATCTTCGAATAGCATTTGAATTCCAAACCTTAAAATTAAATAAGTGATTAAGAATATTAGGAAAACATAAATACTAGCTTTTGTACTTGTTTGCATAATTAAACGGCAACTTTTACAGCAGTTCCTGTTACAGAAACCATAGCATAATTACTTGCTGTGAGTTCAATTTCTATTTTTATTCCAACAACTGCATTGGCTTTTAGTTTTGCAGCATTATTTTGTAAACTTTGAAATGCTTCTTCTTTTACAGTTTCTATGTTATTTTGCAGTTTGGTATAATACTTAGACATACTAAAACCCATTGAAATAGCTTCTTTATTAATTGCAACTCCTGTTACTATGCCTAAGTAATCTATTATGTTATGGTTTTCTATTGAATTGGTTGTGGTCAGGATCATAATTTGAATATTTTTCTTAATAGTACGTTTTATACTGTAAAGTTACAATTCTAATTGTTTTTAATGAGTTTTTAAAACCTCTTCATAACAGTATAAAATTGTAATTATTCATTGCTTATTTCTGGTTTGCCAACCATATAAAAATCTAAATGCTTTTTAGTTAAATCTGCATTTTTAACTTTTACAATTACTTCATCTCCGAGTTGATACATGGTTTTTGATTTATTACCAATCATAGCATATTGATCTTGATCAAATTGGTAATGATCATCTTTCATATCCCTTACACTAACCATACCTTCACATTTATTAGAAATTATTTCTATATAAATGCCCCAATCAGTAACTCCAGAAATTACACCTAAAAACTCTTCGTCTTGATGATCTTGCATAAAACGAATTTGCATATACTTAATAGAATCACGTTCTGCTTTTGTAGCTAAATATTCCATATTACTAGAATGTTTACAACGTTCTTCGTAAATCTCTTCGTTAGCAGATTTTTCGCCATCCAAATACTGTTGTAATAAACGATGTGCCATCACATCTGGATAACGACGAATTGGCGATGTAAAGTGACTGTAATAATCGAATGCCAAACCGTAATGACCAATATTATGTGTGGTATATTCGGCTTTAGACATGGTTCTTATAGTAAGTGTATCTACTAAATTTTGTTCTTTTTTACCAACAACATCTTTTAGTAAGTTATTTAAAGATGATGCAATACTTCCTTTATCTTTAAAATTTAATTTATGTCCAAAACGCGCTACAATAGTTTGAAGCTGAGCTAATTTTGATTCATCTGGTTCATCATGCACACGATACACAAAGGTTTTCTTTTGTTTTCCAACAAATTCTGACACCTTTCTGTTCGCTAATAACATGAACTCTTCAATCATTTTATTAGCATCCTTACTAGTCTTAAAAAATACTCCTACTGGATTTGCTTCTTCATCTAAATCGAATTTTACTTCGACCTTATCAAAAGAAATAGCACCATCTCGCATACGTGCATTTCGCATTTTACGTGCCAGCTGGTTCATTTTAATTGTAGCTTGAGCTACTTCTACAGAAGTTTGGTATTCTTCTCCAGTTAACGATACTTCAGCAGGAATAGTTGTATCAATTTTTTCTTTGTGTTTTAATACATCAACTTCATTAATTGTTGCATTATTTTCAATAATAGCTTGTGCTTCTTCGTATGCAAAACGCGCATCAGAGTAGGTTACGGTTCTACCAAACCACTCGTTTTTAATTTCGCATTTATCATTCATTTGAAACACTGCAGAAAAGGTATATTTTTCTTCGTGTGGACGTAATGAACACGCTCCATTAGATAAAACTTCTGGCAACATAGGCACTACTCTATCTACTAAATAAATAGAGGTTGCACGCTCGTAAGCTTCATCATCTAAAACCGTTCCGGGTTGTAAATAGTGAGAAACGTCTGCAATATGAATTCCAATCTCATATAAGCCATTATCTAGAACTTTAAAGGATAAGGCATCATCAAAATCTTTAGCGTCTTTAGGGTCTATGGTAAAGGTTAAATCTTTACGCATATCGCGACGTTTTGCTATTTCTTCAGGTTTAATTTCTAAATCAATATTGTTAGCATATGCTTCAACTTCGTGCGGAAACTCCATTGGTAATCCATATTCTGCCATAATAGAGTTAATCTCAGTACCATGTTCACCTGGTTTACCAAGTACTTCAATAACTTTACCGTTTGGTGAATCTGATTTTTCTGGCCAATCTTCTAGAGCAACCAATACTTTATCACCATCTTCGGCTTTATTAATTTTATTGATAGGTACAAAAATATCAGTATACATTTTATTGCTATCTGCTACAACAAAGGCAAAATTCTTTTTCTCATGAATTTGAATGGTACCAACATATTCCGTTTTTGCACGTTTTATAATGTTAGTAATTTCTCCTTCTTGTTTGCCTCTATGTTTTCGTTTATAGGCATAGAACTCTACTTCGTCTCCATTTAAAGCTTTATTAATATTGTTTGAAGCGATGAAGATATCTTCTTCAAAATCATCGCAAATAATATAACCGTTTCCTTTAGCTGCTAAATCTAAAATACCTGTATGATATTCTGTATTTACTATAGCTTTAAATTTACCACGTTCTACTTCTTCAATCTCTTGTTTTGCTTTAAGTTGTTGAAGTTTCTTTATAATTTGGTTGCGACTACTAGCATCATTAACGCCTAGTTTAGCTGCAATTTGTTTATAGTTAAAAGTTGAGTTTCTTTCTTTTTTTAAAATACTAAGAATTGTATTTGTAAGGTTGGAAATCTTGTTATGTGAAGGTTTCCTGTGTTTCTTTTTTGTCATTTAATTTGTAATCATATTCATTTCCTATAAGTGATAGGAATTCTAATTTAAAACTTAATTAAGGCGAAGAGAGGTTATTAAGTTTGCTACAAAGTTACGTTTTAATTTTTTAATGATGTTTATAGAACGTTAAATTAATGGAAAAGCACTGTAAATTTCACAGAGCTTTGCTTTAAAAGTATAGTATTAAAACTAGTCTATAATCAACTTTTTATCGCCTTTTTCTTTAGGTAGTTTCTATTTCTACTGCATATAAACCAGAAGTTTATTTTTAACGTATTTAGTAAACACTTTTAAATAGCGATAATTTAAACGTTGGAAATTTATTTTTAAAAACAAGAAAATCTAAGAAGTATAAATCTATTAGATTTTTAATTCTAATAATTAGTCATTATTGCTAAAAAACGATGTTATCAACATATATATACATATTATCATTTTTCTTTTAAAATTTAAAAAATAAAATAATGGTTATTATAGTCTGTTAATAGCTAGTATAACTTTTTGAAGTTTTATTTTGATTAATCGTAATTTACATTTTACAACATTTTAGTTAACATTAAGTTTACATCTAAACGCTTCATTTTTAAGCTAAATTAAAAAGCTATTAACAACTGTTAATAACGAATGTTAATAGAAATGACTGATATGTTTATTTTAAAATCTTGTTCATTTCACTACAAATGATGTTTAATAACTTCGGCGAAAAAAACAACTAACTTATTTGGTTATCTCATCTCTATTTTTGTTTGAAAAAATTAATGAATAAACCTAATTTTAGTTTTAAAGACTTGTGAACACTTATTAACAAGTTATAAGGTATGTTATCATAACTATTAACAAACCTAAATACTAGATAATGTTTTTGAGTGGTATTTAATAGATTAAGTTTAGAATAGAACTTTATATACTTATATAATGAGTAGCATTATTAATAGATCCAAGTAATTTAGATGCTAGTAATTAAATTATTCTTTAAAATTTAACAGAATTAATCATTTTATATGTTTCGTGAAAATGAGTTCTAATAACTTCAAATA
>NZ_JBLXHI010000010.1:0-94034 GCF_048381695.1 Corallibacter sp. | reverse complement strand
CCGCACTTGATGCGGAACCCACAACCACCAACCAACAACCAATAACCCACAACCCACAACCGATAACCGATAACCAACAACAGTCAACCCACAACATACAACCAATAACCGACAACCACCAACCCACACGCTGTCATTCCGCACTTGATGCGGAATCCACAACATACAACATACAACATACAACATACAACATACAACATACAACCGACAACAGTCAATCCACAACCCACAACATACAACCAACAACATACGACTCACATCTCACGTCTCACATCTCACTACTCACATCTCACTACTCACTACTAACTACTCACAACCGCCAACCAATAACCCACAACCAATAACCGATCTCAATAATCCTCAATTCCCCATTATTAATTATCCATTATCAATTTTCCATTATCCATTCTCCATTCTCCATTATCCATTCTCCATTATCACTACGCGCCACTCCCTACTCAAATCCCACACGCTGTCATTCCGCACTTGATGCGGAATCCACAACAGACAACCAACACCCGATAACATACAACCAACAACAGACAGCATACAACCCACAACCGATAACCGATCTCCATAATCCTCAATTCCCCATTATCAATTATCAATTTTCCATTATCAATTATCAATTATCAATTTTCCATTCTCCATTCTCCATTATCCATTATCCATTCTCCATTCTCCATTTTCCATTATCAATTATCCATTCTCCATTCTCCATTCTCACTACGCACCACTCCCTACTCAAATCCCACACGCTGTCATTCCGCACTTGATGCGGAATCCACAACATACAACCGATCTCAATTCCCGCCAACCCAAACCCGTACACACCCCGTACATACCCCGTAGATACGCCGTACAAACAGCCAATACCATTACGCCTCAAAAAAGACCAAAAAGGTTAAAAAAGGACATAAAGGTTAAATACACGTTATAAAACACAAACAAGACCATTCACGCCATTAAAAGCTATAACCCCACAAGTAACACCTAAAAACATAAATAAAAAGCAAAGAAACCCCAAACACATACAAACGCGAAACACACCTGATATGGGTACATTACATTTGTCTCAAGTGTTGTAACACACAAGTTTTTAGACAGAAATTTTTATGTAGGAGCTCATACATAAGTGCACCATATCTAAAAGCTAAAGTAAAAGCAACACAGTAAATAAATATTAACCGTATGCAAATAAGAAGCATACATAAAACAATGAAAAGATGGCAAGATACAAAAGCCTATTTAAAATAGAAGGAACATTAGATGATGTAAACTTCTACAAGACAGAAGATGGTTACCGCGTAAGAACTAAAGGCGGAGTAAGTAAAGACCGTATCAAAAAAGATCCGGCATTTCAAAGAACACGTGAAAACAATAGCGAATTCGGATTAGCAGCATCAAGTGGTAAACTACTTAGGCGTGCTATAATAGATTTGGTGGCAAATGCCAAAGATAGCAAGCTAGCCTCTAGACTTACCCAAGTAATGTCGCAAGTAAAAAATGCCGATACCACCTCACCACGTGGTAAACGTAATGTAGCTGTAGGTATTCAATCACCAGAAGGTAAACGCCCCTTAAACGGGTTTGACTTTAATAGAAAGTCTAGCGTATCAGAGGTGCTTTTAAGTGATTTTAATCTCAATACCACATCAGGAGAAATATCAATGACCAATTTTATCCCTGATCAACATCTACTTTTTCCTGAAGGAGCAACACATGTTGAGTTTAGTTGCGGTTTCTTAAACCTTGATTTTGATTCAGGGGTAAAAGATATGCAGCTAAGTAACGTTGTAAACGCACCTATCAATGGTACAGCTACAACCGTAACCTTAACGCCTGCAGCTCCTGCTGCGGGTACAGGACAAGCATTTTATTTATTTAAAATAGCATTTTATCAAGAGATAAACAATGTCCAGTACCCACTTAAAAACGGAACATTCAACGCCCTTCAAATCGTTGAAGTCCTATAACAGCGTGTTCCATCAGTAGTAAAAAAGGTGTTTTAGAATGACTAAAACACCTTTTTTTATGCCCAAAAAGCAAGTTTTTAGTAAACATATGGTTTTTTAATGTATTGTAAATCAAAAGATTATAAAAAATGTTGAGAAAATGTTAAGAACATATTTTAGTGGATTTTAAAATGAATACTATAAAATGCTAATTTGCAAGTAAATAACTAATGATCTTTTATATATGAAACTTAATGAACCAAAAATGAAAAGTTGATTTTAAAGATTTGTTATTTATTATGAAAAGAATTTGTATTTACCCATCTGACGTAGAGGCAATCACAGGGAAATCAAAAAAAACGGCTCAAACATTAGTGCGTACTATAAAAGATGTTTACCAAAAGGAAAAACATCAAGTTGTAACCATACGTGAATTTTGTGAATATATGGGGTTAGAGTATGAAGATGTGTTTAATGAAATCAACAATATCAACAAAAAACGCCCCGCATAAAATAAGCACATACCAAAAGAAACCTATGTGTCAAAACCCACAACCCACAACATACAACTCACATCTCACAACCGCCAACCAACAACATACAACCGACAACCAACAACATACAACCGACAACAGTCAATCCACAACCAACAACCGATACCCAATAACCGATACCCAACAACCGATCTCCATAATCCTCAATTCTCCATTATCAATTTTCTATTATCCATTCTCCATTCTCACTACGCACCACTCCCTAATCAAATCCAACACGCTGTCATTCCGCACTTGATGCGGAATCCACAATCAACAACATACAACTCACATCTCACATCTCACATCTCACATCTCACTACTCACTACTCACAACCAACAACAGTCAACCCACAACCCACAACCCACAACCACCAACCAACAACAGACAATAGACAACCGACACCCGATCTCCATAATCCTCAATTCCCCATTATCAATTTTCCATTATCAATTATCAATTATCAATTATCAATTTTCCATTATCAATTTTCCATTCTCACTACGCGCCACTCCCTACTCAAATCCCACACGCTGTCATTCCGCACTTGATGCGGAATCCACAACCGACAACCAACAACCGATAACCGCCAACCCACAACCGCCAACCACCAAAAATTCTAAACATAAAATACGTATATTAGCACAGCAAACACAAAACTCGCTATGCAACCGCTGGTAAGCATTATTATTCCTACCTATAACCGTGCCCACCTTATTGGGGAAACTTTGGACAGTGTGTTGGCACAAACCTACCAAAATTGGGAATGCATTGTGGTTGATGATGGCAGTACCGATAATACAGAAACCCTATTACAAACGTACATTCATAAAGACTCGCGCTTTCAATACCATAAACGGCCAGGGGTTATGCCTAAAGGAGGAAATAGTTGTAGGAATTTTGGTTTTGAAGTAAGTAAAGGAATGTATATCATATTTTTAGATTCAGATGATTTGCTTATTCCTAATACATTACAAAATAGAATAACTCATATTGATAATGAAAATATTGATATGCTTATATCATTATCAGGGGTGTTTAAGTTAAAAATAGGTGATACTGATAAACAGTGGAATACCATTGATAAAAATATAGCTGCTACGAATTCTTTGATCCGTTTTTTAAAAGCTGATATGCCATGGCAAACAACAGGTGTAACTTGGTCTCGAGACTTTTTCATAAAGAGTGGTGGTGCTTGGCATCCTACATTAAAGGCTTGGCAAGATTGGGAGTTGCACTGTAGAGCATTAATAAATCAACCCAACTTAAAAGCCATAGTTGAGGTAGACAATTATTACAGGTACTTTACTGATGATGGAATAGCAAACGCTTATAAAAGTAAAGATTATTTAAAAGCTATGGCTAGCGCCATTATAACAATTTCTCATTTATTAACCAGAGATAAGAAGTATTACCAAAATATGAAGGTCCATTTAGAGGTGCTTATTTTTTCCATGCTAATAAAACGGCCTGTATCTCTAAAGTATTTTACATTACCTTATCATTTTATGACTAAAATCCCTTTTAAATCAGCAGGATTATCTAGACTAAAATTTATAAAAATATATATCATAGAAATTCTATCAAGAAGCACTAAAATACGCAAGTATGTTTTAGGGAACTATTATAAAAAACAACAAAGGTTTTTAACATTACAAACAACGCATTTAAAATAAGTATGACAAAGCCTATGTCTAACGATACTCCGCTAGGGGTTTCAATTATTATTTGTACTTACAATGGTAAAACAAGACTGCCCGATACATTACAGCATATTGTGCTGCAAAAAATAAAAGTACCTTGTGAAATTATTCTTGTTGATAATGCTTCTACTGATGGTAGTAAAAAGCTAGCTGATAATTGGTGGGACACTAATAAAAAAGACACTCCTATAACCTATCAATCTTTTAGTCAGCCCAAACCTGGGAAGTCTTATGCTCAAGAGTTAGGCTATGATAAAGCAAAATATAGTTTGCTATTGGTTTGTGATGATGATAATTGGCTTTGTGATACCTATGTACAAACAGCCTTTGATATAATGCAAGAGCATCCAGAGATAGGTGCGTTAGGTGGGTGGTGTGATGCTGTTTTTGAAGATAAGGAACCAGAATGGTTCCAACACTATTCTAAATATTATGCTGTTGGAAAACAAGCAATGACTTCAGGAGATATTACAAATACAACAGGATATCTTTATGGTGCTGGAATGGTGTTACGTAAAACACATTGGGTTGCTTTGTTAAATCATGGTTTTCAACATATTTTAAGCTGTAGAAAAGGAACGGCCTTAAGCTCTGGTGGTGATACAGAATATTGCTATGCGTTACAATTGTTAGGGTATAAAATATGGTATGATGAGCGCCTGTATTTTCAGCATTATATGACTGCAGGTAGACTGAATTTAAAATATTTGTCACGGTTACGTAAAGCTATGACCTATTCTAATTTTGTTATTTTAGCCTACAAAGATGTTCTAACTAAAAGTGTTATGAGTAAAACTTTACGGAGACAACGTGTTTTTGTGTTGTTAAAAAATGGCTTGTTAAAAAATGTGTATAGACTATGCCTTGGCAATTACGAGCAAAAAATGATGAGTTATACATATTTTAAAAAACTATACTATTTGGTTTTTAATTATAAAGTGTATTTGCAAAATGTATCTAAAACGCAACAATGGATTAATACTTATAGTTAAATAATGAGCGCTGTACAAGTATCTATTATCATTCCAACATACAACCGTGCAACATATATAGGGGAGGCATTAACGAGTATCATAAATCAAACTTATACGCATTGGGAGTGTTTGGTGATTGATGATGGAAGTACTGATAATACCAAAACTGTAGTTAGCGCCTATCAAGATAAAGACGATAGAATCCGTTATACAACCCGCCCAGACAGCTACCCTAAAGGCAGTAATGGGAGTAGAAACTATGGCCTATCATTAGCGCAAGGGCAATACATAGCCTTTTGTGATGACGACGACTATTGGTTACACGATAAACTAGAAAAACAAATACCAATATTTCAGCAACATCCAGAGGTTGGTCTAGTAACAGGCAATATAGAGTATGTAAATAGTGACGGCATGCGTACAGGACGAGTGATAAAACAAACGGGGAATCATGGATATGTATTTGAAGAAATCCTGTTAAAAAATAGACTTTCAATGATTACACCAGTAATAAAACGCGAGGTATTTGATAAGGTAGGCCTCTTTAATACAAACTTTGTCATTTTTGAAGATTGGGAGTATTGGCGTCGGGTGGCTTATTATTACAAGTTTTATGCGCTAGATGATGTGTTAGCCTGTGTGCGAAAGCATGATACTAATACGTCTTTAATTGTAACACAAGCTCCTTTTGAACAATATGTGCGATATCGTGAGCTTACCAAAGCGCTTTTAAAATGGGGAAAATCTCGTTTTACTAAACGTGATAGGCAGTTAATAGCAGAAGTTGAAGCTAAACGTTATAAGCAGATATTACGGAATCATTGTTCTGGGGTTAAGAGTAAATTAAGATTGATTTTTGAAGTTTTTAAAATGGATTGGCGTGAGGTGCTTTGGTTTGTTTTTCTGTATATTAAGTATTAAAAACGCATTAATTTATTTCCATTTTGATATATTTGGGATGAATTAAGGGTCCGTTTTTACTAGTGCATTAAATTATATTTTCAGAATTTTATATGATACCAATACTTAAAATAATTAGTGAACATAAGCTGGAAGGGATTAAAGCATTAGTTAAATTGAAATTAAAGCTTATTCCTTATGTGAAATTTAAGGATAACAATATCCTATCGATTTACATACCGCATTATAAGCAGCCCATATATTTAAGACGAAACACATCAGATTACCCTACTTTTAAACAAATATTTGATGCTAAAGAATACGACATTGATTATCCTTTTCAACCAAAACATATTATCGATGCAGGTGCTAATATTGGCTTGGCCGCTGTATATTATTCTCAACGTTTTCCGAAAGCTAATATTTACTCTATTGAGCCTGAAGCTTCAAATATTAGAGTTTTAAAAAAGAATACTAAGGCTTATAAACAAGTGGTGTTATTACCAAATGCTTTACATCATACCACCAATGAATTATTAGAAATTGTTGATGAAGGTATTGGGAAATGGGGGTTTGTAACTAAAGCAGCATCAGAAATTACGGATGTTAAAACAATAGTCTCTTCTGTAGAAACTATTAGTATTTCTCAATTAATGAAAATCTATCATATATCTATAATAGATATACTAAAAATAGATATTGAAGGAGCGGAAATGGCACTTTTTGAGAAAAACTATAAGTGCTGGCTACCTAAAACCCGTTGTTTGATTATTGAGTTGCACGATAGGTTTTATCCTGGTTGTGAAGAGCGTGTTTTTAATGTGATGCAGGCCTATGATTTTTCATTTTATAAAAAAGGAGAAAATTGGGTGTTTTTTAATCAAGATTTAAATTCTTAAAATGATTGAAGTCTACCCTAAAGTTACAGTGTTAATGCCTGTTTATAATTGCTCTCAATATGTTGGAGATGCTATAGAGAGTATTTTAGGACAGTCCTTTACTGATTTTGAATTTTTGATTATTGATGATGCTTCCAATGACGAAACGGTTTCTATTATTCGAACCTTTAAAGATTCGAGGATAAGGTTAATTGAAAAACCTAAAAATACGGGCTATACCAATAGTCTAAATTATGGGTTAACTATTGCAAAAGGTGAGTATATAGCTAGAATGGATGGCGATGATATTAGTTTACCAGAACGCTTTGCTAAACAAGTAGCGTTTATGGACACTCATCCTGAAGTGATTGCCTGTGGAACAACTTATAGCATTATGGGTAGTAGGCTAGTTAAAAAAGTTCCTATTCATCATAATGATATAAAAGTTCAGTTATTGAGGAGAACTTGTTTTGGGCATCCTACCGTAATGTTGCGTAATACAGTATTCGATAAGTTTAAAATTAGATATGATCCAAGTAAAGAACCAGCAGAGGATTATGATTTATGGGTAAGGTTATTGGCCTATGGTGAATTTTATAATTTACCCGAAGTACTTTTGTTATACCGAGTGCACGATTCGCAAGTATCTGTGAAAAAATCGAAAAAAAAGTTTAGTAATTATTATGTGATAAAAATGAACGTTTTAAATTATTTAGATACTTCATTAACAGCAGATGAAGGGAAAATACTTGAACGTATTATATTTAGACAAGTTATTTTTTATAAAGAGTTTGAGGTTTTTGCATCTATTAAGAAAAAGTTGCTTTTAGCAAATAAGAAAGGTGTTTTTGATGCTTCTGGGTTTTATGAGTATATTAATGAGATGGAGTATTTATTATATAAAGATTATTTTTTAAATAGAAAGGCTTATTTTCCTAAACTAATTTCCCATTATGTATCGATTAATAGTTCTTTTGGTTTTAAGCTGTCTCCTTTAGATGCAATTAAATTAATTGTGAAATCACTTATTTTTTATTCAAGATAATTAAATATAATGAGGAAGCTAATAAAACGTTTTGCTCCAGGTCTTTTAGTAGATTTTGTAAAAATTAAAAGAAATTCCAAAACTTTTAAAAACCAGCCAATAAAGGAGATTTTTACAAATTATAAAGAAACCAAGTTTTGGAATAGTGCTGAAAGTGTATCAGGCGATGGGTCTGAACTTTCTGTAACTACAGCATTGAGAGAAGGATTGGAAGTGCTATTAAAAAAGTATGAAATTTCTACTTTGTTGGATGTTCCTTGTGGTGATTTTAATTGGATGCAAGCTGTTAATTTAGAAAATGTTGAATATACAGGCGGAGATATAGTTACTTCTTTGATATTAGATAACAAAATGAAATTCACTTCTGAATTTATTTCTTTTACAGAATTAGATTTAACATCAAATAGTATGCCTAAGGTAGACTTAATATTCTGTCGTGATTGTTTGGTTCATTTATCTTATAAAGATATATATCGAGCCCTTCGCAATATTAAGCGTAGTGGTAGTACATATTTATTGACAACTTCTTTTATAAAAACTTCTAAGAATAAAGACATTGTAACAGGGGAATGGCGCAAACTAAATTTAGAAATTTCACCTTTTAATTTAGGAAATCCAATTGCTATAATTGACGAAAAGTACACCGAAAAAGGAAGTAAGTATGCTGATAAATCTATGTGTCTTTGGCGTATTGCAGATATTAAATTACCTTTAAAACTTAAAGTTTATTCATGGTTTATATAATTTTATTTATTTGAAACATATCAAGACCATACAGCTTTTTGAAAACTATAACGAATCGTATCAACCTTATATACCGCCTGTTCTAGATGCATTAAAATCCTCATTAATAGAGGTTTTGATTTATGCTTTTAGAGGTAAAGCAGGTTCGGGAGTAAAAATTTTACCAAGTTATAGTAAACGCAAAATAATACAAAAGCTATGCGCAATTGCTCGTCCTAACCAATCCAGTTTGGATTATGTGTCTATTTTAGCAATTCGTAAACAGGTGGATGTATTGCATTTGCAACAGTCATATCTATTCCCTAAAATATTAACTCTATTATCAATACCATCAGATAAACGCCCAAAAGTTGTTATTACATTGAGGGGAGGAGATACTTATGTTAAGCCTTGGTATTCCAAAAAATGGTTTGATTTTTATGCTAATTATGGGAATAAAGTAGATGCTTTTGTAGTTATGAGCCAGCATCAAAAGATGTATTTACATCAAAAATGGGATGTAGCTTTGTCACGAATTCACGTGATACCAATATCATTTGGTGAAACCAATAATACAAATGAAAAAGTGGCTGATTTGACAGAATTGCGAATTGTATCTGCATTTAGGATGTGTTGGGAAAAGAATATTGCCGGAAATTTTAGAGTAATAAGACAATTGAAAACTCAAGGAATTCCCGTAAGATATGATTTATATGGTGATGGTGTTGATGCAGGTCAAGTGTATTATCTAGTTGATAAATATGATTTGAAAGATATTGTATACTATCACGGACGTGTTTCTAATGATGAACTAAAAGAAAAATTAAAACAATCCGATTTCTTTTTGCAATTAAGTCATTCAGAATCGTTAGGGATGTCAGTGATTGAAGCTCAATCCTATGGCTTACCAGCAATTGTATCAAGTTCAGATGGTTTGCCGGAAGCGATAAAAGATGGTGAGACAGGTTATTGTGTGAATCCATATGATATTGATGCTGCAGCTAATTGCTTAAAGGAGTTGTGGAGTAATCCTGTTTTATACGATGCATTTTCCAAAGCAGCGATATCTTACAGTCATTCTAAATTTTCAATTTCTAATGAGGTAACAGCTTTAGAAGCATTGTATAAAAAATTAGTTAACCAATAAAATATATGTGTGGATTTTTAGCCGAGTATACGTTTAGTGCACCTGTAACGCCTCTTAATACATTTCAAACACTATTAGCATTATCAAAGCATCGCGGCCCAGATGCAACGCACACCATACAAAACAATGGATTTCAATTAGGGTTTAATAGATTGGCCATTTTAGATACATCACCCAAAGGAAACCAACCTAAAAAAAGCCCCAGCAACAGATATCATGTGGTTTTTAATGGAGAACTATATAATTATAAAGATTTAGCTGAAACTCATGGCTTAACCAATTTAGCTTCAACATCCGATACCGAAGTACTCATGCATTTATTGGATAAGTTGGGGGTTGAAACAACCATTCAAACTTTAAATGGCATGTTTGCCATTGTTATTATAGATACCAAAACAGACCTTTGTTATTTAACGCGAGATTTCGCAGGAATAAAACCTTTGTTTTTTGGAAAATCGGTTTCAGGATTGGTAGCTGCATCTCAATTTAATCAAGTATATAAACACCCTTGGCACAGTAACCATCTAAAACTAAAACCCGCTAGCGTTAAAGCTTATTTTGCTTTAGGATATATGCAAGCTCCTGATACAGTTTATAAAGATATTTTTCAAGTAAAACCAGGTGAATTGATATGTATTAACAGACAAGGCGATATTAATAAAAAACAACAAAGTCATTTTAGTAAAAATCAACAAGACACCTCTCAAAACCAACCTCTGTCTTCGGTTTTAAAAAATGTGGTTTCAAAACAGTTAGTGAGTGATGTGCCTATTGCTACCTTTTTAAGTGGCGGTATTGATAGCCCCTTAATTGGTGCTTATGCAAAACAACAAAAGAATGCTATTGAGGCCTTTACACTACAAGTTGCTGACGCCAAACTAAACGAAAGCGATATCGCTAAAGCCTATGCCAAACATTTGCATATTAAACAGCATATAGTATCTGTAAGCCCAGAAGATCTAATGTCAGAAATAGAAGCACACTTTTTAGCCTTTTCTGAACCTTTTGGTGATTACTCAAGCATACCTACTTATGTCATTTCTAAAAAAGCACAAATAAATCATACGGTGATGCTGTCTGGTGATGGTGGTGATGAACTCTTCTTTGGGTATCCCAGAATGTTAGATATACTACAAAAACGATGGTGGTTTAAGCTACCATATACCGTAAGAAAACCATTGGCTGCCTTAACAAACAAATTAGGAATAACACAAACATGGGCGCCGTATTTTAAATCATTTAATGCGTTTGTTTTTAATAAGCACGCCAAGTTGCCGAAAGCTGTTTTAGATAAGGCTTTTAAAAATGTTAAATATTCATGTACACTAAATCACCTTTATAAATTCAAAAACAATAAAAAAACTAAACTATTACACCAGCTTAGATACAATGAGTTTTATGCACATTTACAACGAGTGCTTATAAAAGTTGATAGGGCTAGCATGGCAAACAGCCTAGAAGTGCGCGTACCTTTTTTAGATAAAAATGTGATTGAGTGGGCTTGGAAAACATCTAGAGTGGTAAAAACAAAAAAAGACTTAAAAAAAGATTTAAAACAATTACTCGCTAATGAAGTTCCAGAGCATTTGATTAACCAGAAAAAAATGGGCTTTTCTGTACCCTTAAACCATTGGTTGCACAACCAACTTAAAACCGATGTAATAAAAACAGTGTTTCATACTAATTTTTATGGAGACACGATTATAAATGTAGCTGCCTTACGTGATTATGTTCAGGATTTCTATGACAATAAACACGATAATGCTTGGGGGGTTTGGCATATTTATGCTTGGCAAAAATGGTGGCTAGCTCATGGTGTCAAAAAATAAAATAGACAAAATAAAAATGGTTGAATCACCCATCATAACGGCAATGTTGTTTTTAAAAAAACACGATGTAATATGCGTATGTTAACGCAATATAAAATATAGAAAGTTTCTTATTATCATATAACATCTCACAAACGCTTTTTTTATATTAGCAAACATAACACTATGAAGATAAGCACACCTATAATACCCAGCAAGCAAATTTTTGCCAATGTAGCAAACAAAGAGAACGCTTATAACTTAGAAGCTATTTGTGTATTTGTTGCTACAGGTTTTTTTATGGGTGCAGATACATACTGGAAAAACAAAGTGTGTCTTTTGCCTGCACATGACCATGAACTAGATGCTCAAGGAAGACTCCTAAAAAGCACACCTAATTTTAATTGGTATTATCAACCAGAACAAAAACCTTTTAAAGACACATTAAGTAACTACATAGAGCTACTTACCACAATCACTAAAAACCAAGTAAAAGATAATCCTGTAATTCTACCGCTTTCTGGTGGACTTGATAGCCGTAGCCAAGCACTTGTTTTAAAAAACTTTAAAAATGAAGTTCAAGCGTTTAGTTATGCGTTTCAAGGGGGATACCCCGAACACCATATTGCTAAAAAAATAGCAAAAGAATGTCGCTTTAGCTTTAAACAGTTTGATATAACACCTGGATATTTATGGCAGGTTATTGATGACTTGTTAAACATTAATGGAGGGTATTCAGAATTTACACACCCAAGACAAATGGCGGTCTTACCTGAACTAAAAAAAATGACGGGTGTTTTCTCTTTAGGGCATTGGGGCGACGTACTATTTGATCGAGGCGTGCCTGAAGCAACCCAAAAAGGAGATGTCGTGCCCCTATTACTCAAAAAAATGGTGAAACCTCGTGGTTTAATTTTGGCTGAAAAGTTATGGAGTAATTGGGGATTAAAAGGTGATTTTAAAACCTACTTAATAGACCGCATTACTACAGATTTAAACGCCATAAACATAAACAACATCAGTGCTAAAGTGCGTGCCTATAAAACAAGTCAATGGGCGCATCGCTGGACAACAACCAATTTAAGTGTGTTTGAGGCAGCTAACCCCATGACATTGCCTTATTATGATAATAGAATGTGTGAGTTTGTTTGCAAAACACCAGAATCTTATTTAGCTGATAGACGATTGCAAATAGCTCATATAAATCAAGATAAAGCACTAGCAAACATTACATGGCAGGCACAAAAACCGTTTTCTGTTGCTAATTATGCCTACAATAAAACACCTTACAATATCCCGTATCGTATAGTAAATAAACTACAGCGAACAATTAAAAACGTTCAAGGAAAACCCTATATACAACGCAACTGGGAATTGCAGTTTCTTGGAGATAGCAATGCTGAAAAATTAGAAAGTTACTTGTTTGATAACAATTTTAATACTTGGATACCTAAAGATGTCGTAAAATCAACTTACAATACGTTTTTAAAAGAAGACCCTATAAACACAGCCCATGCGGTAAGCATGTTGTTAACCTTGGCTGTATGGTATAAAAAAAATAATACCTAAGCTTATGAAATTATCTGTGGTTATTCCAGTTTATAATGCTGCTGACTTTATTGAAAAATCGTATAAAACAATCCTAAGTCAAGATGTTATTGATTTTGAGTTGCTGTATGTTAATAATAACTCTTCAGACAAATCGGTAACGCATATTCAGCAAATTACAAAAATTGATAATCGAGTAAAACTCTTAGAACAAACAACGCAAGGAGCTGCTGCTGCACGCAATATGGGAATTGCTTCAGCCAAAGGTGATTACATTTATGTATTTGATGTTGATGACGAAATTTATCCTGGGGCTTTAAATCGGATGATTGACGTTTTAGATAACCATCCTGAAGTAATGGCGGTTTTTGGCAAAATGATAAAGTCTCATAAAGGAATTGAGCAAACTGAAAAACCAGATGACGAAACCAATGAGGTAATAATTAATAAACCACCTTATTGGGGACTAAAGTGGTTTGAAAGCCTTAAAACAGTTGTTGGTCCACCTGCATTTTTATATAGAAAATCTGTGTTTGATAAAATAGGGTTATATAATGAAGCTATAAAAAATAACGAAGATACGGCCCTTGACATAAAACTAGGAATGACGCAAGCTGTAGCATTTATAGATAGGTATGTGTACTTATATTTTAAGCACCAAAACTCAACGATAGAACAAGCTAAAAAAAGCATGCCCAGAGCATTTATGATATGGCCAAGATTAATAAAAGAGCATATACCGTTTTATTTAGAAAACTCTTGGTCTCAAGAATTTAATGCTATTTTGTTTAGTCAGTTATTTCAAGCTTTAGGTAGACAAATAGTTTTTACCAAAGGGATACAAACACGTATACAGCTAAAAAATCAATTACAGAAAGAGATGCAACCTATTAAGATTCCTTGGTATATGCATATATATATAACAATATTAAGTATCTTGCCTTTAGAAATATTGCGTAAGGTATATGGATACTATATAGTGCCTTTTGCAGTAAAGCAATTATTAGAAAAAAGTAAATGAGTTTGCGTAGTTTATTTTACACCAAATATATCTTTAAAAGATGTTTATTATACATCTGGTATAAACGTTATGTGAAAGACAACCCAGTTATTCAAGCTGATATTCATCAATGCTTAAAAGTACGTGGTAGTAAACAAATTAAGCAACCTCTCAATAAACAATTTAATCACTTAATGATACATTATCCAGATTATGCTTATGTGTTTTTTTGGAGAATAAATAAATTAAACATGATATGGCGATCTATATTTGTTGATACACGGTCATGTAAAATTTTTAGAAGCACTAAAATAGCAGGCGGTATGATGTGTTATCATCCGTTTGCAACAGTGATTAATGCAAAATCTATAGGCAAAAATTTTCAGTTTAGAAATGGCTTAACTATTGGTAATAAAGGTAATGATAATAGCAAGTTACCTGTAATTGGTGATAATGTAACGGTGGGGGCAAATGCCGTTATTATAGGAGATATCACAATCGGTAACCAGGTTGTTATTGGCGCAGGATCTGTTGTTGTCAAAGATGTACCGCCTTATAGTATCGTGGCTGGAAATCCAGCTAAAATAATCAAACGATTAGATGAAAACTAAACGTATTAAAATTTTATTTACTACATCAAATTTTCATACGGCAGGTAGCGGTAAAGTTATTTATGATTTAGTAAAAGGTCTTGATAAACAAAAGTTTGATATAGCCATTGCCTGCGGAAGTAATAAAGGTGCTTTTTTTAAAGAGGTAGAAACGCTAGGGGTACCCATACATGTCTTTGAAACTAAAACACCTTATCGCCCTTATACAACCCTATTACCTAGAGTATGGAAGATTGCTAAATTTTATAAACAGCTTGAATTCGATATAGTTCATTCTTGGCAATGGAGTAGTGATTGGACTGAAGCGTTAGCTGCTAAAATTGCTGGTGTAAAATGGATGTATACCAAAAAAGCTATGGGAGCCAACAATAAACACTGGAAAATAAAAAGCTATTTAGCCAATTTTATCGTAACCATAAATGATGAAATGCGTGCGTATTTCCCAACAAAAAAACAACAGACGCTTATTCCAATTGGAATTGATACGTCTTATTATAACCCAACGCTATTTAAAAACATAAAAAAAAAAGAGGCAATTTTTAATATAATTACCGTCGCAAACTTGGTCCCTGTAAAAGGTGTTGAAGTCCTCATAGAGGCTGTTTCTTTATTAAATGATAAGCATGTAACATTAACTATAGTAGGTGATTGTGATAATGATTATGGTGAAGAATTACGCGCGTTTACTAATACATTGGGTATCGAAAATCAGGTAAGGTTTTTGGGTAAAAAACTAGATGTAAGACCGTATATAGTCGCGTCAGATTTATATGTCATACCAACCTTAAATGAAGGACGAAAAGAGGGAATGCCCATGGCACTAGTTGAGGCTATGTCTATGCAAATTCCTGTGTTAGGCTCTGATATTACCGGAATTAACTTTGTGTTGAAAGCATTTAATCATTTGCTGTTTAAAGCTGGTGACACTAAAGCCTTAGCTTCAAAAATAAATATGATTAAAACAATGGATGAATCATCTAGAAAGCATTTAGCACATGATTTAAGAACCTATTGTGAGACACATTTTACAATGAAGTCATTTATTAATAAACACGAATTCCTATATAAAAAACTACTTAAAAAATGACACGGTTTAATAAACATGTAATAGTTGTAGGTAGTGCTAGAAGTGGGACTAGCTGGTTAAGTGAAACATTAGCACAACCTTATAGATATAGAATGTTGTTTGAACCTGAACAAGAAACGCGTACCAAAAAAGGGCATTTAGTATGTGATAAATGGTTGATGACTAAAAGTGATGTACCTAAAGCATACCGCTATTTAAAACGCGTTTTTCAAAACAGGGTCGATTGTAACTGGATAGCGCAAAATAGCAACAGACGCTTTAAACGTCATTTATGGCCCTTTATTCCTAAAAAATTTATCATCAAGTTTGTAAGGGCTAACTTGGCTGCAATGTATTTAACAGAGACATTTCAAATCCCCGTTATACACATTATAAGAAATCCTTATGAGGTACTACGGTCACAACAGCAGGTAAAATTCCCTTGGCTGTATGATTTATCACATTTTGTAAATCAGCCGCATTTAGTTAAGCTTATACAAGAAACATTTCATTATGATATTACCCAATATCAATCCTTGAGCCCTATCGAAATACTGGCAATTCGATGGTGTATTGAAAATGTTTTACCCATAGACATTTTTACTGAATACCAATCAAAAATTAATGTAATACGTTACGAAGATTTGGTTCTTAATATTGAAGAGTTCTATAAATTGTGTGAAAACTATAACTTAAAGCCTGTTGAAAATTTACAAGAGTTTTATAAACAACCATCCTCAAAAACACATCCTGAAAGTACCAGGATATTAAAAAATAGAAATAAAAAACATTTTTCAGAGAATGATATTGGTAAAATCAATTCAATATTTGATGTTTTTAATGTAACATTATACCCAAGAGCGCTATAAACTATCTATGTTATTCAATTCATTAGACTTTGCATGGTTTCTTCCAGTAGTTTTTATACTCTACTGGTTTGTGTGTAATAAACCCCTTAAAATACAAAACGCACTATTAGTTGTGGTGAGTTACGTGTTTTATGGTTGGTGGGACTGGCGTTTCTTAACATTAATTTTTTTTAGTACGGTTGTAGACTTTGTTGTTGCAAAACAATTACTTAAAGAAACACATTCTAAAAAAAGAAAGCGCTTACTAGCTGTAAGCCTTGTTTGTAATTTAGGCTTGTTGGGTGTGTTTAAATACTATAACTTTTTTGTTTCTAGCTGGATAGATGCTTGGCAGCTTCTAGGGGTTTCAATGGCGCCTGCTACACTAAATGTTATACTGCCTGTAGGGATTAGTTTTTATACCTTTCAAACATTAAGCTATACAATAGATGTGTATAAAAAACGCTTGAAACCTACATCGCAGTTTGTTGAGTTTGCTGCTTTTGTTGCTTTTTTTCCGCAACTCGTAGCTGGCCCTATTGAAAGAGCTAGTAGATTGTTACCTCAGTTTCAAAGAACTCGTAAATTTGATTACACCTTTGCTATAAGTGGTTTTTATTTAATTATTTGGGGGTTGTTTAAAAAAATGGTCATAGCTGATAATTGTGCTTTTTTTGTAAATCAAATTTTTGAAGACCCTGGAAGATATACTGCTATGGAGTTGTTTATGGGAAGTGTCTTATTTGCTTTTCAAATTTATGGAGACTTTTCTGGATATTCCGATATAGCAATTGGCGTTGCAAGATTATTTGGTTTTTCTTTAATGACCAATTTTACCTTTCCTTATTTCTCTAGAAATATTGCTGAATTTTGGAGGCGCTGGCATATTTCACTATCAACATGGTTTAGAGATTATTTGTACATTCCTTTAGGTGGGTCTAGAGGAAATATATGGAAACAATTGCGTAATGTGTTTATCGTGTTTTTAGTTAGCGGTTTTTGGCATGGAGCAAACTGGACTTTTGTAGTTTGGGGTGGTATTCATGCCTTGTTGTTTTTACCTCTTTTGATTTTTAAAGCTAATAAAACCTATACAAATCAAATAAAATTATCTGTCAAACAGCTTCCTAATATATTAGTTACATTTGTCTTGGTGTGTATGGCTTGGGTGTTTTTTAGAGCAGACAACATAAGTATTGCTATCAATATAGTGTATAATATTTTTAGTCTAGACTCTAGTTCACTGCACTTTTTTTATAAAACGCCTAAATACATACTAGTAAGCCTAATAACATCTTTAAGTATTGGTGTTATGCTTTTTTATGAATTAAAAAGTATGAAAAAAGGAAATACAGAAGTGACTTTAGGCTATTATCAAGCGCTTTTAATTGCTGTGTTAATTGTTTTTATGGGGGTTTATAAAAACCCGTCAGATTTTATTTATTTTCAGTTTTAATGAAAAAGTTTGTAAAGCACATAATAGGTATGTTGTTTGGCTTCGTAGTTGTTTCTCAACTAGTAGCTTTTACTAGTTTGTTATGTTTGAAAAATGGAAGTTTTTATAAACCATCTTTTTTAGAAAATTCAGTTGCTGAAACTGATTTTGATTACATCGTTTTAGGTTCTAGTACGGGACTTACCACTGTTAATACACATGTATTAGACTCCGTATTGCCGGGCAAAGGCATAAACTTATCAATTGATGATACTGCATTATCTAGCCAGTATGTAATGTTGCAGCATTTTTTAGCGCTTGGTAAAAAAACTAAAATTTGTGTGTTATCTGCTAGCGTATCAGATTATGACAGGCTTCATAATAAGTTAAGCAGTAATGATTATAGATTTTTACCTTATGTTTTTACTAATTATGTAAGTGCTTATTATAATGAGTTCCCAGAACAACAGGCACAATTATTAGCGCTTTCCAAATGGGTACCTATGTTTGGAATAGGGTATTATAATACCGAGTTGTTTTATCCCGCAATAATCAGTTTGTTAAAACCTAACAAACATAATCGTTTTGATAATGCAGGTAATTATACGTATCCTCTTAGAGCTATTAGAGATATGCATATTATAAATAGAAAACAAGTGCCTGTGCGTTTTAGAAATAAATATTTAGCACGTATACAAAAACTATGTGATGCCAATGATATAAAATTGATCTGTTATTTGCCTCCCTTGCAAAAGGAACAAGCCACATTTGTAAAATCAGATTACCATGTTATAAATCACACAGGGCTTCTGAATAATACGAAATACTTTTATGACGATATTCATGTTAATATTTACGGCAGACAACTAGCAAGTGAAAAGTTGGCTGTTGAGCTCCTTTCTTTTTTTTAGTAAAACATTTATGTTGCCATAAAAATGATTTTAAAAGATTAAGAAATTTCTTAAAAAAATAACTTATTTAGTAAAGATTAGTACTTTTAAACGCAAAACAAATACCCATTGCAACGACCATTAAAAATAGCAGTCTATTCAGGAGAAATACCTAGCACGACCTTTATTGAACGTCTCATAGCCGAACTCGCTAAATCTGGCTGTCATGTGTTGTTATTTGGTAGATTGAATAAAAAAGTAAAAGACTTAAATAACATAACCGTTTTAGGATTTAGATCTAACACATTTCTTAAAGGGCTGTTCTTGTTACGATATACCATCCTATTAACGCTCTTTCGGTATCATGAAAAAAAACAGTTAGATAGCATATTAAAAAAAACAGCAAAAACAACACGACACGATAAAGTAAAATGCTATCCTGTACTTTGGCACAAACCTCATGTATTTCATGTACAGTGGGCTAAAGGAATTCATGAATGGATGTGGGTTAAGCAATTTGGAATTAAATTAGTTGTAAGCTTAAGGGGCGCGCATATTAATTACTCGCCTATAGCAGATCCATTATTGGCTGAAATGTACCGCGAAACCTTCCCAAAAGTAGATGGTTTTCATGCAGTATCTAAAGCCATAGGAATTGAAGCTCAAAATTATGGCGCGCAAGCTCGCAACATATTCGTAGCGTATAGTGGTCTTAATGTAGCACAAAAAAATACAGTGCAACCCGTAAAACATCTTATTTCTAGTAGGTTACATATTATTTCTGTTGGAAGGCCTCACTGGAAAAAAGGATATACATATGCTTTAGATGCTTGCAAACTATTAAAAGATAAGGGCCTAAATTTCTCTTATACCATAGTAGGAGCTGCAAATACTACAGAGTACCAATACCATTGTAAAGATTTAGGTATACAAGACTGTGTAACCTTATTAAGTAAACAGACGTTTAGTGAGGTTCAAGCATTAATGAAGCAAGCAGACGTGTTATTATTGCCTAGCGTAGAAGAAGGAATAGCCAATGTAGTTTTAGAAGCAATGGCACAAGAAACGCTTGTAGTTAGTACAAATTGTGGTGGGATGAACGAAGTAATTACACATGGTATGAATGGGTTTTTAGTACCTATTCGTGATTCAAACGCTATAGCCAAACAATTGCTTAATGTTTATGATTTAAAACCAGTAAAGCAACAACAAATAAAAATGGCTGCTTTAAAAACCATAAAAGAACAGCACCAAAGTACCTCAATGGCTTCTAAGATGTTAAAACTCTATAAACATGTGCTAAAAAATGAAGTAATATGAAACAACAAATAGGTTTGGTATTATCTAAAGTGCCTGGGTACTCTGAAACTTTTTTTAGAAATAAAATTTTAGGATTACAAAAAGCAGGATATAAGGTTGTTTTAATAGTTACAAATCCAGAAAAAAATAACACCAGAGTCTTAAACTGTGACGTAATTGTAGCACCTAGTTTTAAAGGGGCTTATTGGCGGGTTATTATACAAGTGCTATTAGCACTATTCAAAATAACATTTCTTTTTCCTAAACGAGCTTGGACGCATTATCAGTTAGATAAGAAATCAGGACAAACAAATAAGCAAGCGTTTAAAAGATTATTGCAAAACGCTTATATGCTGCATCTTAATCTAGATTGGCTGCATTTTGGCTTTGGAATGTTAGCCGTAGGTCGTGAGCATGTAGCAAAAACCATACAAGCTCAAATGGCTGTTAGCTTTAGAGGTTTTGATTTATACTTATCTCCTTTAAAACATCCTGGGTGTTATACATTATTATTTACTATAAAATCAGTAAAATACCATGTGTTATCAAATGAAATGCGTACAGATTTATCTAGTTACGGTGTGTCTGTTAAAAAAATACATATAATTACACCAGCCATAGATGTGCAGTTTTTTAAACCACAACCTTTACAAACAGCCCCCTTTGATAAGCAACCAATACGCATAGTAACTGTAGCTAGGTTGCATTGGAAAAAAGGGCTAGAATACACACTTGAGGCATTAGCATTATTAAAAAAACAAGGCGTGTTATTTCATTATACCATTATTGGTTCAGGAGAAGATTATGAACGCTTAATGTTTGCAGCACATCAGCTTCAGTTGCATGATAATGTAACGTTTGCTGGGCGCTTAAACCCAACACAGGTAAGAGCAAAACTAAACGAGTCTAATATCTACCTCCAATATAGCATACAAGAGGGGTTTTGTAATGCAGTATTAGAGGCTCAAGCTATGGGATTGCTTTGTGTTGTAAGTGACGCCGAAGGTTTAGCTGAAAATATCATACACAGAAAAACAGGTTGGGTAGTGCCTAAACGACAACCAAAATCGTTAGCAAAAACGATAAACATGGTAAATAATTTGACACCTGAAGAACGTCTGTCAGTTTCCAAACAAGCAATGAACCGAGTACAAAATACGTTTACATTAGAACAGCAACAACAGCAGTTTTTAAAATTTTACAATAAATAAATGTAAATATGTATATATAATATAATCAGAACTTTTATTATTGTATAAAAATAATTTTGATATGACCTCCTACGAATGGTTTCGATGGATAACCTTTCCATTAATGACAGTGCACTTACAAACGGTACGTCAGCATATTAAATATTTAGTAAAAAAAAGCTCTAGCTTTCAAAAAACTATAAAAATTTTAGATGTAGGAGGTAGAAAATCACCTTATACTATAGGTGTGCCTGCAAACATTACACTATTAGATGTACCTCAAGAATCTGGTGTTAAAGCCGACTTACAATTGGGGTTTACGACATCTATTTTAGAAACCATTAAAAAAAAACGCTCCAATATAACTGATGTGGTTATTGAAGATATGACAAAATCAACCTTGCCAGATGCCAGCTATGATGCCGTGGTCTCTATTGAGGTTATAGAGCATGTGCCAGAAGATGAGTTGTTTATAAAAAACATTGCTAAAGTAATTAAACCTGGTGGTTGGGTCTATTTAACAACGCCTAATGGAGACTTTATAAAAAACGAAGGCCCCAATAAAAACCCAGACCATGTTAGGCATTATACTAAAGCACAACTAGAAACATTACTAAAAAGATACTTTGACCAAGTGACCGTATCCTATGCTGTAAAAACAGGTAAATATCGGGTGTGGAGTTTAAAAAGTTTAAAAACAAAAAACATAATCAGTATAACCAAAACACTTCTAGGAACGCTGGTGAACAAATATCAATCTAAAGCAATGAAAAATCAAGCACACGGTACTGCACATTTAGTCGCTATTGCTTACAAGAACAAATAAACACTATTAGGGATGCCTTTTGTTTTTCTAAAATATCTACAACCCACACATTATTTTAGGTTAAAAAACCTAAAAGGGGATACCGTTTTTCCTAAAGTAGAAGCTTTACCTGAAAGCGTTTTAGAAAAATTAGAACAAGACTCTAACTACCAATCTAGTCATGCTAAAGATTATGATGTATCTTGGCAAGCTATACAACTAGGATATATAGGTGATGCCGAAACATATCAAAGTTTCAATAAAGTGCCAGTGTATGATAATTATAGGTTTATTCGTAAACACTTTCATAAAGCTTGGGTGCTATATGTCTTGTTATTACGTGTTTTAAGTTTGCATAATCCTATTAAAGAGATTGTTGCTTTTGTTAAAACAAGGCATATATCAAGAAAACTTGCAACATTACAACCCATACCTTATGAGAATTACACAAGCTTTGAGTCGAATTTATTAGCTAGCAAACCCTTGGTAAGTGTTGTGATTCCTACGTTAAATAGGTATGCGTATTTAAAAAATGTCTTAAAAGATTTAGAGCAACAAACCTATACAAATTTTGAGGTTATAATTGTAGATCAGTCAGAACCATTTAACCCAGATTTTTATAAAGCTTTTAAACTAGATATAAAATATATCAACCAAAAAGAAAAAGCACTTTGGTTAGCAAGAAACACAGCCATTAAGCATGCAAATGGAAAATTAATAGCATTATCTGAAGATGATGTTCGTATAAAACCTGATTGGATAGAGGCACATATACGTTGTTTAGACTTTTTTCAAGTTCAAGTATCTGCTGGTGTGTTTTATCCTGAAGGACAAAATATACCGAATGACCGTGCTTTTTTTTCTGTTGCAAGTCAGTTTGCCACTGGCAATGCTATGTTGTATAAAAAGGTATTTAATATAGTGGGACTGTTTGATAGACAATTTGAAAAACAACGAATGGGGGACGGAGAGTTTGGTATACGCTTATTCTTAAAGGGAATACAAAGTGTTTCAAATCCAGATGCTTCTTGTGTTGATGTGAAAGCAGGTGTTGGTGGACTTCGTGAAATGGGAAGTTGGGACGCTTTTAGACCTTCAACATTTTTGGCACCTCGCCCAATACCTAGTGTTATTTATTTTTTTAGACGCTATTTTGGGAAAAAAGCAACACGAAGAGCATTATGGCGTACTGTGCCAATGTCCGTTTTTCCGTATCAGTTTAAAAAAAATAAAGCAATGTTGATATTAGCTGGGGTTTTATCTCTTGTCATAGCTCCTGTAATATGTTTTCAAGTTTATAGATCTTGGAAATTAGCATCAATAAAATTAAAACAAGGACCTATAATTGAAAAATTATCAGAAAATCACTAGTTAACACGGTATAAATTCTTGAAAAATAAAAAAATACTTATTGTGTCTTCCGAATTTCCTCCATTACCAGGAGGCATAGGTAATCATGCTTATCATTTAGCTTCTTATTTTTGTAAAAAAGGATATCAAATACAAGTGATTACTGATCAACGCGCTAATGATAATACCGATTTTATTTTTGATGAGTCTCAACGTTTTAAAATAAAACGAATCGCACTAAAACGTTTCAGGTTCTTAATGTACATACAACGAATTTTTATAACGGCCAATGCAATTAGAAAATCAGATATTGTATTTGCAACGGGAAAGTTTTCTTTATGGAACGTAGCGTTCTGCTCACTCTTTTTTAATAGAGAGATACTGGCAGTTTTACATGGTAGCGAGGTTAACTTAAAGAATAACGTTTTACAATACCTTACTACTAAAAGCCTAAAACGATTTAATAAATTAGTAGCTGTATCACATTTTACGAAGCATTTCGTATCTCATTTAAAAAAGCCAGTATTTGTGATTCCTAATGGTATTGATATGGCGTTTTGGGATAAACCACCCCATGGTGATATGCTATTATCGGGTAAACCAGTATTAACTACTGTAGGCCGTGTAAGTTATAGAAAAGGCCAGCTTAATGTTATTAAACAACTTCCAGAGCTAATTAAGTGTTTTCCAAACGTACACTATCACTGTATAGGCATTCCTTCTCAAGCAGAGGCCTTTACGGCTATAGCAAAAAAACTAGGTGTTGAAAAGCATGTAACGTTTCATGGGGCTGTATCGTCAAAACAACTAAAACAAGCACTTAAAGCAACTGACATATTTGTTATGTTAAGTTCAGAAAGTGTTTCTGGAGATGTAGAGGGATTCGGTATTGCTATACTTGAAGCTAATGCCCTAGGAGTTCCTGCCATAGGATCTA
The DNA here is from genome assembly GCF_048381695.1 of Corallibacter sp. NCBI lineage: Bacteria > Pseudomonadati > Bacteroidota > Flavobacteriia > Flavobacteriales > Flavobacteriaceae > Corallibacter > Corallibacter sp. The sequence goes on along the minus strand of NZ_JBLXHI010000010.1, from coordinate 69,388 downwards.
AAGGATGTGGTATTGAAGATGCAATAAATGCAGGAGCAACAGGGTTTATCATTGAGCCTGACGACACAATAGCGTTAAAACATGCAGTTGAAAAGCTACTAGAGAATCCTGAAAAGTTTTCTTACAAGGCAAGACAGTGGGCAAAAAAACATGATTGGAATTCTATTATAGAACAGTATGATGCACTATTAAAATGAGAACATTAACAATTATATCACATACTGAGCATTATTATGATAAGGAAGGAAAGTTAGTTGGACTTGGTGCTACTGTTATGGAAATTAATCAGTTGTTGAGCATCTTTGATAAAATTTATCATGTAGCAATGTTATATAAGAATCCAGCACCTGCCAGTTGCCTGCCTTATACGTCAAATGCTATTACGTTTGTTCCTATACCTAAAGTTGGTGGAAAAAAAATAACTGATAAGCTAGCAATAGTAGGGCAAATGCCTGCCATTCTGAAACGTATAAGTAAAACATTAAAACATTCAGATTATTTTCAATTTAGAGCGCCCACAGGAATAGGTGTTTTTGTGTTGCCTTATCTTATATACCTATATCATGGTAAAGGTTGGTTTAAATATGCAGGTGATTGGTCTGCACAACAGAGTCCTATTTCATATAAATTTCAAAATTATTTACTCAAAAATCAAAAACGACAAGTAACAATAAACGGTTCATGGCCTAATCAAAAAAGTAACTGTATTACATTTGAGAATCCATGCTTAACAGACCAAGAAATTGTTTCAGGACATGAAATAACTGCTATCAAAAAATGGAATGAAAAAGCTATAGAGCTTTGTTTTGTTGGTAGACTAGAGGCTAATAAAGGATTAGATCTATTTTTAAATGCTTTGGCGTTATTATCAGAAGAAACAAAACAAACTATTAAAAAAGTACATGTTGTTGGTGGAGGAACTTTGTTAAGCAATTATAAAACATGGGCAGAAAAATTAAACATAACAATGACATTTTATGGCGTGTTATCACGAAATGATGTTCATGAAATATATAAGAAATCTCATGGTATTGTTTTACCATCTAAGTCTGAAGGGTTCCCTAAAGTGATAGCAGAGGCTTTGAATTATGGTTGTATCCCTGTGGTTTCAGATATTTATGCAATTAGAGATTATATTACCCATGAGAAAAACGGGTTTTTAATAACAGAACTTTCTGTACATGCTGTAGCAAATGTTTTAAACACGTTTTTAAAGATTGATTCGGTTACATATCAGAAACTAATTGAAGCTAGAGTACAGGTCGTAAATAAATTTTCATACAATTACTATAATGAACATTTGATACAAAGTGTATTATGATAAATAGAGTTAAAAAAACAATCTGTTTTTTTTATTTGATACAAAGATGTTATTAGAAAGCTTTTTAGTTTAAAAAAAAATCATATTTTTATTACAAACTATTTAAATATCATGTAGTTAATGTCTTGGAAAAAAATTCAGTGGATGTTTAAAAGACATCCATTTCTTTATTTAGTGCGATTTCGATTATTATCAAAAAATACGAATATCGAAACAATAGCTGATTACTCATACAATAACCATAATAGTAAAGATGAGGTTCCAGAATGTTTTTATGAGATTAACTCAAGAATTTTTGAATCTTACAAACCTAAAACAGATTTAGATAAAGTTAAATGTTTAAGCTTATGGCTTCATAAACATATAAAAAAAGGACCAGGATTGAGTGTGTCATCTGATGTTGCTTTAAAAATTATGCTTGAGGGTAAAGGCGGAGTTTGTAGTGATATGGTGCAAATATTTAATAACTTTTGTGTCATAAATGATATAAGAGTAAGAGAGTGGGGCGCTACATTAGCTCCTTTTAGTAAAAACTACGGAGGACATTCTTTTAATGAGGTGTATTGTAAAGAGTTGTCAAAATGGGTTTTGATTGACTCATATTGGGGTATATTATTTTTTAATAAATTGAAGTTGCCATTATCTGTTATCGAGACTTATAAAATAATACGAGAAAATATTTCAGAAATAAATTATGTTGTAATTGATAAAAAGGAGGTATTGCAAAAGGAAAACGTGTACAAAAATTATTTGAACCCTGATATTGCTCCGTTTTTGATTTGTGGATATCACAATAAAACATACGACAAGTTTTTGAAGGTTACCAGGCCTTATCTCCCTGTTTTCATAACACATTTCACGGTTTTCTTACTCAACAAAAGCTATAGTTACAAATTCCCTTTAGACAATTATAAAAATATCTTTTTAAAACATTAAAATACTATTTTTGTAAGTAATGCTATTTGTGCTACCTTGCAGTGACTATTAAAATGAATAACTCCTTTTGAAAACCAATATTACGTACATTACTGCTATAGGCTTTCATGTGGCTATTGGAATTATTATTTTTTTAATGGAACCATTAGCCAAATTGTACTTTTTTGCAGCACTTTGTTATTTTGGTTATCGCATTGTAAATACTTCTAACAAAGATAAAACCTATGAGATCCTTAAGGCTTGTGCATATTTTGTTGGTGCTGAAGTTTTATTAAGAACAACACGAGGTGCTATATCTTATGAGGCTGCTAAATATCTGGTAATTCTTTTTGTAATTGTTGGGATGTTCTATAAAGGAATTTCGGGAAGAGGTTACCCTTATTTTATGTATTTAATATTTTTAGTGCCTTCTATATTTGTAGCCTCAACAACATTAAGTTTTGATGCAAATTTTAGAACGAATATAGCTTTTGTATTGAGTGGTCCTGTTTGTTTAGGGTTAGCAGCACTATTTTGTTATGGTAAGCGAATCTCATTCAGTCAACTTTCTAATATCTTATACTTTATGGTGCTACCAATAATAGCGCATACAGTTTATATTTATTTCTACACACCAAACTTAAAAGATGTCTTGTCAAGTGTGGCTTCAAATAGGGCAGCTGCAGGTGGTTGGGGTGCAAATCAAGTATCTGCTATTTTAGGATTAGGGATGTTTATTATGGCAATACGATTGTTTACTAAATCGCCCACTTTAAACCTAAAAATACTCAATGCCGCTATATTGGGATTAATATCTTTTAGAGCTATTACAACCTTAAGTAGAGGTGGAGTGCTAACAGCTGTTTTAGCAATTTTGGTTTTTCTGTTTTATTATTATAGACACGCATCTTCAAAAAAACGAAATGAAGTGCTTACTGTGTTTTTGTTGTTTTGCTTGAGTTTGGCAATGACTTGGATGGTAAGTATTAGCCAAACAAGCGGATTAGTTAGTCTGCGTTATGCTAATAAAGATCATTTAGGGCGTGAAAAAGCCGATTTGTCAACAGGACGTTTAGAGTTGTTCGAGCATGAACTAGAAGGTTTTGTTTCAAGCCCATTTTTAGGAATAGGATCTAGCCGCGCTAAAGATCAGCGTATCCAACTAGAAGGACAAGGTGTTACTTCGCATAGTGAGTTTAGTAGAACATTAGCTGAACATGGCCTATTTGGGGTGTTTATTTTACTAATATTAATTTTTAAACCTTTTGATGCACGCTTTAAAAACCGACGAAACTATTATTTTTATGCGTTTTTAGCATTTTGGTTTTTAACTATAAACCATATGTCTATGCGACTTGCTATGCCTGCTTTTATGTATGCATTGGCATTATTACATATTACAAATGAAAAACGTCCTGTACATAGGAAACAAATTAAGCCGTCAACAGCATAAAAACCTTACAGCTATTGATGTGTTAGGACCTGCCCTTGAAAAAGAAGGTTATAAGGTGTTGTATGCCTCGTCAAAGGTCAATAAATTGGCGCGTTTATTTGATATGCTTTGGCATGTAGCTTTTAAAGCGAAAGATGTTGAGGTTGTACTTATAGATACGTACAGTACGCAAAATTTTTATTTTGCTTTAATTGTTAGTCAACTGTGTCGTATTGTTAGGTTGCCTTACATACCTATTTTACACGGAGGTAATTTGGTAAATCGTTTAATAAAATCGCCAAAATTAAGTCATTTACTCTTTCATAATGCAGATGTACTTGTAGCGCCTTCGCTTTATATGCAACAAATATTTAAGGATTACGGTTATAACAACATAACCTATATTCCTAATAGTATTTCTATAACATATTATCCGTATTCAATTAGATCATTTGAAACGTTAAAACTCTTATGGGTAAGATCGTTTTCACATATTTATAATCCATCGTTGGCAATACATGTTTTAAAAGCATTACAAGATAAAGGGTATTCTGCTGAATTATGTATGGTTGGTCCTGATACAGGAGATGGAAGCTATGACGAAGCAAAAGCGCTGGTTTCAAAACTAGGTGTTTCTGTAACCTTTACTGGAAAATTATCAAAAAACATGTGGATTGATTTAGCTGCTAATTATAATGTTTTTATAAATACGACAAATTTTGATAACATGCCTGTAAGTGTTATAGAAGCTATGGCACTTGGTTTACCAGTAGTTTCAACAAATGTAGGCGGAATGCCATTTTTAATTGATCATGATAAAAACGGGTTGTTAGTTCCACCAAACAACATAGATGCTTTTGTAAATGCTATAATCCAGCTAAAAACAAAGCCTGAAAAATCACAACAATTAGCTCATAATGCTAGACAAAAAGTTATGCATTTTGATTGGCAAGCTGTATGTAGTAGTTGGCATAAAATTTTACAAAAAGATAACTGATAATATCTTATTTTATACAATATTTTATTACTGATTTAAGTGAAAACAGCAGGGCTTTTTATCACATTAAAAAAAAAGTGTTTTTGTAAAACAAATATTATAAATAATTGGTTTTTAATCTTGTTACGTTTTTCGAACTTATTATATTTACTCACCTATATCAGTACAAAAAACTATGGCCAAACGAGAAATACATTTTAATATTTCTGAACGTAAAATACTATTAAGACTAATAGATATTTTATCCATTTTAGGCATGCTATATTTGGTAAGTTCTTCGTTTGATTTTGACTACTTTACTATTGATAAGGAAAATTGGACTTGGGTATTAGTTTTAGCTGTTTATTTAAGCATTTTTGGAACCATTTTTGAACTTTACGACTTGCAAAAGGCAAGCAAGTCTGATAAAATGATTGGAAGTGTCGTTTTAACAGCTTCGGTAACCGTGTTGTTTTATTTATTGACACCATTTTACACACCTTTTCTACCGACCAATCGTTTGCAGATAGTTTACTTTTATCTAGCCATAATTATAGCGCTATTCCTTTGGAGGTTTTTTTATATCAATTTTATAAGTTCTCCTAGGTTTAATAAAAAAGTCCTGGTTGTAGGAGAGATATCTAATATTGATACTATAGTAAATACGTTTAAAGATTCTGACCCAAATTACAGAATTGTTGGTTTTATAAATTGTGAGGAAACAAACCAAGAAGGGTTGAAATATAAAGGTGTTACAGAGTATCCGCCAAGTGCTATACATGACGTTATAAAAGAACATAATATTTCTGAAATTGTCGTAGCTAGCTACAATGCCGAAACAATTACTTCAGAAATTTATAATGATTTGATGTTGCTTTTAGAAAAAGGATTTTTAATAAAAGAATATACTCAAGTATATGAGGATATGACCTATCGAGTTCCTGTGCAATTTGTGGGTAAAGATTTTTATAAGTATTTCCCTTTTAGTAGGAGTAATCACAACAAGCTTTACTTATTTTTTCATAGAGTGTTTGATTTGTTTTTTTCTTTCATAGGAGTTGTTATAGGAGCGTTATTTATACCGTTCATATTGATAGGAAACCTATTAGGGAACCGAGGTCCTTTGTTCTATAAACAGGAACGCATTGGCAAAAACGGAAAGATTTTTAGTATCATTAAGTTTAGAACCATGGTGGTTGATGCAGAGCGTAGCGGTAATGCAGTTTGGGCTACAAAAAATGATGCAAGAGTAACAGTTTTTGGAAAGTTTTTAAGGCGTTCAAGATTAGATGAATTTCCACAGTTTCTAAATATCCTTAAAGGAGATATGAGTTTAATAGGGCCAAGGCCAGAGCGCCCTTATTTTGTAAAAGAGTTATCGCAAGTCATTCCATTTTACGAAACGCGCCATATTGTAAAACCTGGACTTACAGGATGGGCGCAAGTAAAGGTTCGCTATGGGTCAACAGTAGAGGATAGCTTAATGAAACTTCAATATGATTTATATTACATAAAACACAGAAGTTTTTTCTTGGATGCAAATGTTATTATAAAAACATTTAGCACGATGTTGTTCTTTAGAGGGCAATAATTTTAGATCACACGCTATATTTTCAGCTGAAATAAAAAATCAATATTTTAAAATTATCCTAGCTTAATTAGAAAGCTGTTGTTTATCCTTGAAGAAGTAAATCAAATAAATATATCTGATAAAAAGCGCAACGATTATAGGTGCTAAAGCAATTGCAAATACTTGAACACCAACGACCCAATGAAACGTCATAAGGCAAAGCATAATCACTAAAAACTTGATAAACTTAATAGACCAAGATTTAATAAGGGGCTTTTGTAATTGAAACAGTAATAAAATATTAAGTGGGAAAGCCCAAAGTAAATTATAATTTTGAGCTGTTGCTGTATGATCGGTAGCAAACCAAAGTAGTAGTAATAGAACACCTATAATGCTTGTTAGCGCAAACAGCGTATTATCTAACCAAGCAGCACGAGTTTTATTTTTATAATCACGATAGGTTATAAAAATAATCCCCAGAGATATCAAGCCTAAAATAAATAACGGACTCGTAAATAGGTTTGTTGAGTTTTTAGATTCTTGTTTTTTATAGAGTATTTTTACCTCTTTTACCAAGTTCTTATTATGTATTTCAGCATCATTAAAAAATGTAAAAATATTTTCAGGTAAAAACATGTGCTCTTCAGGTGTTGCTGTTTTGTCAATAACAGAACCTAAAGCAATATCAATGCCTAAACTTCCCCAAGAATTATAGTTTAAATTATCTTGAATAAGTGTTCTAAAGGATTTTTCTTTATAGTTTTCTGGAGTGTGAAACACAACAGTATTGTTTAATGTCTCTTGTAAAACATCTTTAATTTTTGTTGCACAATTATCATAAAAAAAGTCATAAAGATATGCTCTGTTTTCAGGTTTGTAATTGTTTACCAAAAAGTCAAAAAGTTTTTGCTTTTCAGTAGGAGAGATGTTTAGTATTTGTTCCTTAACGGTACGATTTTGCCTCACATAAGCGTTAAAAAAGGCTTCGTAATAATCAAGACCTATTAAGTATTCAAGCTTTCCTCTTGCAAATTTTGTATAAAAATTAGGTGTGTTAAAGTTGTAAACACCATAATTAAAAACATAATCAAAATTACTGTCTTTTATCCTGAAAGCACTATGTCCAAAAGCATCATTAAGAGATGTTCCTGGACCAATAGTTAAAATACTTACTTGCGCGTTTTTTGTTAATTCTTGTGCTGTTGTTGAAAATAAACCAAATAATAAGAATGTGAGAAATAGTTTTATTTTCATGTGGTAGTGTTTGTTATCTGAAAATGCTAAAATCTAATTTTAAAGAGAATACGTTAGAGTATAATGCAATACTTTGATCACCAATATCTGTAAATGCATAATCTACTTGAATGCCTTTGTATTTGAAACCAACACCAAAGCTAGGTTGAAAAGTTAAATCTTCACTTTGGTTATATTGTAACTCATTTTGGAAGTTTCCAACACCACCTCTCAAGAAAATCATATCAAGATAAGAGGCCTCAAAACCTAATGCAGGATTAATACTTACAATAGATGTAGAAATGATATCATTATTTTGCTCAAAGCGCATATTTAAATCAAATTCTGCAAGTAAAGCATAATCATAAGCGATGGTATATTTTTTAGAAATCCCAATTTGTAATTTAGGAATAGTAATTTCTGATGTTTCAGGAAGCTCTTGATTTTGTCCTTCAACAGCATTTTGAATAGTAGCAAATTCATCTTCGTCAATAGCCCAAGAGTTGTAAGTTGTAGTAATATCTCTAGCCATGATTCCAAATTTCCAATCGTTACGCGTTTGAAACTGAATGGCAGCGTCAAAACCAAATCCCCAAGATGAAGCAAAATCACCAATAATACGTCTTATTACCTTGGCATTAATTCCGTAATTTAAACCATCAAGCGGTAATGAACGTGCATAAGATAATGTTACGCCATAATCAGCAGTTGAAAACATACTTATACGATCGTAATTTATTTGTCCTTGGTCATCAATTAATTGTGTTGTGTTTAAAATGTCATCTACAGCAAAGCGAATTACCGAAATACCAACAGCACTTCTCTCATCTAAAGGCATAGCAAACCCTATGTAATCATAGTTTGCAATATTAGCAAAATAGCTTGAGTGCATTAAGGCAAGTTGTTTGTCTTCTAGATGAACCAATCCTGCAGGGTTCCAGTAGCCTGAATTTACATCGGCAGAGTGTGCGGTAACAGCATTACTCATACCTAAAGCAGCAGCATCTACACCAATATTCATAAATTCATTGGAGTATTTACGCGTTGTTTGCCCATAAAAAGTTAGGGACAGAATCAATAAAACTGTAGTTAGTAAAGTTTTCAAATACAATTCTTTTTTGCAAATATGCTATTATTTTTCAACATATTAAACTTGAAAATACAACAGATATTGCCCAATTGTTATTTTAGACGAAAATAGTTTGCTATTTTTACACCAATTAGCACATTATTTATGAAACAACATCTTCCTAATTTTGTTACGCTACTTAATTTGTTTTGTGGTTGTATTGCAGTAATATTAGCTGTGCACTCTAATTTTGTAGGCGCTGCTTTTTTTGTTTTTTTAGGAATTATCTTCGATTTTTTTGATGGTTTTTTAGCTAGAATACTTCAGGTACAAAGTGCTTTAGGAGTACAGTTAGATTCACTAGCAGATATGGTTACAAGTGGTTTGGTTCCTGGTATTGTAATGTTTAAGTTACTTACGCTTGCAACAGAAACACCAGCATTACAATCAACTCATGATTGGGGAGATTCTATGCATTGGGCAAACGTTCATGTGGCAGTTATTCCGTTACTTGGGTTGTGTATAACTTTAGGATCAGCTTATAGATTGGCACGATTTAATATAGATGAAGACCAACAATCTTACTTTAAAGGTTTACCAACACCAGCCAATGCATTACTTATATTGTCTTTACCTCTTATTTTAGAGTTTCAGAATAATGACACTATGAATGCTATTATAATTAATGAGTGGTTTTTATTGGCATTAACCGTATTAAGTTGCTTTTTACTTAACGCTCCTGTTAAGTTGTTTGCATTAAAATTTAAGGATTGGAGTTTCAAGAACAATGCAATACGCTACATCTTTATAATATTGAGTTTTGTATTACTTATTGTATTGCAATTTGCAGCGATACCATTAATAATTTTACTCTATATAGGGTTATCATTAGTTACTAAAACGTATTAATAATTTTTCAAGTTCACTTTATGGCTTCAGGATTTTTTGCCCTTTTTGATGATATTGCTGCATTAATGGATGATGTAGCTGCAATGAGTAAAATCACCACAAAAAAAACAGCAGGCATACTTGGCGATGATTTAGCAGTAAATGCAGAAAAAGCATCAGGATTTGTGTCGTCTCGAGAATTACCTGTGTTATGGGCAATTACCAAAGGTTCATTTCTTAATAAACTTATTATTTTACCAATTGCATTTTTATTGAGTGCTTTTGTGCCTTGGGTTGTTACTGTTATATTAGTTATAGGAGGTATTTATTTAGCTTTTGAAGGCGCTGAAAAAATATACGAAGTATTTGTACCTCATAAACCATCTGGTAATCGTATATCTGATACAACACCTACTAAATCAGAAATTTTAGAACAAGAGAAAAAAAAGATAAAATCAGCCATATTAACCGATCTTATTCTGTCTGTAGAGATTGTTATTATTGCGTTAGGAGTTGTTATAGAAGAAACCTTAACAGTTCAAATATTAGTTGTTTCTATTGTAGCTATTATTGCAACTGTAGGTGTTTATGGTATTGTGGCTCTTATAGTAAGAATGGACGATTTAGGGTTGCGTTTAGTGTCTGCTAGTAACGGAAAAGGGTTTTTGCATGCCCTTGGTAATATGCTTGTAAAAGCCTTGCCATTGGTAATTAAAGGTTTATCAATAGTTGGAACAATAGCATTAATGCTAGTGGCTGGTGGCATTTTTGCTCATAATATTGACTTTTTTCATCATATATTAGAAAACTGGCCAAGTATTATCAAGGAGTTTTTAATAGGTGTTGTAGTAGGGTTTTTGGCTTTACTTGTATTTAAACTGGTAAAAAAGCTATTTAAGGCTATAAAAAAGTAATGTATTAATCTTCTCTGATCTTCTTTTTACGAAGTTCAAAGTTTTGACCTAAATATACTTTTCTTACCATCTCATCATTAGCAAGTTCTTCTGGTTCTCCAGCTTTCAAGATGCTTCCTTCAAACATTAGGTAGGTTCTATCTGTAATGGCTAATGTTTCTTGCACATTATGATCTGTGATAAGAATACCAATGTTCTTTTTTGTTAATTGCGCAACAATACGTTGAATATCTTCTACGGCAACAGGATCAACACCTGCAAAAGGCTCATCTAGTAGAATAAAATTAGGGTCTGTAGCTAGAGCTCTAGCGATTTCAGTACGTCTACGTTCTCCACCAGATAATAAGTCTCCACGGTTTTTACGAATGTGTCCTAAACTAAACTCGTCTATAAGAGCTTCCATTTTCATTTGTTGCTCTTTTTTAGAAAGCTTCGTAAGCTGTAGTACACTTAATATGTTGTCTTCAATACTTAATTTTCTAAATACAGATGCTTCTTGAGCTAAATAGCCAATACCGTTTTGAGCACGCTTATACATTGGGTATTTGGTGATATCTGTACTTTCTAAAAAAATATTACCACCATTAGGTTTTATTAAACCAACAATCATATAAAATGATGTTGTTTTTCCAGCTCCATTAGGTCCTAATAATCCCACAATTTCTCCTTGGTTTACTTCAAGAGAAACGTCTTTTACAACTTTTCGTCCGTTGTAGGACTTCATTAAATGCTCTGCTTTTAATTTCATAGAATTAAAGTAATAGGTGCTAAAATAGTAAAATTACAAGAGACTTGTAGTGGTATTTATTATAAGTTTAACGCTGTGCTTCAACAGCATCCATATATTCGTAAGCGCGTCTTAAATGAGGTATCACAATAGTACCGCCAACAAGTGTTGCAATACTTAAAGCTTCTAAGATTTGTTCTCGGTTTAAACCAGCTTCGTAACTTCTTCCTATGTGATACTTAATACAATCATCACATCGAAGTACAACAGATGCTACTAATCCTAAAAGCTCTTTGGTTTTTACATCTAGAGCACCAGCTTGAAACGCATTGGTGTCTAGATTAAAAATACGCTTTATTACTTTGTTGTTATCTCCTAAAATTTCTTCATTCATTTTAGAACGATAGGCGTTAAATTCATTTACAATATCTGACATAGCTTATGCTTGTTGCTTTTTCTGATTTTTAATAACAATTTTTGATATGTATATGCTAACTTGATAAAGTACTAAAATAGGAATAGCAACTATTATTTGACTAGCAATATCTGGCGGCGTAATAACTGCAGATAATATTAATACGATAACTAGTGCAAATTTACGAGAACGTTTTAAAAATTCGGGTGTTACTAAGCCAATTTTTGTTAAAAAGTAAATAATGATAGGTAGTTCAAATATAAGACCAGAAGCTAAAGCAGATGATCTAACTAAAGCAATATATGAGCTAATATCAATTTGGTTATCAACAACATCTGAAATATTGTAATTTGCTAAAAAGTTTATAGACAAAGGTGTTACAATGTAGTAACCAAACAGCACGCCTAGAAAAAATAATAGAGATGTAACAATGATAAAACCACGAGAATGTTTTTGTTCGTTAGGATGTAATCCGGGTTTTAAAAACGACCAAAATTGATAAACAACATACGGGAATGCCACTACCAATCCGGTATAAATTGAAGTCCAAATATCTGCAGAAAATTGTCCGCCCATGGTTCTGTTTTGTATCATCATGGGTAGTGTTTCACCACAAAAACTAGTTTCAACATTTATTAAGTTAGCACATTTACATAGAAAGCTATAGGTAGGAAAAGTCATATCTAACGGTGCAAATATGATGTGCTTAAAAATCTCTTTACTAAAAATAAATGCTACAGTAGCAACAATAAGAATTGCTAAAGTAGCTCTGATAAGGTGCCAACGTAGATCTTCCAGATGATCTAAAAAAGACATGTTGTTGATATCCTTTTTTGCCATTATATAATACCTTCTCTTATTAAATCATGTAAGTGTACAACGCCTGCATATTTGCCATCTTTTTCAACCAATAATTGAGAGATGCCATTAGCTTCCATAGTATCTTTGGCGTCAACAGCCATAGCATTAGCTTTGATACGTTTTGGGTTGGTTCCCATAATATCTTTAGCGGTTAGTGAAGAAAAATCATCAGTTTTTGTAAGCATTCGTCTTAAATCACCATCGGTAATAATACCTACAATTGCATCGTTTTCAACAACAGCCGTTACACCAAGCATTTTTTCAGAAATTTCAATAATGATATCCTTTATATTGGTATTTGGTGTTACTGCAGGTTTTTGATTGGCTTCAGACATGTCGCTAACGCGTAAGTAAAGTTTTTTACCTAAAGCACCACCAGGATGATATTTAGCAAAATCATTACTTGAGAAGCCTCGTAATTCTAATAAGCAAACCGCAAGTGCATCACCTATTACTAACTGTGCAGTAGTACTAGTAGTAGGAGCTAAATTGTTAGGACACGCTTCTTTTTCAACAAAAGCATTCAGAACAAAATCAGCTTGTTTACCTAAAAAAGAATCTGGATTGCCGGTAATGGCAATCATTTTATTTTTTGCATTTTTTATAAGCGGAACAAGAACTTTAATTTCAGGAGTGTTTCCACTTTTAGAAATACAAATAACAACATCGTCTTCTAGAATTAGCCCTAAATCACCATGAATAGCATCAGCAGCATGCATAAAAACAGCTGGAGTTCCTGTTGAGTTTAATGTAGCAACTATTTTTGTAGCTATAATAGCACTTTTACCAATACCTGTGATAATAACACGACCTTTAGAATTATATATAAGTTCTACAGATTTTGAAAAATTTGTATCGACAAGTTGCGATAAATTTAAAATTGCCTGGCTTTCCATCTCTATGGTTTTTTTGGCAATATCTATGATTGAATTTTGACTGTTCAAAATTTAATAATTTTTTAGGTTGATGCTTTTAAAGTTTTTGTTATCTTTAAAATATCGTTGAAAATAGAATAATTTTTTGTTACCTTTTAAGTATGCTACAAAGCTAACAAAAAAATTATGAGGGTTCTTTATATGCATTCTTAATTAATTCAAAAAGTATTGCGTTTTTAGAATCTTAAAAATTAATTAATAGTAATTCATGTCTACAGTACAAACAGACTTGCATGCCGCATTAAAAAAATATTTTGGTTTTAGTAAGTTTAAGGGCCTGCAAGAAGCCGTTATTAAAAGCATTCTTTCAAAACATAACACATTTGTGATTATGCCCACAGGCGGTGGTAAATCATTATGTTATCAATTGCCAGCATTAATGCAAGAGGGAACAGCCATTATTGTTTCGCCATTAATTGCACTTATGAAAAATCAAGTAGATGCCATAAGAGGTATTTCTAATGATGAAGGCGTTGCTCATGTATTAAATTCTTCCCTAAATAAGACTGAAGTTAAGAAAGTAAAGCAAGATATCGTTGATGGTGTTACCAAGTTACTTTATGTTGCTCCAGAATCATTAACAAAAGAAGAGCATGTTGATTTTTTACGTTCTGTAAAAATATCATTCATGGCTATAGATGAAGCTCACTGTATAAGTGAATGGGGACATGATTTTAGGCCAGAATACAGGAATTTAAGACACATTATAAAACGTATTGGAGATGATATTCCTATAATAGGACTAACAGCTACAGCTACTCCAAAAGTACAAGAAGATATTCTTAAAAATTTAGGAATGAATGACGCAACAACTTTCAAAGCGTCGTTTAACCGTCCTAATTTATATTATGAAGTACGTCCTAAAACAAAACAAGTAGATGCTGATATCATTCGTTTCATAAAACAAAACGATGGCAAATCAGGAATTGTTTACTGTTTAAGTAGAAAGCGTGTTGAAGAACTTGCACAAACACTTCAGGTAAACGGTATAAATGCAGTGCCTTATCATGCAGGATTAGACGCAAAAACACGAGCCAAACATCAAGATATGTTTTTGATGGAAGATGTTGATGTTGTTGTTGCAACCATAGCTTTTGGAATGGGAATAGATAAACCTGATGTACGTTTTGTAATTCATCATGACATTCCAAAAAGTATAGAAAGCTACTATCAAGAGACAGGACGTGCAGGTAGAGATGGTGGCGAAGGCCATTGTTTAGCATTTTATGCATATAAAGACATAGAGAAATTAGAAAAATTTATGTCAGGAAAACCAGTTGCTGAACAAGAAATAGGGCACGCTTTGTTACAAGAAGTTGTTGCATATGCAGAAACTTCTATCTCTAGACGTAAATTTATTTTGCACTATTTTGGTGAAGAGTTTGATAACGAAACAGGCGAAGGTGGCGATTTAGATGATAATGTTAGGCATCCTAAAAAGCAACATGAAGCTAAAGAGGATTTGGTATTACTTTTAGAAACTGTTTCAAAAACAAACGAGAAGTATAAATCTAAAGATCTTGTAAATGTTATAATAGGAAAGGAAAATGCGCTAATAAAATCTCATAAAACAAATGAGCAGCCGTTTTTTGGAAAAGGAAAATATAAAGAAAACACCTATTGGATGGCGTTAGTTCGTCAAGTTTTGGTAGCTGGCTACTTAAAGAAAGATATAGAAACTTACGGTGTTATAAAACTTACAAAAGCAGGAGCAGATTTTATTAATAATCCGAAGTCTTTTATGATGACTGAAGACCATGTATTTGATGAAAGTAATGATGATAGTATCATAACGGCATCAAAATCTGGAGGCGCATCGGCAGACGAAAAGCTTATGGCAATGCTAAAGGATTTAAGAAAAAAGAACGCTAAAAAACTAGGCGTACCTCCTTTTGTTATTTTTCAAGATCCTTCTTTAGAAGATATGGCATTAAAATACCCAATTACATTAGAAGAGTTAAGTAATGTACATGGTGTAGGAGATGGAAAAGCTAAAAAATACGGAAAAGACTTTGTGAATTTCATAGCAAAGTACGTTGAGGATAACGATATAGTACGTCCAGATGATATGGTCGTAAAATCTACAGGAAGTAATTCAGCAATAAAATTATACATCATTCAAAATGTTGATAGAAAATTACCTCTTGATGATATAGCTTCAGCAAAAGGTATGGAGATGAAAGACTTTATAAAAGAAATGGAAGCCATAGTATTTTCTGGAACCAAATTAAATATTGATTATTGGATTAATGAAATTTTAGACGAAGATCAGCAGGAAGAAATTCATGACTATTTTATGGAGGCTGAAACCGATAAAATAGATATTGCCATAGAAGAGTTTGATGGAGACTATGATGATGAGGAACTACGCTTATACCGTATTAAGTTTATTAGTGAAGTGGCCAATTAATAAATTATATAAAGGTTTAAATTCTTCTTTCTAAAATCATTCCGTATCTTTGCACTTTATTAAAAAATAATACAATGCAAGACGGTTTATACGCAAAATTTAATACAACAAAAGGTAACATTCTTGTTGCACTAGAGTTTGAAAAAACACCAGGAACAGTAGGTAACTTTGTAGCTTTAGCAGAAGGAAATTTAGAAAATTCAGCAAAAAAACAAGGAACACCTTATTATAACGGATTAAAATTTCATCGTGTTATCCCAGATTTTATGATTCAAGGAGGTTGCCCTCAAGGCACAGGAACAGGAAATCCAGGGTATCAATTTGATGATGAGTTTCATCCAGATTTAAAACATGATGGTCCAGGTATATTATCTATGGCAAATGCAGGTCCAGGAACTAACGGAAGTCAATTTTTTATTACACATGTAGAAACACCTTGGTTAGATGGTAATCATACAGTTTTTGGTAAAGTAGTAGAAGGTCAAGATGTTGTTGACGCAATTGCTCAAGGCGATGTTATAGATAGTTTAGAAATAGTTAGAGTAGGAGCAGATGCTGAAAATTTTAATGCTATAGAAGCCTTTAGAACATTTGAAGGAGCTAGAGAAAAACGCGTTGCAGCAGAAAAAGAAGCACGTGAAGCTGAATTAGATAAATTAGCTGCAGGTTTTGAAAAAACAGACAGTGGTTTACGCTACCAAATTTTACAAAAAGGATCAGGAGTTAAAGCTGAAAAAGGAAAAACAGTAGCCGTACATTACAAAGGCCAATTAGCTGACGGAACAGTTTTTGATTCTTCTTATAAGCGTAAGCAACCGTTAGAATTTCCTGTAGGAATGGGACAAGTTATTGCTGGTTGGGATGAAGGTATTTGCCTTTTAAATGTTGGTGATAAAGCACGTTTAGTAATCCCTAGTGATTTAGGTTATGGTAGCCGAGGTGCTGGTGGTGTTATTCCTCCAAATGCAACATTGATTTTTGATGTTGAACTTGTGGATGTTAAATAACATAAAGCACGTAACAAAATTTATAAAAAATCGTCTCATTAATTAATGAGACTTTTTTTTTGTCCTTATTTTTATTAAATGAAAAACTTATATATGATTTTTTTTAAGAGACATCAATATTTACGTACAACACTTGCCTTGGTTTGTTTGACATTAGTAACAATAAGCTGTTCTAAAAATATCAACTATACAACCCAACATATAAAAGAAACATCTGGACGCTATTTGTATAATCAAGAAGAGTTAATAGAAGTGTTTTATAAGGACAATAACCTTTTTTTAAAATGGAAAGGCGCAGAGCAAATAAAGCCAGTTGCGCTAGATG
This sequence comes from Corallibacter sp., assembly GCF_048381695.1. Taxonomy (NCBI): domain Bacteria; kingdom Pseudomonadati; phylum Bacteroidota; class Flavobacteriia; order Flavobacteriales; family Flavobacteriaceae; genus Corallibacter; species Corallibacter sp. The sequence continues at coordinate 52,390 of NZ_JBLXHI010000010.1, read as the reverse complement.
AGAACACTTTTTTCGTAGCAGATATGTATCAAAAATTACAGTTTGTTAAGCATCCGGAAACCCAAAAACGGTATTTATCTATTATTCCAGAAGACGGTGGTGACTCATCAATAACCTATGATTATTTAAAGGTGTCAGATACATTTAGAACGCCAAGTATGTATTTAAAAGATAAAGTTTATGATAAAGCACTTGAAGGTTATTTAGCAATTCAAAAACAAGATTCAACAAGTACATTCTTAGACGAGCGTGCATTTAATAGCTTGGGTTATTCGCACTTACGTAAGCAGGAACACAAAGATGCCATTGCAATATTTAAAATGAATGTAGCACTGCATCCGGAAAGTGATAATGTTTATGATAGTCTAGCAGATGCATATTTACAGTCAGGAGATAGCTTACAAGCATATACAAACTATGAAAAGCGTTACAACTAAATAGCGGTAACAAACGCGCTAAAAAGTTTGTAGAGACTTATAAAGCTAATAACTAGGTAGGTTTTATTTAAACATCTTTGTTACTTGATGTTATTTCCACTTAATATTACAACCAATACTTGGTTTTTGAGGGTTTGAGTTTTCTTTGTTGTTAAGCAAACAATTTAAAGCATGACGCATATCGCTTCCTGTCACAGGAATATTGTTTCCAGGTCTTGAGTCGTCTAATTGGCCACGATATACTAATTTTGATTCTTTATCAAAAATGTAAAAATCAGGTGTACATGCAGCATCATATTTTTTAGCGATTTCTTGAGTTTGGTCATATAAATACGGAAAAATAAACGCTTGCTCAATAGCATTAGCTTTCATTTTATCAGGAGCATCCTGCGGGTAGTTTTCAGCATCATTACTAGAAATTGCAATGCAATTAATACCTTTACTTTTATAATCTTTTGCTAACTTGGCAAGCTCACTATTTACATGTTTAACAAACGGACAGTGATTACAAATAAACATTACAATAGTACCATGTATTCCTTTTAAATCGTTAAAAGATAGTGTTTTATTAGAAACAGTGTCTAGCAATGAAAATTCAGGAGCTTTTGTTCCTAGCGGAAGCATGTTTGATGGTGTTTGTGCCATAATATGTCGTATTTTATTAATGTTCGTTAAAATTAGTACTTTTAAAAAATGAATTCTATTATAAACTTTGAAGATTTTGTTAAAGTTGATCTTCGTGTCGGAACTATTATTGCAGTTGATGATTTTCCAAAAGCAAGAAAACCTGCTTACCAGCTAACTATAGACTTTGGTGCTTTAGGTGTAAAAAAAACATCAGCACAAATTACAACACTTTATAATAAGGAAGCATTATTAAACAGACAGATTGTAGCTGTTGTTAATTTTCCTAAAAAACAAATAGCAAATTTCATGAGTGAGTGCCTTGTTTTGGGAGCTGTAAATGGAAAAGATGTTATTTTATTAAATCCGGATCAAGTCGTAAAAAACGGCTCTACAGTTGCGTAGTCTATGCTAAAACTTGACGATGTTACTATTCATTTTGATACCAATAATCTTTGGGTCTTAAACATAGCGCTTGCAGTGGTTATGTTTGGAGTTGCTTTAGGTATTACTCTAAACGATTTTAAACAACTACAAAAACAACCAAAACCTATTATTGTAGGACTGTTGTCTCAATTTGTTTTGTTGCCATTTCTAACTTATGTTGTTATACGTTTAGTAAATCCGCAACCAAGTATTGCATTAGGTATGATGATGGTTGCTGCTTGTCCTGGTGGAAATATATCTAATTTCATGACGCATTTGGCAAAAGGAAATACTGCTTTGTCAGTTAGTTTAACTGCTTTTTCTACGTTTTTGGCAATGATTATGACACCTTTTAATTTTGAGTTTTATGGGCATTTATATGCACCTACAGCAAGCTTGCTTAAGCAAGTAGCATTAAGTCCGTATGAGTTAGTAAAGCTTGTTTTGTTAGTTCTTGGCGTGCCATTGCTTTTAGGAATGCTCATGAGATATTATTTTAGTGCATTTTCAGAAAAACTATCACGCGTATTAAAGCCATTTTCAATTATAGTATTTATAGCAATTGTTGTAATTGCTTTTTCTAATAATATGGATGTGTTTAATAATTATATACATCATGTTCTAGGAATTGGAATTATACATAATTTATTAGCTCTTTTATTAGGTTTCTTCATAGCTAGAGCTTTTAAGTTGTCATTCAAAAACCAAAAAACATTAGCTATTGAAACAGGAATTCAAAATTCAGGATTAGGACTATTGCTTATATTTATGTTTTTTAATGGTTTGGGAGGTATGGCAATTATAGCAGCTTTTTGGGGTATTTGGCATATTATTTCGGGCTTGACATTATCATTATTTTGGGCCTACCAAAAGAAAACTAAATTACAATAATGCTACACAAACTTTGGTTACATACTATTCGGTGTTATTTACAATTAGGCCTTTTTTTTTATTACAAAAGGATTCATGTTGTAAACAAAGAAAATGTTCCCAAAAAAGGTGCAGTCTTGTTGTTGTCTAACCATCAAAATGCATTAATAGACGCGCTTTTAATTGCTGCAAAATTAGGTAGATTCTCTTATTTTTTAACAAGAGCAAGCGTATTTTCTGGTTCGTTCACTGATAAGTTTTTAAAAAGTTTACAAATGCTTCCGGTATATCGTGTGCGAGACGGTTGGAAAACAATATCTAATAACAATTTAGTTTTTTCTAAATGTGCTAAATTACTTTATGAGAGCAAGGCAGTAGCGCTTTTTCCAGAAGGAAACCATAGTTTACAGCGCACGGTTAGAAATTTAAGTAAAGGATTTACTCGTATAGTTTTTAAAGCACTTAAGCTGTATCCGGATACTAACTTACAAATAGTGCCTATTGGGCTTAATTTTCAAAATGCTGTAGCTTTTGGAGATAGTGTTTCTATTTATTTTGGAAAACCAATAGATGCTAAAAATTATTTGCTTGATGATGAGAATGCTGCAATTGGAGTTTTAAAAAGAGATGTACAACAGCAACTCTCAACTTTAACAACTCATATTCCGTCAGATGGTTATGATGCAGTTCTTAATGAGTTGACACTAAATAAAGTGAATTTTCTACATCCTGAAAACGTGAATACGTGTATCTCATCAAACTTCAAAGACTGTGAATTGCAACAAACACCTAGGTTTGTAGCGATAAAAAAAGTCTTTAAGTTTTTAATGATTATTACATTGTTTGGTCCTTATTTGATATGGAAATTTAAGGTGTACCCAAAAATAAAAGAACCTGAATTTGTGGCGACATTTAGGTTTGCTATTGTAATTACTTTAGTCCCTATTTGGTTATTGTTGTTAGGATTTACTCTAGCAGTTACTTTTGGTTTAAATATGGCTGTTTTATTTGTGACTGTTAGTCTGTGTTTAGCCTTACTTGCAGTAAAATTATAGGTTGTTTTATCAAACTATTACAATAAAAAAAAGCCTTTACAATTTGTAAAGGCTTTTTTATTTATTGTTTTTAAATATCATCAAAATCGATATCAGTAAATTTTTCAGCAGAAGGTGTTTCAGCATGAACATTTTCATCAGTTGTTTGATCATATTCTTTTTTGAAATCTTTTTGGTGACGTTCACTAATTACTTCGTCTCCTTTTTCGCTTATGATATAATCAGTCATTTCAGCTAAAATGCTATTAAATTCAGAAAAATCTTCTTTATATAAATAGATTTTATGCTTTTTATAATGGTAAGAACCATCATCGTTTGTAAACTTTTTACTTTCTGTAATTGTTAAATAGTAGTCACCTGCTTTTGTAGATCTAACGTCAAAGAAATAGGTTCTTCTTCCAGCTCTTAAAACTTTTGAATAAATTTCTTCTTTCTCCATCATGTCATTAGAATTCATAGTCGTGTTTTATTTTAAGATTTTATTGTTGCATCAAAAATCTAAAAAAAAGAATTACCAACCAACAAATTATTACATTTCTTTTAGTGAGTAATCGCTCTTGTTTTGTTGTTAAGAATCGTGATTTGTAGTATCACTAATTTGTTCTAAATATAAACTTTTGTAATAACCATCTATAGTTACAAGCGTTTCGTGAGAACCAGCTTGTGTGATTTTTCCGTCATCTAAAACAAGTATTTTGTCTGCATTTTTAACAGATGATATACGGTGACTAACTATAATGGTGGTTTTCCCTGTAGAAACCTTTTTTAAGTTTTTTAAGATTTTCTCTTCAGTTTCTGTATCAACGGCAGATAAGCAATCGTCAAATAATAAAATATTAGGGTTTTTAATGATGGCTCTAGCTATAGATACACGTTGTTTTTGTCCGCCAGATAAGGTAATACCTCGCTCTCCTAAAACAGTATTATATCCTTTAGAGAATTTTATTATGTTTTTATGTACTTGAGCTTGTTTTGCTGCTTCTATAACTTCTTCGTCGGTAGCGTCTTCTTTACCAAATTTAATATTATTGTTTATGGTATCAGAAAATAAAAAAGCATCTTGTGGTACGTAGCCTATTTGCTCTCTTAAACTGGTAAGGTTTACACTTGTAATAGGTGTGTTGTCTATTAAGATATCTCCAGAGTTAACATCATATAAACGCCCTATTAGATCTAAAATAGTAGATTTTCCAGAGCCTGTTTTTCCAATAATAGCTAAAGTTTCTCCTTGTTTTATGTTGAAAGAAACATTCTTTAAGGCTTGAATATTAGTATCATCATAAGTAAATGATACATTTTTAAATTCAATGTTGCCAATAATATTTGTAGGCTCAACATTGTTGTTTTGAATTTCGGGTGTAATATCTAGAAACTCATTAATGCGTTTTTGTGAAGCTTCTGCTTGCTGAATAATAGATGTAACCCAACCAACTGTAGCCACAGGCCAAGTTAGCATGTTTACATAAATGATAAATTTTGTAATAACACCCAAACTTATTTCTCCAGCCATGTATTGTAAACCACCAATATAAATAACAATAATGTTACTTATACCTATTAATAGAATCATCATAGGAAAGAAAAAAGCATTTACTCTTACTAAATCTAACTGTTTTTGTTTGCTGTTTGCAGCAAGTTCATTAAAATTGCTAGATACTTGAGACTCCATGCCATAAGCTTTTATGATAGAAATACCACTAAATGATTCTTGCGTAAATGATGATAATTTAGAAAGGTATTGCTGAACTATTGTACTGCGCTTATGAATGGTTTTACTTAATTTATAAATAATTACCGATAGAATAGGTAATGGTACTACTGTGTAAAGCGTAAGCATAGGAGCTTGCTTATACATAAAACCAATGGCAATAATAAAAAGAGTGATTGTATTTATACTGTACATAATGGCTGGTCCAGCATACATTCTTACACGACCTACATCTTCACTTATTCTATTCATCAAATCACCAGTTCTATTTTTTTTGTAAAAGTTTAGTGCTAAAACTTGATATTGATGATAAACTTCATTTTTTAAATCATACTCAATATAACGAGATACATTTATAATGGTTTGTCTCATAAAAAAGGTTAGTATGCCCGTTATTAGAGCAGCACCAATTATATAAGCGATATTTATAAGAAGTTCTTGTTTTACAATTGATAAATCGGTAATAGTTCCTTGTCTATATTCATTTACCACATCAATTGAAGAGCCAATAAGCTCTGGCGTAAACAAAAGGAAAATTTTAGAAATAATGGTAATTAATATACCTACAATTAAACGATACTTATATTTTAAAAAATATTTATTGAGGTGTTGTAATGCTTTCATTTAAGAGCTAATATGGCTTGGGTTCTTGATAAATTAATATTTTTACAACATTATTATTGTTTAAACATTAATATTAGTTTAATTTTGCGCGTTGTTTTTAAAAATTATTTAAAACACATATCATAACTATAAAAAGATATAACATGGTTTCAGATATTATAAGTGCAAAAGATCTTCATAAAGTAGATCCTGTTTTTGGTCAACTTTCATTCGATAATCACGAGCAAGTCGTGTTTTGTAATGACAAAGATACAGGATTAAAAGCAATAATAGGTATTCACAATACAGTATTAGGACCTGCACTTGGAGGTACAAGAATGTGGCAATATGCAAATGAATGGGAAGCACTAAATGATGTATTACGTTTGTCTCGTGGAATGACTTATAAATCAGCTATTACGGGTTTAAATTTAGGCGGTGGTAAAGCAGTAATTATAGGAGATGCTAAAACACAAAAAACTCCAGGGCTTATGAAAAAGTTTGGAGAGTTTGTACATTCTTTAAGTGGTCGTTACATCACAGCAGAAGATGTTGGTATGGAAACAGCCGATATGGATTTAGTTCGTGAAGTTACTCCATATGTTACAGGTATATCAGAATCTAAAGGTGGTGCAGGAAACCCATCTCCAATTACAGCTTATGGTGTATTTATGGGAATGAAAGCTGCAGCTAAATATAAATTTGGTAGTGATATTCTAGAAGATAAAACAATATTTGTTCAAGGAATTGGGCACGTTGGTGAATCATTAGTAGAGCATTTAGTAGATGAAGGAGCAAATGTGTTTATAGCTGATATAAACCAAGAGCGATTAGAAGAAGTACGTTCAAAATACGGAGTAACTATTTATGGAGGAAGCGATATTTATTCTGAACCTATGGATATTTATGCACCATGTGCTTTAGGAGCTACAATAAATGACGATACCATAAACAAATTACAAGCAAAAGTAATTGCAGGAGCAGCTAATAACCAATTAGCAACCGAAGAGAAACATGGTAAAATCTTACAAGAAAAAGGTATTGTTTACGCACCAGACTTTTTAATAAATGCAGGAGGTATTATTAATGTGTATGCAGAGTTAGAAGGATATGATAAAAAAGAAATCATGCGTAAAACCGAAAACATTTACAATACTACATTAGAGATTTTAGATAATGCAGAAAAAAATAACATCACAACAAACCATGCTGCATTAAATATAGCTCAAAATAGAATTGAAGAAAGAAAAAACGAAAATTCAAACTAATACTTTTTAAAATAATAGTATTTTTGCGAGGCGAAAGTTTACAAACTTTCGCCTCTTTAATTAAATAAAAAGTTCTTTGTAAATATGCTAAATAGAAGACATATTAGAATAAAAGTTATGCAAGCTATCTATGCCTTTAAAGGAGGCGAAAGTGATAGTTTTGATAAAGAGCAAAAGTTTTTACTTTTTAGCTTAGACAACTTGTACAATTTGTATCTACTACAACTATCACTGCTTATAGAGTTACAAAAAAAAGCCGAAGACCGCTTAGAAAAAACACGAAACAAACTTTTAGCAACCAAAGAAGAGAAAAACCCAAACAAAAAGCTTGTAAATAATGAGTTCTTATTACTATTAAAAAATAATGAACCATTACAAGACGCCTTAAACCAATACAAGATTACCAACTGGGAGCTAGATGATGAGTATGTTGATGTTATTTTTAAAGACATACTTGCTAGTGACTTGTATAAGGAATACATGCAAACTAAAACATCAGACTTTAAGGAAGATAGAAATTTTATAGTTGATGTTTTTAAAGAAATTGTAGCTCCTAATGATAAGCTGTTTGACTATATAGAAGACAAAAACCTAACTTGGGTAGACGACTTACCGTTAGTAAACACAGCTATCCTTAAACTTATTAGAAAATCTAAACCATCAGTAGCTTCAAATTACTTTGTGCCAAAGCTGTATAAAGATATAGAAGATAAGCAGTTTGCTATAGAATTGTTTAAAAAGACATTGCTTAACAGGACGGCCTTAAACGAAGAAATTTCTGGTAAAACAAAAAATTGGGATTCAGATCGTATAGCTTCAATAGACTTTGTGTTATTACAAATGAGTATTTGTGAGCTTAATAAATTCCCGTCAATTCCTGTAAAAGTAACTATAAATGAATACCTTGAGATAGCCAAAGAATACTCAACACCAAAAAGTAGTATTTTCATTAATGGTATTTTAGATAAGTTAGTAAAAGAATATCATGACGAGGACAAACTAAATAAAACAGGAAGAGGGTTGATGTAGTAAGAAATAATTACTACTTTTACAATTAAAATAAAATTTTACATAAAATAATTTATTATGAAAAAAGTAATATTAGGGTTAACAGCTCTATGTATGATCGCCTTAACATCTTGTAAGGAAGATGCTTCAAAAAAAATTGATGACAAAAATGTAGCAGAAGCGGCACAAAGAGATGCAAATTCTTCTAAATTTCCTGTACTATCTTTTGAAAAATCAGAGCATGATTTTGGTGAAATTGAGAAAAACACTCAAGTAGAAACAGTATTTAACTACACTAACACAGGAGAAGCTCCATTAGTAATTACTGATATAAAAAGTACTTGTGGATGTACTGTACCTAAAGATTGGAGTAGAGAGCCTTTACAACCAGGTGAAACAGGTAAGTTTACAGTAAAATACAACGGATCAGGAAAAAACAAAGTTTCTAAAACTATTACTGTTACAGCAAACACAGAAAAAGGAAAAGAAACTGTTAAGATTACAGCTTTTGTTAAGCCAGATCCTAATGCACCAGTTCAAGCTGCTGCTCCTCAAGTAAAGTAATTTCATGGGAGAAGGACTAGGAAGTTTTTTGCCGTTTATTTTAATATTTGTGGTCTTTTATTTTTTTATGATTGCTCCACAAATGAAACGTCAAAAACAAGAAAAGAAATTTGCAGCCGAATTAAAACGAGGTGACAAAGTAATTACCAAAAGTGGTATGCACGGTAAAATTGTAGACCTTAATGATAAAGATCAAAGCTGCGTTATTGAAACTTTAGCTGGTAAAATTAAGTTTGATCGTTCTGCCATTTCTATGGAAATGAGTAAGAAATTAAACGAGCCTGCTAAAACAAAATAAGAGTTTTATAACTTCAATAAAAAAAGCCATTCTTTTAAAGAATGGCTTTTTTTATTATTAGCAGTTTTTATATTTATCATGTAAGCCAACACCTTGTAGTATCAAAGGCGTTATTTTTTCAAGACGAGATTCTTTTGTAGCTTCACGTTTGGCACTTGCAATATGCTCGCAGTATTCACGTTGTTTGCCTGGTGTTAATGCGCTAAAAGCAGCTTTTAAATCGCTGTTTGTTTTTAATTTTGCATTCAGAGCTTCAGGAATATTAACTGTCTTTCCTTTTTTTTCAGGTTTTAATTCTTTTCCAAGTTTTTGATTTTCAATAGCTTCTTTAGCATAAGCCAATACAGTATCTTCATCAATATCATTTATAGATTCAAAACGCATTTGACGTAAAGCTTTGGTCTTCTCTTGAGCAGTTACAAGTAGCTTTTTTTCGTCTTTTAGAAATACACCATTAAAAAACCAAATGCAAAAATGCTTTTTAAAAGCAGCCAAACCTATAACGTTTTTACCATTTATAGTATAAACAGGAGCGCTCCATTTCAAGCTCTCTTCTAATTCTGTTTTTAATAAAATATTTCTTAATAAAACTAAAGAATCTTTATATTTTACTTGGCTTTCTATATACTTGTCAACATCCATATTTTTTTTCTTAATAAATCATAATTATACTGGTAAAAATACACCTTTTTCAGGGCTTTATAATAATCAAAAGCTATTGTTTTGTATCTCAATATTATATGAAAAATTATTTCAATTTAGTCTAAATAAGCTTTTTTATTATGTAAGTCAAAGTTATATTTGCACTTTATTTATATTAAATCTAAATACTGCTATAATGAAAAAAATACTATACTTACTATTTTTGATTGCTTGCCAGTTTACGTTCGCTCAAACAAAAATTACTGGAACTGTTGTTGATGAAAACAGCAAGTCAGTTGCTAATGCTAATGTATTATTGCAAGCCACAAATATTGGAACTTCAACAAATGAAAATGGCTATTTTGAATTAGAAGGTATAACACCGGGTGCTTATACAATTACAATATCATTTGTAGGCTTTAAAACGTTATTCAAAGATGTTAATGTGAAAAATAATGAAGTTTTAAACTTGACTTTTCAATTAACAAATGACGCAGAACTTGATGAAGTTGAAGTTTTTGGTAATAGATATAAACATCCAGATAAAATAGAAGCTATTACCAGATTACCATTGGAGCCCTATGAACAAATTCAAAGTGTTTCCATTATTTCTGATAAGTTAATAACTCAACAAGGTAACTTAACAATATCAGATGCAACCAAAAATGTACCAGGCGTGTATACTTTTGCAACTTATGGAAATAAAAGAGAAAGTATGTCATCTCGTGGTTTTAGAGGGATTCCAATTCTTAAAAATGGTGTTCGAGTTCATTCAGATTTTAGAGGAACAGGAATTTTAACCGATATGCAAGGTGTTGATAATATACAGGTTTTAAAAGGATCTTCAGCTATAACACAAGGAGTAGCAACAGATTTAGGAAGTCCAGGTGGCGTTATTAATATTGTTACAAAAACACCTAAATATCATTTTGGTGGTAATGCATCTTTAAGAGTTGGAAGTTTTGGTCAAGGTCGTGCAACCTTTGATGTTTACGGTCCACTAACAGAGACCGAAAATGTTGCCTTTAGAATAAATGGAGCATTAGAACGCGCCGATGGTTATAGATCAGGTATATCTTCAGAGCGTTTTTATATAAACCCTTCATTAGAATGGAAGATTGATGACAAGTCTACACTAACATTAGAAATGGATTACTTTGATGATAGTCGTACACCAGATGTTGGAACTGTAAATTTAGCTGAAAACGATACAAAAGCTATTTATGATTTACCGTACAATCAATTTTTAGGCTTTGAAAATGATAAATCATTAACAAAAAATACAACATATTCTATTCGATTTAATAGACAGTTAAATGATAAATTAAGCTTAAAAGCTGCCTTTTACAAGTCTAACCTAGAGTTAGATGATAAAGGAGCAAGTTTGGGAAGAGTAATTGTAGATGATATAACAGGAGACCCTATTTATAATTTAAGATCAAGAGGCTATGCAACATCTACAAGAAAGGATAACAATGCTGTATTGCAGTTTGATGTAGTTGGAGAAGAAGTAAAAACAGGCCGTATTTCTCATACATTTCAAGTAGGTTTTGATTATAGAACCACAACGTATGATACATACTCAAGAAGCGCTTCTTCAGTTGATGTTATAAATGTATTTGCTCCAAACACTAGAATATTACCCCAAAATAGCGAGTTAAACTTTGGAGACCCAAATATAGGTGGAGCAAGTTCACGAGCTATAGGTTTTGTGGCACAAGACGTTGTAACTTTTAACAAGTGGTTAAAAACCTTTTTAGGAATTCGATATAGTAAAACTCAAACAGATGCTGATACACAAACAACAGAGAGTGATGCTTTCAACCCTTTAGCAGGAGTCATTATAACTCCAATAAAGAATATTAATGTCTTTGCTTCTTATACCAATAGTTCTAACCCACGTACAGCTACTCGATTAGATATCAATGGTGAAGAATTAGGGAATGAACGATTTGACCAAATAGAAGCAGGTATAAAAACAAATTGGTTTGATAGTAGACTGCGTTTTAATTTTACTTTCTTTAAAATAAATAATAAAGATATTAATTTACCTGTTTATGATGAAAACTGGGTAGCAACTGGTTTTTACCAAAAAGGCGGAAACGATGAACGTAAAGGTGTAGAAATTGAGTTAAGTGGGCGTATTTTAGAAAACCTAGAGGTTATCACTGGGTATTCATATATTGATGCACAATATAAGGAGCATACATCGTTTGTATATGGGTCAGCACCATTAAATACACCATCTCACACCTTTAATACTTATATAAATTATAGTTTTAATAATGCTCTTAAAGGTTTATCTGTAGGAGCAGGAGCATACTACACAGGAAAAAGACCAATAAATGACTGGAGTGCAGGAGCAGTAACACACGAAGGTATTGTTCCTAACCAGAGGCCATTTGAAGTTGATGCCTACACATTAGTAAATGCTCAAGTTGCTTATCGCTTTAATGACAATTGGAATTTTAGAGTATTACTAAATAATATATTTGATGAAATAGGCTATAATGCATATAGAACACGCTATATAAACCAAACAGATCCACGTAATTTTGCAGGTGTGCTTACATACACATTTTAAATTAAATAATTAGTCATAAAAAAAAGCCGCTCAACCGAGCGGCTTTTTTTTATGATATATAAAAGTGATTATTTTTTATATTTTTCAGCAGTAAGTTCAGCTATTTTACATATTACTTCTGTAGCTTTTATCATACTTTCTACAGGAACATATTCATATCGTCCATGAAAATTATGTCCGCCAGCAAAAATATTAGGACAAGGTAGTCCCATGTAGCTTAATTGAGAACCATCAGTACCACCACGTATAGCTTTGATAAGTGGTTTAATATCTAACTGTTTCATGGCTTCTTCAGCAATGTCAACAATATGTATTACAGGTTCTACTTTTTCTTTCATATTAAAGTACTGATCCTTTATGTCTATTGTGATTACTTCACGCTCGTATTGCGAGTTTAATTCAAAAGCTAGTTTTTGCATAACTTCTTTTCTAGCTTCAAAATGTCCTTTATCGTGATCTCGAATTATATATTCTAGTGTTGTTTTGTCTACTTCTCCATTAATAGCACATAAATGGAAAAAGCCTTCGTAGCCTTCAGTATGTTCTGGTGTTTCAAGTCTTGGTAGTGAATTTATAAACTCTGTAGCAATGTACATGGAATTTACCATTTTGCCTTTTGCGTAACCAGGGTGTACTATCTTCCCTTTTATAGTGACTACTGCACCAGCAGCATTAAAATTCTCGTACTCTAATTCTCCTATTTGGCTACCATCCATGGTGTAAGCCCAATCTGCACCAAACTTTTCTACATCAAATTTGTGTGCACCACGACCTATTTCTTCGTCAGGTGTAAAACCAACTTTTATGTCACCATGCTTTATTTCAGGGTGGTCTATGAGGTATTTCATAGCGGTAATTATTTCAGCAATACCAGCTTTGTCATCAGCACCTAAAAGTGTAGTTCCGTCTGTTGTGATGATGGTTTGTCCTTTGTATAAAAGCAAGTCTTCAAAATAATCAGGAGATAGTATAATATCCTCTTCGGCATTTAACACAATGTCTTTCCCATCATAATCTTCAATAATTTGAGGTTTAACATTAGCTCCTGTAAAATCTGGTGTTGTATCAAAGTGTGAAATAAATCCAATTGCAGGTACTTTGTGATCTACATTACTAGGTAGTGTAGCCATAATGTAAGCATTATTGTCTATTGTAACATCTTTCATACCTATAGCAATAAGCTCTTTGGTTAAAGCATGAGCTAAATCCCATTGCTTGGCAGAGCTAGGAGTTGTTTCGGAGTTTGGGTCTGCTTCTGTGTCAACGGTTACATAGCTTATAAATCGGTCAATTATCTCTTGTTTATTTATCATTAGTCTTTTTTTTAGGCAAGATTTGTTAATAACGTATTCAAAAATACCAATAATTTATAAAACTAATGTTAGCATTATTCATGAAATACGTCCTATTTTTGCACCACAACACAACCAATTATGTACAAACTATTAATAAGACCAGTCTTCTTTCTTTTTGATCCAGAGCGTATTCATTATTTTACTTTTTCTCTTATTCGTTTTTTAAATAGATTACCATTTATGCCGAGTCTTTTTAGAAGCTTATATACAGTAAAAGATAAGCGTTTAGAAAAAACACTTTTTGGATTAACTTTTAAAAATCCAGTAGGGTTAGCCGCAGGATTTGATAAGGATGCAAAACTATTTAATGAGTTAGGAAATTTAGGGTTTGGTTTTGTGGAAATAGGAACATTGACACCAAAACCGCAATCAGGAAACCCTAAAAAGCGTTTGTTTAGACTTAAGGCTGATGCAGCCATAATAAATAGAATGGGATTTAATAATGGTGGCGTTTTTGAAGCTGTAGAACGTTTAAAGAATAATTCGGGTGTTTTAATAGGCGGAAACATAGGTAAAAACAAGGTAACACCTAATGAACACGCTGTTGAAGATTATAAAATATGTTTTGAAGCTTTATTTGATTATGTTGATTATTTTGTTGTAAACGTAAGTTCTCCTAATACACCTAATTTAAGAGCACTTCAAGATAAAGAGCCATTAACAAAGCTGTTACAAACATTAAAAAATCTTAACGCAGATAAGGAAACACCAAAACCTATTTTGCTAAAAATTGCTCCAGATTTAAGTGATGATCAATTAATGGATATTATTGATATTGTTGCTGAAACTAAAATAGATGGCGTTATAGCAACCAATACAACAATATCTAGAGAAGGATTAAAATCTGAAAACAAAAAAGAAATTGGAGGTTTAAGTGGAAAACCATTAACAAACAGATCTACAGAGGTAATTAGATTTTTATCAGAAAAAAGTAATAAGGCTTTTCCTATTATAGGTGTTGGAGGAATTCATTCAGCAAAAGACGCGCTAGAGAAAATAGATGCTGGTGCAGATTTAGTACAACTTTACACAGGTTTTATTTATGAAGGCCCTAAATTGATACGAGATATCAATAAAGCATTATTAAAAAGATAAACCTGAACTACGAGATACTCATATCGTTTGTTTTTGCTACAGCAGCTTTGGCTATATCGCCAGGACCTGATAATATATATGTTTTAATACAAAGTGTTACCCATGGCAAAAAGTATGGTTTGGCAACTGTTGCAGGACTTATCTCTGGATGTATAATACACACAACACTTTTAGCTTTTGGCGTTTCGGCAATTATCAAACAAAGTGAAAGTTTGTTTTTTGCTATCAAGCTTTTAGGTGCTTTGTATTTAGTGTATTTGGCTTATCAAGTATATAAATCTGATGGTAGCCTAGAAGTGTCAGATGATAATGTTCCTAAAAAAACAACAACACAGTTGTTTAAACAAGGGTTTATTATGAATGTGTTAAACCCTAAAGTAACCATATTCTTTTTAGCATTTTTTCCGGGGTTTTTATTTAGTAATACATTAAGTACAGTAATTCAGTTTTATGTTTTAGGGTTTCTTTTTATGGGTGTTTCATTACTTATATTTTCAGCTATAGCAATACTTTCAGGACATATATCAAGTTATATAAAATCGCACAAACACATAGGAGGTATTTTAAAATGGTTACAAATAGTTGTTTTTATTGCAATAGCCATTTTGATTTTAATTTAGTTTTAAAGAAAACGTTTTCGTTCATGTTTTTCTTTACTATCTTTGACAGTAATGAGCAACACAGTAAAAATTATTGAATGCCCTAGAGATGCTATGCAAGGCATTAAGGCTTTTATTCCTACAGAAAAAAAAGTACAATACATCCAATCGTTATTGCGTGTTGGTTTTGATACCATAGACTTTGGAAGTTTTGTATCACCAAAAGCGATACCGCAAATGGTAGATACTGCAAATGTTTTATCTCAATTAGATTTAAGTAATACAAAAAGTAAGCTGCTAGCAATTATAGCCAACGTCAGAGGTGCTGAAGATGCTTCAAAGCATAAGCCAATACAGTATTTGGGATATCCGTTTTCTATCTCTGAAAACTTTCAAATGCGTAACACACATAAAACCATAGCGCAGTCTGTAGTGACTTTAAAAGAAATATTAGAAATAGCTGATAAGTCTAATAAAGAAGTTGTTGTTTACATTTCAATGGGCTTTGGTAATCCATACGGAGATCCTTGGAATGTAGAAATAGTAGGTGAGTGGACAGAACGACTTGCTAATATGGGAGTAAAAACTCTATCATTGAGCGATACTGTAGGAACCTCAAATCCTGAAAATATTGATTATTTGTTTTCTAATTTAATACCAAAATACCCTAATGTTGAGTTTGGTGCACATTTGCATACAACACCAACTACTTGGTTTGAAAAAGTAGATGCAGCTTACAATGCAGGTTGTAGGCGTTTTGATGGTGCAATTCAAGGTTTTGGAGGTTGCCCAATGGCAAAAGATGACCTTACAGGTAATATGCCTACCGAAAAATTATTATCTTACATGACAAGTAAAAAAGCATCTGATTTGCAAGCGATGAGTTTTGAAAGTGCTTATAACGAAGCAACAAAAATTTTTAGTGTATACCATTAATAGTAAAAACATGTAATGAAAAGCCTTGTCTGTTTTGTGTTATTTGCAAGTTGTTTTTCTGTATCTGCTAAAGAATGGAATAGCTTAAGATCATATCAAAAAGAAACAGGCCTCACAACTTTACAGCCTTCAGATTGGTTAAAACATGATCGAAAAAAAAATACACTAACTTGGCAAAAAGCAAACCTTTTTAATTTACAAAACAATCGTCCACACGAATATGCAACTATAAAACAGCGACGTGATTTTTATGAGTGGTTGTATAAAGATTTAGAAGAAAAAGGATTTGAAGTAATGTGGCCAAAAATGGCTTATTATATTTCTAACAAACTGCGTCTTACAAAAGCATTTCCCTTTAGTGTTTTTACTACAAAAGATGTAAAATTGTATGCTTATAAAGGAAGTGTAACAGTTTTTGATGAAGCATTTACTTACTTAAATCAGCTTTATTATGGTAACGTTTTAAAAGATAAAGAGGCTTTGCATTGGGATAAAAATATGCTTTATCAAGAACAATATTATTGGCTTCAAGATATTTATAATGATGTAGGCGATAAAACACTAAAAACAATTTCTAGAATGGCAAAAGGAAAAGGGTTTTATAAGTTAGTAGTGCCTAAAGCGATTAGATTTCATGGTGATATTTCTAATCAAGATGAGCGTTATAATTATGCGCTATCCACACTGCGTATTTACTGCAAATCATATTTTAAATAATTTTACAGTAACTTAAAATTATTATAGCATATAAAATCGTATATTTGCATGCAATTATAACTGTAATTGCATCATGACAGCACACGACAATAAAATTCTAGGAGAAGGACTTACTTATGACGATGTCCTTTTAGTACCAGCTTTTTCAGAAGTTTTACCACGCGAAGTAAGTATTCAAACAAAATTTACAAGAAACATCACGCTTAATGTTCCAATCGTATCAGCAGCAATGGATACGGTTACAGAAAGTAGAATGG
Source organism: Corallibacter sp. (assembly GCF_048381695.1). Lineage (NCBI taxonomy): Bacteria > Pseudomonadati > Bacteroidota > Flavobacteriia > Flavobacteriales > Flavobacteriaceae > Corallibacter > Corallibacter sp. Next base: position 35,344 of record NZ_JBLXHI010000010.1, on the reverse strand, counting down.
CAATAGCCATTGCTAGAGAAGGTGGTATTGGTGTTTTGCATAAAAACATGACTATTGAGCAGCAAGCTACAAAAGTACGTCGTGTAAAACGTGCTGAAAGCGGTATGATTATAGACCCTGTAACATTACCACTTACGGCAATCGTACAAGATGCAAAGCAAAACATGGCTGAACATAGTATTGGTGGTATTCCTATTGTTGACGAGTCTGGAACTCTAAAAGGTATTGTTACAAATAGAGACTTACGCTTTGAGAAAAACAATAGCAGACCTATAATTGAGGTTATGACTTCAGAAAACCTTGTTACAGCAGGAGAAGGAACTTCATTACAAGATGCTGAAGTGATTTTACAACAAAATAAAATTGAAAAATTACCAGTTGTTGATGATAACTATAAACTTATAGGTTTAATTACCTTCAGAGATATTACAAAACTAACACAAAAGCCTATTGCTAATAAAGATCAATATGGTCGTTTACGTGTTGCAGCTGCCATAGGCGTAACAGGTGATGCAGTTGATAGAGCAGAAGCGTTAGTTAATGCAGGAGTAGATGCTGTTATTATTGACACAGCTCATGGGCATACAAAAGGAGTTGTAGCTGTTTTAAAAGAAGTAAAATCTAAATTCCCTAATCTGGAAGTTGTAGTAGGAAATATAGCCACTGCTGACGCTGCTAAATATTTAGTTGAAGCTGGAGCAGATGCCGTAAAAGTAGGAATTGGACCTGGTTCTATTTGTACAACGCGTGTTGTGGCAGGAGTAGGATTTCCTCAATTTTCTGCAGTTCTTGAAGTAGCAGCTGCTATAAAAGGATCTGGAGTTCCTGTAATTGCTGATGGAGGCATTCGTTATACCGGAGATATTCCAAAAGCCATAGCAGCAGGAGCTGATAGTGTAATGTTAGGTTCGCTTCTAGCAGGAACAAAAGAAAGCCCAGGAGAAACGATTATTTACGAAGGAAGAAAGTTTAAATCTTATCGCGGAATGGGATCTGTTGAAGCTATGAAACAAGGTAGTAAAGATCGCTATTTTCAAGATGTTGAAGATGATATCAAAAAGTTAGTACCTGAAGGTATTGTAGGTCGCGTTCCTTATAAAGGTGAATTATTTGAAAGTATTCACCAATTTATTGGAGGTTTACGTGCAGGTATGGGATATTGTGGAGCAAAAGATATTGAGACTTTAAAAGAAACAGGAAAGTTTGTAAAAATAACGTCAAGTGGTATTCATGAAAGTCATCCACATGATGTAACTATTACTAAAGAAGCTCCTAATTATTCTAGATAATTATTTTCTATACTTTTTAGAATTACTCATAATTAAAAGATAGGGTAGTCCAATTAAAATAGAGGTAAACATTCCAAAGATTTTTATCTTTGGAATGTTTAGCAAACTAGCTAAACCATAGCTTATAAGTATACCTACTGCCATAGCTATCATAACATTCCTAAATAAAGTCGCTATTTTTTCAATATCGTATTTGGCTTTTTCTTCAGGAGACATAGTATTGTAGCCAGCTATTAAGTTGTACATTTTTCCGTGCTTAATAACTATTCCTATAAGTATAAATAAGGCTGCTGTAAAAATCATACTATCACACTTCTTCGTTATAAACTTGACCTCTATGTGGTTTTAAAGCGTCTCTAATAGGTCTCATATCATTTTCATCAACAACCATATAAGCTATGGCATGCATTTCAGAAAGAGGTTCAAAACCTGTGATGTTACAAGCTATCTTTTCAATTTTTATATAATCTTTTAGGTGAATTTCATGGTGTTTTGCAGTGTTTAAAGCAGCAGGACCACGAAAATCCCATATAAGTTTCAATTTACGCATTAGCTACAGATATTCCATTTTCAGCAAAATTTTTAAAGTTTTGCATATATTTTTTAGTTTGTTTTTTGAAAGCATTTGGTATAACAAGAGTTGCCATTCGTAACATAAATGTTGTTGGAATAAATTCACTTTTAGAAGTCCATTTTGTAAAGCCATCTGGAGTTTCCTCAAAATAATTTTCTTGCACGTTATGCATGCCTTTAGTATCATAAGTTAAATGTAATTCATTGGGAAGTTTTGTGTGTAAAATTGTTTCAACAAGTTCCATACTACGGTTTCCTAATTTGTAATTCAATCTCATTTTAGAGCCTATTTGTCCTGGTGTGCCAGAAATATGCTCATAATCTATTAATCCTTCTTGCCAATGTTTCATGTTTTCTGGTGAGTTTAACTTTTTAATAAACTCACTTAAAGAGAGTTTTATAATTATTTCAGTGGTGTATTTCATAATTATATGTCTTACAAAGCATTATTGTTAATGCAAAATTAAAGATACTAAAAAACTTTAATAAGCGTTTGTTAATGCAACTTGTATTATGGTTTAATATTCCTATTTTTGCTTCTATTCAAAAATAAAATTCTATTACACAATGGTTAAATATTTTTTTGCATTTGTTTTTTTAGCAACCTTTTATTTGGGTAATGCACAAGTAAAAAAATCTGAAGTATTATTTTCTGTAAATGAAAGTCCTGTTTATGTTAATGAATTTGTCAGAATTTTTAATAAAAATATAGACCTAGTAAAAGATGAGTCTCAAAAAGATGTTGATGAGTATTTAAAACTATTTATTAACTATAAATTGAAACTGAAAGAAGCTGAAGCCTTAAAACTAGATGAAAAGTCGTCTTATAAAATAGAATTACAAAGCTATAAAAAGCAGTTAGCTAAAAATTATTTAACAGATAATAAAGTAACTGACGCCTTAGTTCTTGAGGCATATAACCGCATAAAGCAAGAAGTAAAAGCAAGCCACATATTAATTAGGCTAGATGAAGCTGCCAAACCAGAAGATACTTTAAAGGCCTATAATCAACTTTTAGAGTTAAGAGAACGCGTTAAAAAAGAAGGATTTGATAAAGTAAAACAAGATGTTCATAATGGTAGAACAGTTTATGCTGAAGATTTAGGGTATTTTAATGGTTTTAAAATGGTTTATAAGTTTGAAAATGCTGCTTATAATACTAATGTAGGAGATATTTCTATGCCTTTTAAAACCCGATTTGGGTATCACATTGTTCAAGTTTTTGATAAGCGAGAATCTAGAGGAGAACGCACCGTTGGTCATATTATGATTAGTAATAAAAAAGACCCTAAATTAGAAAGTTCAGAAACCCGTATTAATGATATTTATGCAAAATTAAAGCAAGGCGAGGCATTTGAGTCTTTAGCAAAGCAATTTTCTGAAGATGCAAGTTCTGCAAAAGTGGGTGGGAAATTAGCACCTTTTAGTGGAGGACAATTAAGCTCGTCTGAATTTGAAGATGCAGCATTTGCTCTAAAAAATATTGGAGATGTGTCAAAGCCAATACAATCAGCTTTTGGTTGGCATATTATAAAACTTTATGATATAAAACCAGTTCCTTCATTTGATGAAATGAAATCTGAACTTGAAGTAAAAGTAAAAAGAGACTCAAGATCTCAATTAATCAATACTTCTATTGTAAACGACTTAAAAGAGCACTATAAAATTCCTTCTCAAAAACCAGAAGGATTGACTTATTTTGAGCATATTTTAACCAATGATTATTATAACGGAACATGGAGTTTACCAGAAAACTTTAAAGCCGCAGAGCAATTGGCGGTTATAAACGATAAAAAAATCACCAATGCAGATTTTGGAAACTACTTGTTAAAAACACAACAAAGAAGTAAAACAGTAGAACCTTTAAATAAGATTATTGCTGAAAAATATGATGCTTTTTTAGGGCAAGAGTTAATACAATATCGTGAGGAAAATTTAGAAAATGAAAATGAAGATTACGCCAATATAGTTTCAGAATACAGAGATGGTTTATTGCTTTTTGATTTAATGGAAACCCAAATTTGGAATACTTCAAAAACAGATTCGTTGGGAATTCAAGAGTACTACAATGCTCATAAAGATGACTACTATTGGAATAAAAGAGCCGATGCAGTGGTTGCTTCTTCAGCTGATAAAAAAACTATAAAAAAAGTAGAAAAGCTTCTTAAACAGGGAGAATCTCCAGAAACTATAAAAGAAAGTTTAAATAAAAACGGAAAGGTTAATGTGATTTTTACTTCAGAAATAATGGATAAAGAACACCAAGCTTTACCAAAAACATTTGAGTTTAAAGAAGGACTATCTGGTGTTTACAAGCACAACAATGCTTTTAGTATAGCAAAAGTTAATAAGGTTTTGCCAAGAACACTTAAAACTTTTGATGAAGCAAAAGGAAATATTATTAGCGATTACCAATCTTATAAAGAAGCTTTATGGCTTGATGGTTTACACAAAAAATATCAAGTTACTATAAATGAATCTGTTTTAGAAAAAGTAAAAACTCAAATCAATAAACAATAAATTGCAACCCAAATACTACATACTATTAGCGCTTGTATTTCTTACATCTTGTACATATTTTTATAAACAAGAAGATGACAGAGTTCCTATTGCCAGAGTAAATGAGAGTTATCTTTATCATGATGATATTAAAGATCTTATTAAAGAGGATGCTATCTCTAAAGAAGACAGCATTGTAAAAGTTACTAATTTTATAAACAGATGGGCTACACAACAACTATTGGTAGCAGGAGCAGAACGCAATTTGGCAGAGAATACTCAAAACGAGTTTAATAAATTAGCAAAAGAGTATAAAAACGATTTATATGCAACGGCTTACCTAGAAGCTTTAGTAGCAAGAAGTATTGATACTGTTGTAACACAAGAAGAAGCCAAAGCCTATTATGACGAAAACAAAGAAATCTTTAAACTCAATGAAGACTTAGTAAAATTTCGTTACATAAATATAGATGAAAACAGATTAGATTTTTCTCAAGTAAAAGAACAATTCAAGCGTTATAATAATAAAGACAAAAGAACACTAGATTCCATTGCAATACAATTTAAATCCTACTCACTTAACGATTCAATTTGGATTAAAACAAACCAAATTATAAGTAAAATACAGGTGATTAATAATGAAAATAAAGATGAATTGTTAAAAAAATCTAATTTTATACAACTCAAAGATTCATTAGGATTATATTTGATGCAAATTAACGATGTTTTATTGCGTAATAGTACGGCACCATTAGAATATGTTAAGCCTACTATAGATCAAATCGTTATAAATAAACGAAAACTCGAACTCATAAAAGAATTAGAAAAAGATATAACTAAAGATGCTATTAAAAATAAACAATTTGAAATCTATAATTAATATCAAACACTTAATGGCATTAGGTCTTATAAGCTGTTTGTCAAGCAATCTTTCTGCTCAAGAAATTATAAACGATGAAGTAAAAGATGCAACAAAAACATCAGACAGTGTTTTAAAAACTGTAGGAGCAAAAAAAATAGATGGTGTTGCTGCTGTAGTTGGTGATTTTGTAATTCTAGATACAGATATAGATCGTACAATTCTTCAATTAAAAGCTCAAGGAGCATCAATTGAAGGTGTAACTCGTTGCCAGTTATTTGGTAAACTTTTAGAAGATAAGTTGTATGCGCACCATGCTATACAAGATAGTATTGTTGTTTCAGATGCTGAAATTCGTGCCAATGTAGATTATCAAGTTGAGCAATTTTTAGCACAATCAGGTAAAAGTATGGATGAGCTTCTTGCTTTCTATAATAAACCAGATGAAAGAAGTTTCAGGGAGGAAATGTACGAAATCAATAAAAGCAACAAACTTGCTAGCGAAATGCAAAACAAAATTGTTGATGAGATTGAAGTAACACCAGAAGAAACAAGACAGTTTTTTAACAGAATACCTGAAGATCAAAGACCAACTTTCGGAACCGAACTAAAAGTATCAAGAATAGTCATAGAACCAAAAACTTCTGAAGCAGAAGAACAACGTGTTATAGACCAGCTTAAGCAATTTAGAGTTGACGTTCTTGAAAACGGATCTAGCTTTAGATCAAAAGTTGTATTATATTCTGATGACAAAGCATCAATACCTAACGGAGGTTTGTATACATTAAACAGAAAAAAACCAAGAATGGTTAAAGAGTTTAGAGATGTAGCCTTTTCATTACAAGAAGGAGAAATATCAGAACCTTTCAAATCAGATTTTGGTTATCACATTATCTTTTTAGAAAAAATAAGAGGACAAGAGTATGATGTAAGACACATTTTATTGATACCTAAAGTAGCAGAATCTGCAGTATTAGCAGCTAAAGAAGAACTTGAGCGTGTAAGACAACGTATTACAGATGGAGAAATTACTTTTGAAGATGCAGCTAGAGAATATAGTGATGAAAAAGAAACAAAAAGTGAAGGAGGTTTCTTGATAAACCCTGTAACACAAGATTACAATTTTGAATTAACAAAAATGGACCCAGAGTTATACGGGCAAATTCAAAACTTAAAAGAAGGAGAAATTAGTTTAATACAAGCAGACAGAGACCATACAGGCAACGTGAAATTTCAAATTTTACGTGTAACAGATAGAGTAGATGAGCATGTAGCAGACTACTCTAGAGATTATTTAAAAATAAAAGAACTAGCCTTAAACGAAAAAAGATTTAAAGCTATTGACAAGTGGCAAACAGAGAAAATTTTAGATACTTATATTAAAATAAACGGAGAATACAGAGATTGTGAATTCACAAACAACTGGTTAAAAAAATAAACTATTATATGTCTGATGTCGCTGCAGTTGAAACATTTGTAAAAAAATACCAAGCTTTAAAATCTGAAATAGCCAAAGTCATTATTGGCCAAGACCATATAATAGATCAAATTTTGATTTCTATTTTTTCGGGTGGTCATTCACTTTTAGTAGGTGTTCCTGGTTTGGCAAAAACCTTAATGGTAAATACAATTGCTCAAGCTTTAGGATTAGATTTTAAAAGAATTCAATTCACACCAGACTTAATGCCTAGTGATATATTGGGTAGCGAAATTTTAGATGAAAACAGACAGTTTAAGTTTATAAAAGGTCCAATATTTTCTAATATAGTTTTAGCTGATGAAATAAACAGAACACCTCCAAAAACGCAAGCTGCTTTATTAGAAGCTATGCAAGAGCGCGCTGTTACTGTGGCTGGACATCAGTATAAACTAAATTTACCTTATTTTGTTTTAGCAACACAAAACCCAATTGAGCAAGAAGGAACATATCCGTTACCAGAAGCTCAATTAGATCGTTTTATGTTTTCTGTAAATCTTGAATACCCTAGCTTTAAAGAAGAGGTAGAAGTTGTAAAGTCTACAACATCTGTAAACAACCCAACAATCAATGCTTTGTTTACAGCAAAAGAAATTGTTGATATACAACAACTAACAAGACGCATACCTGTAGCAGATAATGTAATAGAATATGCTGTGCGCATGACAAGTAAAACAAGACCTAATACTGAAACTGCATCAGATTTAGTAAAACAATATATAGATTGGGGTGCTGGTCCTAGAGCTTCACAAAATTTAATTCTGGCTGCAAAAACTCACGCAGCAACTCAAGGAAAATTCTCACCAGATATTGAAAATGTTCAAGCAGTAGCAACAAGCATTTTTAGACACCGAATTATCAAAAATTATAAGGCCGAAGCCGAAGGAATTTCTATAGAAAAAATCATAGAAAGCCTATTTTAAATCGTTCTAAATAGCGGTATTGATAATTTAAGACTAATAAATTGTTAATTTATTATTTTTTAAATGTCAGAATTGAGTATTTTGTAATATATATATCAAAAAGTCTTTTTTTGTTGAATATTATTCATTGATATTACTATTTTATTACATATTTTCAAATACTCTTTATAATTTGTATTTTTGTGAGCCTTTATTTTTCATAATGGCAGTTTATTTATTAATAGTAAAATAACTTTTATGCAAACATACAATGATTACATCAAGGAGATTGAAGAAAGAAAATCTCAAGGATTGCATCCTAAACCAATTGATGGTGCTGAATTAACCAGCGAAATTATCGCACAAATTAAAGATGTAAATAACCCAAATAGAGAAGATTCTCTAAACTTTTTTATTTACAATACCTTACCAGGTACAACAAGTGCAGCTGGAGTAAAGGCAAAATTTTTAAAAGAGATTATCCTTGGTGAATCTGTTGTAGAAGAAATTACGCCTGCTTTTGCATTTGAGCAATTATCGCACATGAAAGGTGGTCCTTCAATTGAGGTGCTTTTAGATTTAGCTTTAGGAAACGATGAAGCTATTGCTTTAGAAGCTGCCAAGGTTTTAAAAACACAAGTGTTTTTATATGAAGCTGATACAGAGCGATTAGAAACTGCTTTTAAAAACGGAAGCACTATCGCAAAAGATATTATTGAAAGTTACGCTAAAGCGGAATTTTTCACAAAACTTCCAGATGTAGAAGAAGAAATCCAAGTAGTAACGTATATTGCTGGTGTTGGTGATATTTCAACCGATTTATTATCACCTGGTGCAGACGCACACTCGCGTTCAGATCGTGAATTACACGGTCAGTGTATTTTTGAGCATAATAAAGATATGCAACAAGAAGTGTTAGCTTTAAAAGAGCAGCATCCAGATAAACGCGTGATGTTAATTGCAGAAAAAGGAACAATGGGTGTAGGATCATCTCGTATGTCTGGAGTAAACAACGTAGCACTTTGGACAGGAGTTTCATCATCACCATACGTACCATTTATTAATATTGCGCCGGTAATTGCTGGTACAAATGGTATTGCTCCAATTTTCTTAACAACAGTTGGTGTTACAGGAGGTATTGGTATCGACTTAAAAAACTGGGTAACTAAAAAAGATGCCGATGGAAACACGGTTTATGATAAAGATGGTGAGCCAGTTTTAGAACAAGTGTATTCTGTTGAAACAGGAACAGTACTTACTATAAATACAAAAACAAAAAAACTATACAACGGCGATAAAGAACTAAAGGACATTTCTACAGCTTTAACACCACAAAAAATGGAGTTTATTAAGGCAGGTGGTTCTTACGCAGTTGTTTTTGGTAAAAAATTACAAACCTTTGCTTGTGCAGCTTTAGGTATTGATATTCCTCAAGTATATGCTGCATCAAAAGAGATTTCTATTGAAAACCAAGGGTTAACAGCAGTAGAAAAAATATTCAACAAAAATGCCGTTGGTACGACACCAGGAAAAACATTACATGCTGGTTCTAACGTACGAGTAGAAGTAAACATTGTAGGCTCTCAAGATACTACAGGTTTAATGACGTCTCAAGAATTAGAAATGATGGCAGCTACGGTTATTTCACCAATTGTAGATGCAGGTTACCAATCGGGTTGTCATACAGCTTCTGTTTGGGATGATAAGTCAAAAGCAAACATTCCACGTTTAATGAAGTTTATGAACGATTTCGGTTTAATTACTGGTCGTGACCCTAAAGGTCAATACCATGCTATGACAGACGTTATTCACAAGGTGTTAAATGATATTACTGTGGATGATTGGGATATCATTATTGGTGGAGATTCGCACACACGTATGTCGAAAGGTGTTGCTTTTGGTGCCGATTCAGGTACTGTAGCATTAGCTTTAGCAACAGGTGAAGCGACTATGCCAATTCCGGAATCTGTTAAGGTAACATTTAAAGGAAACATGAGAAGCTACATGGATTTCCGTGATGTGGTGCATGCAACACAACAGCAAATGTTAAAGCAGTTTGAAGGTGAAAACGTATTCCAAGGTCGTGTTATTGAAGTGCACATTGGTACATTAACATCTGATCAAGCTTTCACATTTACTGATTGGACAGCTGAAATGAAAGCTAAAGCGTCTATCTGTATTTCAGAAGATGAAACGTTAATCGAATCATTAGAAATTGCACGCGATCGTATCCAAATCATGATTGAAAAAGGTATGGATAACGAAAAGCAAATGCTACAAGGTTTAGTTGATAAAGCAAACAACAGAATTCAAGAGCTTAAAACTGGTATTAAATCGGCTTTAAAACCTGATGCAAGTGCAAAGTATTATGCTGAAGTGGTTATCGATTTAGATGAAATCGCAGAACCAATGATTGCTGATCCAGATGTAAACAACGAAGATCCTTCAAGACGTTATACGCACGATACTATTAGACCATTATCATACTATGGCGGAACAAAACAAGTAGATTTAGGTTTCGTAGGATCTTGTATGGTACACAAAGGCGACATGAAGATTTTAGCGCAAATGCTTAAAAACATTGAAGCACAACAAGGTAAAGTAGAATTTAAAGCACCATTAGTTGTAGCGCCACCAACATACAATATTGTTGATGAGTTAAAAGCTGAAGGTGATTGGGAAGTGTTACAAAAATATTCAGGTTTTGAGTTTGATGATAATGCACCAAAAGGATTGGCTCGTACTAAATATGAAAACATGTTGTATTTAGAGCGTCCAGGTTGTAATCTTTGTATGGGTAACCAAGAAAAGGCAGAACCAGGAGATACCGTTATGGCTACATCAACGCGTTTATTCCAAGGTCGTGTAGTAAAAGATTCAGGTGAGAAAAAAGGTGAGTCATTATTGTCATCAACGCCAGTGGTTGTGTTGTCTACTATTTTAGGAAGAACACCAACTATGGAAGAATACGAAAAAGCAGTAGATGGTATTGTGCTTACTAAATTCAAACCATCACAAAAACAATTAGTTCTATAATAACATAGAAAACTAGTATATATTTTAAAGCCCGAATGTTTCATTCGGGCTTTTTTATTAACCTTTTTTTATGAAAGTTTGAGTTATATTTTAGTAACTTATAACAAGTCTAAATTATAGTGATATCATAGTATATGCAGTACTTTATCGCTTTTTTTTAATAAATTTAATACATAAAAAAACCAAAAAAACTAATCATATGGCATTTGACATTGAAATGATAAAAAACGTTTACTCTAAAATGGCAGAACGTGTTGATAAAGCACGAGAAGTTGTAGGTAAACCATTAACACTTTCAGAAAAGATTTTATACGCACATCTTTGGGATGGAAATCCGGAAAAAGCTTTTGTTAGAGGCAAGGATTATGTAGATTTTGCACCAGATAGAATAGCATGTCAAGATGCAACAGCACAAATGGCTTTGTTGCAGTTTATGCAAGCAGGTAAAGCAAAAGTAGCAGTACCAACAACGGTACATTGTGACCATTTAATTCAAGCAAAACAAGGTGCTGCACCTGATTTAAAAAGAGCAAATGAAACAAGTAATGAAGTATTTGATTTCTTGGCTTCAGTATCTAATAAATATGGTATTGGCTTTTGGAAACCAGGAGCAGGAATTATTCATCAAGTTGTTTTAGAAAATTATGCTTTTCCAGGAGGTATGATGATTGGTACTGATTCTCACACAGTTAATGCAGGTGGTTTAGGAATGGTGGCCATTGGAGTAGGAGGCGCAGATGCTGTTGATGTTATGGCAGGTATGCCTTGGGAGTTAAAATTTCCAAAACTCATAGGTGTTAAGTTAACAGGAAGCCTGAACGGTTGGACTTCTGCTAAAGACGTTATTCTTAAAGTAGCTGGTATTCTAACGGTAAAAGGAGGAACAGGAGCTATTGTTGAATACTTTGGACCTGGAGCAAAAAACCTATCATGTACAGGTAAAGGAACTATTTGTAATATGGGAGCCGAAATAGGAGCAACAACATCTACATTTGGATATGATGATTCAATGGAGCGTTATTTACGAGCAACAGATAGAAGTGATATTGCTGATGCAGCTAATAAAATTCGTGAGTATTTAACTGGAGATGATGAAGTTTATTCTAATCCTGAATCATATTTTGATCAAGTTATAGAAATAGATTTAGATACATTAAGACCACATTTAAATGGACCTTTCACACCAGATTTAGCTACACCAGTTGGTGAATTAGGTAAGAAAGCAAAAGAAAATGATTGGCCAATAAAAGTTGATTGGGGATTAATAGGGTCTTGTACCAATTCTTCTTATGAAGATTTAACGCGTGCAGCATCTATCGCAAAACAGGCGGTAGATAAAAAAATTAAATCAAGAGCTGATTTTGGTATTAACCCAGGATCAGAGCAGATTCGTTATACAGCAGAGCGTGACGGTATTTTAAAGATTTTTGAAGATCTTGATGCAACTATATTTACAAATGCTTGTGGACCATGTATAGGACAATGGGATAGAAGTGATTTAAAAGGAGAAGAAAAAAACACCATTGTACATTCATTTAATAGAAACTTCTCAAAAAGAGCAGATGGAAACCCTAATACGCATGCCTTTGTTGGTTCACCTGAAATGGTTGCTGCAATTGCAATTTCTGGACGTTTAGATTTTGACCCAATGCATGACACATTAATTAATGAGGATGGTGAAGAAGTAAAACTAGATGAACCACAAGGAATAGAATTACCACCACAAGGTTTTGAGGTGGAAGATGCTGGTTATGTTGAGCCATTAGAAGATGGTAGTGGTGTTACGGTTACAGTAAATCCTAAATCAGAACGCTTACAATTACTAACACCTTTTGAGCCAATTGGTGATGAAATAAAAGGCGCGAAACTGTTGATTAAAGCTTTTGGAAAATGTACTACAGATCATATTAGTATGGCGGGACCATGGTTACGTTTTAGAGGTCATTTAGATAACATTTCTAATAACTGTTTAATAGGTGCTGTAAATGCATTTAATAAAAAAACAAATTTTGTAAAGAATCAGTTATCTGGTGAATATGAAGGCGTTCCTGATACAGCAAGAGCTTACAAAGCAGCAGGCGTAAAATCTGTAGTTGTAGGTGATCATAACTATGGAGAAGGATCATCTAGAGAGCATGCAGCTATGGAGCCTAGACATTTAGGTGTTGCCGCTGTAATTGTTAAATCATTTGCTCGTATTCATGAAACAAATCTTAAAAAACAAGGATTATTAGGCCTAACTTTTGTCAATGAAAATGATTACGATTTAATTCAAGAAGACGATACATTCAACTTTTTAGATCTTAATGAATTTGCACCAGATAAACCTCTAACAATAGAGCTGGTTCATGCAGATGGTAGTAAAGATGAAATAAAAGTTAATCACACTTATAATGATGCTCAAATAGCATGGTATAAAGCAGGTTCGGCACTAAATTTAATTGCTGCTGAAAATGCTTAATGCCTTAATATAGATGAGAATACTAATTAAAAAGCCCTTAAATTAAGGGCTTTTTTTATTGCATAAATTGTAAGGGGGTTTTCTATTTAGCGACAGTTTATATAGCTAACAAAAACTCTTAAAAATAAAAATCTCTTTGGTTTTTTGAAGATGTAAATCTTTTTACAGTCTTATGTCCTCACAAATTTAAAACCTACAAAAAGCAACACACTTTTGATGCTTATAAAAAGAAAGATTACATTTATTTTGAAGAAGACTCTGCAAATAAAGTTTATCTCATAGAAAAAGGAAAGGTTAAAATTGGTTACTATAATAATGATGGTACAGAGGTAACTAAAGCAATTTTAACAAAAGGTGAGCTCTTTGGGGAAAAAGCCATTCTAGGCGTAGAAAAGCGAGACGGATTTGCTCAATCACTAGATAATAATACATCAATATGTCCTATAGGTGTAAATACCATGCACGAATTAATGAGAGATAATCAAACCTTTAGCTTTAAAATTTACAAGTTTATAGGCTTTAAGTTTAAAAAGTTAGAAAGGCGATTATAATTACTACTTTTTAAAGACTCAAAAACGAGACTTTTAGAATTTTTAAATGAATTATGTACAGAGTATGGTTATAATTGAGAACAAACGGGAAATCAAATTATAAAACATCCATATACTCAAAAAGATATTGCTTCTTTAATAGGAACATCTAGACCAACACTCAATATTTTAATGAACGAATTAAAAGATGCTCATATTATTGATTTCAACAGGAAAGAAATCAGAATTTTTAAAAAATGCGTAATGTTAGTTAGCTAATATTTTTAGTTATTGCTTTAAAACACTTTTGATAAAGAACTTTAAAAAATAAAAGCAATGATTAAAAAATGATTTTTTCAGTTGTAGCGCTATCAGCCTTAATAACATCTTGTAGTAGCGACTACGATAGTTTAGTTATATTACCAGGAGCACAAACATCAGACTTAACTTTAAACTTAAACGGACTAGAAGCTTTAGGTGACGATTTTGTTTATGAGGGCTGGATAATTGTAGATGGAGAACCAGTATCTACAGGTACATTTTCAAGTGTAACTTTTCCACAAACGTTTTCAGTAAACACCGCGTAATTAAATGCAGCAACAACTTTTGTGTTGTCCATAGAACCAGCAATAGATTTAGATCCAGCTCCAGCAGATACAAAAATTTTAGTTGGTGATTTTTCAGGAGATACTGCAAATGTTAATTCTGGTATTGTAGGAGATTTTTCTAGTGCAGCAGGAGCTTTCTTTTTAAGAACTCCAACAGATGAAACAGGTATAAATAATGGTAACGATCAGTATGGTGTCTGGTTTGGAACACCAGGAATGCCTCCAGTTTCTAATTTTAATTTGCCAGAGCTTCCAGATGGTTGGGCTTATGAAGGTTGGGTTGTTGGCGATTCAGGGCCATTAACAACAGGACGATTTAACGTGTTTAATATGGCAGATGATAGTGCGCCATTTAGTGAAACATCACAAGCTGGACCACCAATACCAGGAGAAGATTTCTTTATAAATGCACCAATGGGCGAGACGTTTCCTTTAGATATAAGAAACAGAACGGTGGTTATTTCGGTAGAACCAGTTCCTGATAATTCTCCAGCACCATTTTCTATAAAACCATTATTAGGAACAGCAGGAATGGAAACAGCACCATCAACACACAATTTTATGCAAAATTTAAATTCACTTCCAACAGGAATGGTGACTAGATAAAAGTAAATTTTTGTTAGTTTTAGAGCATGATCACCTTACTGGTGGTTGTGCTTTAATATTTTGAAAAATGAAATTAAAAACAAGTAATATTATATTAATAGTTGTTATTGTATTATTAATAGTTCCCCAAACGCGAAAACCCATTCAAGTTTTTTTAAACAAAGGATTAGCAATGATTAGTCCATCTGTAACTGAAGTTTCTGAAAGAGCTTCTGTAAATAATTATGACTGGAAGTTGCTAGATGCTACGGGAGCAATATATAATTTTAATGATGCTAAAAACAAAGTGGTTGTTGTAAACTTTTGGGCTACTTGGTGTCCGCCATGTATTGCTGAAATGCCAAGTTTATATGCGTTATATGAAGATTATAAAGATGAAGTAGTGTTTTTGTTTGTTTCTAATGAGTCAGTGGATACTACAACAAAATTTTTAAGAAAGCATCAATATCAGATTCCAACATTTCAACCAAAAACTACCATTCCTAGTGTGTTTCAAGTGAGTTCTATACCCAGAACATTTTTAATAGACAAAAAAGGAATGATAGTGGTTGATAAGACTGGTGCCGCAAATTGGAATAGTAAAGCAATTACATCAACAATAGATAAATTACTTTTAGATTAATTATAGGCAACTAGGCTTATTTTATTTTAAAGTAGAAGGACAAACTTCATCAGTAACAGGGATTCCAGCTTTTTTTATAGCACCAAATCCTCCAGCTACATCTATTAAATTATGGATACCACGACTTTTTAAAATTGAAGCAGCAATAACGCTTCTATATCCGCCAGCGCAGTGCACATAAAAAGTATCATTTTTAGGGAATTCGGCTAAATGATCGTTTAAAAAATCTAAAGGGGTTAAATGTGCATCTTTAATGTGAGAAGACAGGTATTCACCTTGTTTTCTTACATCAAAAACAGGAATATCATTATTAAGAGCTTCTTTAAATGTTTCTGCAGATATAGATTCGATTGTATCAATATCTTTTCCTGCTTTTTCCCAAGCATCAAAACTGCCATTTAGGAAACCTAAAGTGTTGTCAAAACCAACGCGTGATAACCTTGTAACGGTTTCTTCTTCACGACCTTCAGGTGTAACTAATAAAATAGGTTGCTGAACATCGGCAATTAAAGCACCAACCCAAGGAGCAAACCCACCATCTATACCAATAAAAATAGATCTAGGAATATGTCCTTTAACAAAATCTTTTTGATGTCTAACATCAAGTACAATGGCTCCAGAATCATTTGCTATAGCTTCAAACTCATAAGGGCTTAAAGCTCTAGTACCGCGCTCTAAAACATCATCTATGTCATCGTAACCTTCTTTGTTCATTTTTACATTAAGCGGAAAATATTGAGGCGGAGGCAATAAACCATCAGTGACTTCCTGAATGAATTCATCTTTTGTCATGTTCTCTCTAAGGGCATAATTGGTCTTTTTTTGTTCTCCAATTGAGCCAACCGTTTCTTTGCTTAAATTTTTACCACAAGCAGAGCCAGCACCGTGAGCTGGATACACAATCACATCATCAGCTAGTGTCATTACTTTAGTTCTTAAGCTTTCATAAAGTGTGCCTGCTAATTCTTCTTGTGTCATGTCAGCGGCTTTTTGTGCTAAATCTGGACGTCCTACATCACCTAAAAATAGCGTGTCTCCACTGAAAAGCGCATAGTCTTTACCATTTTCATCAATGAGTAAATAGCAAGTACTTTCCATAGTATGGCCAGGTGTATGAATGGCCTTTATCGTTATGTTGCCTAATTTAAATTCTTGTCCATCTTTTGCTATAATTGCATCAAAAGCAGGGTTTGCCATTGGTCCGTAAACAATAGGAGCTCCGGTTTTTTTAGAAAGTGTTACGTGTCCGCTAACAAAATCAGCGTGAAAATGCGTTTCAAAAATATAGGTGATTTTTGCGTTAGCTTTTTCGGCTTTTTTAATGTAAGGTTCTACTTCTCTTAATGGGTCAATAATAGCAACTTCGCCATTACTTTCAATGTAATAAGCGCCTTGAGCTAAACAACCTGTGTATATTTGTTCAATTTTCATAATCTTACTTTTTTAACTTCAACATCAATCTTAACAATACAAAAATACTATATGTATTGTGATTTTTAAATAATCTCTTTTATTATAATATAGATGGCCATAATCATGATAAACCATCCAAAACTTTTTTTAAGTTTTTTGTTAGATACATATTTTGAGTAATAACCACCTATAAGTATTCCTATTATGGTTATTAATGAAAACGTTAGTAGGAAACCCCAATGCATTTCAGAGTGGTGTACATCGCCTAAAAAACCAATCAGTGAGTTTATAGCTATAATTACAAGAGATGTTCCTACGGCTTTTTTCATAGGCAATCCAGCCCAAAGCACTAGTGCAGGGACATATAAAAAGCCACCACCAGCGCCTATAAGTCCGGTTATGGTTCCAATAACTAATCCTTGAATAAACGTTTTATAATATGATTGTTTGGTTATTGGTGTCTCAATCTCTTTTCTTCCTTTTATCATTGATATAGATGCAAAGAACATAACTATGGCAAAAAATATCATAATAGCCATATTTTTTGTTAGCACTAATCCGTTAACTTCAAAAAGACTTTCAGGAATAAGAGGAAGAAAATAACGTCTAGAAATATACACAGCTAAAAACGATGGAAACGAGAATGCAAATCCTGTTTTAAAATCAACTAATTGCTTTCTATGCTTTTGAAAAACACCAATAATAGACGATGACCCAACAACAAAAAGAGAATAGGCTGTAGCAACAACTGGGTTAAATCCTAGTAAATAAACCATTAAAGGCACTGTTAATATAGAACCACCACCGCCAATAAGTCCTAGAACAATTCCTATAATTAAGGCGCCTACATATCCTAAAATGTCAATTAAACTCATTTGGTGTTATTCTTAATTTTTAAGCAAAGGTAAATACGAGTTAGCACATAAAAAGTAACTTATGTTACAAAGCTTAAAGTTCTTTTAAAATTATATGGTTACGATGTAGTTCTATTTTATTGAGGGTTTCAAGTTTTTTTAATAATCTTGAAATAACAACACGAGAAGTGTTTAGCTCATAGGCTATTTCTTGATGTGTATTGTGTATTGTGTTAGTGTTGTTAATTTTTGATTTATCATTAAGATATTTAAGAAGTCGGGCATCCATTTTTAAAAAAGCAATGCTATCAATAGTTTCTAGCATTTCGTTGAGTCTATCATGGTAGCTTTTAAACACAAAGTTTCTCCAGCTCTTATATTTAGCAGACCACAACTCCATTTTTTCAATAGGAATCATAATAAGTTCGGTTTCATTTTCAGAAATGGCTCTTATTTCGCTTTTAGTTTGTCCTAAACAGCATGTGAGTGTCATGGCGCATGTGTCTCCTTTTTCAAGAAAGTAGAGTAGAAGTTCATTTCCATCATGGTCTTCTCGCAATATCTTAATAGCACCAGATATAAGTAAAGGCATACTTTTGATATATTGACCAATTTCAATAAGCTGAAAATTTTCAGGGATTTTCTTGTAAATACCAACTTGGTTTAGTTCAGATATTAAATCCTTTTCTAAAAGGTGACCGTAGTTTTCTTGTAGCTTCTCAATCATGAAACGAAGATACTATTTTCTATAGGTATGATTGTAAAATAATAGAAGTATTCGTGGAAAAAGATAGAAAAGAAAAAAGTGCGCACGAGAAGATTCGAACTTCCACATCCTAAACGGATACTGGCCCCTCAAGCCAGCGCGTCTACCAATTCCGCCACGTGCGCTTTTATTATTGCTAAAAGTAGAGTTTAATATAATTTTAGGCAAAAAAAAACCTTGTTAAAATTAACAAGGTTTTTTGTGACCGGGCTGGGGCTCGAACCCAGGACCCTCTCCTTAAAAGGGAGATGCTCTACCAACTGAGCTACCCGGTCTTGCAAGGCTTTGTTTGCGTTTGCGGGTGCAAATATAAGAGCTTTATTCAATTAAACAATACTTTTTTTTAATAATTTTTTAATTTTTTTTTAATGAGACGGCTATCCTTTTAATAATCAATTTATAGCGATAAAAATTTTTTTTTAATTGTAGCTTTATTTTTATTTGTGCACTGCTTAAATGAAGTAATTGTTATGAAAATTATACTAATAGGATATATGGGTTCTGGAAAATCTACCATAGGAAAAGCGCTAGGCTTGCTTGTTAATATTCCTTTTGTAGATTTAGATAGTTATATAGAAGAAAAAGAAAAACAAACCATACACGACATTTTTAAAACTAAAGGTGAAGTGTATTTTAGAAAGCAAGAACATTTTTATTTAAAAGAGTTATTACAAGCAGATGGTCCTATGATTTTATCTTTAGGTGGCGGTACACCTTGCTTTATAAATAATGAAAAGCTACTGTTTGACAACACAAGCTATAAAACTGTATACCTAAATGTATCTGTTAAAGAACTTGCAGATAGGTTATTGATAGATAAAGCGTCAAGACCTTTAATATCTCACATAAACTCGTTAGAAGAAATGCAAGAGTTTGTAGGCAAACATTTGTTTGAGCGAACTGTTTTTTATAATAAAGCAGAAGTTGTTATAGATGCGAATAAAGATCAAAAAACAATTTTAGAAAAGTTAGTTATGATGTTATTCTAAATAAGCTTCAAAGGTTTTTCCTTCTAGCACAACATCAATATGTTCATGTAGAGATGTTGATAAAGAAAGACCTTTAAAATCAGCTTTAACAGGATATTTTTTATGGTTTCTATTAACTAAAACAGCGGTTTTAAATTGTTTTAAAGGAACTTCAAGAAAGTGTTTTACACCATAAATTAGGGTTGTTCCAGAGTTTAAAACATCATCTATTAGTACAACAGATTTGCCTTCGTAATCACTAGGAGCAATAGAGGTTTTAATTATATTTCTAGGATTCTTTTTATCAATTTCTACTTTACAAAGAATGGGCTTTATGTCAGAAATTTTTGATAACATTAGCTTCAGTTTTTTAGCTAAAATATAACCGTTACTATCTATTCCGGCAAGAATAACTTCCTTTTCATTAACGTTACTTTCATATATTTGATAAGCAATGCGTCTTATTTTGTGAGTTATTTCTTCGTGATTTAAGATAATATTTTTTGTAGCACTCATTGTGAAAATAGATTTAATTCAAAGATACAGGAGAAATTTAATACTTATTCATTTTCATCGTAAAAATCATCAATATCTCTTCGGTCTTTTTTGGTGGGTCTACCAGTTCCTTTTTTGCGGTAATAATCTTTTGAGTATTTTAGCAACTCTTGAGCATCAAAAGCTTCTTTTGGAGTTGTGTCAATACGATAAATATCTACCAGTTTTGCGCCAACACGATTAGGAGGAATATCATTAACAGTAAGTTTATAGTTGATTTGATCTTTTCTAACTTCAATAGTATCAGTAGGAAAAACCTCTCTACTAGGCTTTACTGAATCGCCATTTACTTTTATGTGACCTTTTTTGCAAGCTGCAGTAGCCAGACTTCTGGTTTTAAAATACCTAACACACCATAAATACTTGTCTATTCGCATATAATAATTGTAAAAACTACGTTAATCTTTTTGTGCAAAACTATTTTTATATTGTATCTTGCCGGCTCAAAAATAAGCAAAAATGAATTTAAGAAAACTAACGTTAGCAACGCTTTCTATAATAACTATAGTGGTATCTTGTAATAATGATGATGATGAAACCTATTACACAGTGCCAGATAGAGATAGAACAGAAGTTTATAACGAAGATATTGCAAAAATAGAAGAGTATTTACAAACACACTTTTATAATTACGAAGACTTCGATTTTTCTGATCCTTACGGTGTAGCTAATGATGATTTTGAAATTGTATTTGATACTATAGCAGGAGATAATAGTGACAAAACACCTTTGATAGATCAAGTAGGTTATAAAGTTGCTTTTTCTTATAGTGACGAAATAGAGTATAGACTATACTATCTAAAAGTTCGAGAAGGGCAAGGCAAGGAATTATATCCAACAGACCAAGCCTTTTTAGATTATGAAGGTTCAAGACTTACAGATGGGTATGTGTTTGATAGCACAGCTAACCCAACACTTTTAAACTTAACAACTGTAAGTACAACAACAACAGGTGTAATTGATGGTTTTAGACAAGGATTAACAGAGTTTAAAACAGCTACAGAAGTATCAGATAACGGAGACGGAACAGATGCATATAGAGGGTTTGGAATAGGCGCTATATTTATTCCTTCAGGATTAGGATATTTTTCTTCTCCTACAACAACAATACCGGCATATTCATCTTTAATCTTTAAAATTGGATTAAAAGGATCTGTGCATACAGATTATGATTTTGATGGTGTACCATCATATTTAGAAGATTTAAATGCTGATGATGATGCCTATACTGATGATACTGATGGCGATTTAGTAGCAAATCTTATTGATAACGATGATGATGGAGATGGTGTTTTAACTATTGATGAAGTAGAAGTGAAGTCTTATACTGAAGATGAAACTATGACTCCTTTTGCATCTCAAGCAGATGCTCAAACTTACTTTGACAACAATGCTGAAGCAAATGAGTATTTTGTTAGTATTGTAGAGAGTAATGATGGCACTATAATAACACTTAACACGGTAGTTTTAACAGATTCTAACAATGATGGAACTCCAGATTATTTAGATAGTTCTGTGAACTAATAATATATTTAAAGTAAAAAAAGCCACTTGTTTTACAAGTGGCTTTTTTTTTATTATAAAATTAATGAAACGCCCAAAATAAGCTGTTCCTGCCTAGTATCTAATCTACTTATACCTATGCCATTATTACTAATAAAAGTGGCTTCATTATTACTAAAACCACGCTCATAGCGTAAATCTATACCTATGCGGTTAAAGCTAACACCAACTCCGAAGTTTAGACCAACAGTAAAGTCGTTTTTTACATCAGATATTAAAACTCTATTTTCAAAATCAGAAGCTATAATATATTGAAAGGAAGGACCAACAAAAGCATTAAATAGTTTTAAGAAATTGACACCAACCAATAGTGGAGCATCAAGTTTTTGCATAGTAAAACTGTTGTTTACGTAATCACTTTTGGTATTTGTAAAGACTAATTCAGGTCTAAAAAATACATTTTTACCAATTTTTCCAAAGATACCAAAATGATAACCTATGTTTCTGTCAGGATGTTCGGCATTACTTATTGCAGATTCGTAGTAATTGCCATTGCCGTTATAGTTTAAACCAGCTTTAAAGCCAAAACCATTGGCATTTTGCGCTTGCAATCCTATTGTTGTTAATAGGATTGCGATAGCGCTAATGAGGACTTTTTTCATAATTATTCATTTTAAATTGATGTTTATAAAACGAATAATTAAGGTAATTATTTTCTTTTTATAACAGTTTGGCAAGCTTTTACAATAGCATCGCTATTTAAACCATACTTCTCCATTAGTTGAGCAGGAGTACCAGATTCTCCAAATGTATCATTGGTAGCTATAAACTCTTGCGGAGTTGGTTTGTGAGTAGCTAAAGTTCTTGCTACACTTTCTCCTAAACCGCCAAGGTAGTTATGCTCTTCTGCAGTTACAATGCACCCTGTTTTAGAAACAGAATCAATAATGGCTTTTTCATCAAGAGGTTTTATAGTATGTATATTTATAACCTCTGCAGAGATGCCTTGTTCTTGTAATGCTTTTGATGCTTCTAAAGCTTCCCATACCAAATGTCCGGTAGCAACAATAGTTACATCGGTACCTTCAGTAAGTTGAATAGCTTTACCTATCTCAAATGTTTGATTTTCAGGAGTGAAATTTGCAACTTTAGGTCTCCCAAAACGTAGGTATACAGGACCATGATGTTTTGCTATTGCAATTGTAGCAGCTTTGGTTTGATTGTAATCACATGGATTTATAACAGTCATACCAGGTAGCATTTTCATTAAGCCTATATCTTCTAGTATTTGATGAGTAGCTCCATCTTCACCTAGAGTTAAACCAGCGTGTGAAGCACAAATCTTTACATTTTTATCAGAGTAAGCAACGCTTTGGCGAATTTGGTCATAAACACGACCAGTAGAAAAGTTAGCAAAGGTTCCTGTAAAAGGAATTTTACCGCCTACTGTTAAACCAGCTGCAAGACCTATCATATTAGCTTCTGCAATTCCTACTTGGAAAAAACGTTCTGGATGATTGGCTTTAAATTCGTCCATTTTAAGAGAGCCAATTAAGTCGGCACAAAGAGCAACGACATTCTCGTTAGTTTTTCCTAGCTCTGTTAATCCCGCTCCAAAGCCTGAACGTGTATCTTTACTTCCTGTATTTGTGTATGTTTTCATTGTTTAATATGATTATGTTGTGTTGTTTTATCTTTTAGGATAGACTTCATCAATTTTAAATTTAAAATCGAAATCAACTATCTTTTTAGATATATATTGAGTTTCAAGCCATATTTTGCCATCTTTCAAGTGTAATATTTTTTCTAATTCTTGATTATCAGCAATTCTTAAACTATGATTTTCTAAAATATAGTTTTTAAAATTAGAACTACTTGTACCATCATAAATATTATTAACACTTAAAAAATGATAATGCTCAGAAATAATCTTTTTTCTTTTTTTGTTTTTAAAACGGGTTAAATGAACAATTGTCTTGTTATTGATGGAATCTAATTCATATTCAAAATCTTCAGTAGAATTTTTATATGATTTATGTTTACTGTGTACAACTACTGTAAATAATTTAGAGTTACTTAATTTATTAAGATCATCGATAGTTTTGTAATCAAAATCTTCATCCACATCAAATTTGATAATCTGTTTCTTTTTTCGATCATTTAATGTTGCTTCATTATTTAAGCCATTAACTTTAATAAAAAGATTGTAAGTCGAATCTTTTTGGTTTATAAAATCAATAATTTTTCCCATAAACCCATGTGAGTAATCTTTAACGTTTGAAATAGTGACTAAATCAAAATGATAGTTCCTCTCCAAATCTTGAGAGTAAGAGGAGTTTATGGCTAAAAAAGCTAATACTATTAAAAGTATTCTTGTCATTTAATAATCTCCCAAAGTTTCAGGGTTTTGTTCTAATCCAATAGCTAATTGTTCGTCATTAGGTGCTTTACCATGCCAAGCATGAGTATGCATCATAAAATCTACACCATTACCCATTACTGTTTTTAGTAATACGCAAACAGGTTTTCCTTGTCCAGTTTTAGATTTAGCATCAGCCATTCCTTTTAAAATAGCTTCAATGTTATTTCCTTCTTCTATTTCTACAACAGTCCAACCAAAAGCTTCAAATTTACCTTTTACACTTCCCATTGGTAATACATCGTCTGTAGAACCATCAATCTGTTGTCCGTTTAAATCTATAGTAGCAATAATGTTATCTACTTTTTTGGCAGCAGCATACATAATAGCTTCCCAGTTTTGACCTTCTTGTAATTCGCCATCACCATGTAAGCTATATACTAAATGAGAATCGTTGTTTAGCTTTTTTGCTTGTGCAGCACCAAGTGCTACAGACATTCCTTGACCTAATGATCCAGAAGCAATTCTTATTCCTGGAAGACCTTCGTGAGTAGTTGGGTGTCCTTGTAAACGAGAGTTTATAATTCTAAAAGTGTTTAGCTCTTCAACAGGGAAATAGCCTGCTCTAGCTAATACGCTATAATAAACTGGTGAAATATGACCGTTTGATAGAAAGAAAATATCTTCACCAATTCCATCCATATCAAATGTGTCGTTTGTGGTCATGATTTCGTTGTAAAGCGCTACAAAAAATTCAGCGCAGCCTAAAGAACCTCCAGGATGTCCAGAGTTTACTTTGTGTACCATACGTAAAATATCTCTACGTACTTGAGTAGTTAAATCTTCTAGTTGTTGTGTGTTTGGCATTTTAAAGTTGTTAATTTTTCCGTTGCAAAAATAGTGCTTTATATATATTTAAGGAAAGAGTTAAGAGGCTTTTATTAACTAAAATCATGCATTTGCTAACAATTTTGTTTTTATTAAGAAGTTCATCACGTTTTGTTAATTATATTTGCCAACTGATGACTTTAGGATATGACATTTGAATTAAAAGGAAAAGATCAACAATCAAAAGCTAGAGCTGGTGTTATTACCACAGATCATGGTGTTATAGAAACACCAATATTTATGCCTGTAGGTACAGTAGCTTCAGTAAAAGGTGTGCACCAACGAGAACTTAAAAATGATATCAACCCAGATATTATTTTAGGTAATACCTACCATTTATACTTACGACCACAAACAACTATTTTAGAAAAAGCTGGTGGTTTGCATAAGTTTATGAATTGGGATAGAAATATACTTACCGATTCTGGTGGTTACCAAGTATATTCACTTTCGGCCAATAGAAAAATTAAAGAAGAAGGTGTTAAGTTTAAATCGCATATAGATGGTAGTTATCATACATTTACACCAGAAAATGTTATGGAAATTCAGCGAACAATAGGCGCTGATATTATTATGGCTTTTGATGAATGTACACCATATCCATGTGATTATAACTATGCTAAAAGATCTATGCATATGACCCATAGATGGCTAGATAGATGTATTAATCATTTAGAAAAAGTACCATTTAAGTATGGCTATAGTCAGGCATTTTTTCCTATAGTTCAAGGAAGTACTTACAAAGACTTAAGAAAACAATCTGCTGAGTATATTGCAAATGCAGGCGCTGTAGGTAATGCTATAGGAGGTTTATCAGTAGGAGAACCTGCAGAAGAAATGTATGCCATGACAGATGTTGTGTGTGAGATTTTACCTGAAGATAAGCCAAGATATTTAATGGGTGTTGGTACACCAATTAACATTTTAGAGAATATAGCATTGGGTGTAGATATGTTTGATTGTGTTATGCCAACCAGAAATGCTAGAAATGGTATGCTGTTTACTGCTCATGGTACAATTAATATCAAAAATAAAAAGTGGGAAGCAGATTTTTCTCCTATAGATGATATGGGGATTACCTATGTTGATACAGATTATACTAAAGCCTACTTAAGACATTTATTTAGCGTAAACGAACGTTTAGGTGCACAAATAGCAACTATTCATAATTTAGGGTTTTATTTATGGTTGGTTAGAGAAGCAAGAAAGCATATATTAGCAGGAGATTTTAGAACCTGGAAAGATATGATGGTAAAACAAATGGATAAGCGTTTATAAACTGTGAAAATATTAGATTGGTACATACTTAAGCGTTACTTGTTTACATTTTTTGTAATGCTTCTACTGTTTATACCTATAGGAATTACAGTTCATTTAGCAGAAAAAATAGGAAAAATACTAGAAAACAATGCGCCTCTTGATGCGGTTTTATTGTATTTCCTAGATTTTACAATCTACTTTGCTCATTTACTATTCCCTTTATTTTTATTTCTTTCAGTTATATGGTTCACGTCAAAGTTGGCTAATAATACAGAAATAGTAGCTTTTTTAAGTTCTGGCGTATCATTCACAAGGTTTTTAAGGCCTTACCTAATAGGTGCTTTTATAGTATCCTTATTAGCATTAGCTTTAGGTATGTATTTAGCTCCAGAAGCAAGTAAAGGTTTTAACGATTTTACTTATAAATATTTAAAGAAAGGTCAAACCGCTGTAGATACAAAAAACGTTTACAGACAAATAAATGATAACGATTATATTTATGTAAGTAATTTTGATATTAATCAAAAACGAGGTACAAACTTTACTATAGAGCATTTTGAAAACAATAAAATGGTTTATAAAATAAGTGCCAATACCATTAGATATAATGAGAAAGATTCTACATATAGATTACTATCTTATGTAAAAAGAAAAGTTGGAGAACGCGACGATATTCTAGAAGTAACTAGAAGAAAAGATACCATTTTTCCTTTTGATTTAGAAGATTTAACACCTGTAGAATACATTGCAGAAACGTTATCTTATAAGGAACTAGATAAGTTTATAAAAAAAGAAGAGGAAAGAGGATCATCAAATATAGGAAGGTATAAACTTGTAAAATACAGAAAGTGGAGCTTACCTGTATCGGTTTTTATTCTAACTATAATAGCGGTGGCAGTATCATCTATAAAACGTCGTGGTGGAATGGGTGTAAATTTAGCCTTCGGTATCTGTATTGCTATGGTTTTTGTGTTTTTTGATAAAATATTTGGTGTTATGGCTTCACAATCAGACTTTTCTCCGTTGGTTGCTGTGTGGTTTCCAAATGTTATATTTGGTATATTAGCCATATATCTTTTATACAATGCAAAACGATAAGTTTAAGAACTACTTACATCTTCATTTATTAGTTTTTATTGCCGGATTTACTGCAATTTTAGGAGAATTAATATCTATAGAGGCTGTTTCATTAGTATGGTTTAGAATGCTCATGGCTACCATCTTGATGGGACTTTACATTGTGTTTTCCAAAATAAATATAAGAGTTACCAAGCAAACACTACTTAAGTTTGCAATAGCAGGTATAATTATTGCTTTGCACTGGCTTACTTTTTTTGGCTCAATAAAAGCAGCAAATATATCTATTGCTTTATCCATGTTTTCTACAGGAGCTTTTTTTGCCTCTATAATTGAACCTATTATATATAAGCGTAAAATTATTCCTTACGAAATCATTTTTGGAATTATTGTTATAATAGGAGTTTTCATAATAACTCAAAGTGAAATACATTATTTATACGGAATCATTTTAGGTATCGTTTCTGCCTTTTTATCATCGTTATTTTCTGTGCTAAATGGTAAGTTTTTGCAAAGTCACACAGCAACAGTTATATCGTTTTATGAGTTTATATGCGGTGTCATTTTTATAACATTATTCATAGGTGTTATGAATTCAGGAGTCCCAGAAAATTTCTTTTCATTAAGTATATCTGATTTTTCATATCTATTCATTTTAGCATCTATTTGTACCGCTTATGCATTTATTGCTTCTGTTCATGTTATGAAACATATAAGTCCTTACACTGTAGTGCTAACATATAATTTAGAGCCAATTTATGGTATCATATTAGCTTTAATAATCTTTCCAGAAAAGGAACAAATGAGCACATCTTTTTATGTGGGAGCCTTTATTGTTATTGGTGTTGTGTTAATGAATGGTATTATAAAAAACATTAATAAAATGAAAAACAAAAAGCTTATGGCTAATTAGTTTATAAAGTTTTTATATTTACCGCTTAAAGCAGAGAATGTTAATAACCTTTTTAGAAATTATATTTTTTTTCAATTTGAAACTAAATTCTAAACGAAATAAAATATGTAATTTTGTGAGCTAACTGAAATTAAAAACTATCAATTCCGATGGAATATTTAGAATTTGAATTACCTATAAAAGAACTTGAAGAGCAATTAACAAAATGTCAAGTTATTGGAGAAGAGAGTGATGTTGATGTATCTGAAACTTGTAAACAAATTGAGAAAAAACTTCAAGCAACAAAAAAGGAAATATATAAAAGCCTAACACCTTGGCAGCGTGTACAATTATCACGTCATCCTAATAGACCATATACATTAGATTACATAAAAGCACTTTGCGGAGACTCTTTTTTAGAGCTTCATGGAGATAGAAATGTAAAAGATGATAAAGCCATGATTGGCGGTTTAGGAAAAATAGGTGACCAAACCTTTATGTTTATAGGGCAACAAAAAGGCTATAATACCAAAACAAGACAATACAGAAATTTTGGTATGGCAAATCCTGAAGGATATAGAAAAGCACTACGCTTAATGAAGTCGGCTGAAAAATTTGGAGTTCCTGTTGTAACTTTTATTGATACACCTGGTGCATATCCAGGATTAGAAGCTGAAGAGCGTGGGCAAGGAGAAGCCATTGCTAGAAACATTTTAGAAATGTCTAGATTGAAAGTGCCTGTTATATGTATTGTAATAGGAGAAGGAGCTTCTGGTGGAGCTTTAGGTATTGGTGTAGGTGATAAATTTTTAATGTTAGAAAACGCTTGGTTTTCTGTAATATCTCCAGAAAACTGTTCTTCTATACTTTGGAGAAGTTGGGAGTATAAAGAGCAAGCAGCAGATGCACTAAAACTTACCGCAAAAGATAGTAAGCGTATCAAAGTGATTGATGATATTATCAAAGAACCACTTGGTGGCGCTCATAGCGATAGAGAAACTACATTTAAAGCAGTTCGTGATGCAATTATTAAATCTTACGATGAATTAAAAAACTTATCACCAAAAGATCTAGTAAATACACGTATGGAGAAATATACTGAAATGGGAGTTTATAAAGGGTAATCCTTTTAAACAAACAACTCTAATAAAAAACTGAAGGGTAACCTTCAGTTTTTTTATGCTTATTAACAATAAAATTAAGTTATTAACAGTTAGATTGTTAACTTGTGGTTAACAATGAACAATAAAAAAAAATAAAAAGTAAACATTGTTTTATTTACTTTCGTGACAATGAAACAACCAAACCAAATACAGGGATACCAAGTAGATAAGAATAAAATTATCGCTTTAGAAAAAGGGAAAATACCACCTCAAGCAATTGATTTAGAGGAGGTTGTGATTGGTGCTATGATGATTGATAAAAAAGGTGTTGATGAGGTTATTGATATTTTAAACACAGATGCTTTTTACAAAGATGCGCACAAGTATATATTTGAAGCCATTTTTCAATTGTTTGAAAATAGTGAACCTATTGACTTATTAACCGTTTCTAGCCAATTAAAGAAAAACGGAAAGTTAGATTTAGCTGGTGGTGATTTTTACCTCATTTCTTTAACGCAAAAGGTATCGTCTTCAGCGCATATTGAGTTTCATGCACGTATTATTTTACAAAAATATATTCAGCGAAGTCTTATTAAAATTTCAAATGAAATTATTGAAGACTCTTACGATGAAACAAAAGATGTATTTGATTTATTAGACAAAGCCGAATCAAAACTATACGAAGTTACACAAGGTAACATCAAAAAATCTAGTGAAACAGCTCAAGAATTAGTTATCCAAGCCAAAAAGAAAATTGAAGAAATATCTAACAAAGAAGGCTTGAGTGGTATTCCAACAGGGTTTACAAAATTAGATAAGTTAACATCAGGTTGGCAACCATCAGATTTAATTATTGTTGCTGCTCGTCCAGGTATGGGTAAAACAGCCTTAACCTTATCTATGGCAAGAAATATAGCTGTAGATCAAAATATGCCTGTAGCATTTTTCTCTTTAGAGATGGCGTCTGTACAGCTTATTACGCGTTTAATATCTAGTGAAACAGGATTATCTTCTGAAAAGTTGCGTACAGGGAAACTAGAAAAACATGAATGGGAGCAACTTAATGTAAAAGTAAAAGATTTAGAAAAGGCACCTTTATTTATTGATGATACGCCGTCACTTTCTATTTTTGACTTAAGAGCAAAAGCCAGACGTTTATCATCTCAACATGGTATAAAGCTTATCATGATAGACTACTTGCAATTAATGACAGGTGGTAATAGTCATGGCGGTAACCGTGAACAGGAAATTTCTATGATTTCCAGAAACTTAAAGGCATTAGCAAAAGAATTAAATGTTCCTGTTATAGCTTTATCACAGTTATCTCGTGCGGTAGAAACACGTGGTGGTAGTAAACGACCTTTACTTTCAGATTTACGTGAATCTGGAGCTATTGAGCAGGATGCAGATATTGTATCATTTATTTATAGACCAGAATACTATAAAATTGATGAATGGGATGATGAGGAGCGATCTCCTACAGAGGGTCAAGCCGAGTTTATTATTGCAAAACACCGTAATGGTGGTCTTGAAAACATTCGACTTAAATTCTTAGGGCATTTAGGTAAGTTTGACAACCTTGATGATTTTGATTCACCATTTGATAATGAGTTTCATTCTAAAATGAATGCAGCTGCAAATGACGATACATTCAAGTCAAGTAATTTCCCATCGGCTTCAGACGCTTTTGATGCTCCTGAAATGCCAGATGATAATGATGTACCTTTTTAATTTTAATTAAAAATATACTTCCAAATATTTTAAGTACTTAATCTAGTTTATGGATCAAAGAAGAACCACAAATATATTACTACTAGTAATAGTTATACCTTTAGTGTTTTACTTACTAAAACAACTATCTTTTATATTTGTACCATTAGTTTTTTCAATGTTTATAGCATTATTGTTTTTACCATTAATGCGTTGGTTAGGGAAAAAGAAAGTACCAAAACCAGTAAGTATTCTTATAGTTATTTTGCTAATTATTGGAGGTCTTAAAGTTGGTTTTGAATTAATAGAGCTATCTAGCAAACAAATTTTAGGTTCAGATTCTGAATTTTTTGTAAAGGCTGAAGAAAAATTTGAGATTATTTCAAAATCACTTCAAGATAATTTTGGAGTAAAAATTGACACAGATAAAAATATATTATCTCAAATTATTCATAAAGATAATATAGGGTCAACTTTTGATTTTATCAGGAAATTTTTAACAGCAATTTTAATGACCGCTTTTTTTGTTGTCTTATGGTTGGCAGAGTCTATAAACTTTCAAAAAGTATTAAATAGTACCATACTTAAAGGAAAACATGCTTCGGTTAAAACCTTCAGAAAAATAGAAAAAGATCTTATAAAATTTATTAAAGTAAAATTTCTAGTAAGTCTAGCAACAGGAATAGGAACAGGTTTAGCTTGCTTATTTTTTGATGTAAGCTTTCCTATTTTTTGGGGATTGTTCGCTTTTGTGATAAATTTTGTTCAAATGGTTGGATCTATAATTACTGTAGTAATGCTATCTGTTTTTGCTATTATAGAGCTTGATCCTACAAGTACATTATTCTTCTTTATTATGTCTATTACTGGAGTTCAAGTGTTATTTGGGTCTATTTTAGAGCCTATATTTATGGGGAAATCTTTTTCTTTAAATGTTATCACTGTTTTAGTTATGCTTATGTTATGGGGATACATTTGGGGTGTTCCAGGTTTAATTATGGCAATTCCTATTACCGTATTTGTTAAAATAATTTTAGAACAGTTCCCTAACACTAAAGTAATTTCTAAATTACTGTCTGCAAACCAGAACTAAAATTTAAGTATCTTACGGTTTTATTTATAAACCTTAATTAAGATATGGTTCATGGTACTCATAACGCGCTAGATGATGCGCGTAATAATGATATTAAAATTTACATAAACGGGGAGTTTTTTTCTCGTAATGATGCCAAAATTTCTGTTTTTGACAGTGGCTATTTAGTAGGAGATGGCATTTGGGAAGCTTTAAGGCTTCACAAAGGAGTGTTAGTTTTTCTAGAAGATCACCTTAACCGATTATGGGAATCTGCGGCAACTGTAGGCATGACTTTTGGTTTTTCTAAAGAAGAGCTAGTACAAAACATAAAAAAAACACTGCAAATTAATAATATGTATGATGATGTTCATGTGCGTATTATGATTACTAGAGGAATAAAAAAAACACCTTCACAAGACCCAAGGCTTACTATTTCGGGGCCTAATGTTGTTATAATTCCAGAATACAAAAAAGCATCAGAAGAAAGTAAAGAAAAAGGTATCACACTTTTCACTAGTACTATCAGACGTGGTTCTCCAGATTATTTAGATCCAAGGCTAAACTGCCATAGTAAGCTTCACGAAGTACAAGCATTAATTCAAGCAATTGAAGCAGGAGCAGACGAAGCATTAATGCTTGATGTCAACGGTTTTGTTTCTACATGTAATGCTACTAATTTTTTTATTGTTAAAAATAATGAAGTTTGGACTTCAACAGGTCAATATTGTATGAATGGTATTACCAGAGCAAAGGTGATAGAGGTTTGTAAACAAAATAATATTGTGTGCAAGCAAAAGAACTTTTCACTATTTGATGTTTATGGTGCCGATGAGGCTTTTGTAACAGGAACTTTTGGGGGATTAACTCCAGTAACAAAAATTGATGGAAGAACCATTGGTACAAAATCTTATGGTGATTTTACTAGAAAAGTAAGCGGTTTATATCAAGATTTAATTATTGCAAGTGTAAATAATGAACTCAAAAAATAACAACATTACAAGAATTTGCCTGTGGTCTGGCCCTAGAAATATTTCAACAGCTTTAATGTATTCATTTGCCCAGCGAGAGGATACTTTGGTGTTTGATGAACCACTATATGGTTATTATTTAAAAAATACCAAAGCAAAAGAATATCACCCTGGAGCAAAAGATATTTTAGATTCATTAGACAATAACGGTGAAAATGTAGTAAACAAAATGATGCATGAAGACAGAAAGCCTGTATTGTTTTTTAAAAACATGACACATCATTTATTAGATTTAAACCGTGATTTCATGAAAAATGTAGTAAATGTTATCTTAACAAGACATCCAAAAGAGATGATTCCTTCCTTTGCAAAAGTTATAACAAACCCAACAATTCAAGATATAGGTTATGCAGATCATAGCAATTTGTTAGATTTTTTTGAAAAGGAAGCAATTACACCTATAGTTTTAGATTCTACCAAATTGTTATTAAATCCTGAAAATACATTAAGAAAATTATGTGAAAAATCGCAAATACAATTTTATGATTCTATGTTACAATGGCAAGCAGGAGCAAGACCAGAAGATGGTATATGGGCAAAATATTGGTATGATAATGTGCATAAATCTACAGGATTTTCAAAGTATAAACCCAAAACTGAACCATTTCCTGAATATTTAAAGCTATTACTGCAAGAGTGTTTACCTCATTATAACAGATTATTGCCTTATGCAATAGGTTAAAATTGTTTAAAAGCATAAATCAAAGGCACAAAATTTGAGTATCTTTCAACTATGAAAAAGACCCTTATATTATTACTTTTATTAATTTCACTACCCAGTTTTGCATCTTACATACTTATTCCTATGGATGCCGAATCTCAAAAAAATCATTTGAAAGCGTATGGAATTACCTATTGGACATTAGAAAAACAATTAAAAGTAAAGTGGCTGCTTAATTACCGTGGCGGTTCATTTTTACTTCCAGATACAGAAGACATACAAAGAGAATGTCAGATTAGAGGTGTGTCATTTGAAGTTATTTCAGATTCTAAAACTGAATCTATTCTTCAGGAAATAAGCAGTCCTAGCAAAAACATGGAAGCAGTCGTTTTAGAAAAAGCTCCTAAAATAGCTGTTTATACACCCAAAGGAAAACTGCCTTGGGATGATGCAGTAACTATGGTATTAACGTATGCAGAAATACCGTATGAAACTGTTTACGATGAAGAAGTGCTAAATGATGCTTTATTACTTTATGATTGGTTGCATTTACATCATGAAGATTTTACAGGACAATATGGTAAGTTTTATAGAAATTATAAAACAGCAGCTTGGTATATAGAAGAAAAAAAGGAAGCAGAAGCTTTAGCATTCAAATTAGGCTATAGTAAAGTGTCTCTAGAAAAACTTGACGTAGCAAAAAAAATACGAGATTATGTTATAGGAGGTGGTTTTATGTTTGCTATGTGTAGTGCAACAGATAGTTTTGATATTGCATTATCTGCAGATGGCGTTGATATTTGCGAACCTATGTTTGATGGTGATGCAAGTAGCCCAAACTATCAAAGTAAGATAGATTATAGTCATACTTTTGCTTTTAAAAATTATACGTTAGAAAGAAACCCAAATGTTTATGAGTTTTCTTCTATTGATATGACACAGAAGCGTCAAATTCCTAAAGAGACAGATTATTTTACTTTAATGGATTTTTCAGCAAAATGGGATCCTGTTCCTACAATGTTATGCCAAAATCATACAGCTTTAGTAAAAGGGTTTATGGGTCAAACAACGGCGTTTACACGAGATGAAATAAAAAGTAACGTGCTTGTTATGGGAGAAAATAAAACAAATGGCGAGGCTAGATATATACACGGAATAAAAGGAAAAGGCTTTTTTACTTTTTATGGTGGACATGATCCAGAAGATTATACACATAGAGTAGGAGACCCAAGAACAGAATTAGATCTACATCCTACATCACCAGGATATCGCCTTATACTCAATAATGTTTTGTTTCCTGCTGCAAAAAAGAAAAAGCAAAAAACATAAAATAAAAAAATCCGACTCTTACGAGTCGGATTTTTTATAAGCGAAATATGTTATACAATAGGCGAAACGCCTTATTTTACTTTGTTTACTATGGCTTCAAAAGCTTCAGGGTTGTTCATAGCTAAATCTGCTAAAACCTTACGGTTTAATTCGATATTGTTAGCTTTTAATGCACCCATAAACTTTGAATAAGACATACCATGTTGTCTAGCTCCAGCGTTAATACGTTGAATCCATAAAGCACGGAATGTTCTCTTTTTGTTTCTACGGTCTCTGTACGAGTATTGCATCGCTTTATCAACCGCATTTTTTGCTACTGTCCAAACGTTTTTACGACGTCCAAAGTAACCTTTTGCTTGTTTAAGAACCTTTTTTCTTCTGGCTCTTTTTGCTACAGAATTTACTGATCTTGGCATAATTTTAAATTTTTTTGTAGTAGGC
>NZ_JBLXHI010000009.1:0-119855 GCF_048381695.1 Corallibacter sp. | reverse complement strand
GAATCTATAGATATATGCATGTAGTAATAGAGGCTTGTATAAATACACTTTTAAAATCGAATACCATATTGAATGTCGTAGATAAAAGTGACTTTTGTGACGATACCATACCGCCTTTTTATTCTAATTTAGGTAAACACTTCAGACACATCTTTGACTTTTACAACGCTATTTTAGCTTTTGATCAAAAATATATCGTTGACCTTACTATTAAATCTAGAAATTCTAACGCTGAATATGATATTAGTAAAGCTTGTGATTATTTGGATTATGTTGTTAAAAGATTATCTGCATTGGATGAGAGTATAATGAAAAAAGAAGTTTTTGTTATTGATGATTTGGGAAAGGGTAAAATAAAAATGAATTACACTTTTGAGGCTTTGTTATCACAAGCAAATAGTCATACTATTCATCATTATGCTATAATAGCTTATATACTAAATACATTGGGTATAAAAATAGAAGATAATACATTTGGGTATAATCCAACAACGCCAAAAAACAAACCTATTTTTAAAACTGAAAATTAATTTTTTTTGTAGAACATGCTATCCATAATAGTTTTAAGTCCTTTAAAAACAAGAAAAACAGCTAGAATACAGATTAGAATGGCTACAATTAAAATAGGAATGTAAAGTGGTTTTTCTTGATTACTAAAGGCAATATATAGTAAAGTAGGACCTAGAAACATGCATAATAATGATATGCCCATTGTTCTTATTCCTTTGACTAAAATTGTTTTATTGGTTCTTTTGGTTTCCATTTTTATAATTTTGGATTGCTAAACGAACATTTTTGTATTTATCTAATAATAATTTCGCTTCTTGTTCATTAATTTTAAGCTCTGATGACAACATTCTAATTCCTCTATCAACCAATTTATCATTGCTTAACTGCATATCTACCATTTTATTTCCTTTAACTTTCCCCAGTTGAACCATAGTTGCAGTAGAAATCATATTAAGAATCAGTTTTTGAGCTGTACCAGCTTTCATTCTAGAGCTTCCTGTAACAAATTCAGGACCTACAATTGCTTCTACTGGATATTGAGCAGTTTTTGATAAAGGGCTATTATGATTACAAGTAATGCATCCTGTAATAATATTTTCTTGATTACACTTTTTTAGACCGGCAATTACATACGGAGTTGTTCCTGAAGCAGCAATGCCTATTACAACATCTTTATCTGAAATATTATAATCACATAAATCATCCCATGCTTGGGTTGTTGAATCTTCTGCAAACTCTACTGCTTTTCTAATTGCTTTATCGCCACCTGCAATTAATCCAATAACTAAATTGTGAGAAACACCAAAAGTAGGTGGACATTCAGATGCGTCTAAAATACCTAATCTACCGCTTGTCCCTGCGCCAATATAAAATAGACGACCGCCCAATTGTAATTTTTTGACAATTTGTTCAACTAAAACCTCAATTTGAGGTAAAGCTTTTTCCACAGCTAAAGGAACTGTTTTGTCTTCAGTATTAATATTAGTTAATACTTCTGTAATGGTCATCTTTTCAAGATGATTGTAATTTGAATCTTGTTCGGTTGTTTTTGTAAAGCTCATATAAAAACAAAAGTACGGAATTTTGTAAAGCGTTAGTGATGGAAACGGCATCCTTTTGTTTAACAAAAGATATAGTGTACAGCACGTGCCTTTTTATGAGTATGTCATAAAAAGGAAATGCCCAAGTATAAAAAAAGCTCCTTTTTAAAGGAGCTTTTATAAGTTATTAATTAAAGAGAATTTATAATATTGTTTAAAGTATCGCTTGGTCTCATTGCTTGACTTGCCAACGATTCATTTGGTTCATAATAACCACCAATATTCATAGATTTTCCTTGTGCGCTATTTAGTTCATTTACTATTTGAGTTTCATTTTCTTTTAGCTGATTAGCTACTGTAGAAAATTGCTCTTTTAATTCAGAATCTACGTCTTGATTTGCTAAAGCTTCAGCCCAATACATAGCTAAATAGAAATGACTACCACGATTATCTAATTCGTTTACCTTACGAGAAGGAGATTTACCATTGTCTAGGAACTTATCAGTAGCATCATCTAGTGTGTCGGCTAATACTTTTGCTTTTGTATTACTATTAGCATTTGAAAAATGTTCTAATGATACCGCCAATGCTAAAAATTCACCTAAAGAATCCCAACGTAAGTGATTTTCTTCTTCAAATTGTTGTACGTGTTTTGGAGCTGATCCACCAGCACCAGTTTCAAATAAACCACCACCATTCATTAATGGTACTATTGATAACATTTTTGCACTTGTTCCTAATTCTAAAATAGGGAATAGGTCAGTTAAGTAATCACGTAATACATTTCCAGTAACAGATATTGTATCATTACCTTTTTTTATTCTTGCTAGCGTGAAATGAGTAGCCTCAATAGGAGAAAGAATTCTTATGTCTAATCCTGTTGTGTCATGATTTGGTAAATATTTATTTACCTTTTTTATTAATTCTGCATCATGAGCTCTGTTTTTATCTAACCAAAAAACAGCAGGTGTGTTAGATGCTTTTGCTCTTGTTACAGCAAGTTCAACCCAGTTTTGAATAGGAGCATCTTTTACTTGACACATTCTCCAGATATCACCAGTTTCAACATTGTGCTCAATAAGAACATTTCCTTTTGAGTCAATTACTTGAACTTTTCCGTTACCAGGAATTTCAAATGTTTTGTCATGAGATCCATATTCTTCTGCTTTTTGAGCCATAAGACCTACGTTAGGAACTGTTCCCATTGTAGTTGGGTCAAAAGCACCGTTCTGCTTACAAAAATCAATAGTTGCTGTATAAACACCAGCATAGCTGCTATCTGGTATAACAGCTTTTGTATCTTGTTGTTTTCCTTCTTTATTCCACATTTGGCCAGATGTACGAATCATAGCTGGCATTGATGCATCAATAATTACGTCACTTGGTACATGTAAGTTGGTAATTCCTTTGTCAGAGTTTACCATTGCTAAATCAGGACCATTGTTAAAAGCTGTTTCAATATCAGCTTCAATCTCTTTACGTTTAGCTTCTGGAAGTTCGTTAAGATTTGATATTAAGTTACCAAAACCATTGTTAACGTCAACGCCTATTTCTTTAAAAGTTTCTCCATGTTTTTCAAAAAGGTCTTTAAAGAATACTTTTACAGCATGTCCAAAAATAATAGGATCACTAACCTTCATCATGGTAGCTTTCATGTGTAATGAGAATAAAATACCTTGATTTTTAGCGTCTTTTACTTGTTCATCTAAAAATGCTAATAAAGCTTTTTTGCTCATTACAGTAGCATCGATAATTTCTCCTTGTAAAAGGTTTAAACTATCTTTTAGTACTGTTTTAGATCCAGTTTCGTCTATAAATTGAATACTAACTGTATCAGCTTGTTCCATGGTTAGTGACTTCTCATTATGAGCAAAATCACCTGCTTCCATTGTTGCAACATGTGTTTTAGAATCTGATGACCAAGCGCCCATTGAATGTGGGTGTTTTTTTGCATAATTTTTTACAGCCTTTGGTGCACGTCTATCAGAGTTTCCTTCACGTAGTACAGGGTTTACAGCACTACCTTTTATTTTGTCATATCGACTTTTAATATCTTTTGCCTCGTCAGTGTTAGTGTCTTCTGGGTAATCAGGCACGTTGTATCCTTGTGCTTGTAATTCTTTAATAGCAGCTTTTAACTGTGGTATTGAAGCACTAATATTAGGAAGTTTTATAATATTAGCTTCTGGTTTTTTTACAAGTTCTCCTAATTGAGCTAATGCATCTTCAACTTTTTGATCAGCATTTAAAAAATCAGGGAATGTTGCTAAAATTCTTCCAGCTAATGAGATATCTTTTGTTTCAACTTGTACTCCTGAAGATTTAGTAAAAGCTTTAACAATAGGTAAAAAAGAATAAGTTGCTAAAGCTGGAGCTTCATCTGTTTTTGTATAGATAATAGTTGGAGTATTTGCCATAGTTGTTTAATATTTAGTTTTGTTAAATTACTTTTTTTGAAAGTCTTGCAAATATACAAAATTCAAGTGGTTTTGAAACGTGTTGATGTTCAGTGTTTAAGGTTTTTAAGGGCGATTTTAATCAATAATAATATTGAAATCTTTTAATAAACCTAACACCTCATTTTTTGAAAATTTTGTTTGATTTAAGATGTTTTTACTTGGATTGATTCTGTAATTATATGAAGACCTAAAATCGGCATTTTTTAGGTGCGTGTTGCTAAAAATACTTTTGTTTAAATCACAGTTTTTGAATTTTGAGTTTTCTAGATTAGCATCAGAAAAATCTACATTTTCTAAATTACAATCTACAAACTGTATGTTTTTTATTTTACTATTATAAAATGATGATAAGCTCATGTTTGAGTTTATAAAAGAGAACTCAATTAAAAACTGATTACATTCATTAAAAGGAACTCCTAGCATCTTACAATTTTTAAATATTACACCTTTAAAAGTGGTGTCTTTTATTTTTACAGAACTTAAATTGCAATTAATGAATTCACATTCTAAAAATGAAATGTAGGATAGGTAACTGTCAGAAAAATTACAGTCTATAAAGATGCAATTATCATATTCAGCTTTTTCTAGAGCTAAACTTGTAAAATCTTTTTTTGTAAAAGTTTTATCTAAAACAAGAGGAAGGTTCATTTATATAATATAAGTTATGTTTTACAAACATAAAGTTTATTAAAAACAAAAGCCATATCACAATAGAATTTAATCTATTTTTGATATGGCTTTCTTTGAAATAGCTTTTTTGATCTATTAACTATACTGTTAAATTTTATAATTTAAGATTCATCACCTTAATATTATCTTTTCAATTCAAATACAACTATTTCAAAAGGTACATTTTGTTTACAACTTTCAAAATGTATTGACTTGTTGATAAAATGCACTTGATGATTGTTTTTTAGAATACTATTACTTTAAACTTAACCATTTTATGACTAGTGTTTTTAAAGCGTTGCTTATTAAGTATTTCTACTTATTAAAGGTATTCTTCTTAAAAATTTAATGCGTATTATCTTTTTAAGATTAAGATTTTTATGTCTGTATCTTGGAGATACATATTTTTCAGGAATCTTTAAAAAACAACCAATATTAAAGAACGTTTCTTTATACAACTTAACACAATATTCAAATTCATTGTTGAAACCAACATGGATGTTGTGTTAAACTGTTTTACTAAATTACAAAATTGTTTGAGTTATTTTGTTGTTTTTAACATTTTAGTTTTCAACCATTTATAAACTATAGTTATTAACTTTTGTTAATAAAAAAGCCCTGCAAATGCAAGGCTTTTCAATGTTATTAAACGTTTATTAACGTTTCATACTTTCTTTAATTCTAGCTTTCTTACCAGTAAGACCTCTGAAGTAATAAATACGAGCTCTACGTACTTTACCTCTTTTGTTGATTTCTACTTTTTGTAAAGCTGGCATGTTGATCGGGAAAATACGCTCAACACCAATTGATCCAGACATTTTTCTAATAGTGAAAGTTTCAGAAGTACCAGTACCTCTTTTTTGAATTACTACACCTCTAAAAAACTGTGTACGTGTTTTACTACCTTCTTTAATTTCGTAGTATACAGTAATAGTGTCACCAGCACTAAATTTTGGTAAGTCTTTTCTTGTTACAAATTCGTCTTGTACAAATTTTACTAAAGATTCCATATCTTTAAAATGATTATAGTTAGTTCGAAACAACATTCACGATTCTCGCCAGAGGTTAACCCGAAATTGGCTGCAAAGATAGTTAATAATTAATAACCAACAATTTTTAATGTGATTTTTTAATTCTTATCTATTCATCCAGTAAATCAGGGCGTCTCTCTTTAGTTCTATTGTATGCTTGTTCTTCTCGCCACTTTTCAATTTCAGGAAAATTTCCACTGAATAGTATTTCTGGAACTTTCAAGCCTTTGTATTCTCGTGGCCTAGTATAAATTGGAGGAGCTAATAAATTGTCTTGAAAAGAATCTGTTAGGGCAGATGTTTCGTTACCTAAAACACCAGGAATAAGTCTTATTACAGCATCACAAAGTACAGCGGCGCCTAATTCTCCACCAGATAACACATAATCTCCTATGGATATTTCTCGAGTGACAAACAAATCTCTTACACGTTGGTCAACGCCTTTG
Organism: Corallibacter sp.; assembly: GCF_048381695.1. NCBI lineage: Bacteria > Pseudomonadati > Bacteroidota > Flavobacteriia > Flavobacteriales > Flavobacteriaceae > Corallibacter > Corallibacter sp. The sequence continues at coordinate 113,700 of NZ_JBLXHI010000009.1, read as the reverse complement.
TAGTGACCGCAAAGTATAATGATATTTTCTTTTAAAGAGATTTGATTTGCAATACCTTGGTTTAAGGTTTCACCATCTGGAGTCATATAAATGACTTCGTCATAGGTGCGTTCAGATTGAAGTTTAGATATGCATTTATCAATTGGTTCTATCATCATAACCATACCAGCACCACCTCCAAACTGGTAGTCATCTACAGATTTATAGTTATCTGTGGTATAATCTCTTAAATTATGAAAATGAACTTCTACTAAATTAGCATCAATAGCTCTTTTTAAAATTGAAGCCTCAAAAGGGCTTTGTAGGAGTTCTGGTAAAACTGTTATTATATCAATACGCATTGCAATGTCTTAAGAAATGCAAAGATGCAAAGAATATGGTGAAAATAAAATATGATTTATTTACAGTTTTATAGGCTAGTTATTTTTTTGCTTATTTATTTCGTCTTGTAGTTGACGCCTTACTTTTTGTTCGCGTTCTAGGGCTATTTTTCTGTGTTCTTCAAATTCTTCTTCAGTCTCTTCTAGAGATTTTTTTGCTTGCTTTGTTACAGCATTACTGTTTTTGAATTTGTAGATAAAGAATAATAGTAAAACAAATAAGCCTCCAATGATAGACCACATTAATGCGTTGTAACTAGCTTTGCTCATTTGTAAACCAAATAATGACATATTGTTTTTTTCATTATTTGTTTTTTCTAATGTTGCTTTTGTATCGTTTAAGTTTGTTTTTAAACTAGCAATCTCATTGGTTTGATTTGTTACTATAGCTTGTGTATCTGCAAGATTTTTATGTATAGCGTTTAGTGAATCTATAGTGTGAGCTTTTAAGGTATATAGCCACGTTTTTTTTACAACTTTATAATCTTGATAATTGTTAGATTTTCTTATCACGTACTCAAATTGATTATCTATTGTTCCACTATTTAATGAAAGTTTATCATCATCTGTGGTTGATTGTGCATGAATATTGAATGATAAAAATAAAGTAACTAAAGTTAAAAATTTAAGACTATTCATTGGGTGTTTTTTGTTTGACAGTATTTTGCGAAAATAAGAAATAAAGTTAAGTTTTTCTACTAATGAAAAGCCTCACTTTAGTGAGGCTTTATTTATATACGGTCAAAATTTATTTTTGGATGTTTATACTACTAGTAATAGGTAAAACGTCTTACTTTGGCAATATATTTGGCAAGTCTAATTACTTGGTGACTGTAACCATACTCATTATCATACCAGATATAAAGAATAATGTTTTTACCATCTTTTCTAACTATTGTTGCTTTGCTATCATAAATAGAAGGAGCAGAGCTTCCTACAATATCACTAGATACAAGTTCGTCACTTAATTCGTACTTAATTTGCTCAACTAAATCTCCTTCTAATGCATATTTTTTAAGAATTGTATTTACGCTGTCTAAAGAGGTTTCTTTATCAAGCTCTAAACTTAAAATTGCTAATGAACCATTAGGAACAGGAACTCTAATAGCATTTGATGTTAGTTTTCCTTCTAATGCAGGTAAAGCTTTTGCAACAGCACTTCCTGCTCCAGTTTCAGTAATAACCATGTTTAGTGCAGCTGCACGTCCACGTCTATATTTTTTATGAAAGTTATCTACTAAATTTTGGTCGTTGGTGTAAGCATGAATGGTTTCTAAATGACCAGACTTTACACCAAATGTGTCATTTATAGCTTTTAATACTGGTGTTATAGCATTTGTAGTACAAGAGGCAGCAGAGAAAATATCTATTTTATCTGGATCATTTTCTTTTTGGTTAACGCCGTGTACAATATTAGGAATTCCTTTTCCTGGTGCAGTTAGTAATACTTTTTTCACACCTTTAGATTTTAAATGTCTGCTTAAAGCTTCTTTATCTCTAAAGGCTCCTGTATTGTCTATAACCAATGCGTCTTTTATTCCATACTTTGTATAATCTATATCTTCAGGAGCATTTGCAGAAATAATGTTTACTGTAGTACCATTGATAATAAGTGCACTATTTTCAACATCAGCAGTTACCGTACCAGAAAAATCACCATGAACAGAGTCATTACGCAATAATGATGCTCTTTTTTCTAAAACAGTTTGATCTATTGTACCACGTGTAACAATAGCTCTTAAACGTAACTGACTTCCTTTACCTGTTCTAGTCATTAATTCTCTAGCTACCAATCTACCAATTCTACCAAAACCATAAAGCACTACATCTTTAGGTTGAATAGCTTCTTCTTTGTGGGCATTTTTAAGCTTATCAGCAACAAAGGCTAAAGCATTGTTGAATTTTTTTTCTTCTAGATGATATTCGTAAGTTAATTTACCAATGTCAAGTTTTGCAGGTGGTAAATCTAGAGTTTGAATAGCCTGTGCGATTTCTACAGAATCAAAAATAGAAATTGGTTTTTGTACAAATTCACCTGCATATTCGTGTAGGTTTAAAATCTCACTAACATTTCTGTCAATTAGTTGATTTCTAAATAGTACAAGTTCTATAGATTTTTCATACCAAAGATCGCTTACTATCTTAATAAATTCTACAGTAGCTCTTCGTCTATCTGCTTGAAAAGCCAATTCGCTTTCATAAGTTTCTTTAAAACTCATTGTATTCGTTTTTAGTGTGTTGTTTAAATATTTTTTGCAAAAGTAACATATTTCAAACGTTTTCGTAACGTTTTTTCAAAAATAAAAAATCCCTTGTCTGGTTATTGATTTAGACAAGGGATTTATGATATGAAACAAAGAGCGTGGTTATCTAAATATGAAACTTTGCTTTTGGCCGTGACTGTTAAGAATGCTTATTTTTTCAATATTCTCTTTAAAGTCATTACCATATTTTTGCTTTAAAGTATTAATATCGTCGATAGAGTTTATAGGCGTATCATTTATATCAGTAATAATTGTGCCTCTATTTATACCTATTTTTTGGTAAAGCCAATAATTATCATTTTTAGTAACTAAAACACCTTGCTTTATATTATATTTTTCTTTTGTTGCGCTAGGAATATTCTTTAGTTGCATATCTAGAAATGTAACTGTAAGTATTTCACTTTTAGAAAGTTTTACAGGTAATGTTTTTTCGTTACCATCTCTTAAAACTGTTACTTCTACTAAATCATTTGGTCTTTTTGTACTTAAATAACCTGTTAGATCTGCGAATTTTGAGATTCTTACATTATCTATTTGTTTGATAATATCACCACTTTTTATTCCTGCATTTTTTGCACCTGATTTATCTTCAACATTGCTTACGTAAAAACCTTCAGTAACATCAATATCTAAATCTTCAGATTGCTCACTGTTTAAGCTAATGCCGCTTACACCTAATATACCGTTTTGAACATTACCAAATTCCATAATATCTTCTACAACTTTTCTAGCAATGTTACTAGGAACAGCAAATGAATATCCTATATAAGATCCTGTTTGTGATGAGATTGCAGTGTTTATACCTATTAAATCACCATTGCTGTTTACTAAAGCACCACCTGAATTACCAGGGTTTACAGCAGCATCTGTTTGTAAAAAAGATTGTGAATGTTGCCCTGTTAAATCTCTAGATTTTGCACTAATAATTCCTGCTGTTACTGTAGATGTTAGGTTAAAAGGGTTACCTACAGCCAAAACCCATTCGCCAACTTTTACTTGGTCGCTATCTCCAAAAGTTGTAAACGGAAGTTCATCATCAGCATCAATTTTAAGTAACGCAACATCTGTTTTAGGGTCTGTACCAACTAATTCAGCAGGTAGAGTTCTGTTATCGTTTAGTGTAATTGATATTTCTTTTGCACCATCAATAACATGATTATTCGTTATAATATAACCATCTGGAGAAATAATAACTCCGCTGCCAGTTCCTACTTGCGCATGCTGAGAGCGCCTGCCATAAAGTAAATCCTGAAAAGTAACAGGACCAGAAACTACTGATGTGTTTTTAACGTGTACTACAGCATCAATTGTTTTTTCAGCAGCATCTGCAAAACTTGGAGCGTTTTCAATACTGTAATTGGTTTTTTTTGTGTTTAAACTTGTTGGAAAATAATGAGTTGACTCTTGAGGCGTTTGCGATGTAGTAATAACATCTTTCTCAATAAATAATTTGTAAGATGACAATGAAATTACGCCACCTAATACCGAAACAAATACGAGTGTTAGAAACTTTTTCATATGTAATTAATTTTATTTGATATTTATAATTAAAGACACTAAAAAGAATTGTGTCTCTAGTAATTAGATTTTTACAACGATTAAAATTAAATTTTTATTGAATTGATTTTTGGTTTTTAACGATTTTTAACGCCAACTTTAACGAGTGATTAACAGTGTGAAAACCGATGTAATATTCCTATATTTGCCAAACAATTATGGGGACAACTTTTTATAAATATCAAGGAACTGGTAATGATTTTGTTATGATAGATAACAGATTATTGCAATTTGATAAAACTGACGCGCAACATATTGCTTTTTTGTGTGATAGACGTTTTGGTATTGGTGCTGACGGATTAATATTGTTAGAAAATCATACAGAATATGATTTTAAAATGGTTTACTACAATGCTGACGGTCATGAAAGTTCTATGTGCGGAAACGGAGGTAGATGTATTGTTGCTTTTGCTAAGCAATTAGAAATCATATCTAATAAAGCTACGTTTGAAGCAATTGACGGTTTGCATCATGCCATTACTGAAAACGATACGGTTAAGCTACAAATGCAAAATGTGTCTACTATAAAAAATCATAAATCGCATTTATTTCTTGATACAGGATCGCCACATCATGTAACACTTGTTGAGGACTTAAAAAGTCTTGATGTGAAAACCGAAGGTTCAAAAATAAGATATAGTAACTTGTATGGAAAAGCAGGTAGTAATATCAATTTTGTAAAAAAAATATCTCCAGACACTTTTGCAGTAAGAACCTATGAACGTGGTGTTGAAGACGAAACCCTTTCTTGCGGAACAGGAGTTACAGCTGTAGCATTGGCAATGCATTACATAGGTGAAACAGAAAAGAACCTTATAAACCTTGAAGTAGAAGGAGGAAAGCTTCAAGTAGGTTTTGATATTACAGATTCTAATTATGAAAATATTTGGTTAATTGGTCCAGCAAATATGGTTTTTAAAGGCGTTGTATCATGATTACTTTAAAAGGAGAACATATTTATTTACGCGCTTTAGAGCCTGAAGATTTAGAATTTATTTACGTAATTGAGAACGATGAAAGTGTATGGGAATTAAGTAGTACACAAACGCCATATTCTAAATTTTTAATAAAGCAATATCTAGAAAACGCTCATAAAGATATTTATGAAGTTAAGCAATTGCGATTGGTTATTTGTAATTATGATGATCAAACTATAGGACTTATAGATCTTTTTGATTTTGATTTTAAAAACAGTCGCGCAGGTGTTGGTATTTTGGTAAAGGATGTAAATAATAGAAATAGAGGTATAGGTAAAGAGGCTTTACAGCTTTTAATATCATATAGCAAAGAACATCTTAATTTGCATCAATTGTATTGTAATATTTCAGAAACAAATGAGAATAGTTTAAAGCTATTTAAAAGTCAAGAATTTACGATTATAGGTTTAAAAAAGGATTGGAATCTTGTAAAAGGTTCATATAAAAACGAATATTTACTTCAACGTATATTAAAATAAATGTATATAAAAAAAATACTTTGGGCAGTTGCCCTAATTGGTTTAGTAGTAGCAGGTTTGTTTGCCTACTACATTTATAGTGTTATGTTAAAACCTAACACAGCTTTTAATAATGATGAAGCCTATGTATATATAGCAAGTAATGCCAATTATCAAGATGTTAGAGATCAATTAGAACCACTGCTTTTAGATATTGATAAGTTTGATGCACTTGCAGAAAGAAAAAAATACACTACCAATGTGAGAGCTGGACGATACGTTATTAAAAAGGGAATGAATAATAACGATATTATTAATTCTATACGAAGTAAAAACATACCAATTAATATAGCGTTTAATAATCAAGAAAGTCTAGAAAAATTAGCTAACAGAATTAGTAACCAGTTAGAGCCTGATAGTTTAGCCATTATATCAGCAATGAAAGATAAAACGTTTTTAGAAGCTCAAGGTTTTACAGAAGCAACAGCTTTAGGTATGTATATACCTAACAGTTATGAGTTTTTCTGGAACACATCTGCTGAAGCTTTTAGAGATAGAATGCTTAAAGAATATAATAGATTTTGGAGCGAAGCAAGAAAAACTAAAGCTAAAGCCATAGGCTTGTCTCAAGATGAAGTAATGACACTAGCATCTATTGTGTATGAAGAATCTAAACAAGCAAATGAACAACCAAGAATAGCAGGTGTTTATATGAATAGATTAAACATAGGAATGCCGCTTCAAGCAGATCCAACGTTAAAGTTTGCAGCTTATAAACTACCACAATATCAAGGCACTGTTATAAAGCGAGTATTAAATATTCATAAAGAAATAGAGTCGCCATACAATACCTATAAATATGCAGGTTTGCCGCCAGGATTAATTGCAATGCCAGACATATCTGCAGTAGACGCCGTGCTTAATTATGAAAAACATAAGTATTTATATTTTGCAGCAGATGCACAGCGTTTAGGTTATCATAAATTTGCAAAAACATTAAGCCAGCATAATGTTAATGCTAGAGAGTATCAACGTTATTTATCTTCTCAAGGTATAAATAAATAGTTTTTGAAAACTTGCTTAAAACATACTCTACTTGCTTTTTTTATAACGATGACTGCTTGGTCGCAGCATAGTGATATTAATTCATTTTTAAAACCAAGTGATACTTTAAATATATCAAGAAGAAATACAATACTTATTACTGAAGCTTCTTTAGCAACATTAACATTGGTAGGTTTAAATCAGCTTTGGTATGCAGATTATCCTAAATCAAAATTTCATACGCTAAATGATAATGAAGAGTGGCTTCAAATGGATAAGCTGGGTCATGTGTTCTCTTCTTATCAATTAGGTCGAGTAGGAGCAGACGTTTTAAACTGGAGCGGTGTTAGTAAAAAAAATCAGTTAATTTATGGAGCTACTTTAGGCTTTGGTTTTCTTACTGTAGTTGAAGTTTTTGATGGCTTTTCTCAAGAATGGGGATTTTCATGGGGAGACATGGCTGCAAATGCAGTCGGAACCGGATTGTATGTAGGCCAAGAATTACTATGGAAAGAGCAACGTGTTGTACTTAAATATTCATTTCACAGAACACAGTATGCAGCGCAACGACCAGATAAGTTAGGTAGTGGGCTTACTGAAGAGTTTTTAAAAGATTATAACGGACAAACTTATTGGTTAAGTTTTAATATGTCTTCGTTTTTTAAAGATTCAAAGATTCCTAAATGGCTAAATATAGCTTTGGGTTATGGCGCTGATGGAATGCTTACAGGAACTAATACTCATTTGTCAAATTATGATAGAGAACGCCAATATTACTTAAGTCTTGATGTTGATTTGACAAGAATAAAAACGAATTCTCATGTTTTGAAAACTTTGTTTAGCGTTTTTAATACCATTAAAATACCTTTCCCTGCTTTAGAAATAAATGAGAAAAACGGTGTAAAGCTACACGCTGTCTACTTTTAGAAAACCTTAACACTTTGGTTTTCAGATATTAAAAAAAATACGTATATTTGCACGCTGAAAATTTCAACGCACCGTGATTTTTTATTGTGGAGCAATGTGTTGAAGAAATTCAAAAATATGATAAAAAATATTGGAAGTTACACAGCCCTATCACTTACAATATGTTTCTTATTGTTTGGCTCTTTTTACTTAAATAAAGAAGTAAAAACCAAATTAAATACATCAAAAAGAATAGCAATGGTTGATAATACTGTTGTTGATAATGATGTACTTGTTGCAGATGCTATTCATCCTATTCACAAGCCAAACGATTATTCTTTTTCTCCTAAATTAGGTAAATCACTTATTGGTTTTAAAGAAGCTTTAGGCTTTAAAGAATCTCGTGGCGATTACTTTACAGTAAATACTTTTGGTTATTTAGGTAAGTATCAATTTGGAAGAGAAACTCTAAAACTTATTGGTGTTTACAATACCGTTATGTTTCTTAACAATCCTGAATTACAAGAAAAAGCATTTATAGCAAATGCTGAACGTAATAAATGGATTTTAAGAAGAGACATAAAACGTTTTTCAGGACGTACTATTAACGGAGTTGAAATAACAGAATCAGGTATTTTAGCAGCAGCTCATTTAGCAGGAGCTGGCAATGTAAAAAAATACTTAAGAAGTCATGGAGCTCAAGGTTTTTCTGATGCATTTGGTACATCAATTCAATATTATATCAAGAAATTCTCTGGATACGATACGTCATCAATAAAACCAAATAAAAAAGCAAAAGTAAAGGTGACAGCTTAATAACCAGTTGTTACTCTTTATGTATTACAAATAATGCAGGTCTTTTATGTAGGTCTGCATTATTTTTTTTCCACGCTTTTACTGTTTTAGTTTTTATGTATTCTGTTGATAGTGTTATGTCACAAGCAATACAAACCAAAGTATTTTCATTTAGTGTATGGCATATGTCTTCAAGCATTGCGTTATTTCTATAAGGTGTTTCAATAAAAAGTTGCGATTGATTTTGTTTAAAAGACAATTGCTCTAATCGTTTTAATTCTTTTTTTCTCTCGCCTTTATCTATAGGTAAATAGCCGTTAAAAGCAAAGCTTTGTCCATTCATTCCAGAACCCATAACAGCCATTAAAATTGATGAAGGACCAACCATAGGTACGACCTTAATATTGTTTTGATGAGCAATTCTAACTATATCAGAACCAGGATCGGCAACAGCAGGGCAACCAGCTTCAGATAGCAATCCAACTGGTAATCCTTCTTTACACGGATTTAAAAAACTAGGTATTTCAGAAGCATCTGTAAATTTATTTAGAACAAACAGCTTTAATGAAGATTGCTTTTTATTAGGGCAGATTTTTTTTATAAATCGTCTAGCGCTTTTTTCATTTTCAACTATAAAATGAGAAATATTTTCTATTGTTTTTTTTACAGAAATAGGAAGAACTTCTAAAGGTTCGTTATCGCCTAGCGTTGTAGGTATTAAATATAGGTTTCCAGAATTAGGGTTGCTCATTAGTATATTATAAGTTTTTTTAATGATGTTTTTCCATTTGTAGCAGTTATTTCAGTGAGGTATAATCCGCTAGCTAAATCTTTTGTAGATACTTTAATTGAACTATTGTTAGTGTTATTTACCGTTTTTATGGCAGTACCTTGAATATTGTATATTGTTATTTTTGAGATAATATTAGTTGCGCTTGAGCTGTCAAAATAAACCATATCATTTGTTGGGTTAGGGTACATTTTTACGGATGATAGATTAAATTCATCAGTACTTAAATTGGTGTCAACAATTTTAAAAATGTTTCCAGAGCTTAAACCAGCTACATAAATCTCACCATCAACATCTTCTCCAAAAGCAGTCCAGTTATTGCCCGAGTATTGTTGTGTAAAAGACATATCCCAAGTCGTGCCATTGTATTCTAAAATACCTATTTCATTACTGCAATAATCTGCAAAAAAGTATAAACCACTTAATGTTGATTGCGCTGTTCCTCGATATCTGTATCCGCCTGTAATAGAACATTTAAAAGCGCCACTTCCTGAATGACTATATTGACTTACCGGAAATGTTATTGTATTAACGTCAGGACATCCTGTTGTGTTATAAGCCGAATTTCCTTCATAGCATCTCCAGCCGTAATTTACACCAGCTGTTGTAATTGGAACCATATTTATTTCTTCAATATCATTTTGACCAACATCAGCAATCCAAATGTCATTGGTTTGCCTATCAAAAGAAAAACGCCATGGATTTCGAAGTCCATAAGCCCAAATTTCATCTCTAGTATTTGCTGTACCAACAAACGGGTTATCGTTAGGGATTCCGTAGTTGTTTCCGCCGCTAGCTGTGTTTACATCTATTCTTAATAGTTTGCCTAATAGCGAATTCAAATTTTGTGATCTGTTTTCAGGGTCACCACCAGAGCCGCCATCACCTGTAGCAATATATAAATAGCCATCGCTGCCAAAAGCGATATCACCTCCATTATGATTAGAGTAAGGTTGAGCTATGGTAAGTAATATTTCTTCTGTACTAGGATTTGCAGTGTTACCATCTGGAGGGTTTGTTACAAACCTAGAAATAACGGTATCGCCGTTATTGTTTATATAATTAACATAGAAAAAACCGTTTGATAAGTAATTAGGATGAAAAGCTAAACCTAGCAAACCTCGTTCGCCTCCGCTATTTGAAACTAATGTGTTAATATCTATAAAAGGCGTTGAGTTTGTGCTTCCATCATTGTTCACTATTTTTATTACACCAGCACGTTCAACAACAAAAAGTCTGTCGTCTCCGGCATGTTTTATACTTACAGGGTTTGTGAATCCGGAAGCATGAGGTTCTATATCAATACTTTGAGATATTGATACAATTGAGTAGGTAAGTAATAGAATACTAGAGTATAGCTTTTTCATGAGTATCAATTTTAAAGATTAGTATTATGGTAAAATACAAAAAAAAGCTAGTAAACTTAAAATATTTTAAAGTCTTAATGTTAGTGCTGAAGTTTTGATGCAATTTCATTACATGCTTCGTCAAGCATTTTGTAAGTATTTTCAAAACCTTGTTCGCCACCATAGTAAGGATCTGGAACACTGTGGTTTTGATTGGGATATATCTCGTTAAGTATGTATTTAACTTTAGCGATATCTTCAGGGGTTCTAGACTGCTTTATAACGTTTTCAAAATTTGATTCATCCATCACGTAAATTAAATCAAAAGTATCAAAGTCTTCAGTAGAGAATTGTCTTCCTTTAAGATTAGAAATATCAAGGCCGTATTTTTTAGCAACCGCAATAGAACGCTTATCTGGAGCGTCACCTACATGGTAATTGCTAGTTCCTGCAGAGTCTACAAGAACATTTTCAGAAAGTTTGCTTCGTAAAATACCTTCGGCCAAAGGAGAACGACAAATATTTCCTAAACAAACCATGAGTATTTTAGTCATTGCAAAAGGTTTTTATACAGAAAGCTTTTTTGTTAAGTCTTCTACGTACTTTCTAAATTGCTTGTCTGTTGCAGATAAGTTATCTACAGTTTTACATGCATGTAAAACTGTGGCATGATCTCTTTTTCCTATTTGAGAACCAATACTAGCAAGTGAAGCTTTTGTGAATTTTTTAGCAAAAAACATAGCAAGCTGTCTTGCTTGAACAATGTGGCGTTTTCTTGTTTTAGATTGTAAAGTATCAATATCCATTTGGAAATAGTCAGATACCACTTTTTGAATGTAATCTATAGAAACTTCACGTTTAGTGTTTTTAACAAATTTCTCAACAACTTGTTTTGCAAGATCAATTGTGATTTCTTTTTTATTGAAAGAAGATTGCGCGATTAAGGAAATAATAGCACCTTCTAATTCTCTAATATTTGTTTTAATATGCTTGGCTACGTAATCTACAATTTCGTCTGGCATATCAACACCATCTCTATATAGTTTGTTTTTTAATATAGATACACGTGTTTCAAAGGCAGGACTTTGTAGTTCTGCAGAAAGTCCCCATTTAAACCTTGATAGTAAACGTTGTTCTATATCTTGCATATCAACAGGAGCTTTATCACTTGTTAATATCACTTGTTTACCGTTTTGATGTAAATGGTTGAAGATGTGGAAAAATACATCTTGAGTACCAGTTTTTCCTGATAGAAACTGAACATCATCAATGATTAATACATCAATAATTTGATAAAAATGTATAAAATCATTTCTATTATTTTTCTTGACAGACTCTATATATTGTTGTGTGAATTTTTCAGCTGAAATATATAAAACTGTTTTTTCAGGATATTTATCTTTAATATCAATACCAATAGCATGTGCTAAATGGGTTTTTCCTAAACCAACACCACCAAAAATTAATAGCGGATTAAAAGATGTGCCTCCTGGTTTTGAGGCAACAGCTAAACCAGCACTACGAGCTAAACGATTAGAGTCTCCTTCTAGAAAATTCTCAAAGTTATAACTAGGGTTAAGTTGCGACTCTATTTTGACATTTCGTATTCCAGGAATAACGAATGGGTTTTTTAATTCAGGACTTTTATTGTTTAAAGGAATATCAACATCTTGAGCTTTTACAGCGCTTCTATTAGAACTGGGTATGCGTTCTGTAAAAGGTTGTTTGTTACCATACGTGTTTTCCATTTTTATAATGTAAACAAGTTTGGCTGTGTCTCCAAGTTCTTTAGTAAGTGCAACTTTTAGAATCTTAACATAGTGTTCTTCAAGCCACTCGTAAAAAAATTTACTAGGTACTTGAATGCTTAATGCATTGTCTGTAAGTTTTACTGCTACAATAGGCTCAAACCATGTTTTGTATGCTTGCGGTTGGATGTTATCCTTTATAAATTCGAGACAATTTTTCCATACCGATTTCGCAGTTACACTCATTCTTTGTTAAAAGGTTTTACTAGTTAGTTATTGAAGAGACGTGATATTCTCTGTTGATTTTATAGCTGGACAAATATGTGAACAAAATTCTAAAAAAAAAAATCAATACCTATTGAATTTTAAGAATTTTTTTCTCATGTTTAAAAGCTAGCCTAAGCTACAAAAAAATATTTAAATAAGATGATGATTTTTGATGAAATTCCAATAAGAATTAGATACGGTGAAACGGATCAAATGGGCGTTGTACACCACGGTAATTACGCATTATACCTAGAAATAGGTAGGACAGAATGGTTGAGGAAAAAAGGGGTTTCTTACAAATCTATGGAAGATAACGGTGTTATGCTACCTGTTATCTCTATGAGCGTTAATTTTAAAAAATCTATTCTTTATGACGACGTTATTAGGGTAAGAACACAGTTGAAAAAAACACCTTCGGTAAAGATTGAATTTGACTATGAAATACGTAGCGAAACAGGTGATGTTCTAGCTACTGCAAACACGGTATTGGCATTTATAGATATGAAAACAAAACGTCCTATAAAATGCCCGGAGTATATTTTGGAGAAACTGTAGTTAAAGTTCTTTGATACTTACTTCATAAATGCTTTCTATAATATCAAATATGCTTTTTGCTTCTTTTTGTCTAACACTTATTGTAAGTTGACAATCTAGCTCTAGCTTTTGATTTATAATATTTAGGTTTTTTTCTTTTACAACACGCATAACTTTGTTCATGTTTTTGTAATCAAATGTTATTAGGTATTGAGTATTTATAGTTTTTGTAACTATTTTAGAGTTTTCTAAAGCTAATTGAGCTGTAGTTTTATAAGCATTTATAAGTCCGCCAACACCAAGTTTAACGCCACCAAAATAACGAACTACAATAATGAGTGTGTTTGTTATTTCAAAGGATTGAATTTGACCATAAATAGGCATTCCAGCACTATTATTTGGCTCGCCGTCATCATTAGCTCTAAACAGAATATTGTTTTCACTTGTACCAATTTGATAAGCATAACACCAATGTCTTGCTGTATGATGTTGTTTTTTTATGGTTTCAAGATGTTCTTTTACTTCGTCTTCAGAAGTTACAGGGAAAGCATACCCAAAAAATTTACTGTTTTTATCTTTAAAAAGTACTTCTTCGCTAGGTTTAGTAATAGTTCTGTATGTATCTTTCATTACGTTAGAGTTACAAGTATTATAGATATTACGGCAATTACAATACCTATCCAATTAGTTTTTGATAGATTTTCTTTAAAAAATAACAAGCCTGTAAAAGTAGATAACATGACGACACCTACGTGATTTATGGTGAATAACGTAGAGCTTTCAAAAAGTTCATGATCTAAAGCTTTTAATAAAAAGAAAATTGAACCAAAGTTCACAATGCCTAAAATAATACCACTTACAAAAGCTCGTGGTGTGATTAGTAGTTCTTTTTTTATCACTAAAGTACATACACCTATTATAGCTGCAATACAAAAAATGGTTGCAGAAAACAATGGAATACCATTCTCGGGAACATAAGTTGTCTCTAAATACTTTATTGAAGTATCAATAATACCAGAGCCAAAGAATAAAATGATAGGAAATAAAAGATTTTTTTTGAAATCTATCTTTGATGCTGACTTTATAGATGTTAAGTATACTGCTGTAAGCGCTAGTAAAATTCCAATTATTTTTTGTAAACCAGTACTTTCATGATATACATAAATGCCAAATATAATAGGGATTATAACACTCATTTTAGATGCAACAGAAGCAACAGAAACACCATTTTGCTGTGATGTTTTAGCCATTACAAAAAAGATAGAGATAAATAAAAACCCTAAAAAAACTGCGCCATAAAACCAAGGCGATTTTATGGTGTTATTTACTGTGATATTTCCTCCGTAGGTTATTAAGCCTGTAATGCACGCAAAAAAATAGTTTACTACGATAACCTGAAGTGTTTTTATATTATAAGCTTGAAGTAGCTTAAATATTACAAAAATAAGGGTGGAGCAGACTATACTACAAAGTAAATACATGCTTAAAATAAATGTTTGTTAGTAATAAATAACTGTGTTACATCATCTGTTTCTGGATTTATGTTCCAAGTGTTAATACCTAAAAGGGCAGCACTGTCTGTATTTTCTTTTAAGTCATCAATAAATAAACATGTTTCAGGAGCTAGGTTGTTCTCCTTCAATACAAAATCATAAATAGCTGTGTCAGGTTTTCTTAAGTTTATTTCGTGAGATAAGTAGAATTTGTTAAAACAGTTTTTAAAATCTTCATAGAAACGAACATCATTTTTTATCCATTCTATATGAAGTTCATTCGTATTGCTTAAAAGTATAAGGTTGTATTGCTTATCATTTTTAAGTTGTTGTATGAATTCTAATCTATGACTAGGAAAATCTTTTAAAATGCAATTCCAAGCATCTAATATTGAGTTTTTATCTAAAGCAGGAAAATTATCTTGATAGAATTCTAGAAACTCATTTGTAGAGATTAGTCCCTGTTCGTATAAGCTGTTTATAGCTGTGAGTTCTTCAGGAAATGTTTCAATTTCAAATAGGTTTAGAGCATTCGTCAGGGCGCCTTGTTTGTCAAGGTTTATAAATACGTCACCAAAATCAAAAATTAATGTTTTTATCATACTATGTAAGTTGTAGTGATATATGCTTTACAATTATTTTTTTAGTTTGAATTATTGTTCGCGTATACTTTTAAGATATCTTGTTTTATGTATTGTTTCGAAGTTAATTCTCCAATTAAATCAGGTGCTTTTATACCATCATCAAATGTTGTGTCACCAATAAAAACACGAGCTTCGTCCCAAAGATTTTCGTTAATAAAGCGTTGTAAAGTTTTGCTGCCACCTTCTATTATTACAGAGTTTATGTCTGCTTTAAATAATAAGTCGCAAATAGATTTAGCAGATGTTTCTTTAACAAGAATGGTTTTAGCTTCGTTATTAAAAACATTCAAGTCTTGAGAAAGAATTTCATTTTTGTCTAAAACAATCCTTACAGGATTTTCTCCAGTCCAATCTCTTACTGTCAGGCTAGGATTGTCTTCAATAACAGTATTTGTGCCAACTAAAATAGCTTGCTCTTCAGTACGCCACTTATGTACCAATTGCCTAGAATAAGAATTAGTAATCCAAACGGGTTTCTTTTCGTTTTTGGTTTTTGGAGCAATAAAGCCGTTTGCAGTTTCAGCCCATTTTAAAATTACATAAGGACGCTTTTTATTATGAAAAGTAAAAAAGCGTTTATGATGTGTTTTGCAAGCATTTTCTAATACGCCAACAGTAACGTTGCAACCAGCTTTTTTAAGTCGCTCTATACCTTTTCCGGCAACTTTGCTATGGGTATCAATAGTGCCAATAACAACATTGGGAATTTTTTTTTCTACAATTAAATCGCTGCAAGGAGGCGTTTTTCCATAGTGACTACAAGGTTCTAAAGTCACATAAAGTGTAGCCTCTTGTAATAACGCTTGGTTTTTAACAGCATTTATAGCGTTTACTTCAGCGTGAGCTCCGCCATACGGACTCGTAAAGCCTTCTCCAATTATTGCGTTGTTGTGTACAATAACACAGCCTACCATAGGATTTGGTCTTGTAGAACCCAAGCCGTTTTTGGCAATTTCTATACAGCGTTTTATGTATTTTTCATGTATCTTCACAGGCGCAAAAATAAGATAATAAAATGAGCCGTGATAATATTGTGATTAGAGATATTACTCCAGCAGATAATAAGGAAATTGCTCAAGTGATTCGTGATGTGTTGGTTGAGTTGGGAGCGCCCAAAGTAGGAACGGCTTATGAAGATAAAACCCTTGACTGCATGGCAGAAACCTACAGTAAGCCAAAAGCGGCTTATTTTGTGGTTTCTTCAAATGAAAAAGTAATAGGAGGTGCTGGTATTGCTCAATTAGACAACTGTGATGAAAATGTTTGTGAGCTTCAAAAAATGTATTTTTTGCCAGAGGCTAGAGGACTAGGGCTTGGTGAAAAAATGATTAATACTTGTCTTGATAAAGCTAGAGAATTAGGGTTTGAACAATGTTATTTAGAAACTTTACCCTACATGAAAGCAGCTACAAAACTTTATACAAAGGTTGGTTTTAAATCACTAAAAGAACCATTAGGTAATACTGGGCATTTTTCTTGTAATGTCTGGATGATAAAACGTTTATGATTTTAAAAGATATTCAAAATATATATCACAAAGAGTTAGATGCTATTTACGGAGAAAACGAGGTGGATAGTTTTTTCTATTGGTTGATAGAGTATTATTTTCAGTTTAATAGAGTTACATTGGTTTTAGAGCCGCAATTAGCGTTAAGTAAAACCGAAGAGCAGTGTTTGTTTGAAGCTTTAGCTAGGTTAAAACAAAATGAACCAATTCAATATATTCTAGGAGAAACAGAATTTTATGGTTTAACATTTAATGTGAATAAACACACCTTAATTCCGCGCCCTGAAACAGAAGAGTTAGTTTCATGGGTAATATCTCATAGCTTATCTCTTGGTAAAGAAAAGCCTCTTAAAATATTAGACATTGGTACAGGTACTGGATGTATTGCTATTTCAATTGCTAAAAATTTACCAAATGCAAGCGTGTATGCTTTAGATGTGTCTTCTGAAGCCTTACATGTGGCTAAAGAAAATGCTAAACGTCATGAAGTAAATGTCACGTTTATTCAAGATGATATTTTAAATGTATCATCATTAAACGCTAATAATTTAGATACTTTTGATATTATTGTTTCAAATCCGCCTTACGTTAGAAACCTTGAAAAGCAAGAGGTAAAAGCCAATGTGTTAGACCATGAGCCGCATTTGGCCTTGTTTGTAGAAGATGATAAACCTTTAGAATTTTATGAAGCAATAGTTTGTTTTGCTCAAAAAAAACTAAACAAAACAGGAGCATTATTTTTTGAAATAAACGAATATTTAGGCGAAGAAATGAAACATTTGTTTATCTCTAATAATTTTAATGAGGTTGTCTTGAAGCAAGATATTTTCAATAAAAACAGAATGATTTCTGGAAAAAAATAAACAGAAAATTAAAATAGTTTTTTTAGCAGTGTATTTTGATTAATTGTTAATAACTCTATTAAGGAGTTCGATATAAAATGCATAATTTTACAGACTTATCAACCTTAAAAGGTTTAATAAGGAACGCCTTAAAATGACAGTACAAGACCAAATAAACCAGCTTCGCGAAGAACTTCGTCAACATAATTATAACTATTATGTTCTTGATAACCCTACTATAAGTGACTTTGATTTTGATGTAAAACTAAAACAGTTACAAGTATTAGAGGAAAAACATCCAGAATTTTACGATGCTAGTTCACCGACTCTGCGCGTTGGAGGAGAAGTGACAAAAAACTTTGAGACAATTGTTCATGAACACCGTATGTACTCGTTGGATAATTCGTACTCTAAAGAAGACTTGTTGGATTGGGAATCCCGAATTAAAAAACAAGTAGATGGCCCTGTGCAGTATACTTGCGAGCTTAAGTATGATGGTGCTTCTATAAGTTTAACATATGAAAATGGTAAACTATTAAGAGCTGTTACACGTGGAGATGGTTTTCAGGGTGATAATGTGACAACCAATATAAAAACGATAAAATCTGTACCACTGCAATTAAAGGGTGATTATCCGTCAAAATTTGATATCCGTGGAGAAATTGTTTTGCCTTTTGATGGGTTTCATAAAATGAATGAAGCTCGAATTGAAATAGGAGAAGAGCCATACAGAAATCCAAGAAACACAGCATCTGGTAGTTTAAAATTACAAGATAGTGCTGAAGTAGCAAAACGACCACTAGAATGTTTGTTGTACAATATTACAGGAACAAACTTAAATATAACCACACAGTTTGAGAGTTTACAAAAAGCCCGTGCCTGGGGATTTAAGGTTCCAGATGCAGCAAAATTAGCTAACTCAATTGATGAGGTTTTAGAGTTTATTAATTATTGGGATACGCATCGTCATAACTTACCTTATGAAACTGACGGTGTTGTGATTAAAGTAAATAGTTTATACCAGCAAGAAGAATTAGGATATACAGCAAAAGCGCCAAGATGGGCTATGGCTTATAAGTTTAAGGCTGAACAAGTGTCAACTAAACTTAACGAAATAACCTATCAAGTAGGTAGAACAGGAGCTATTACACCTGTAGCCAATTTAGAGCCTGTTGAGTTAGCAGGAACTACAGTAAAAAGAGCTTCTTTGCATAATGCTGATCAAATAGAAAAATTAGATGTTCGTGTTGGAGATGAAGTTTTTGTTGAAAAGGGCGGAGAAATTATACCAAAAATTATAGCTGTAGATTTAACAAAACGTCCTCAAGATTCTCAATCAACCAATTATATTACTCGTTGTCCTGAATGTGAAACAGAATTAGTTAGAACCGAAGGCGAGGCTCAACATTACTGTCCTAATTATAACGGTTGTAAGCCACAAATTATAGGAAGAATACAGCACTATATCTCTAGAAAAGCAATGGACATTGATGGTTTAGGAGGGGAAACAGTGACTTTATTGGTAAATGCAGGTCTTATAAGTAATTATTCAGATTTATATGAGCTTACAATAAATGATGTTTTGCCATTAGAACGTATGGCTCAAAAGAGTGCTGAAAATTTAATTAAAGGAATAGAAGCCTCAAAGCAAATTCCTTTTGAACGCGTTTTATATGCTTTAGGTATTAGATATGTTGGTGAAACCGTAGCCAAAAAATTAGCTAAACATTATAAATCTATTCAAAATATTGCAAATGCTTCTCATGATGATTTGGTAAATGTTGATGAGATAGGAGTGAAAATTGCTGAAAGTGTTTTGATGTTTTTTGCTTCAGAAGAAAATATGTTGATTATTCAGCGATTAGAACGTTTTGGTGTGCAATTAGAAATTTCAGCAGAAAAGCTAGCAAATCAAACGAACAAATTAGAAGGTTTAACATTTGTTGTTTCTGGTGTTTTTGAAAACGTTTCTAGAAATGAGTTAAAGAAACTTATAGAAGATAATGGCGGTAAAGTATCTTCTTCAATTTCATCAAAAACCAGCTATATAGTAGCGGGAGCTAATATGGGACCAAGTAAAAAAGAAAAAGCAGAAAAGCTAAATATAGAATTATTGTCAGAAAGCGAATTCTTACAAAAAATACAAGTAA
Source organism: Corallibacter sp. (assembly GCF_048381695.1). Lineage (NCBI taxonomy): Bacteria > Pseudomonadati > Bacteroidota > Flavobacteriia > Flavobacteriales > Flavobacteriaceae > Corallibacter > Corallibacter sp. The sequence continues at coordinate 93,998 of NZ_JBLXHI010000009.1, read as the reverse complement.
AATGATTTTTGTTAGATAAAAAGTATTTTTTATCGATAAATTGCATTTATTGTCTATATTTGCTTCAGTGTAAATAAATTATCAATAATGAACAGGTCAAATATTTTAATAGTAGTTATACTATTGTTGTGTGCTGCATCTGTTGTGCTAGAGCTTAATCAGCGCGAGGTTTTATCTCGAGTGGTTAAGTCTTGTATCGTGCCCACAATAACTATTCTTTACTTTATTACGGATTCTAAAAGATCAAAGTATTTTGTCTGGTTCTTGCTTTTGTTTTCTTTTTCAGACATTTCAAGCTTTGCTGAATTTTATTTAAAGTCTGATTTATCATATGATTTATACTACACCTTTGGTAACTTATTGTATGTGGCAGGCTATGTGTTTTTGTTGTTAGAGATACTAAAAAGCGTAAATGTAAAGGATGTACTGAAAAATTATGCAGTGCATTTAATTGTTTTAACGGTGCTTAATGCCTATATAATTTATGTGTTGATGGTTATCGCAAATCCGTATCTATCTGGTTCGTATTTGTTTTACATAGAAGCGTTATACAATGTTGTTATTTTACTACTGCTTTCAGCTTCGCTAATCAATTATTTGCATAATGAGAGTAAAAAAGCATTGTTGTTGTTTATTGGCTCGTTATTTATTGTTTTTTCTGAAGTAATACAGATAGCTTATTATTATATTTCAGAGCGTTCGTTGTTGCAAGTTGCGTCTACTTTTTTGTTTGTTATTGCCTTTTTGTTCTTCTATTATCAATCTAAGATAGAAAACAAGCCTATAAAAATTTACTTAAGCTAGGAATGTCTTTTCTGTGTATGTAAATTATGATTATAGATAATATAAAGGTGATTATAGCGGTTATAAAAAGCACTTCATTATCGTTATTTACCTGAATTCCTATTTTTGTTAAGTGTAAAAATATGGCGCCAACAATTATGCCTGAAGTTAATATAGCGCCTATCCATGCTGTCTTGTTTCTTAATAACAGGATACTTGAAATTAATTCTAATATACCTATTAGTATTCTTCCGTAGGGCTCAAGTCCAGCTTTTGAGAAAATATATACACTATCAGGATGTGCTGTAAATTTAAATCTTAAAGTTTGTAATAATATTATGGCTACTATTGTTCTTAAAGCAATAGAAGTGTAACGCTTCATGTTTTTCTTTATTTGACGAAAAACAAATACTGTGCTAACATTTTTGATTTATAAAGACTTTGTAAATCTAGAATTTTAACATTTTATTCGGCGAAATGCATTAATGTTCGATGAAAATGTTTATATTTGCAACACCTACTTATAAATAATCTACTGTGAAAGAATGGCTAAAAATTAGTTATAATAAGATATTATTGTGTGTCTTATTAGTACTTATTGTGGTTAATGTTATGGCTACATTAGGTCACTTTGAATTGTTAGAAAAGCTAACAAAACCCTTACTTATTCCAATTTTTTTAATGTATTTTCTAGCAAGGCATAAGCGTATTGAAGCCGCTATTGTAGGGTTTTTAATATTTTCTTTTTTAGGAGATTTATCATCGGTGTTTTTTGACAACGAATTACTAATTGAGAGTTCTAGTATTGCTTATTTTTTAAGCTATATATGTTTAGTTTATGTTGCTATTACTCGAATCCACAAAATAAATTTTGATAAAATTATAGCAGCTTACTTAATGGTGGTTTTTGCAATAAACGCCTATTTTATGTATGTTTTATTTACGGTTTTGCAAACTCAAATAGCTGATGAGGTTGAGGTTATTGCTTTTGGTGCTAGAAGTATAGCGCTTGTTGTACTAGCGTTTGTAGCGTTTGTTGTGTATTTAAATTTTGAAACAAAGCAATCTATAATGTTTTTAGTGACATCATTATGTTTTGTCTTTTCAGATGTTCTATTTTACATCAGTAACTATTATATATATGACTGGAGTTTTGTATTAATTGATAGAGTGTTACACGCTGTTGGTCTATTCTTTTTAATAGGCTGTGTTGTAAATGAAAGCAAAATGCTCAACAATCAATCTGTAAAATCTAGACTGTCTATTGAGCGTACAAAAAACAATGACCCTATTGCTGCTTAAGGTCTAAACAATTATAGATTTACCTGTAGCTGTTTTATTTTTATCATTATCAAAATAGAAGTCTATTCTTCCTAAATTAATACCATAACATCCTACTTGGTTTACAAGCATGTTGTTGCCATTTACATTTTTTACAATGGTAGGTTTTGGTAAAAACGTATGTGTGTGACCACCTATTATTAAGTCAATATCTTTAGTGTTTTTAGCGATTACTAGATCAGATACTTTTTTAGAATCATCGCCGTAGTAATAGCCAAGATGCGATAAACAGATAATTAAATCACATTGCTCATTTTCTTTTAAAGTTCTACTCATATCTTGAGCTATTTCAATAGGGTCTAAATATCTAGTTTCTTTATAAGCACTTTTTAATACAAGACCATTAAGCTCAATACCTAAACCAAATACGCCAATTTTTAACCCAGCTTTATTGAAAACTTTATAGGGCTTAACATGTGTATCCATTATGGTGTTAGAAAAGTCGTAGTTAGCAGATAAGAAATCGAATTTTGCATAAGGTAATTGAGCATAAAGTCCATCAATACCATTGTCAAAATCATGATTACCTATAGTTGCAGCGTCATATTTTAATTTGCTCATTAATTTAAACTCGAGTTCACCACCATAATAATTAAAATAAGGTGTGCCTTGAAAAATATCGCCAGCATCAAGTAAAAGTGTATTAGGATTTTCTTTTCTAATATTATCTATAAGTGTAGCTCGCCTTGCAACACCACCTTTATTAGGGTTTTTTCCATCATCAGGACCAAAGGCATCAATATGACTGTGTACATCGTTGGTGTGTAAAATGGTAATTTGTTTACTGTGATTAGGTTTGCTAAATGCTTGTAGGCCTAAACCACCAAGTGTTAATAAGGAGGTTGCTGCAGTGGTTTGTTGTATAAAATCTCTACGTTTCATTACTTGGTGTTATTTACTTTTAAGAATCGGTCGTCAATTTCAGGTTGTATGGTATCAGTTTTTTTAAAGTAATCTAATAATACATTTCTAATTTTATAATTTAAATTATACATAGTATCACTAGCTTTGAAAAAATCCATGTGATCACCTCCGTTATATAAGTAATCATTAGTTGCTACATAATATGTTTTTGTAGTATCTATAGGTTGATTATTTATGGTAGCTTCAATAAGGCTGTAGTCATTATCTAAAGCTATTTTTAAACCGTGAATAGGGTGAGCTCTTTTGGCTTTGCTTAAGTAAGAAACCAGTTCATTTACAGCATGTCCGTTTAGTGAAGCAACAACAACACTATTCTCAAATGGCATAAGTTTAAAAGCGGTTCTTCTTGTTAGGTTTCCTTTTGAGATTATAGAGCGAATTCCACCATGATTTACAAGAACAATATCAATATCATTGTTGGTCATATTATTAAATATAGGATTGCATTGCTCAAAAATGGCATCAGCAAACAAGTTTCCTATAGCAGTATTTAACTCGCCGTCTTTTTTTGAGTAGGTTTCCTTTGAAAAAGAAATCACGCTATCTAAATCTTGATTTACATGATCTCTATAGGGCTTTATAAAGGTTTCAATTTCAGTGTTAGCTTTTAAGCTATCAGAAATAGAAATTTGTTTTCCTTCAATGCGAGTAACCTGCATTTTCTCTTGTTTACAACTCAAAAAGCAAAGTGTGATAACAAGAATTAAAATTGGTTTAAAATTCATCATGAAACTTGTAAGTTTTAATAATCTTTTGTGTGTACTTTTACTACCTTTGCACAAAGTATAAAGATATAATGATTTTAAAGGGTTTTAAAGAAAAATCTATTAAAAAACAGTTAAGTTCAATTTTAAAAAATCGCCAATTAAAATTCAGCGACAAAAAGATTGAATCTGTGGGAATTATATTAAGTGCTGATGAAGTAAATGATTTTGAATCTTTAAAAACCTTATCAACAAGGCTAAATGTTTTACCAAATAAGTTAAAAATCATTGCGTATACATCGTCAAAAAAGGAAATGACGTATTCGTGGGATGTTTGTTTTAATCCTAATGATTTTACATGGAATGGCCGTGTTAAAAATGCCGAGTTGCAAACATTTATAAATACCGAATTTGACTTGCTAATAAGTTATTATAGCACAGATGTAACAACGTTAAAATATATAACAGCAGCTTCAAAATCAGTATTTAAAACAAGCATTTTTCAAAATGACAAACGGCTTAATGACCTAATAATAAATACAGATTTACAAAACGTAGAAGCCTTTAAAAACGAACTATATAAATACCTAACCGTATTAAATAAAATTAAAGAATGAAAAAACTAGAAGGAACTGGAGTAGCTATAGTAACACCATTTAAAAATGATTTAAGTGTAGATCACGAAGCTTTAGCAAATATAGTTAACTATAATATTGATAATGGTACCGATTATATTGTAATATCAGGAACCACAGGAGAAAGTGTAACAATAACAAAGGCTGAAAAACAAGCTATAATTGAAACCATTGTAAAAACAAATAACAACAGAGTTCCTTTAGTATTAGGTATAGGAGGAAATAATACAGCTCAAGTTATTGATGAAATAAAAGCTACAGACTTAAGTGCAATGACTGCTATATTGTCTGTTTCTCCTTATTATAGTAAGCCAACACAAGAAGGAATTTATCAGCATTTTAAAGCAATATCAGAAGCATCACCTGTTGATATTATACTATACAATGTGCCAGGCAGAACAGCTTCAAACATGTTACCAGTAACAACTATTAGGTTAGCAAATGATTTTGAGAACATAATAGCTGTAAAAGAAGCAGGTAATAATGTAGCGCAATATTTACAATTACTAAAAGATAAACCTGAAGATTTCATGATAATATCAGGTGATGATGATCTAGCATTAGGAGTTGTTTTAGCAGGTGGTTCAGGTGTTATATCTGTTATAGGGCAAGCGTTTCCTAAAGAATTCTCTCAAATGATTCGTCTAGGTTTACAAGGAAAAGCAAAAGAATCATATGCATTACACTTCAAACTTATGGATGTTATAGGACTTATCTTTTCTGAAAACAATCCAGCAGGAATTAAAGCTGTTTTAGAACAGTTAAACTTATGTAGTGATAAAGTAAGATTACCACTTGTTGAAGCAACAGAAACTCTAAAAGAAAAAATCGCCTTATTTATAAAAAGTTTCTAGTAAAAGTTAAATTATACTTAAACATGTTTACAAGCGGGATGCATCAATTATTTTAGCAAAATAAAATATTTTTAAAATCCATATTATTAACGTAATTTTGCATCTTGTTATATACCTATGAAGAATTTTTTTTACATCATATTAACCTGCACTATTTTAAGTTCTTGTAGTGAATACCAAAAGGCATTAAAGTCTGAAGATATCGCAACAAAATTTAAAGTAGGAGAGCAAAAATTTAACGAAGGTAAATACTCAAAAGCTAATAAGTTATTTGTGCAAATAGTACCTAACTACAGAGGTAAACCACAAGCCGAAAAACTTATGTATTTATATTCTATGACATTTTACGAAATGGGAGAATATTATTTAGCTAGTTACCAATTTGAACGTTTTGTTGCAGCTTACCCTAATAGTGAAAAGCTTGAAGAAGCAGCTTTTTTAAGTGCAAAAAGTGCTTACATAGTATCAGACGATTTTATTTATAGCAAAGAGCAAAAAGAAACAAAAGACGCTATAGAAAAGCTACAGTTGTTTATCAACTCATATCCTAATTCTAGTTACATAGCAGAGGCAAACAAGCTAGTTAAAGAATTAGATTATAAATTAGAGAAAAAAGCTTTTGAAATAGCAAAAAATTACAACAGAATAGCTGGATTTACAAGAGATTATACAGCTCCAATAAAAGCTTTTGAAAACTTTATATTTGATTATCCAGGATCAAGTTTTAGAGAAGAAGCATTTTTTTATAAGTTAGATTCTGCCTACAAATTAGCAATGAATAGTGTTGAGTATAAAAAAGAAGAACGTTTAGTAACGGCAAAAAAATACTACAATACATTCGTAAAATCATATGCTAGTTCTGAAAGGATAGAAGAAGCTAATAAAATGGCTGAAAGCATTGACAAAGAATTAGAAAATTACAGCACTAAAAGTTAATACACGTAACACATGGATTTAAAAAAAATCAACGCACCTGTTAACACAACAACTTATAATAGAAACAAAGTAGACGAAGCTACAGGAAACATTTATGAGTCAATATCTATCATTTCAAGAAGAGCAGAGCAAATTAATTCTGAAATAAAAAAAGAATTAATAGAAAAACTTGAAGAGTTCGCTACTTACAATGATAGTCTTGAAGAAATTTTCGAAAACAAAGAACAAATAGAAGTATCTAAGTTTTATGAAAAATTACCAAAACCACACGCACTAGCTGTACAAGAGTGGTTAGATGGTAAAATATACCATAGAAACACTGAAGAAGATACGCAACAGTAGTATATGTCTGTATTAAGTGGCAAAAATATACTTCTAGGCATTAGTGCTGGTATAGCTGCTTACAAGACAGCTAATCTGGTTAGATTATTTATTAAAGCAGGCGCAAACGTAAAGGTCGTTATGACGCCTGCTTCTAAAGACTTCATAACACCTTTAACATTATCAACGCTCTCTAAAAATCCTGTACATTCATCTTTTTACAATGAAGATGACGACAATGCAGTATGGAATAACCATGTAGATTTAGGGCTTTGGGCAGATTATTTTGTTATAGCACCTGCAACAGCAAACACTTTGTCAAAAATGGCAAATGGCGTTTGCGATAACTTACTTTTAGCAACGTATTTATCAGCAAAATGTCCTGTATATTTTGCACCAGCTATGGATCTTGATATGTATAAGCATCCGTCTACATTACAATCATTTCAAAAGCTAAAAGAATTTAAAAATATAATGATTCCGGCAACTAGTGGTGAACTAGCAAGTGGCTTGGTAGGAGAAGGACGTATGGCAGAGCCAGAAGATATCTTGACGTTTATAGAAAATGATATTTTAAACAAGTTGCCTTTAAAAGGAAAAAAAGTTTTAATTACTGCCGGGCCAACCTATGAGTCCATAGATCCAGTTCGTTTTATTGGGAATCATTCAAGTGGTAAAATGGGGTTTGAGATAGCAAAAAAAGCCGCTTCTTTAGGTGCAGAAGTAACATTAATTTCTGGGCCAACCCAACAAAAAGTATCTCATAGCTTAATACATGTAACTCATATAACGAGTGCTGAAGATATGTATCAAGAAGCTAGTGCTGCGTTTCCAGATGCAGATATAGCAATATTTGCAGCCGCTGTAGCCGACTATAAACCAAAACATGTTGCAACCCAAAAAATAAAAAAGGCAGATAGTACGTTAACTTTAGAGTTAGAAAAAACAAAAGATATTTTAGCATCTTTAGGTAAAACTAAAACAAATCAATTTTTAGTAGGCTTTGCCCTAGAAACAAATAACGAGCTAGAAAACGCAAAAGCTAAACTAAAAAAGAAGAATTTAAACTTAATTGTTTTAAATTCGTTAAATGATAAAGGTGCAGGTTTTAAAACAGAAACCAATAAAGTAACTTTGATAGATAATAAAGACCGAGTAACCCAATATGAATTAAAGTCTAAACAAGAGGTTGCTAGTGATATACTTAAGGAAATAATACATCAAATCAATGCGTAACATACTATTTATATTCTTTTTTAGTATTATAACATTTACTTCGTTTTCTCAAGAATTAAACTGTTCGGTTGTTGTAAATGCAACACAAACAGGAAATGAAAACCTGCCAGTTTTTAAAACTTTAGAAAGACAACTTAATGAGTTTATAAACAATACAAAGTGGACAAATAAGGTTTTTAGCACACAAGAACGAATAGCATGTAGTATGTATATTAATGTGACTTCGTATTCTGGTAATGCATTTTCAGCAACAATACAGGTGCAATCATCTAGACCCGTTTTTGGTTCAACCTATACATCACCAGTTTATAATGTCAATGATAAAGATTTTAGCTTTGTTTATTTAGAGTTTCAAAACCTGATTTATAACCCAAATCAATTTCAATCAAATTTAATTTCAGTATTAGCATTTCATGTTAATATGATTTTAGGTATGGATGCAGATACTTTTGCTCCAAATGGAGGCGATGTGTATTACAAACAAGCTCAAACTATAGTAAACTATTCACAACAAGCAAATTTAAAAGGATGGAAGTTAGAAGATGGCTTACAGAGTAGGTTTGCTTTGATAGATAACTTGTTATCTTCAACATTTAAAGAATACAGAAAAGTAATGTACGACTACCATAGAAATGGGTTAGACATTATGAGTGAAAAAACAAAAGATGCCAAAGAAAGTATAGCTAATTCTATAGCGTTACTCAACGAAATGAATAGCAGACGACCTAACTCTTTCTTATTACGTACGTTTTTTGATGCCAAAGCAGATGAAATAGAGCAAATATTTACTGATGGCCCAAGTGTAAATATATCAAACCTAGTAAGCACATTAAACAGAGTAGCACCAATGCACTCTAATAAATGGCGCAATATTAAGTTTTAGTTTCGTATTTTAGAGTCTATCTAAATTTTTAAAAAAATCCAGGTTTTACAAAGTATGCTTACATCACTTTCCATTAAAAATTATGCTTTAATAGACCATTTCCAGGTTCAGTTTAATCAAGGTTTAACTATTATAACAGGAGAAACAGGAGCTGGTAAATCTATATTACTAGGAGGTTTGTCTCTTATTTTGGGAAAACGAGCAGATTTAAACAGCTTAAAAAACCCAGAAAAAAAATGTGTTATAGAAGCCGTTTTTGATGTTACAAATTATGATTTAAAACAGTTATTCAAAACTGAAGATTTAGATTATGAACCACAAACAATCATAAGACGAGAAATTTTACCATCAGGAAAATCTAGAGCCTTTGTTAATGATTCTCCGGTAAATTTAAATAGCTTACAAGCATTGAGCTCGCACTTAATTGATATTCATTCACAACATGAAACCTTACAATTAGTAAATGACGATTTTCAGTTTCAGGTTATAGATGCATTAGCAAAAAACGCATCATTTTTAACATCTTATAAGCAGGAATTAACCCAATATAAATCTGTTCAAAAAGCGTTAACTGACTTACAGCAGTTTAAAGCTGAAGCAATAAAAGAATACGATTATAATACATTTTTACTTAACGAATTAGAAGAAGCAAATCTTGTTGAAGGCGAATTACAAGAGTTAGAAGAAGAGTATGAGGCACTTCAAAACGTTGAAGAAATTGAAGAAAAACTAGCTCTAGCCAATCAATTACTTAATGATGAGCAAGTAGGAGCGTTAGCTATTCTTACAGAACTAAAACAAGCAACTCAAAAGCTATCTACGTTATCTGTGAAATATGAGACATTATTTCAACGTGTAAATAGCAGTTTAATAGAGCTTGATGATGTGTTTGCAGATATTGAAACATATCAAGAAACATTAGATTCTGATCCTAATAGATTGCAGTATGTAAATGATAAGCTAGCGGTAATAAATGCGTTGTTTAAAAAGCATTTTGTTGAGTCTATTTCTGAATTGTTAGTTATTAAGAACAATCTATCAGAAAAAGTATCAGAAACTGAAAATATTGAAGATAGTATTGTTGATAAAGAAAAAGAACTTCAAGTAATAGAAGATAAACTCAATAAACTTTCTAAAACCATTCATGATAATAGAAATAAAGCCATTCCAGAGTTAAAAAAGCAATTAGAAAGTATCTTGAGTCTTTTAGGAATGCCAAATGCACAGTTCGACATTCGTGTCACTTATGAAGAAGCATTTTTAGGTAATGGTAAAGATGTGTTGTCCTTTTTGTTTTCTGCAAATAAAGGAGGCCATTTTAATGAGTTGAAAAAAGCAGCTTCTGGTGGCGAGCTTTCTAGAATTATGTTAGCTATAAAATCTATTTTATCAAAATATATGCAATTACCAACCATTATGTTTGATGAAATAGATTCTGGAGTTTCAGGAGAAGTCTCAAATAAAATGGGGCAAATCATGCTTCAAATGAGTCAAACAATGCAAGTTTTTGCAATTACGCATTTACCACAAATAGCCGCAAAAGGGCATACGCATTTTAAGGTTTATAAAGAAGATGTAAATAATATAACAACAACAAATCTTATACAATTAAATCACGACGAACGTATTATTGAAATAGCACAGATGTTAGGAGGTATAGAAATATCAAATTCTGCAATCGCACATGCTAAACAATTATTGAATTAATAGTATCTTTGAAAAAGTAAACAACGAATCAACAACAAGATTATGTCATATAATTTATTAAAAGGAAAAAAAGGAATCATATTTGGAGCATTAGACGAAAACTCTATTGCTTGGAAAACAGCAGAACGTGTTCATGAAGAAGGCGGAGAGTTTGTTTTAACAAATGCACCTGTTGCTTTAAGAATGGGGCAAATAAATGCTCTTGCTGAAAAAACAGGATCTCAAATTATTCCAGCCGATGCAACATCTATGAGCGATTTAGAAAACCTTGTAGAAAAGTCAATGGAGATTTTAGGAGGTAAAATAGATTTTGTTTTACACTCAATAGGTATGTCTATAAACGTAAGAAAAGGAAATGCCTATACAGATCAAAATTATGATTGGACTCAAAAAGGAACAGATATTTCTGCAATGTCATTTCACAAAGTGATGCAAACATTATACAAAAAAGACGCCATGAGTGAATGGGGAAGTATCGTTGCATTAACATATATGGCAGCACAACGTGTTTTTCCTGATTATAATGATATGGCTGATAATAAAGCGTATTTAGAAAGTATTGCTCGTAGTTTTGGGTATTTCTTCGGAAAGGATAAAAAAGTACGTGTAAATACAATATCTCAATCACCAACACCTACTACTGCTGGTAGTGGTGTAAAAGGTTTTGATGGCTTTATAAACTATGCAGATAAAATGTCACCATTAGGTAACGCAACTGCTTTAGATTGCGCAAACTATACAGTGTCAATGTTTAGCGACTTAACTAAAAAAGTAACATTACAAAATTTATTTCACGATGGTGGATTTAGCAATGTAGGAGTTAGCAATGAAGTTATGGAGGCTTTTTCAAAATAAAAGACTTATTTATTTAAATATTAAAAAGAGAAGTTTGTTTTGCAAACTTCTCTTTTTTTATGTCATAAAAATAGCAATTCACTAAAATTTTAAGACGGTTGTAAATAATAATAATTTCTCTTTATATTTAGCAATAACAATAATTTAGTATAGGTATGTTGCATTTTAAATTAAGAATTGTTTTAGCTTTTTTATGTCTATTTAGTACTCATTTACAAGCACAGACAAACTTTGTTGATATAGCTCAAACTTCTGGAGTTTTTATTAATCCTGGTAGTTTAGAATATGGTAGTGGAATTTCATTCTGTGATTTTAATAATGATGGTTGGGATGATATTACTTTAGGGACAGGTTCCGGGAGACAGATTGAGTTTTTCAGTAATGATCAAGATGGCACATTTACACGTGAGTTTTTCCTTACGGCAGATCCTAGTTCACAAGACAGGCAAGTCATTTGGGTAGATTATGATAATGATGGTGATAAGGATTTGTATATAGCAAGTGACGCAAACGGAAGTCATTTATATAATAACGATGGATCCTTAAATTTTACTGATGTTACTGCAGCCGCAGGGTTACCTGTTAGTAATATTTATAACTGGGGAGCCTCTTGGGGCGATATAAATAATGATGGGTTATTAGATGTTTTTATTAGTAATAGAGATGATAGTTTACAACAACCCAATTTGTTATATCAAAACAATGGAGACGGTACATTTACAGATGTAAGTACTCAAGCAGGAATACATAATACAAGCCATTTATCATTTTGCTCTGCTTTTTTTGATTATAATAATGATGGTTGGCAAGATATTTATGTTGCTAATGATAAACTTTTTAACGAAAACTTTCTTTATCACAATAACGGAGATGGAACATTTACTAATGTAGCGGCTGTAGCAAATGTGAATGTAGCTATAGATGCTATGTCTACAACAATAGGAGATTTTAATAATGATGGTTGGTTTGATATATACGTTTCTAATACACCAATTAACGGTAATGTATTTCTAAAAAATAATGGCGATGGCACTTTTTCTGATGTTACAAATAGCACAAATACAGAATTTAATGGTTTTTCTTGGGGAGCAGTTTTTTTAGATGCTGATAATGATATGAATCTAGATTTATATGTAAGTAGTTCAATGGATGGTTCTGTTCCTAGTTTAGCTTCTGCTGCATTTTATCATAATAACGGAAATGAAACTTTTACCATACCTGAAGAGGGTTTTCAGAATGATACAAGAATAAGTCACTCCAATGCTATAGGCGATATAGATAATGATGGCTATCCAGAAATAATAGTTAATAATACAAATAATGCTAATATGTTCCTCTGGAAAAACCAGGGAGATTTAAGCAATAATTGGTTGAAAGTTAGATTGTCAGGTGTTCAAAGTAATAAAGATGGAATAGGTTCTGTTATTGAAATATCAGTTGATGGAAATAAGCAATACCGATATACGCTTTGTGGAGAAGGCTACATTTCTCAAAACTCCAGTGCAGAATTTTTTGGAGTAGGGAGCTATAATGTTATTGATTATGTAAAGATAACTTGGTTAAGTGGTATGGTAGATTATATAGAAAATGTAAACGCAAACCAAGAACTTCTAGTTGTAGAAGGTTCTAATCAATTATCTGTAGCGGAGAAACAACTTAAAATGTCATTAAATGTTTATCCTAACCCAGTAAACGGTGCTCTAAACATTATAACACAAAAGAAAATGACAGATGTGTCAGTTTATAACATGCTAGGTCAAGTAGTTGTTAATGCACAACCAAACGCAGTAACAGGTAATATAGATATGACGTCATTACAATCTGGAGCATATTTTGTAAAAGTAACTATAGGAGATGTAACAGAAACAGTTAGAATAATTAAAAATTAATTTTAATAAAAAATTATATTTAAAAGCCACGCTTTAGAGTGGCTTTTTTTATGGGTTTAGTTACATTTGTTGTATGCAACTAGCGTTTACATTTATAATACCAGTTTACAATCGTCCCAATGAAATAGAGGAGCTACTACAAAGTTTTGTAGCACTACAAACTGATGTCATATTTGATATAGTCATTATTGAGGATGGCTCATCGGTAACGTCAAAAGAAGTTGTAGAAAAGTATCGGGAATTATTAAAAATAGATTATTACTTTAAGTCTAATTCAGGCCCTGGCGATTCTAGAAACTATGGTATGGAAAGAGCTAAAGGTAACTATTTTATAATTTTAGATTCAGATTGTTTACTGCCTTCAAATTATTTGAATGAAGTTCAAAAAAGTTTAAAAGAATCATATGTAGATTGTTTTGGAGGTCCTGATGCCGCTCATAAATCTTTTTCAAGCTTACAAAAAGCCATTAACTTCTCTATGACCTCAATATTAACAACTGGAGGAATAAGAGGAGGAAAAAAGCATGTAAATACATTTCAACCTAGAAGTTTTAATATGGGGTTATCTAAAGAAGCCTTTTTAAAAACTCAAGGATTTGGCAAAATTCATCCAGGAGAAGATCCTGATTTATCAATAAGATTAACTAAACTAGGATATAAAACAAAACTGATTCCAACAGCCTTTGTGTATCATAAACGAAGAATATCTTGGAATAAGTTTTTTATACAAGTAAAAAAGTTTGGTTTAGTAAGACCTATACTTAATAAGTGGCATCCAGAAACAGCAAAAGTAACGTATTGGTTTCCTTCAATATTTTGCGTTGGTTTTTTAGTTGCTATTGGGGCCACGTTCATTGGTTTTCCATGGCTTATTTATTTATATGTGATTTATTTTATGCTAGCTTTTGCTTTAGCTATAATATCAACAAAAAGTGTCTCTATTGCAATAATGGCTATATTAGCTATTGTAATCCAGTTTGCAGGATATGGATACGGCTTTTTAAAATCTATATTTTATATCCATTTACTAGGAAAAAAACCTGAAAAACAATTTCCTAATTTGTTTTTTTTATAGTGCATGTATAAAACTTTAAAATCTAAAATATTAAAATCTGTAAAGAGTAAGAGAATTAATATTTTCTTTTTATTCCTTGTGCTGTCTTTTTTTATTTTGGTAATAACAAAATTATCAGCAACTTATACTAATACTATTATATTTCTACTAAAAACAGAACACGTACCAAGTGAAGAAGTGATAGTAAGTGATAAAAGTCATAAACTTAACATAACACTTAAGTCTCAAGGATTTAATTTGATAAAGTACTATTTTAAAACGCCTGAACTAGCTATAGATTTCTCTAAAAATATTAACAAGACTGATAGTTTATATATTTGGAATAAAAGTTCTGGTTACACAAATCTTGCCTCTCAATTTGATAAAAATGAAGAGATAATTAATGTAACTCCTGATACTTTAAGATTTAGATATGATGTAAATGCAGTAAAAAAAGTACCTGTAAAACTACATACAGATATAAGGTTTAATCAAGGCTATGATTTACTAGATGATTTTTCTGTAAAACCAGACTCTATAACAATAATTGGACCTCATGTAATAGTTGATAAAATAAATCACATCAATACAGATACACTTAAGCTGAAAAAAGTAAAATCAAACATTAACTCAATTTTAAACCTTAAACTTCCAAATACTCTTAATGAACTAAAATTTTCTGATAAACAAGTAAGTCTGAAAGCATCTGTAAGTAAATTTACTGAAGGTATAATGAAGGTTCCAGTTATAATAACAAATGTGCCAGATAGTATAAGTGTAAAATATTTTCCTAAAAAAATAGCATTGACATATTATACAAGTTTAAGTAACTTTAATAATATTAAAATAGAAGACTTTGAAGTTGTTTGTGATTTTTCTAAACTAGTAAAGGGACAATCATACTTACATCCAGAAGTTACAAAAATCCCAAAATCTGTAAAAAACGTAAAAATTAATCAACAGCAAATAGAGTTTATTATAACAGAATGACAATAGTAGGATTAACAGGCGGAATAGGTAGTGGTAAAACTACAGTAGCAAAACAGTTTGAAAGCTATGGAATACCTGTTTACATAGCAGATGATGAAGCAAAAAAACTGATGCACACATCAAAGGTTATAAAGCGTAATCTAATAAAACTTTTTGGAGAAGAAGCCTATATAAATAACACGCTAAACAGACCCTTTTTAGCCAATGCCATTTTTAATGATAAATCACTTTTAGAAAAAATGAACGCTATTGTTCATCCAAGAGTAGCAAAGCATTTCGATAAGTGGGTTGCAAAACAAAAAGCACCTTATGTTTTAAAAGAAGTTGCTATTTTGTTTGAGAACGGAAGTGACGCAAGTTGTGATTTTATTATTACAGTAACAGCTCCAGTTGATGTAAGAATATCTCGAGTTTTAAAAAGAGATAATACTACTGAAAAAAAGATTAAAGCTATAATGAATAATCAGCTAGATGACGCTGAAAAAATTAAGAAGTCTGATTTTGTGATTGTTAACGAAGAACTAGAAACTACAAAAGAACAATCACTTAAAATTCACCACCAAATTTTAAAAGAAATACAATAAATCTTAAATTTTAACATTTTTGTTAATGTAAGGTTAAATGCTAAGGGAACTAAATGTTAAAATGGTAATTTTGAGCGATGAGCAAAAAGCTATTCATCATATTAGTATTGTTAATGAGTTTGTCTCTTGTTGGGATAATATTTGTACAAGCATATTACATTAACAACTCAATAAAAAATGAACAAGAACAATTCACTTTTAATGTAAAAAAAGCACTGACTTTTACATCAAAAGAAATTGAAGATAAAGAGTTTGAAGACTACGTATACCTTGTGCAAGATTTATTTGCAAAAGGCGTAGAACCTGACACAACAGCATTTAGAGAATTATATTACAAGCAAGAAAGCAATAACTCTCATGAAATGCTGATATATAAAAACAGTATTCTAGAAGAAAACTATAAACTTTCTTCATCGATCTTTGACATAGGTTTAGATAGTATCAATATTAAAAAAGTATTGAGCGAAAGTAATACAAAGGTTTTAAGAGGCTCTGCAGTTGAAAAAAACTCAAATAAAAGTTTGAGTGCTATGCTTGTAGAAATGGGAAACATCTCTAAAGGAGAAAAAGTTTTCTACGAAGATTTTTATAAAAGTATAGCTTTTAGAACACCTTTACATAAACGTGTAACGGTAAAAGAAATAAAGAGACTTTTATCTAAAAAACTAAAAGAGGATGAGATAGAAGGAGACTACCAATTTGCAATATATAGCAATGGTTTAGCAACCAAAGTACAAAGTGAAAACTTTGAACTTCAAAAATCATCAACCTTTAGTGTGCCAATATTTCAAAATGAAAATGATAGCAATAATTATAGGCTGTTATTAAATTTTCCAACAAGAAATATGTTTTTACAGTCATCAATAATCAAGATGACGTTATTGTCAATCATTTTTACATCTATCATTATAATTGCTTATACAAGCGCTTTGATGCAGTTACTTAAACAGCGAAAAATATCTGAAATAAAAACAGATTTCATAAACAACATGACGCATGAGTTTAAAACGCCAATAGCTACTATAAACTTGGCTTTAGACGCTATAAGAAATCCAAAAATTATAGAAGATAAAGAAAAAGTAATGCGTTATCTTAAAATGATAAAAGATGAAAATAAACGTATGCATGCGCAAGTAGAAAATGTATTGCGAATATCTAAACTAGAAAAAAACGAATTAAATATAAGTAAAGAACGTGTTGAGTTGCACGACTTATTAGAGGATGCTATAACTCATGTTGAGTTAATAGTTGAAGATAGAGCAGGATTTGTTAAAACACATTTAAATGCTGAAAAGCACTCGGTTTTAGCAAACGAAACACACTTTACAAACGTATTAGTAAACATTCTGGACAATGCCATAAAATATTCTCCAGAAGCACCAAAAATTGATGTTTACACAGAAAATGTAGGCAACAATGTAATAATAAAAATTAAAGACCAAGGCAGCGGTATGAGTAAAGCTGCACAAAAGCGTGTGTTTGAAAAATTTTATAGAGAGCACACCGGAAACATACATAATGTAAAAGGGCATGGACTAGGTTTGGCCTACGTAAAACGTATTGTAGAAGACCACCAAGGACATATCTCTGTAGAAAGTGAAAAAGACAAAGGAAGTACCTTTATTATAAAACTTCCATTAATATCGTAAAGCTATGACTGAACAACAAAAGAAAATTTTATTAGTAGAAGACGACCCGAATTTTGGTACCATTTTAAAAGATTACCTTGTAATGAATGATTACGAAGTAACACATGCAAAAAATGGTATGGAAGGTTTTGAGAAATTCAAAAAAGACGATTTCGATTTGTGTATTTTAGATGTAATGATGCCGTATAAAGACGGATTTACATTAGCTAAAGAAATTAGAGAAAAAAATACCGATGTGCCTATTATTTTCTTAACAGCCAAAGCCATGAAAGAAGATGTGCTTAAGGGTTACAAAGTAGGAGCAGACGACTATTTAAACAAGCCTTTTGATAGTGAAGTTTTACTAATGAAAATCAAAGCTATTATGCAGCGTAAAGCTACAGAAACAGTAGCAGACAGTAAGCAGTTCCAGTTTAAAATAGGAAGTTTTGACTTAAATTCTAAACTACGTTTTTTAAGCTACAAAGGTGGTGAACAAATAAAATTATCTCCAAAAGAAAACGAGTTATTACGATTGTTAGCACTTCATGAAAACGATTTAATGCCAAGAGAGCTTGCATTAACAAAAATATGGAGAGATGATAATTATTTCACATCTAGAAGTATGGATGTTTACATTGCTAAATTACGTAAGTATTTAAAATTAGATGATAAAGTAGAGATACTTAACATTCATGGAGAAGGATTTAGACTAGTTGTAAATTCTGAAGAAGCTTAAATGCAAACAAAACAAATAAATAAAAAGCCAGCATATTCTGCTGGCTTTTTTATTTTATTACATTTTTGATATGATCTGTAATAAGGTTGATATCATATTCATAATCAAACCAAGTAGTGTTTTCATTCTTCTTAAACCAAGTTAATTGACGTTTAGCAAAACGACGCGAATTTTTCTTGATTTCAGAAACAGCAAAATCTAAAGACCATTCATTGTTTAAGTATTTAAAAATTTCTTTATAGCCTACAGTGTTTAAGGCGTTTAGATGCTGTTTGTTTTCTAGGTTTTTTACTTCTTGTAACAAGCCTTCATCCATCATTATATCTACACGTTTATTTATTCTATTGTAAATAACTTCTCTTTCAGCTGTTAGACCAATGGAAATGGTTTTAAAGTTTCTTTTTTCTTTTTCCTTGTTTAAAAAAGATGAAAAAGGTTTTTGTGTTCCTATACAAATCTCTAAAGCACGAATTACACGATGCGGATTGTCTGTTGCAATATTGTTAAAAGATGCTTCATCTAGCGTTTTTAACTGCTTTTGTAAACTCTCTAGTCCTTCTGTTTCTAGCTGTTTGTTTAAATGCGTTCTTATAGATTTATCTACTTCAGGAAAATTATCTAATCCTTTTGTAACTGCATCTACATAAAGTCCAGAGCCACCAACCATAATAACTATTTCTTTTGTTTGAAATAAATGGTTTAACCTTGTAATAGCGTCTTTTTCAAAGTTGCCAACATTGTAATCATCTTCAACTGATTTGTGGTGTATAAAATGATGTTTTGCAGCTAATAATTCATCAGGAGTTGGAGCAGCAGTACCTATTTGCATTTCTCTAAAAAACTGTCTGGAATCTGCTGAAATAATTTCAGTATTAAAATAGTTTGCAAGCTTAATACTTAAAGCTGTTTTTCCTATAGCAGTTGGACCAACTATAGATATTACATAGTTATTTGAATCTGATTTTGAGATGGCTATATGATTTGAGAATTAATTTATGTGTAAGTTGTGACCGCATTTATGACAATATTCAGCATTATCTTTATGGTCATTTGCTAGACAGTTAGCACAGGATTGCGAGTTTAAGTGTATGTTTCTATGTGGTTGATTTGTTAATGGTGTTTTTGCTTGTCCTGCCTGTTTTGTATACTCGGCCGATACAATACCTGTAGGAACAGCTATAATCCCGTAACCTAGTATCATAATTACTGAAGCTATAAATTGCCCTAAAGGTGTTACGGGAGCAATATCTCCAAAACCAACAGTTGTAAGAGTTACTATACACCAATAAATACTTTTTGGAATATTTTCAAATCCGTGTTCTTCTCCCTCAACAAGATACATGATGGTTCCAAAAATGGTTGCAGCAATAAGCACAGCAAAGAGAAATACCGAAATTTTTGCTCTACTGGCTTTGATAGCAGAAGCCAAATGATTTGAAGCGCCTAAATATCTTGCAAGTTTTAGTACTCTAAATACACGTAGTAAACGTAGTGCTCTTAAAGCAACAAGTGCATGTGTGCCAGCAAAAATTAATGATAGATACTTTGGTAATGTAGATAGTAAGTCTATAACACCATAAAAACTGGTAATATATTTTATAGGTTTCTTTACGGTAACTATTCTAGCGATATATTCAACAGTAAAAAGAATGGTAATTACCCATTCAGAAATGTTTAAAAAATCATGATACTTTTCATCAAAGCTTTTTATGCTTTCAAGCATAACTAAAGCAATACTAGCAAGAATGGCTATGAGAAGAATAATATCAAATAATTTACCGGCAGGCGTATCTGCTTCATAAATAATTTCATGAAGCTCATCTCGCCAATTTTTATTTGATGATTTACTCATAATTTCAAAAATAATAAAACTTGCAAGTAGAAATGTACTTTGGTTAAAAAATAACTGTTTTTATTCGTTTGTTCTTTCTTAAATAGGCTTGTATAATGTGCTGTGAGTCCCTGTTGTTTTCCATAGGTGTAATTATAGATTCTAGAACATCGCTGTTGGTTATTTGATAATTTAAGTCAAAAAAACCAAGTCCTTTAAAAATACCATTTTTAATTAAAATAGCGCTGCGTTCATCAATATCTCTGCCTTTGTCAATAATAACCATATTTAGGTTTGTGTAGCTATTTTTTTGAATAAGCGACTCCACACGACTATTGTATGACTCTGCTGTTTCTTGTTTTATACAAGCGCCTTCGCATTGTTTTATAGTGTAATTAAAGCAGTTTGTTTTAGTAGGATAAAGCCCTGTCAATTTTTGGCATAAATTATAGTCCTCTACAGCTTTGTGCATAAAACTTTTAGCGCTTTGTCTATTACTGAATGTGGTTATAGCTGTTTTTCTACCATCAGCTTTATCAATTTTTAAATTGATATATCCATTGTCATCTACAAAGCTATA
The DNA here is from genome assembly GCF_048381695.1 of Corallibacter sp. Taxonomy (NCBI): domain Bacteria; kingdom Pseudomonadati; phylum Bacteroidota; class Flavobacteriia; order Flavobacteriales; family Flavobacteriaceae; genus Corallibacter; species Corallibacter sp. Next base: position 73,524 of record NZ_JBLXHI010000009.1, on the reverse strand, counting down.
TAGAGCATAGGTGAAAATAGTTCTACGTAAAGCTCTATTAAATAAAGGCTTGTTCTTTTTTATTTCTTGGTTTTCTTTTAAAAGAGCAACAAGTTCACTGCCTGTTTTTTCGTAAGTAACAGAAGCAGTTTGTAATTGAATTTTTTTTGATTTAGGGCTGGTACTGCTAAAATGTTGACTTATTCTATTTTTAATATTATTGCTTTTTCCAATGTAAATAATATCGCCTTTATCATTATGAACGTAATATACTCCAGTTTCATTAGGTAGCTCATTTATAATCTGTTTCAAGTTGGGCTCCATTTGAAACTTTGGTTCGGCACGTACTGCGTCTTTTATAATATGCTTTTCTAAATCTTTATTTAGTAGCATTTTAAAAAGCTTTACAGTTGCCATTGCGTCACCAGATGCACGATGTCTATCTGTTACAGGAATTCCTAAAGCTCTAGCTAGCTTACCCAAACTGTAGGACGGTTGTCCAGGAATTAATGATTTAGAAAGCTCTACAGTACAAATAGTTTTACGTTTGTATCCAAAACCAAGTCTTTTAAATTCGGTTCGTAAAATACGATAATCAAATTGGGCATTATGAGCAACTAAAATACAGTCTTCAGTAATTTCAACTATGCGTTTGGCAACCTCATAAAATTTTGGAGCATTGCGAAGCATATTGTTGTTAATCCCTGTAAGATTTACAACAAAAGGTTGAATATCTCTTTCTGGGTTAACAAGACTTATAAACTGATCTACAACTTTATGACCATCAAATTTATAAATGGCGATTTCGGTTATTCCTTCTTCATTGTACTTTCCGCCGGTAGTTTCTATGTCTAATATTGCGTAAATAAGTCGTTGTATGTTATATTAATTATAATTTCTTGAGCCAAATATACTGCTTCCTACTCTAATCATTGTACTTCCACTAGCTATTGCTGTCTGGTAGTCGCCACTCATACCCATACTTATAGTTTTAAAGTTAGGGTATTGTTTGTGTAATGTATCAAAAATATTTTTTAAAGTAAGAAATTCATTTTCAATTTGTGAAGTGTTATCAGTAAATGTTGCCATTCCCATTACACCAGTAATTTGCACGTTTTTTAGATTATTGAATGCTTCAGATTGTAGTAATTGCACAGCATCTTTTTCAGACATACCAAATTTACTATCTTCTTTAGCGATTTTAATTTGAAGTAAGCAGTTAATGGTTCTGCTGTTTTTTTTAGCCTCCTTATCAATCTCTTTAAGTAGTTTAAAGCTGTCTACACCATGTATTAAGGAAACAAAAGGCGCCATGTATTTTACTTTATTTCGTTGTACATGACCTATCATATGCCACTGAATATCTTTAGGTAGGGCTTCATGTTTGTCAACCATTTCTTGGATTTTGTTTTCACCAAAAACACGCTGTCCAGCTTCGTAAGCCTCAATAATATCAGTATTAGGTTTGGTTTTTGAAACAGCTACAAGCGTAACATGTTGAGGTATTTGTGATTGAATTTTATGAAGGTTTTGTTTTATACTCATTTAGTATTTTTGTTTTAAGCCTTTTATTAAGCATTATCAATACTATTAGCACTAGAGTTGCTAATAGGTGGTTTTGTTAAAACTCGTAAATGGTTACACCACTACGAAGTTTGGGCTCTATATAAGTGCTTTTAGGAGGCATTTTTAAACCATCGTCAGCAATGTTTTTCATTTGCTCAATAGTTGCAGGAACCATACCAAAACCAACAGTAAACTCACCACTATCAACAGCACTTTTTATATTTACAATATCATTTTTACCATTACTATACTCAATTCTGATGTCGTTTCGTAAGTCATCAATACCTAAAATAGGTTGTAAAATGGTTTTGTAAAGCAATTGAGCATCAAGGCCATCAAGTGATGTTTCTATGTTATAAACCGTTTTTCGTAAATATAGCGAATAAAAATCGCCATCTAAATACATGCTAAAATGATTTTTTTTAGAAGGTTTATAAGGTGTTTTTCCTCGGTTTTCAATACGGTAAAAAGTGTCTAATTTAATTAAAAACTCTTCTTTACTTAAGCCATTTAGCCCTTTTACAAGTCGGTTAAACTCATGAATTTTTAAATCAGATTCAGGAATTAAATAGCTCATAAAAAAATTATAGTCTTCGTCACCTTGATGATCAGGGTTGGCGTCTTTTAAGTCTTTGTAAAGTAAATAGGATGATGCAGACCTGTGGTGTCCATCGGCTATGTAAATGGCCGGCATGTTTTTAAATTCCTCTTGAATGCTTTTTATGGTTTTAGGAGTATCTACCAACCACAAGTAGTGTGTATCTCTATAAGTTGTTGTAAACTCAAATTCAGCACGCTTTTTTTGAGCTTCTTTGATGATTGTTTCAATAGCGCTATTGTCAGGATAGGTAAGTAGTACAGGTTCAGCATTAAACCCTACCGTTTTTAAATAATCTTTAAAAACTACTTCTTTATATGCAATGGTATCTTCATGCTTTTTTATAGCATCGTTTTCATAATCTAAAGCGCTTGCAGCAGCAATGATGCCATTAAATTCTCTGCCTTCACGGTTTACAATTTTGTAAACGTAATAACAAGGAGCATCATCTTGAACAAAAATACCTTCTTCTTTAAACTCTAAATATCTATTCTTTACCAAAGAATAACGCGCCTGACCAGAAATTTCTTTATCAAACTTATAACCAGGGTTTACAATATGTAAAAAAGAAAATGGATTATCACGTAAGCGTGCTTCGCGCTGTTCCTTTGTGTAGCTTTGATATGAACGAGCAGCTACAAGACTTACTTTGTCTCGTGTTGGTCGCACAGCTTTAAAAGGTATAATGTGAGCCATTTTCTTTTTTTGTTACTTTAAAAAACAGTGAATCTGTTTTTTAAAATTATTAGTTTGAGAATTGTTTAGAAACTTTTTCTGCTTTTCTGCTTTCAGAATAATCATAAAAACCTTCACCTGATTTTACACCTAGTTTTCCAGCCCTTACCATATTTACCAATAGTGGACAAGGTGCATATTTAGGGTTTTTAAAGCCATCATACATGACGTTTAATATTGATAAGCAAACATCTAAACCAATAAAATCTGCTAATTGTAATGGTCCCATAGGGTGAGCCATACCTAGTTTCATTACCGTGTCTATTTCTTGTACACCGGCAACACCATTGTATAATGTTTCTATAGACTCGTTTATCATAGGCATTAAGATACGGTTTGCTACAAAACCAGGGTAATCATTTACTTCTACAGGAATTTTTCCAAGTGTTTTAGAAAGTTCCATAATAGTACTCGTTACTGCATCAGTAGTATTATAACCTCTAATTATTTCTACCAGTTTCATAATTGGCACAGGATTCATAAAATGCATTCCAATTACTTTTTCTGGTCTTGAAGTTACAGCTGCAATTTGTGTTATAGAAATTGATGATGTATTTGTTGCTAAAATTGTTTCGTCAGAGCAAACTTCATCCAATTGCTTAAAAATATTCAGTTTTAAATCGATATTTTCAGTTGCTGCTTCTACTACTAAACTAACATTTTTAACACCATCTTCTAGTTTTGTATGAGTGGTTATATTACTTAAAGTAGTTTGCTTGTCAGCTTCAGTAATTTTTTCTTTGGCAACCATTCTGTCTAAATTTTTAGCAATGGTATCCATACCTCTTTTTAAAGAAGCTTCACTTATATCTATTAATTGTACTTGAAATCCACTCTGGGCAAAGGTATGAGCAATACCATTTCCCATTGTACCAGCTCCAATTACTGCAACATTTTTCATGTTAATTTTTATGTTTTTTATTTCTTAAAATAAGAAAATTGTTAATAATATTAATTTTTAGAATTGATTGATAATCATTGTAGCAACACGTAAAGCTTCTGTACCATCATGTAGTGTTACGATTGGTTTTGTGTTGCTGTTAATAGCGTCAGCAAAAGTTTCTAGCTCGTCTAGAATAGCGTTATTTCCTGCTACATCTGGATTATCAAAATAGATTTGTTTTTTTACGCCTTCAGCATTCTGAAGAATCATATCAAAATCTCCAGGTGTTTCTGGTGCGTCTTTCATTTTTACAACTTCACATTTTTTCTCTAAAAAGTCTACAGAGATGTATGCATCACGTTGAAAAAAACGTGTTTTTCGCATGTTCTTTAATGATATTCTACTGGCTGTAAGGTTTGCTACGCAACCATTTTCAAATTCAATTCGTGCGTTAGCAATATCAGGTGTGTCACTGATTACAGAAACGCCACTAGCTGAAACGTGTTTTACTTTAGATTTCACAACGCTTAATATGATATCAATATCATGAATCATTAAATCTAAAACCACAGGAACATCAGTACCTCTAGGGTTGAACTCGGCTAGCCTATGTGTTTCTATAAACATAGGGTTTTCAATTTTGTCTTTCACAGCTGTAAACGCAGGATTAAAGCGTTCTACATGACCAACTTGACCGCGTATGTTATGTTCGGCTAGTAGTTCTCTAATATGTTCTGCTTCTTCAACAGTGTTTGTGATAGGCTTTTCAATAAAAATATGTTTTCCTTTTGCAATGGCTTGTTTAGCACAATCATAATGCGATAATGTAGGTGTTACAATATCTACCATATCAACAGCATCAATCAATGCCTCAATTGAGTTAAAGTATTTAAAGCCAAACTCGGCTTCTACCTTTTTAGCATTAGCTTCATCAGCATCATAAAATCCGACAAGCTCATATTTTTCAGATTGATTAAGTAATCTTAAATGAATTTTTCCAAGATGCCCAGCACCAAGAACTCCAGCTTTTAGCATGTTATTTACGTTTTCAACAAAAATAAGATTTTTCGCTATTTATTAGTGTGAAATTATTAATAAAATGTTGTAAATTATAAAGGAATGATAATTGTTGAAAGATTAATTTTTAGCTTCAGAATCTTTGAATTATTTTAGCTCTGAAAACCTGACTAACATTGAAAGATACGTTTAAACACCGCGGATTAAGGCAAAAGCTTGTTGAAGTTGTTAAAGCAAAGGGCATTACAGATGATAATGTTTTAAAGACGATAGGAAACATTCCTAGACATTTGTTTATGGACTCTAGTTTTTTAGATCATGCATATCAAGATAAAGCATTTCCTATTGCTGCTGATCAAACTATTTCGCAACCATATACAGTAGCTTTTCAGTCTGAATTACTACAAATTACACCTGGAGACAAAATTCTAGAAATAGGAACAGGTAGTGGTTATCAAACTGCGGTATTATGTGAGCTTGGTGCTAAAGTTTATAGTATTGAGCGTCAGCATGAGCTCTTTAAAAAAACAAGTAAGTTTCTTCCTAAACTAGGTTACAGGCCAAAGAAACTCATTTTTGGAGATGGCTACATTGGGCTGAAAGAAGAAGCGCCTTTTAAAGGTATTATTGTAACTGCAGGAGCTCCATTTGTGCCTAAAGCTTTATTAGCACAGTTAGAAATAGGAGGAAGGCTTGTAATTCCTGTTGGAGAAAATGTACAAACAATGACACTTTTTATTAGAAAAGGACCAAAAGATTTTGAAAAGCATGAGTTTGGAGAATTTAGATTTGTACCCTTATTAGAGGATAAAAACTAATTTTTTTGTTTTCTTATTGTAAGTACAACTTGTATTATTGGAACAACCACCATTGCTAGAAGAATACCGTTTAATACATAGTGCGATATTAGGCTAAAACCACTTTCACTGTTTATAGATACGCGGACAATCTCATAATTAATTATTAAGAATAATGATGCAACACCAATATTCATATAAGTCATCATTTTTATAGCCGATTTATATTGCTTTTCGGCATTTTCTGGTGTGATTTTTACAGGATAATTAAATTGATGCGGGTATTGCATTAGTTTATACATTCCAAAAGTTAGTACAAACCCTAATATGGTTAAAAACCAAATAGAATTTTTTTCAGCATAATTTGTGACTTCTCCAGAAAAATTAAAATGGACAGGTACTTGGGCTGGTAACGAGTTGTAGTTGATTAATGTGTAAACCAAACCAATACCTAAAAGTATAAAGGGTGTGATTTGCAATAGTTTATCTTGCACACTTTTTTCTATCTCTATTTTAGGTCTGTCATCATAAAACATAATTACTCTTTTGGTGGTAAATACGCCTGTGGAATAGGATTGTTTTCAGTTTCTTGAGTCCAGTATACATTTATTATCCACCAACGATACCCATCATTTAAAAGTTGAATACTGTTAATGCCTCTCATAAAAGGCGTATCATCTTCTTTGTTTTTATAAGCTTCGTAAGTACTGAAAACTTGAGCTATATTTCCAAATGTGTTAGTAACTCTATGAATTTCTCTTTCGTGAAATCCGTTTTCTTCAAGCCAGGTTCCAGAAGTACTTACATAATCTCTTGGCGACATATAGCGCACGTGAAGTAAGGTGTCTTTAGGTTTTTTTCCGGCAGGAATAAGCTTAGCATCTTCTTTAAAAAGGTGTTGAAATAGACTCCAATCTCTCTCAAAACCTCTGTCTCCTGAAATTACATTGTATAAAGATGTGACAATAGCATCAATACTTTCTACATTTTTAGAGTAATCTATTTCTTCAATATCTGTTTCGGTGTCTTGCGCCCAAAATGATTGTGTACTGCTTATTAAAATAAAAAGTATATATAATGTTTTTCTCATGCGTTAGTTTTTTATCAAAAATAACTAATTAAGAAGTTTTATGCCAAAAATAATAGCATCACTTTGAAAACCGCTTTGATATGATCGAACATAATCTAATCTTAAAAATCTAAAATTGCCCCAACCTAAATTGTCTAAACCAATAGAGAATTCTTGATAAGGATTTTTTCCATCTACAGAAAGAGCGTGAGCTCCAGTTACCAAGTTAAAGTTAAGCTTATTTAAAAGAGGGATTTTTCCTAAAATAAAGCCTTTAAAATCATGTTCAATATGAAGTTCAGCATAAGATTTATTAGTGCTCATGCTGTAATATGGTAAGTTGTTAAAAACATTTATATAGCTGCTACCAGAGCCAATTTGTGTTTGATTACCGTTAAAGTGTTTATAATCTATAAAAGCAATATTATCAGCATTTATAAAGGTTCCTCCTTTAAGGTTATATTGAAAATATCCTTTGTTTCCTACATCAAACCCTTGGTATATTCGTGCTTTGATTTCATCAAAATTATAGTTTGATATTGTTGCCCCAAACCCTTTTTCATAACCAATTAACAGGCTTGGGTATTTGTCTGATGACACATTAAACTTTCCGTCAGGGTAACTCATGTATTTTTGTCCGAAATTAATAAACGCATTAATGCCGAGTTTCATAATGTTATGAGATACAAAAGGCGCATTTGTATAGGCTGTTTCGTCTAATGGATTATTACTTGAGTATACTTTGTCAGCTTGAGGAAACCATGCTTGATCTGTGGTATTAAAAAGTGGTTTTCTAGCTTCATAAGCAATGGCAGAACCTAAATAAAGACCATTAAATAGCTCTTGAGAGTAGTCTGCTCTTATGAATTGCTTTTCATATAGCTTCATGTAATTTTCTTCAGCTAGTAGTGAATATGCCGTGTTTATGAGTTTTGAAATAGGATTGCTACCGTTAAATTGTTCTACAGAAACACCACCCGAAAGTTTTGCAAACCGTCTGTTTGTGTTGTTAAACTTATAAGATATTGCTCCTGATGCTCGTAATCTTTCATCACTAAAACCATAGTTTATTTTAGCATTAGCACTAAAGCGTTTGGTGTAATCATCGTAACTTTTGTTAAAGTATAGGTTTATATCACTATTAAAGCCTTGTACGGTATTAAAGCTCAAGTTTTCTAACGGATTTGAATATCCTATATTCCAGTTTTTATAAGAGTTTTGATAATTATAGCCAAAAAGGACGTTGGTTAACTTGAATTTATTACGTTCTGCGTCAATGGAATCTAGGTATGTTTCAGATTTCCTTATTGTTTGTATACTGTCTTTTTTTACATAGTCAGTCGCTTCTTCAGCAGTTAAAGGAACTGGGCGTTTGTTGTTCCAGAATAAAGAATCTTTTTTATTAGCTTCTTTTTCAAATGATAAAATCTCCCTTGTAAATGTTTTTTTGGTAAACTCCGGATGAAAATTATAATTACTATAAACAGCGGTAAAGCGGCCATTTCCAGTTATTCCAAACATACCATATGAAAAGTCAATATTGTTAGAAATTAAAGCCCAAAGTTTATCAATATCAGAGTAAGAAAAGGTTTGCTTTATGGTAATGGTTTTTGCAGCGGGAATTTGAGCTTGTTCTCCTGTAACACTCAATTCTAATCCATAAAGTGCCCATTGATCTTCAACAATGTAAATGGTTCCAGAGAATACTCGATCATTTTCTCGCCTTGGAATTACTGTTATTTGATTGATTAAGTGTCCTTGGTCATCATAAAAAACTCCTTCTAGTTTATAGCGGTAGTAATTAAAAGCGTTGCTAGCTATGGGCGATACAATTTGATTGCCAATTTCTACAGTTGGGTTGTAGATGTTAAAATCAACGCTACTAGCGCTATTAAAGCTAAAACCGTTATCATTACCACTCACTTTAGAGGCTATAATGTGCTCTTTTAATTTATCTGGATATTGGAATGTAAGTTTTGAAATTGTTTCAGATAGATAGATCATTCCGCTACGTGTAGAGTCTAAATTACCATCTAAATCGCCAATTTCTTGACCAAGTATTTTTTCGGGAACATTTTCAATTTTTATAAAGCCTCTTGAATAAAAATCTGATGTGTAAGTTTTTGTGTTTTCTAGGTTTTTCTTTCTGTGAGCTATTGCATTGCGTATTATTTTATTAGCTGGGTTTTCGTCAGAATTAATGACTACTTCAGTAAGCGAAATGTCTTCGTTTTCAAGCGTTGCATCTAGCGTAAAAGGAAATGAATTTATAGAGACTGTTTTTTTTAGAGTTTTGTAGCCTATAAATTTAAAAACTATTGTATAAGTTCCTTTTTCTGATATATTTAATTCGTAAATACCATTATCGTTACTAGTAGTGCCTGTGTAAGTGTTTTCAATATAAATATTTACAAATGTAAGAGGCTCTCCTTGTGTAGATGTTACACTTCCTGTAACTTGAGAAAATAGCGTAGTGTTGATTAATACTATAAAAGCGAGTAGTAATAGTTTTTTCATAAATTGATTATTAGCAGTATGTTTCAAACATAGCTATAATATCAATTACGAATTGTTAGAGATGTCATAAAATTATTAAAAGCTTTTCTTAATTCTATCTAGCCTAACTTTATTTTCTCTGTCTTTTATTGTTTCCCTTTTATCGTAAAGTTTTTTACCTCTTGCTAGGGCAATAACAAGTTTTGCAAGTCCTTTTTCATTTATAAATAAGCGTAAAGGAACAATGGTTAGTCCGGTGTTTTTGACTTCTTTCTCAAGTTTTTTTAACTCTCGTTTGTTGAGTAATAACTTACGTTCGGCTTTAGGTTTGTGATTGTAATATGTGCCGTACAAGTATTCTTCAATAGTCATGTTTATAACAAACAATTCGCCTTGCTCGTTAAACTCACAAAAACTTTCAGCTATTGATGCTTTACTGTTACGAATAGATTTAATTTCGGTTCCAGTTAAAACAATACCTGCGGTATACTTATCTAAAATTTCGTACTGAAATTTAGCTTTTTTGTTCTGTATGTTTATTTGTTTTTGCATGAATGCCAAAGGTAAATAATTTAAGGGGAAATTATAATTTTAAAAGGATATGATTTTTTAAAGGCAGATATATTAAATAAAAAAGCAATTATATAGCTTATGTCGCATATATAATTGCTTTTCTGATAATATTTTATGAGAAATAGTTTTAGCTGGCCTCGATTAGTAAGGACTCTGATGCTATTTGAGCACCAGACGAAGTGCCTATTCTATCAGCGCCAACCTCTATATATTTCAAAGCAGTTTCGTAATCTTTTATACCGCCAGAGGCTTTAATTTTTACTTTATCTTTTACCGTTTTCTTTATCATCTTAATGGCTGTAAGTGTCGCGCCACTTTTTGAGAATCCAGTAGAAGTTTTTATATAATCTGCTTTAGCGTCGATACAAATTTGACAAGCTTTAATTATTTCATTTTTAGATAATTCACTGATTTCTAAAATTACTTTAAGAGGCGTGCTACCTATAGCTAATTTAACATCGCAGATGTCTTTGTATACAGCTACATAGTTTTTACTTTTTAGCATTCCAACATTAATAACCATATCAATTTCGTTAGCACCATCTTCAACGGCTTTTTTAGCTTCACAGACTTTGGCTTTAGTGCTCATAGCACCTAAAGGAAAACCAACAGTAGCACATACTTTTATGTTGGTCATGGTTAAAAAATGTTTAGACAAAGGCACATAGTAGCTATTTACGCATACGGCATGTAGACGATATTCCTTGGCTTCGTCGCATAATACTTTTATATCTTTTTTTGTTGCAGCTGCATTTAGGAGTGTATGATCAATATGCTGATTTATGGACATTTTGTGTAATTTGTAGGTTAAGATGTTGTAAAAATACGATTAACGGTTGATTTATTTAAATTTTTAACGAACTTTTAGATAAACGACATGCGCTTGTTTTTTCTATTAAAAAGCGTTTTTACATTTTTATTATTGTTTTGAAGTTGGCTGAAAAAATATTTTGTTTGTAAGTGTTTGTTTGTTAGGTGTATATGTAATTTTTCTTTCTTGCTGTTTTCTGAAATAATCTTTTGTGTCCACTGAATAGTATTGCTTAAGTTATCAAAAATAGCAAAGGGCTTATTATAGAATTTACTTTCATATTTTGACATTTTTAAGCATTTTCTCGTTGTTCGGGATAACTGCTATAGCTACCAAGTTAGATATTTTTTCAATTTCCTTATAAACTAAAGGGTCTACAGAAAAGGAAGTAACTCTATTAGAAATGTAAGCAATTTTACAACCGTTAAAATGCTGCTCTAAAATGAGTTTTAAATAGTTGGTCTCTTCTAAATCAAAAATTTCACCTTCTTTAACCTGCTTGATTAAGAAGTTGTCAAAAACAAAGACTTCGGCATGGCCGATATCATAATAATGAAACATTCCCATAAAAAATTGATTTGGAGATATTTAAAGATAGTGAATTTTAAAATACGAGTAAGAATTATGTGCAAAAAAAAGCAACGCTAGTCTTATGTGTATAAGATGTGCGTTGCTTTTCAATTAACTAACCAACTATTATGAAAACGAATACTTCGTTTCTTTATTATAACTTTAACAAGTTTTTAATACTCTTCTGATACTAAATCGCCTTGATTTCTAAATACTAATTTATCATCAAAAGCATCTAGTAAAATAATACTGTCTGTAGATACTTTTCCAGATAGTATTTCTTTACTTAACTCGTTTAATACTTCTTTTTGTATCACGCGTTTTACAGGTCGTGCACCATATTCTGGATTATAACCTTTTTCAGCTAAATACTCAACAGCTTCAGGTGTTGCGTCAAAAGTGATGCCTTGTTTTGCAATCATTTTAGTAATGCCTTTTAGTTGTAAACCAACAATCGCTGTAATGTTTTCCTTACTTAAAGGCGTAAACATAATAGTGTCATCAATACGGTTTAAAAACTCTGGTCTTACTGATTGTTTTAATAAGGCTAACACATCTACTTTTGCAGCTTCCATAGCAGCATCAATATCTTTTGTAGCTTCAAAACGCTCTTGTATCACATGACTTCCCATATTTGAAGTCATAATGATTATCGTGTTTTTAAAATCTGCCAAACGTCCTTTGTTGTCTGTTAGATGTCCTTCGTCAAGTACTTGTAACAAGATGTTGAAGGTGTCTGGATGCGCTTTTTCAATTTCATCTAATAATACTACTGAATACGGTTTGCGTCTTACGGCTTCGGTCAATTGTCCACCTTCGTCATAACCTACATATCCTGGAGGCGCACCAACCAATCTGCTTACTGCGTGACGCTCTTGGTATTCGCTCATATCTATACGCGTCATTGCATTTTCATCGTCAAACAGATATTCAGCTAATGCTTTAGCCAATTCGGTTTTACCAACACCTGTAGTTCCTAAAAACAAGAAAGTTCCAATAGGTTTTTGCGGATTTTGTAAACCTGCACGACTACGTCTTACAGCATCACTTACAGCAGCAATGGCTTCTTCTTGTCCAACCACGCGCTTGTGTAATTCGTCTTCAAGCTTTAGTAGTTTTTCACGCTCGCTTTGTAGCATTTTGGTAACAGGAATTCCTGTCCATTTTGCAACCACTTCGGCAATATCATCATGTGTGACTTCTTCCTTAATCAATGAGTTTCCTGATTGATTCTCTTGAAGTTCTTTTTGAAGTTTATCTAACGATTCTTGGGCTTCCTTAATTTTTCCGTAGCGAATTTCAGCTACTTTACCATAGTCGCCTTCGCGTTCGGCACGTTCAGCTTCTAGCTTATAGTTTTCAATAGCCTGTTTGGTATTTTGAATATTGTCAACCACTTCTTTTTCGCTTTTCCACTTGGCGTAAATTTCGTTACGTTCTTCTTTTAGGTTTGCTAAATCTGAACGTAAAGACTTTAATTTCGCTTCGTCTTTCTCACGTTTTATGGCTTCAATCTCAATTTCCAACTGCATGATTTTTCTGTCTAAAACATCTAGTTCTTCAGGTTTTGAATTGATTTCCATACGTAGTTTAGATGCAGCTTCATCCATTAGGTCAATGGCCTTATCTGGAAGAAAACGGTTGGTGATATAACGCTCTGATAATTCAACAGCACCAATAATCGCTTCGTCTTTAATGCGCACTTTATGATGTGTTTCGTACTTTTCTTTAATACCACGAAGTATTGAAATAGCACTTTCAGTATCAGGTTCATCAACCATAACTTTTTGAAAACGTCTTTCAAGAGCTTTGTCTTTTTCAAAATACTTTTGGTATTCATCCAACGTTGTAGCACCAATAGCACGTAACTCACCACGTGCTAACGCAGGTTTTAAAATGTTGGCAGCATCCATAGCGCCTTCGCCTTTTCCAGCACCAACAAGTGTGTGAATTTCGTCAATAAAAAGTACAATGTCGCCTTCGCTTGTAGTTACTTCTTTTACAACCGCTTTTAATCGCTCTTCAAACTCTCCTTTGTATTTAGCACCAGCAATAAGTGCTCCCATATCCAATGCAAATATTTGTTTGTCAACTAGATTTTCAGGGATGTCACCATCTACAATTCTATGTGCTAAACCTTCAGCAATGGCGGTTTTACCAGTTCCTGGCTCACCAACAAGAATTGGGTTGTTTTTGGTACGACGTGATAAAATTTGAAGAATTCTACGTATTTCTTCATCACGACCAATAACAGGATCCAATTTTCCGTCTTTGGCTAATTGGTTTAGGTTTTTAGCGTATTTGTTTAACGAGTTATAAGTGTCTTCTTGACTTTGAGACGTTACTCGATCACCTTGACGTAGCTCATCAATGGCTTTTACAAGGTCTTTTTCAGTGACACCTTGGTCTTTTAGCATTTGTGCAATCTTACTGTTTGACTTAAACACAGCAAGAATAAGATGCTCAACAGACACATAGTCGTCATTCATTTTTTTAGCAATAATTGCTGCCTCGTTAAGGCTTTTTCCAGCTTCGCGAGAAAGCATAATGTCGCCACCAGATACTTTAGGTAAACTTTCTAGTTGTTTATCTAAAACCTGTTGTAGGGTCTGAACGTTTACATTTAGCTTTTTTAAAATAAATGGTAAAACGTTTTCATCAACAAGCGTAATGGCTTTAAAAATATGCTCATTTTCTATTTGTTGATGTTGTAAGCTTTGGGCAAGCTGTTGCGCTTGCTGTATCGCTTCTTGTGATTTTATTGTATAATTATTAAAGTTCATGTGTTTAAATTTTTCCTTTCTTTGTAGCGTATAAGTCAATAATCTTACCAATACGTTTTGAGCGACAAAATGTCGTTTTGAAGCAGTTGTAACGTGACTTTTCGTCAGTTTTAGAAGGAGTGAACTTTTATATTAAATCAGCAGGTGCAATACCAAAACGCTCTCTAAATTTTTTGTTGAAATAAGCTGAAGAACTGATGCCAACAGCATAGCGAACTTCTGAAAGTGTGAAAAAGGTTTTATTTTGAAGATAGGCAAAGGCCTTTTGCAACCTAATTTCTAAAATAAATTTTACAGGACTCATTCCTGTGTATTGTTTCATAATTCTAGCCAATTGGCGTTGGCTGTAGCCTACATAATCTGCTAGTTCTTTTATTTTGAAATCATCATTGTCTAGATTTTCAATAATGTAAGTTTCTATCTTTCGTAGTAGTTTTTGGTCAGAGCTTTCGGTTGTTGAAAGTTGATCAGTGTTTTCAAGTTGCCATTTTATACGTGACGCTTTGTTTTTTAAAAGGTTTTTAATGCGAGCAATTAGTTCATTTTTGTTGAATGGTTTTACTATGTAATCAGCAATGCCTAACGAAAACCCTTTTATTTTATCAGCTTCTAGAGTCTTTGCAGATATAAAAATAAATGGTGTGTATTTGTGTTTTTCTGTAGTGTTTATTTTTTCACGAAGCTCAAAACCATCAATCTTGGGCATCATAATGTCTGATGTGATTAACGAATAAGTTTTGGTTTTTAATAAATGTAAGGCTTCTTCACCATTAAAAGCGACATCACAATTATATATATCTTCAAGTAGCTCTTTTAGATAGGTTGCCATTTGTGGATTGTCTTCTACAATAAGGATGTGTTCTTTTGTTGTAGAATTATTATGACTTGAAAGCTTTTGTGGTATTTTATTAGTTACATTTTCAGTAATGTTTTCTGAAACTTGCAATGGAACTTTTAATGTAAACGTACAACCTTGTCCAAGCTTGCTATCAACGGTTAGGCTACCATTTAAAAATTCGGCAAATTCTTTTGAAAGTGCTAATCCAATGCCTATGCCACCAACTTTACTTGCGTTATCAGATTGGTAAAAGCGTTCAAATATTTTTTTCTGTTCATCATATTTGATGCCTTCTCCAAAATCGGTCACGGATATTGAAAGGACGTTGTTGTTGAATGCATCGTTAATAACAATTTTTGAGTTTGAAGGTGCATATTTGATGGCGTTTGATAGGAGGTTGTTTATAATTTTCTCAACCTTTACAATATCGGTAGTCACAAAAATATTTATGGATATGTTGGAGTTGTAGCTTATTTCTATTGCTTTGATTTGCGCCATGGAATGAAACGAAAACACGATACGTTCTAAAGAAGTACGTAAGGGAACAGTGACTTCGTTAAGCGTCATTTTTTGTCCTTCAAACTTGAGGAGTTCTAAAACTTCATTGGCGTCATCAGTTATTTTTTTAGTGTTGTCTAAAGCCACTTGAAGGTTTTTTTTAGCTTTGGTTGTATTGTCTAAATTTTCTAACGCTAAATTTAAGTTTCCAGAGACTAAAGTGAGTGGTGTACGGATTTCGTGGGCTATGTTTCCAAGGAACTTGGTGCGTAGCTGATTGATTTCTTGTTCTTTTTCTAGCGCCATTTGCACTTGCGCTTTTTTGCGTTTTTGTTTGTTTACCAACCAAAGAATTATAAATAAACCCACAAGCAATGCAGCAATACTGGCAAATATCCATTTGTTGTGTGCGTTTTTTTGCTTTATGATCTCTAACTCTTGAAGTGCTATTTCCTTGTCTTTTTCTGCAAGGTTGAACTTGGCATCAAACTCGGCAAAGGTACTTGTCTTTCGTTGCTGATAAACGGAATCTGTTACTGCTAAAAGTTCTTGACTGGCTTGTAGTGCTTGCTCTAGTTGGTTGTTTTTTTTGTAAGCATTAATCAAAGTTTCAAAGGTGTACTTTTTGTTTAATAGACCAATTACTTTAGATTGTTTGGCTTGTTCTAAATGTTTTATGGCTTGTTTGGTATTGCCTAATTCAAGTTCAGTATAACCTAATGCAAGTAATGCTTGGTCTCTTGCTATTTCGTAATTGGATTCTTCAGCATACTTATAAGCTTTTTTTGCGGCTAGGTTTCCTTCTTTAAAAAAACCTTTACTAAAGAAAGCGGCCGATTTGTTAAGGTTATAATGAACCAAGTTTTTAACATTAGTAGTATCTAAGTACTGATACGATCTTTCAGAAAAATATCTAATACTATCCAAGTTGTTACTCACTCTAGCCATATTGAGATAGGTAAGCTGTTTTTCAGAGTTTGGCGCATTATGGCGCTCATAAAGATCTAGCGCCTTTAGGTAATATGATTTTGCTTTGGAATCATTATAAGAATTAAAATTGTTTCCTAAATTATTATACACAATACCCATCCTAAAAGAATCTTGCATCTGTTCAGCATGCTCCAAAGCTTTGTTATAGTGATTGAAAGAAGCATCGCTTTGATCTTTTAAATTAAAAGAATAGCCTTTCATTAAAGCGACTCTGTATTTAAAATATGGGTTTTTTGTTTGTTCTATTAACTGGTCAAAATTCTGGATTTCCTCTAATCCTAAATCAATTTTTCCTTTGTTGAAGATTAAATGATAAGCCTTATTTATGTGAGACATCATTAACAACGAATCGCAATCACAAGTCTTGGCAAGTTTTAAGGCTTTGTCAAAATATACGTTTGAAGAATCTATGTTGTTTTGCTTTTGTCCTTTACGATGTAGAAAAGCAATCTTTTCTTCAGTAGATTTAAGTTTTAAAGAATCTGGAAGCAGTTGTTGTGACCAAATGGTTTGAAACAGCAACAAACAAATAATTGATGGTAGGTTTTTAATTTTCATAGTGGCTTTACTTACTCAAAGATACTAAAATACAGAATATTAGTGTTGCGATGTCCATTTTAAGTCGGTTGCTGTCCAAATAGAGTTAGGGTGTCTGTTTTGAGATGGATGATGTCCAATAATTGAAAGTTGAGACGAAGAGTTGTAGTTAGTTTTGTTTCCAATGTTAATTAATTTAGTAATGAAATACATAATCACATTAAGTTTCTTTATTTCATTTTCTGTTTACGCACAAGTTGGCATAGGAACAACAATGCCAAATGCGGTATTGGACATTAAATCATCCAATCAAGCTTTGCCAGAAAACACTGACGGGTTGCTTATTCCCAAAATTGATGAATTTCCATCGGCATCACCAACTAATTCACAAGATGGAATGATTGTTTTTGTAACAGGATTAGGTACACCACCAAAAGGGTTTTATTATTGGGATAATGGGAATAGCAATTGGATACAAGTAGGTAACTCGCAATGGATTGATAGTGGTACTTATTTAAGTCCCATTAATGGAAACACAGAAGATGTTACAATTGGAGGAGCTAATAATCCATTTGCAAAGTTAACAGTAAGATCAGACAAACCAATAAATGCATTGATAACAAATACCTCTGTTCAAAACGGGCCAACTTACGGAGTAAACACGTATTTAAATAACAGTTCAACAAACGCAAATTCTAAAACTATTGGGAATTTTAATGATGTATTTCATCAAGGAGCTGGTGCTTTGGTGGGAGAATATAATAAATTGTCAGGCACTGGTACAGGCAATCGTTATGGCGTTGATAATTTATTAACGGGTTCAGGAAACGGTGATCAAATAGGAGTAAGAAACCTCATTGATAATGATGGCAGTGGAAGCCGTACAGGTGTGATAAATGATATTCAGGGCACAACAAACGGACGACTTCAAACAGGCGTACTCAATGTAATTGACATAACAAGTGAATCTACTGTTGGGAATCATGCATTTCAAAGAGGTGTTCATAATATTATGAGTGGTACGTTTACTGGAAGTGCTGTAGGTGAACAGTACGGCATGGTCAATGAATTCTCTAATCCAAACACTAATGCTATTCGGATTGGCATTGTGAATCAATTTACAACTCAAGGTAATATTGATGTAGGCGTAAGCAATATTCAACATCCAGATTCAAACGCTTTTTATGGTGTGTATAATGTTTCCTCCTCCACAGGATCGAGTACAGGACCTTTCGTAGGGTGTTATAATTTAGTTTTGGGTGGTCATGGAGGCGATGGTGTTGGTGTAATGGGAGAAGCTCCTGCACAAAGCAATGGTTCTAGGCATTATGCTGCATGGTTTAGTGGTAGGGTTAGAATTGGTAATACGAGTTACCCAATTCCAGGTGATGGCTATATTTTGCCACAATACACACCATTGCCTCCTAATGCAATAGGTTCGGTAATGACACTTACAGGTACTGATCCAGAAGGTCACTACATTGCCACTTGGGAGTCACCTGGATCTGGTAGATATTGGAATACACTAGGTAATACAGGTGAAGATGAAAATACATCTTTTATTGGAACGATAGATAACGAAGGCTTGTCATTTAGAACCAACAATTATAGACGAATGTTTATAGACTCTAATGGGCATATAGGGATTAATAATGATACACCTCTAGAAGAACTTGATGTAGATGGTACTATTCGGGTTTCTGTTGCTGCTAATAATGGAGCTATATTAAAATCTTCCTATCAGTATAATCATCTATCTGACAATAATCTGGATTTTGGAGGATATTTAGATTCTTGGATGTATGCATCACAAGAAGGAACCAATGAAACTTCCGGAATATTCGGTAATACTGATTTTGTCACTATCTGGGCACCAGGAGACCAACAACGGTATTTACGCATTTTAGATGAAGATGCTTGGGGAGATAACGATGGTAATCCTTATAACAACAACGCAGAGGTAGGATATATTGGTACTGGTGGACAATATTTTCAAGCTTCAGATGAAAACAGAAAAAAGAACATTAAGAAAATCTCAAACCCACTTAAAAAAATTAAACGAATAAGTGGTTATACCTATCAATATAAACAAAATGATAATAAATCAACTATTGATTTTAACAAAACCACCTCTGGGGTTATAGCTCAAGAACTTTACAAAGTATTTCCTGAAGCGGTTGAAATAAGTAAAAACGATGAATATTTTGTGCACTATGCGGGAATTGTACCATTGCTTATTGAGGCTATAAAAGAGCAAGAAATTAAAATCAATTATTTAGAAAATAAGCTTCAATCAATTGAAAAAAGACTTCAATCGTTAGAAAATAAATAACAGTACATAAATATTATAAACAATGAGATTAATCAATAACTTATTTATAGTGACAGTATTTGCATTAATAGGATGCAGTAAAAGTGATGATGGCAATTCGTCTTCACAACAAAACCAAGCTCCACAAGCTTTCCAGCTTTCTGTAATTCCCAATAATGCTTCAAATGTAAATTTATTACCAACTTTTGATTGGTTGGAATCTACAGATCCAGATGGTGATACCGTAACCTATAGTTTGTATATGGATACGCAGAACCCACCAACCACGATTGTTCAAGATAATATTACCGAAACACAGTTTGAAATAACAGCACCTTTAAGCCATTACACCACCTATTACTGGAAGGTTGTAGCAACAGATGGACAAGTGAGTACAGAAAGCTCTAGTGTTTTTAGCTTTACTACACGAGGTTTGAATCTTGCTGTTGAAGCAACTAGTAGTGCTGGATTTATCCCTAGACGCTTTCATCAAACGGTGTCGTTTAACAACAAGCTTTGGGTTATTGGTGGCGACAATCACAATGGTGAAGACGAAAATGATGTCTGGTCGTCTACTGATGGTGTTACGTGGACTGAAGTTAATAACAACGAAAGTTTTTCAGGGCGTTGGGGACATACCGTTACGGTATTCAATAATAAAATTTGGGTTATTGCTGGTTATGATGGCACCAATGAAACCAACGATGTCTGGTCTTCTACAGACGGTATAACTTGGACAGAAGAAGCAAGTAGTGCAGGGTTTACGGCACGTAGCAAACATCAAACCATAGTATTTGATAACAAGCTTTGGGTCATTGGCGGAACTGACGTCAATGGCAATAACAACAGTGTTTGGTCTAGCAGCGATGGTGTCACGTGGACAGAAGTTACGGTATCAACACAGTTTTCGGGAAGGCACTCATTTTCTGCTGTTACTTTTAATAATAAAATGTGGATTATTTCAGGAAGTGATGGCAACGCCAAAAACGACGTTTGGTCAAGTAGTGATGGTATAACCTGGACAGAGGTTGTTAATTCAGCAGAGTTTTCACCTAGATACAGCCAAACTGCAGTTGCCTTTAACGATAAACTTTGGGTAATAGGTGGCGATGACGGCAATAACAAAAACGACATTTGGTATAGCAATGATGGAGCCAATTGGCATCAAGCTATAGAACACGCCACATTTACCGGACGCTATGGGCATACATCTACCGTATTCAACAATAAAATATGGGTCATTGGAGGCGATGATGATACTGGCACTGGTTTTCTAGGCGATGTTTGGTCTATAAACTAAATTCTTATTTACACAATAAACTTTAAATCTACTTAAACATGAAAACAATGGAAACAACAAAACACACACTTAACAAGATGGCAATAAACAAAATAATTGGCTTAATCATACTACTAACCTTAACTGCAACTCTATTTAATTGCAGTAAAGATGATGATGGTTCACACCAACTTCCGGAGCCAACCACTATGGAAAAACTAACTGCTGGTGATGGCAAGTGGTATTTCGAATCTGAACCTGGAGGTGAATACGATGAATGCTATAAAAATAGTAACATAAAGTTTTTAAATAATACTGCATTTAATCAAGAAACATATGGGGTTGATACTAATAATGAATGTGTTTTGCAAGGGCAGGGAGCAGCTAATTACGAATTAATTGACGACGACCAAATAAGATTTGATTATGGGGATG
The DNA here is from genome assembly GCF_048381695.1 of Corallibacter sp. Classification (NCBI taxonomy): domain Bacteria; kingdom Pseudomonadati; phylum Bacteroidota; class Flavobacteriia; order Flavobacteriales; family Flavobacteriaceae; genus Corallibacter; species Corallibacter sp. The sequence continues at coordinate 52,759 of NZ_JBLXHI010000009.1, read as the reverse complement.
GTAATCCTATTTTATTTAGCATTGTATCACTTACGGAAAATGAGCTAATAATTCAAAACCCAGATCGAGGTATGCTTGTGTTTGACAAAACCCCAGGAAACTACGTGCGCGAACAAACTACCAAGGAAAAACTAACTGCTGGTGACGGGAAATGGTATTTTGAATCTCCTGCACATAATGCCTGTTATAAAAAGAGCTTTATACGCTTTTTTTCTGAAAACACTTTTATTCAGGAAATACACGATTTAGATAGCAATGATAACTGTGTTGTTCAATCAGGTGGCACAGGTTCAGGGATGTATGAAGTATTAAGTGATACCGAGATAGATTTCACTTTTAGCGGTAGTACAGCAAGTACATTTACCATTATCTCACTTACTGAAAATGAACTGATACTTCAAATTACGGCTAACGGGACTACATCAACAATTGTTTTAGATAAAACCGAAGGCTAATCACCTCCATACACAACATTAAAAACAGCTTACAATGAAAACAATAATACATTATTTGTCAAATAAAAGCATACTGGCAACGATTGCTTGTATGATTGGGATTTATGCTTCTGCGCAAATCACGAACATTCCCGATGCTAATTTTGAGCAAGCGCTTATAGACTTGGGCTACGACACCGTTTTAGATGGTCAAGTTCTGACCAATAATATTAATACTGTAACACATCTCGATATTGAAAGTGAGAGCATAACCAATTTAGCAGGGATAGAAGATTTTACAGCGCTTGAGTTTTTAAGTGTTACCAATAATTTATTGACCAGCTTAAATTTAAGTCAAAACATCAATTTGACCGAATTGCGATGCGTTTCGAATGAACTTACCTCAATAAACATTTCACAGAATACAGCATTGGAGCGTTTGTGGGTAACGGGAAATGACCTAACTGCTTTAGATGTAAGCCAAAACATTAGCTTGGTCGACTTGCGTTGTGCCAACAACCCATTTACCAGCTTGGATGTGAGCAATAACCCCAATCTTGAGTACCTCGTAATATATTGGAGTTCATTAGAAGTTTTGGATGTAAGCCAAAACATTAATTTAACACATTTGGATTGTAATGGGAGCGATTTTTTAACAACCTTGAACGTAAAAAACGGTACCAACTATTTAATAACGCATTTTGATGCCACAAATTCACCAAACTTATCGTGCATTCAAGTAGATAATGCGACTTACTCTACAACCAATTGGACCAATATTGATGCCACAGAATACTTTTCTGATTATTGTTTAGGATATTACTCTTACATTCCAGATGATAACTTTGAGCAAGCACTTATAGATTTAGGATACGACGATGTGTTGGATAATTACGTGTTAACACATAACATTAATAATATAACATCACTCAATGTAAGCTCTAAAAACATTGCATCCTTAAGCGGTATAGAAGATTTTACAGCTTTAGAAACCTTGGCTTGTGAAAACAATTCCCTGTTGGCTTTAGACGTACAATACAATCCTAATTTAGAAATACTATCGTGCTATAATAATGATTTAGTAAATTTATACATTCAAGACAATTCTAATTTAAAGACATTATCCTGCTATGGAAATCAACTACATACTCTTGATCTTGGATTGAACAATATTCTTGAAGAAGTACATTGTTTCAATAACCAGATAGAGATAATCAGTTTATTTAACAATACCACATTACAAGCACTAAATTGTTATGATAACGAACTTACTGCTTTAGACTTAAGTCAGACTTCTAGCTTGAGTTGGTTGCGTTGCGACAATAACCAATTGAAAGCATTGGATGTGAAAAATGGCAACAATAATCAAATTACATATTTCAATACATCAAACAATCCCGATTTAAGTTGCATCAATGTAGATGATGCCAATTATGCTACAACAAATTGGACTAACATTGATGCCACGACATCGTTTTCTGAAGCGTGTTCTGATTATTATACAGCTATTCCAGACTCCAACTTTGAACAAGCCCTGATAGATTTAGGCTATGATACTGCTATTGATGGGCAGGTTTTAACAGCAAGTATTGAAACTCAAATATTTTTGACTGTTAACTATGCCTCCATTTCAGATTTAACAGGAATTCAGGATTTTGAAATGTTGGAGAGTTTATCTTGTTCATATAACAATCTTACTACTTTGGATGTATCACAAAATAGCAATTTAACCTCTCTAAATTGTCAGGGTAATTTATTAACCTCTTTGAATGTGAATCAAAACAATAATCTTAGGTCGCTTTTTTGTGAAGGTAATCAACTCACAACATTAGACGTTAGTCAAAACACAAGCCTAGAGGGTTTGTACTGTATTAATAATGAAATAACAAATCTCGATGTGAGTCAAAACCCATTATTAGAAACTATTAAATGTAGTAACAATCAACTTATGTCACTTAATATTAAAAATGGAAACAATACCAACTTTTTCAATTTTGATGCAAAAGACAATCCTAATTTAAGTTGTGTAGAAGTTGATGATGTCACTTATGCTAATGCAAATTTAAGTTATGGTATAAATGGAATAACCGTTTTTTCTGAAGACTGTAATCCTTCATATACCGCAATTCCTGATGCCAATTTTGAGCAAGCACTTATAGACTTGGGTTACGATACCGTAATAGACGGACAAGTATTGACAAGCAATATTAGCACAGTTACCAACCTAAATGTCTATGCCAAAAACATTAGCGACCTAACCGGTATTCAGGATTTTTCAGCGTTAGAAGAATTGAACTGTGCTGCCAATCAGCTCACAGCTTTAGATGTTTCTCAAAATGCAAACTTGGAAACCTTGTACTGCTTTCAAAACCAATTACAAGCTTTAGATGTAAGCAATAATACCCAACTTACATATTTAGATTGTAGTAATAATCTGCTTACGGTTTTGGATGTAGATCAAAACCAATATTTAGAGCGTTTATATTGTACAGATAACGACTTATTGGTTTTAGATGTGTCGCTTAATAGTGACTTGTACACTTTAAGCTGTTACAACAACAATTTACACGAGTTAAATGTAGCCAATGCCAATAACACTAATTTTAATTTGTTTCAGGCAAACAACAATCCAAATTTAACTTGTATTCAAATAGATAATGGATTTACACCACCAACCGATAGTAGTTGGCAAAAGGATGCTACAGCTGCTTATAGTGATAGTTGTTCAACGTTGGGAATAGAAACAATAGCTATAGATACACTTAAGATATATCCAAATCCTGTTGAAGACTATTTAACTATTACATCAAAAACATCTTTAAAATTACATCTGTATAATCTACAAGGACAACTTGTAAAGACTGTAAAAGTAGATAAAAATACAACGGTTGATTTTAATGGCTTGCCGTCTGGATTTTATTTTTTAAGAAGTATAGATCACAACTTTTATAAAAAAATTATTAAACACTAAACATTGTTGATTAATGTTTTAAAAAACCTCGATATTTTATTACATTCGAGGTTTTTTATTTTATAAAACTTATTTTTACTGTACTTGAAAGTTTTAATTTTATTTACGACTGTTTTAGTATGGGATTTTTAAAAAACATATTTGGTTCGTCAGAACCTAAAGAAGAAAAGATACTGCCTTGGATAACGCTTAACCAAGTGACGCAATTAGCAGAAATTACCAAAAACTCACATAGCAAGCCACAGCTTATTTTTAAGCACTCTACACGATGTGGCATTAGCCGAATGGTTATGCGACAGTTTGTGAGTGATTATGAACTAACCGAAACTGAAGTAGACTTATATTATTTAGATTTATTAAACTACCGAGAGGTTTCTAATGAAGTAGGATATACGTTTCAGGTTATGCATGAGTCACCACAGCTATTGGTTATTAAAAATGGGGTAGTAGTTGCCCATGCATCTCATGGCGCTATTAATGATTTAGATTTGAGTACTCTGTCTTAAAACTACGTAACGTTACATATAGATTTTTTGATTTTTAAAGGCTAACTTCGTTTAACACTCAATGTGGATTGTTAGAGTAATCCGAATCTAAAATATTAGTTGCGAGTTTGACCAAAACCTATGAATGAAATTCCAGATGAATTAAAAGACTTTTACGACTCAATTGAAAATTTGAATTCATTGAGTATATGGAACATTTTGCTGATGAACTGTAATTAAAAACACAAAAAATGAAAAACATAATTTTAATTCCAATGATATTTATAGCCTCTATAAGCTGTAAGGCACAGACCATATATGATGTATCAACGCCTCCAGAAGTCAGGACCAATAGAAGTAATTATTATATGAAGGATATCAACAATCATAATGATGCTTTTGTAGGTGTTTGGAGATGGGAAGATGGCGCAAATTCCTTTGAGATAACCCTACAGGAATTTGAAATGTATAGCGACCCAATATCTCCCAATATTTATCGTGATGCAATTTATGGAAAATATACTTATATAGAAAATAATGTAGTTATTTCCCAGACAACCTCAATTGGAACTTTTGTGGATTCAAAACTGTATTTGGTATATAAAAGTCCAACTATCTACAGTGTTGTTATAAATGATGTAGTGAGCAATGATTATAAAGGAGGTACATTTACCTTACTAAATGCGAACACAGCAGTATTGGAGTTGAAAGATGTACCAGGAATTAGATTGGACAATCAAACCAATGGGGAATTTAGCCTTCCAACAAATGTTATTATGGTTAAACAATAAAAACGAACCACAACACTGTATATAAAAAATGGCAGTTAAGGGCTAAACTTTTAGTTTACTTCTTTTCTGCTATATTTGTTTTAACTGAAAATAGTAGCACACATATTCTGCTACTTTTCATATACGTAACCGTCAACCAAAACACATAAAAAAACACCCTTATTGGGTGTTTTTTTTATTATCCTCTTAAACTGTAATTGTTAATGATACGTTTTAATTTAAGTTTTAAATCTTCGCCAGTATCATATACCATTTGTTCGTTGGTAGGAAATGCCACGCGGCGGTTGTTAAGTAATTTTACATCTTTTTTGTTTAATGCTCTAATGTCGCCTCTGTAAGTTGCATAATGGTTTTCAAAAATAAACGCACTATCTAAACCAAAACTATCTAACACGTGGCCGTTTGTCATATCACTATAAATAACTTGCCCAATAACACGCGTACTTTTAGATTGATTTATTTCAAACACACGCGCTTTAACATTGATAATATTTGGTACAGTAACTGTGTTACCCAAACTATCTTTTACAACGTTACCATTTCTGTCTTTTTGTGGTTTTACACCATCTACAATTTGTTTCTCTCTCAAAAGCTGACGTTGATTTAAATGTTCTGGTGATACTACAATTTGTTGTAACTGTAGTTGCATTGCATAATCATACTGTATTTCAGGGTTGCTGTGAGCGTGATATTCTGTCCAAAAATCATTTAAACCATATGTGTCAAATTGTAATAAATCGTTTTCTAAACGTTTCGGAATTATTTGACGTGTTTGGTTTTCTATAGTTACAAGAACATAATCGGTCCCTAATTTGTAAGCAACATCCATAAGATTTCTGACATCTTTATAATCTGGATTTATATGCTCAATATCTTCAAGTAATGTATATGCAACACGTTTATCAAGCTTATTGTTGCTGTTTAATAAGGTGTTAGCATTTACATATTTGTATTCTGACACTTTTTCTCTGTAATTGACAATCTCATTACTAAAATCATGAAATGTTAAGGTTAATGGTTTGCCGTCAATTTGCAAAGGCATTACTGCTTTTATAGCATTTTGACGAGATTCCATATCTAGATATGTATCATAAATAGTTTCAAACAAAGCAGGGTTACCATCTTTTTGTAAATGGTTTATGGTGCTTAAGTTTTCGTCAACAACTTTGTAATAGGCGTCTTGTAGCATAACAATATAGTCTTGCTTACGCTTTTTGTCTTTGTTGTTTTCTAGTTTTTTTAGCGCATTGCTAATAGCAAGGTCGTAATTGCCGCTGTGTAGTTGCTGTTCAATTTGTTTTCTTCCAACACAAGATACTAGTACCGAAAGAAGAACTGATAGAAGTAATAATCTTTTCATAATCGTGTGTTTTAAAATGATACATAATACTTTAAAACCAATTATGATGCCAAATAATAAAAAGAAACCTCTAATTCTAAAGAACTAGAGGTTATTTGTTTGATATTGTGAGTGTTGGGTTATTTTGCTTTTTTAGGGTTAAAAACCGGAAGTAACTGTGTAGACACTTCACCAAAGCCTATTCTGGTACCGTTTTTCTCACAGTGACCACGCATAATTACGGTATCGTAATCATTGATGAATTTACGTTCAGTACCATCTTCTAATTTAATAGGGTTTTTACCTTGCCAAGTTAGCTCTAGCATAGAACCATAAGAATCAGGTGTTTTTCCCGAAATGGTTCCGCTTCCCATCATGTCTCCAGAATTTACAGGGCATCCATTTATGGTGTGATGCGCTAGTTGTTGAGACATATTCCAGTACATGTATTTAAAGTTAGATTTACTAACAATGGTTTCTTTTGCTGTTTTAGGTTGTATAGATACTTCTAAATTGATGTCAAAACTCTTTTTTCCTTTATATTGTAAATATGGTAATTGAGGTTTTAACGGTTTAGGGCTTTCTACACGATACGGCTCAAGAGCATCTAGGGTTACTATCCAAGGAGAAATTGAAGATGCAAAGTTTTTTGCTAAAAAAGGTCCTAATGGCACATATTCCCATTTTTGAATATCTCGAGCAGACCAGTCGTTAAACAATACTAATCCGAAAATGTATTCTTCAGCTTCATCAACAGGAATTGGTTCTCCCAAGTCATTAGCATCAGTTGTTATGAAAGCCATTTCAAGTTCAAAATCAACTAATTTTGAAGGGCCAAAAACTGGTGTGTCACTTCCTGCAGGAATAGTTTGTCCTTGCGGTCTATGAACAGGAATTCCAGAAGGTATAATAGAAGAACTTCTACCGTGATATCCTACAGGAATATGTAGCCAGTTAGGCATTAATGCATTATCAGGATCTCTAAACATAGTTCCTACATTGGTAGCGTGTTCTATACTTGAATAAAAATCTGTATAATCACCAATTTGAACAGGTAGTTGCATTTCAATTTCGTCTAAACGAAAAAGAACAACTTCTTTATGTTTTTTATTGTTTTTAAGAGCGTCGTTTTCATCATCAAAAATTTCTGCAATACGATTTCTTACAGCACGCCATGTTTTTCTACCATCGGCAATAAAATCGTTAAGTGTATCTTGAAGAAAAATATCATCTGTAAGCGGAATTCCTTCAAAATAGCCTAATTGATGTAGCGCTCCTAAATCTATAGCGGTATCTCCTATACGTGTTCCTATGGTGATAATATCATCTCTGGTAAGAAACACACCAAAAGGAATGTTTTGTATTGGAAAATCAGAATTTTTATCGACGTGTAACCACGACTTTCTATTTGGGTTGTTAGCTGAAATAGGCATAACTAAAAATTGTTTTTAATATTTATAAAATATCTATTCAAACCTACATAATTTTTTTATTTTAAGTGCATAAAAGCATAAAAATGTCTGCAGGCGCGAACCGTTAATAAATTGGTTCAAAACTTCTAGGTAAATATATGTTTTTTGATGTGTTAAACTAATCTATTTACTATTTTTGAGAAATTTTTAACGAATACAACAAACATGCAACGCGACGAACAAATATTTGAGCTTATACAAGCCGAACACGAAAGACAATTACATGGTATAGAACTTATTGCATCTGAAAATTTTGTTAGTGACCAAGTTATGGAAGCTGCAGGTTCTGTATTAACCAATAAATATGCTGAAGGTTACCCAGGAAAAAGATATTATGGCGGTTGTGAAGTGGTAGATGAGGTAGAACAAATAGCAATAGATAGAGCAAAAGCACTATTTGGAGCAGCTTATGCCAATGTGCAACCACATTCAGGTAGTCAAGCAAACACGGCTGTTTTTGCTGCGTGTTTGAAACCAGGAGATAAAATTTTAGGATTTGATTTATCTCATGGTGGGCATTTAACACATGGATCTCCAGTAAATTTTTCAGGTAAATTATATAACCCTGTTTTTTACGGTGTTGATGAAGCGTCTGGACGCATTAACTACGATAAAATGGAGGCTATTGCTAAAGCTGAAAAACCACAGTTAATTATTGCGGGAGCATCAGCTTATTCTCGTGATATGGATTTTAAACGATTTAGAGAAATTGCTGATAGCGTTGGTGCTATTTTAATGGCTGATATTTCGCATCCTGCAGGACTTATAGCAAAGGGTATTTTAAGTGATCCAATACCTCATTGTCATATAGTAACTACAACAACACATAAAACCTTACGTGGACCTCGTGGTGGATTGATATTAATGGGAGAAGATTTTGACAATCCGTTTGGATTAAAGTTGAAAAATGGAAATTTAAAGAAAATGTCTACATTATTAAATTCAGCTGTTTTTCCTGGAAATCAAGGAGGTCCTTTAGAGCATATTATTGCTGCTAAAGCGATTGCTTTTGGTGAGGCATTAACAGATGAGTTTATGCACTATATGTTACAAGTAAAAAAGAATGCTGCAGCAATGGCTGAAGCTTTTGTAAAACGTGGTTATCACATTATTTCTGGAGGTACAGACAACCATATGATGCTGATAGACTTAAGAAATAAAAACATTAGTGGTAAAGATGCTGAAGAAGCTCTGGTAAAAGCTGATATTACTGTAAATAAAAACATGGTGCCTTTTGATGATAAATCGCCTTTTGTAACATCAGGAATAAGAATAGGAACGCCAGCTATTACAACTCGTGGTTTAAAAGAGAATGATATGGAAGCTATTGTATCATTAATTGATGAGGTTGTTTTAAATTACCAAAACGAAGATAAGCTTCAAGAAATTGCAGCAAAAGTAAATGCTATGATGAGCGATTTGCCTTTGTTTTCTGTGTAAATGAATATATAAGTATGAAATAAAAAAGCCTGCAACTACGCAGGCTTTTTTTATTTTTTGTTATTAAAATGATGTGTGCTGATAGGCTCCCATATCAGGAGTGGCTGTTCGGCTTTGGTTAAGAATATCAAAGGGAACATTGTTTGAAAAAGGATTGTTTCCTATAATTCCTATAGCAGCAGAGTTTTCACCAATAATCATTTTGTTTTCTCTTGCATCCATAAAATCTGGATCATCATTAAATGTATTGTTTTCGTAATGGAATACATCATTAAAATTGTAATTGGCATCACTAAAATTATTGTTTGAGTCTTCAAAACGTAATAAACAATTGGTAAACTTAAAGTTAAAAGCTACTGCAGCATCAGGAATTTCATCCAAAATAAATTCAGGGTTATCATTTCCGTAAATAATACAGTTGTTAAAGTTGGCTTCAGTAAGCTCAAATAGGTTTGTTACATTATTTTGGTCAACTACAAAGTTGTTTATCAATAGGGCAGGGAATTGTCTAAAGCTATTGTTCCAGTAGTTAGCAATTGTGCTGTGTGTTACATTATATTTACCACCTTGAGTTGCTGCAAAAGATGATAAGCCAGAATTGTTTATTACAAGGTTTTCTGCTCTTATTGATGTAAACCTTCCTAAAATACCATAATTACTTGAGTTGTATATTTGAGAATTTGTAATGGTTAATTTGTCTGTTGGAGTATTCGCGTTACCATCACTTAAAATAGCTACAGAGGCATTTTTAATAGTCGCATAGTTTATAGTATTGTTTGTACTACCATCAAATAACCAAATAGTTCCCCATTGTCCAGGAATATCAGAGAAATTAGGTTCTAAACGATCTCCTTCAAAAATAACTTCATTCTCTAATAGTTCTTCATCACTACTTAACTCACCATTTATATTAAGAGAACCTCCATCAGAAATTAATAATCCTGAATTAGCATGAAAGTGAACACGAGCTCCTGGATTTACAGTTAAAGTTTCACCATTCCCAACGGCAGCATATCCGTAAATAACATAAGGTTTGTCATTAGTAAATGTTTGTTCTGTAGGTAATAAATAGCGTCCTTCAATATCTGTTTCTACTTGTTCGCCGTCAATATTCAACGTTAAAGTTTCTACAACTCCAGTAGTGTTATCTTTGTCAGGATATATAAATACGGCATCTTTTACTAGTGTAACAAGATCTACAGTTTGCATTGTAGGTCCAATTCCAAATTCAATCTTGTCTGTGTATAAAAACTCATTATTACTACTAGGAAGATTGTTAATGTCTATTGTGGTTTCTATAAAAACAAACATGCTGTCTTTTGCAAGAAGTTCAACGTTTTGAAATTCTTTTCCAGCCATGCCATCTACATTTAGGCGATATTCAGAATTTTCTCCTAAAGCGAGTCTAACAGAAGGAATACTAATGTCTTCATTACTTGTGTTGTAAACTTTGAGTGTGTAAGTACTTGAACCTATATTGGTAAATACGGTATCAAGATATACGGTGTTTTTAGAAAAAAACAAACCACCTGTGCTTGGTGTGAATTCGAAGTCTTTTCTACAAGAGCTCCAAAGCGTTAAAAAACAGATAGTAAAAATAAAGTATAGGACTTTTTTCATAAGAATAATAAATAATCTTCAAAGGTTAAAAATATAACTTTTAGTGAGATGATTTAGTATATCAACTCATTATTAATTAAATAAATTTATAACGTCTTCGGTTATTCTTGTAGGTCGCATTGTTTTACGGTTCATAAAACACCATGTTGTTTCAGATTTAGCAAGAAGCTTATTACTTTTTTGATTGATGATTTCAACAACACGCGTTGATCTGATGCCTTCGGATTTGGTAACATACGTTTTAGTGTAACAATATCGTTGAGTAAAGCTTCGCTTTTATACGTTATAAAATGATTAATCATTACCCAAAAATAGGCATCAAGAATTTTGCTAGGTGTTTGGGTTTCCCAGTGTGTTTTAGCAATGTCTTCCACCCATTGTACATAGCGTACGTTGTTTACATGGTTTAGCTCGTCAAGATCTTGTTTTGTAACAGTAATTGTGGTCTCGAATATTTGCATTAAGCTAGTAGCTTGTTTATTATTAATTAGTAATAATCTCTACTTCAAATAATTTATCCCAACGTTTTCCTGTAACAAATAAAGTGTTTGTTTCTGGATTGTAAGCAATACCGTTTAGAACATCTAGTTTAGGGTGTTGCGTAACTAGTTTATGTAAAGGAGAAAAGTCAATAACGCCTTCAACAGCGCCATTTTTAGGATTAATAATAGCAACTCCATTTTTTTGGTAACGGTTGGCGTATATTTTGCCATTTACCCATTCAAGCTCGTTTAGTTCAACAACTTTTCCTTTATTATGGTATGCTTGAATATAATCTTCTTCTACAAGTGTTTCTGGGTTTAATGTCCAAATTTTTTCAGTACCATCACTCTTATAAAGTGTTTTTTTATCATTACAGATTCCCCAACCTTCTTTGCTTTCTCCAAATTTAAAACTTCCAGTTTTTTCAAAAGTATTCACATCATAAACAAAGCCAGTTCCGCTTCGCCAAGTAAGTTGATACACCTTGTCATTTAAAATGGTTAAGCCTTCGCCAAAATATTCGTTTGGAAGATTTGTGTTTTTAAGAATTTCACCTGTTTTATAATCTACCTTGCGTAGTTTAGACTCATTGTATTGCCCGGTACTTTCATATAAATCACCATTGTAAAACTCTAACCCTTGTGTGTAAGATGTGATATCATGTGGGTACTCATTAATAATTTTGTAAGAATATATTTTTGGTGTTGTATTATTTAAAATAGTAATTGTATCTACTATTGTTTGTTCTTCACCATCAATAGTAAGTGTAGCACTTACAGCATGCGCTCCTAGTTTAAAATCTTTTAAGTCTACTTTATTTGATATACTTTTTCCATCAATAGAGTAGCTGGCAGTTCCTAATTCATAGTTTTTAGGATTTGTAATGTCTAGCTCTAACGTATTATTTACAGAAATTGCCTTACCATTTGCGTTAGTTTTTATGGATAAGCTATTTTTTTTCTGTGAAGCACTACTTCCGCAAGAAATAATTAAAGTGTTTAAAAATATGATAGTAAGATACTTAAGTGATTTCATTGTCGCTTTTTAATTTTTAAGCAAGGTATTTATTAAAATTCAGTTTAAAAAATCATTGTGATAAATTTAAAAGATTGTATCTTTGCAGCCGGCAAGTCCTACACAACCAGCTCCTGCTGAATCCTCCAGGGCGGGAACGCAGCAAAGGTACGCGGTCGTAGCGGTGTGATGTAGGTAGCTTGCCTTTTTTTGTACCCAAAACTTTCCTTTATTATTGTATTTTTGAAACTCAAACAAAATATTTATGTCTAAAGTTGTATTGATAACTGGCGGTTCTTCAGGAATAGGTAAATCTATAGGTGAATTTTTAACAGAAAAAGGTTATACGGTTTTTGGAACTAGTAGAAATCCTGATAAATATAAAAACAGTAAATTCAAATTAGTAGCACTTGATGTTGCTGATTTTTTGTCAATACAAAATGCTGTGAAAACAGTTATAGATACCGCAGGTCATTTAGATATACTTATTAATAATGCCGGTGCAGGTATTACTGGAGCTATTGAAGAAATTCCAGATGCTGAAATAAAACGAAATTTTGAAACAAATTTTTTCGGTCCAATAAATGTTATAAAAGCAGTATTGCCGCAAATGCGTAAACAAAATAGTGGGTTAATTATAAATGTCACATCTATTGCTGGTTATATGGGGCTTCCTTATAGAGGTATTTATAGTGCTAGTAAAGGAGCTTTGGAGCTAGTGACAGAGGCTTTTAGAATGGAAATTAAAGGCTTTAACATAGATATGACTAATGTGGCACCTGGAGATTTTGCTACAAATATTGCTTCAGGACGATATCATGCGCCAGTTTTAGACGATTCTCCATATAAAATACCATATGGAAATACCTTGAAGTTAATGGATTCTCATGTAGATTCAGGCAAAGATCCGTTGCTTATGGCAAAAGCCGTTTACAAAATTATAAATACAAAAAAACCTAAAGCACATTATAAAGTAGGTGAGTTTCTTCAAAAGTTTTCTATTGTGCTTAAGCGTGTTTTACCAGATAAAGTTTATGAGAAGATGCTCATGAATCATTATAAATTGTAATTTCGCAAAAAATATACACAACTAATAAATTAATAAACAAGCAATGAAATTTTTTATTGACACTGCCAATTTAAACCAAATTAAAGAAGCTCAAGACATGGGTATTCTTGATGGTGTAACTACCAATCCTTCGTTAATGGCTAAAGAAGGAATAACAGGTCATGACAATATAATGAAACACTATGTAGATATTTGTAATATTGTTGATGGCGATGTTAGTGCCGAAGTTATTTCTACCGATTTTGAAGGTATGGTAAGAGAAGGAGAAGCTTTAGCTGAACTTCACAAGCAAATTGTTGTTAAGTTACCTATGATAAAAGATGGTGTAAAAGCATGTAAGTATTTTTCTGATAAAGGAATAAAAACGAACGTAACTCTTGTGTTTTCAGCAGGACAAGCTTTATTAGCTGCAAAAGCTGGAGCAACTTATGTATCGCCATTTATTGGACGTTTAGATGATATTTCAACAGATGGATTAAATCTTATTTCAGAAATTCGTCATATTTATGATAACTACGGATTTGAAACTGAAATATTAGCAGCGTCTGTACGTCATACAATGCACGTTATTGATTGTGCTAAAATAGGAGCCGATGTTATGACAGGACCTTTAAGTTCAATTGAAGGGTTATTAAAACACCCACTGACAGATATAGGCTTGGCGAAGTTTTTAGAAGACTTTAAAAAAGGAAATTAATTAAAATATAAAACAAAAAAACCTGCTAAATGCAGGTTTTTTTTTATTGGTTTAACAAACTTAAAAGTTGCTCTTCAAAATGTATCGAAAACATATTTGTATGAGCATTTACAATGTTACCATTCTTATTTATTATCATTACTTTGTTTATTGGGTAAATAGCTAAACTGTGTTTTGCTTCTTTAGGATGTTTAAAAATAAACTCGTTTGTAGTAGCGTAATGATATTGTTTTACAATGTTTTTCCAAACAGACTCATTTGATTTATCTGTATTAATTGCAATAAAGTTAATTTCAGGATACTTTATTTTCAACTCTCTAGCTTTTGCGTGGCTATTTATGTGAGTTTTGTGAGAAGAAGACCAAAAATATAAAACAGTTGGTTTCTTAATAACCTTATTTAACGAAACTTCTATATTATTAATATCAACAAGAGTTAAATTTGGTAATTTGTTACCAGGCTTTAAGTTTTTAAGAGAATTGATGATATTGCTAACGTACTCTTTATGGTTTGGGTTAGAACTTTTTTCAGTAAAAGATTCTAAAAGCGCATCATAATCTGCTACATCTTTATTGTTGCTAATAAAACCTACAGCTGCACGTATTAATAAAGAGTTTTTTATAGAGTCGTTACTAATTAAACTGTCAATTAATTCTAGCTTTATAAGATTATAATCAAGAGATTTTTTGTTAAAAGTACTATCTGTTGAGGTTTTAAAATGTTCTGTTAAAGCAATGTTTTCTAAATGATGTACCAAAAACGAGTAGTAAGGCGCAAAATTTACCAGATTGTTTTTGTTGTAATCAACTTTGCTACGGAATTTATAAAAGTTTTTAGGTAGTGTTTCTATGATGTTTCTCTCTGTGCTTGTATAGTTTACAAACGGATATACTTCTTTGCTTAAATAATAGTTATAGTCAATATTTGTTTTTACTAAATCATTAAATAGCTCTGAAGTGGTGTTTTTAGAGCTAAAACTATCAAGTGTTTTTTGTTTTTTAGATCTGATAGAATCTATTTTTTTCTCAAACTCTGCAGCAGGCAACTGGCTAAAGCCTAAAACAGTTTTATCTTCTTTTTCATTTTCAAGAAATAGATTAATCAAGTAATTGTTCTTTTTTGCTCCCAAACCTGTAAATACTAAAGACTCATCAAACTCCATGGTGTTTATTCTGCACATAACACTGTCTTGAGATTCTAAAAGTACGGTTTGGTACTCCATACCATCAGAGGCTTGAAGTTTAAAGGTGTATAATCCTTGTTCAGGATCAGGAATCGTTAGTTCAAATCTATTACTATCGTTTAAAGGAATAGTGTCTATTGCTTGATTTGGATTATAAAGAATAACAAAATCACTTAATGGATTAATAACTTCTCCACCAAAAAAAGCAGTATCACCTGTTTTTTTATCAGTATCTTTTTTACAACTATATAGTGTTATAGCACATAAAGCTATAGCACAAAAAGGTTTTATAAATTTCAACGTTTGGATTTTATTTAAGCACATTCTTTACAAAAGTATAAGTTGAAAACATTATCTCTTGTTAATTAGCTGTTAAAGTTATAAAAAGCTTTTTCTTTCTTGTTATGGGCACTTTTTTATACTTTTGCAAAAATTTAAAACAATAAATATGTTATCAGTTTCAAATCTTTCTGTTCAATTTGGTAAACGTATTCTTTTTGATGAAGTAAACACAACCTTTAATCAAGGAAACTGTTACGGTATTATTGGAGCCAACGGAGCTGGGAAGTCTACATTTTTAAAAATACTTTCAGGAAAACAAGATCCAACTTCAGGTCATGTAAACCTTGAATCAGGAAAACGTATGTCTGTTCTAGAGCAGGATCATAATTTGTATGATGAGCATACCGTTTTAGAAACCGTTCTTATGGGAAACAAGCCTCTGTTTAAAATAAAAACAGAGATAGATGCACTATATGCCGACTATACTGATGAAAATGCTGAAAAAATAGGAGAACTTCAAGTGCAGTTTGAAGAAATGAACGGTTGGAATGCTGATAGCGATGCTGCGGCCATGTTATCAAACTTGGGAATTACTGAAGACTTTCATTATACTTTAATGAAAGATTTAGATGGTAAACAAAAAGTACGTGTTTTATTAGCCCAAGCGCTTTTTGGTAACCCAGATGTGCTAATCATGGATGAGCCTACCAACGATTTAGATTATGAAACAATTACTTGGTTAGAAAACTTTTTAGCAAATTATGATAACTGCGTTATAGTTGTATCTCACGACCGTCACTTTTTAGATGCCGTTTGTACGCATATTTCTGATATAGATTTCGGTAAAATAAACCATTTTTCAGGAAACTATACATTCTGGTATGAGTCATCTCAATTAGCAGCAAAACAACGCGCACAACAAAACAAAAAAGCTGAAGAAAAGAAAAAAGAACTAGAAGAATTTATTCGTCGTTTCTCTGCCAATGTAGCTAAATCTAAACAAGCTACATCAAGAAAAAAAATGATTGATAAGCTTAACGTTTCTGAAATTAAACCATCAAGTAGACGATACCCAGCTATTATATTTGACCGTGATAGAGAAGCAGGAGATCAAATATTAAATGTAGAAGGACTTGCAGCGTCTTTAGATGGTGATTTACTTTTTCAAAATATAGATTTAAACCTAGCTAAAGGAGATAAAGTAGTTGTTTATTCTAAAGATTCTAGAGCAACTACAGCATTTTATCAAATTATAAATGATAAAGAAAAAGCTGATGTAGGTAAATTTTCTTGGGGTGTAACAACATCACAATCGTATTTACCATTAGACAATAGTGAGTATTTTCAAAATGATTTATCGCTTGTAGATTGGTTGAGACAATGGGCTACAACCGAAGAAGAGAGAGAAGAAGTTTATATTCGCGGATTTTTAGGAAAAATGATTTTTAGTGGAGAAGAAGCTCTAAAAAAATCAAATGTATTATCTGGAGGAGAAAAAGTACGTTGTATGTTAAGTCGTATGATGATGATGCGTGCTAATGTATTAATGCTTGATGAACCAACAAACCATTTAGATCTTGAGAGTATTACTGCGTTTAACAATTCTCTTAAAAATTTTAAAGGGACAATTTTATTTACAACCCATGATCATGAGTTTGCTCAAACAGTAGCAAATAGAGTAGTGGAGTTAACTCCAAATGGTATCATAGACCGTTATACTACTTTTGATGAGTATATGCAAGATCCAAAAATAAAAGAACTACGTGATAAAATGTATGCACAATAAAAAAAAGCCTCTTTTAAAGAGGCTTTTTTTTATTTTAAGAATGCAATTCTGACGTGACACTTTCTACAACAGGAATGGCGGCTTCAAGTTCTTCACTATTTACATAAACCTCTTGAAAATTAGGTGTTGATGTACCAAAACCAGCAAGTCTGCCAGATTCAGCTTCGTCTTTAACTATAGGATTTATGCCTATTGCCTCTAGTTTAGAAACAATTAGCTGAATAATAATAAAACTACCTGCATATATTTTTTTATAATTAGAATCCATAATATAAATTTTATATACCTAAATATACAAAATACTTTTGGGATTAGGTCTTGTAAATGGTATGCATTAATTTATTAATTTGATTAAAAAGGAGTTATTTGAAAATAAAATTCTAAAATAACCTTGTGGTAATATTATATGACTATATTTGTTTTATTAAATAATTTAAACTATTACAATGAGTAAAGGAACAGTAAAATTTTTCAATGATTCTAAAGGTTTTGGATTCATCATTGAAGAAGACACAAACAAAGAACATTTTGTTCACATTTCTGGATTAATCGACGAGATACGTGAAGGTGATGAAGTAGAATTCGATTTACAGGAAGGTAGAAAAGGTATGAATGCAGTAAACGTTAAAGTATTATAATATATATATATTTTAAACTTATTGAATTTTAAAAACCTGCTTTTAAGCAGGTTTTTTTATTTTTAAAAAGTGCCTATCAGGCCTATTTTGTTAGGAGAAAGAGAAACATTCCAGCTTATGGTTTTGTTTTTCTTGTAACCATAGTTTTCTTTTTTTGATAAAAATTTGTCAATGTAATCTACAACAACAATACTTAACACGGTTCCTACGGTTACATCAGTAAGCCAATGCGCTCCTGAAATTAAGCGTGTAATAGGAGTGATAGATCCAACACTGTAAATACCTAGCTTAAGCCATATGTTATCAAACTGCTTTGCAATGGCGTGAGCCATTGTAACAGATAAAATGGTGTGTCCTGAAGGAAAAGAATGTTCAAAAGCTTCTTTAGAAAACGGGTTAAAATGATCATAACCAAGACCGGAACTAGGTCGTGCTCTACCAAAAGCTGTTTTGCTTATAGCCTGAATTGAACCTGCTGTTATTGCAGATGAAATAATAAGAACACTTGTTCTTCTAAAAGCTTCATTTTTGGTTAATAATCCATAACCGTAAATACCAGCATTTAAAGCAAAAAACACTTGAGGTTTACCTAATCTAAAGCCGAAATCTTTAGCAAATTGAGGATATCTATTATTCTCTTTTTGAAAAAATCTATTCATTTCTTCATCTGCTAGCGATAATGAAAAAAGGCTTATAGCGGTGACAGAAAGGTTTTTGAAGTCTTTTTTATCCCACTGCAACGGACTTGTGTAAGCTTGAGTTACACTTCTTACCGTGGCTCCGGCATCATATTTTAATAATTCCCAAACGCTTGTTGAATCTTTTTGTTTTTGAAAAGAGTCGTTTGTTTGCCCGTATACAGAAAACGTAAATAAGCATAGGGATAAATAAAATAAGTACTTCATAATATGTTTAGCGTAGCTCTGCTCCAAGCTGTTTTTCAAAGTTGGCTTGAAGTTTATTCATAATTTTATCAATTTGCTTGTCTGTAAGTGTTTTGCTGTCATCTTGTAAAATAAAACTTACAGCGTAACTCTTTTTACCTTGAGGTAAATTATCACCTTGGTATACATCAAATAAATCAACGTCTTTTAATAACTGCTTTTCTGTTTGTCTAGCAATAGTGTCTATTTGTTCAAAAGACACATTGTTGTCAAGTAACAAAGCGAAATCACGTCTAACTTCTGGGTGTTTAGGCAATTCTGTAAACGTAATCTTATTGTGTTTGGCCATGTTTAACACATTATCCCAATTAAAATCAGCAAAAAGCACTTGTTGTGAAATACTAAAATGTTTTAATACTGATTTCTTTACAAGTCCAAACTCTACAAGGGTGTTTTTTCCTAAATTTAGAGAAATACCTTCGCTAAATACATCATTCTTAATAGGAGATACTTTGAAACGAGATATTCCCAAACGTTCTAAAATAGAGGTGATTGTTCCTTTTAAATAGAAAAAATCACTTTTTTGAGAAGGAGAATTCCAGCGTTCAGAGCTTTTGTTACCAGTAACAAAAACAGCTAAATGTTTAAACTCCTCGCGTTTTTCATTGTAACCATGATAGGTTTTTCCAAATTCAAATAACTTTAGAGCTTCTCGCTTTCTGTTAATATTGTAGCTTACAGCTTCTAATCCAGAAAAAAGCAAGCTTTGACGCATAACACTTAAGTCGTTACTTAAAGGGTTAAGCATTGTAATGTTGTGTTCCTCTTTTAGCTGATTACTTAATGCTGCGTAGTTAGGTGTTGTAAGTGAGTTTGAAAGAATCTCGAAAAACCCTTGACTCGCTAATTGATTACCAATAATATTTTGAAGTTTATAATCTTCAAATCGAGAGCTGTTAGAAATAGATGCGTTAAGCTTTTCTGTGGTTTTTATGTTGTTGTAACCGTACACGCGTAATATTTCCTCAATAATATCAGCTTCTCGCTGTACATCGTTTCTGTATGAAGGGACGGTCAACCCAAGTCCGGTTTCTGTTACGTTGTTTATTTTAATATCTAATGACATTAAAATACGCTTTATAATATCTCTTGGAATTTCTTCTCCAATCAATTTTTTAGCATTATCAAAACTTAAACGTACTTGAAAATCTTCAATTTTATTTGGATAAAAATCAACAATATCGCTTGTTATTTCTCCACCAGCAATTTCTTGAATAAGTAATGCTGCACGCTTTAAAGCATATTCAGTAATATTAGGGTCTATACCACGTTCAAATCTAAAAGATGCATCCGTGTTAAGTGCATGTCGTTTGGCTGTTTTTCTAATGCTTACAGGATTAAAGTAAGCACTTTCTAAAAAGATACTTGTTGTGTTTTCTGTAACTCCAGAATCTAATCCGCCAAAAACACCAGCAATACAAAGTGGTTTTTCAGCATCACAAATCATTAAATCATCTTCGTGAAGTTCGCGCTCAACTTCATCTAGAGTTGTAAACTTTGTTCCGGCGGCAACCGTTTTTACAACAATTTTATTACCTGAAATTTTATTAGCGTCAAAAGCATGAAGTGGTTGCCCCAATTCATGAAGCACATAATTTGTAGCATCTACTATGTTGTTAATAGGAGAGAGGCCAATAGCTTTTAAGCGGTGTTGTAACCAAGCAGGAGATTCATTTACCTTTAATCCAGAAATGGTAACACCACAATAGCGAGGTGCTAGTTCTTTATTTTCAATATCTACTTCTACACGCAGCGTTCTGTTATCTACATGAAATGCACTAACAGATGGCGTTATTAATTCTGAATGAATATCTTTTTGAAGTAACCCAGCTTTTAAGTCTCTTGCTGTACCATAATGACTCATGGCATCAGCACGGTTTGGTGTTAGTCCTATTTCAAAAACAGCATCGTTTTCTACTTTAAAAACCTCTGAAGCTAAAGTTCCTACAGCAATATCTGCATCTAAAACCATAATCCCATCATGAGAAGCGCCTAGTCCTAATTCATCTTCGGCACAAATCATTCCGTGACTTTCTTCGCCGCGAATTTTTCCTTTTTTAATAACCCATGATTCACCTTCAGAAGTGTAAAGCGTTGTACCAATTGTAGCTACAGGAACTTTTTGTCCGGCAGCAACATTAGGAGCGCCACAAACAATTTGTAATGGTGTTTCTTCTCCAATATTTACGGTGGTAATTTTAAGGCGATCTGCATTAGGATGTTGTATGCAGGTTAATACTTCTCCTACTACAATACCTTCTAATCCGCCTTTTACTGATTGATATGTTTCTATGCCTTCTACTTCTAGGCCTAAATCTGTTAATAATTCACTAGTTTGTTCTGTTGACCAATCTGTGTTTATAAATTGTTTTAACCAATTGTATGAAATCTTCATCTATCATTTGCTGTTTAGGAGTGCAAAGATAATAAACCTTATAAGTTAACGGAAACTCAAGTCCTTGTTTTTATGATGTATTCTTTACTTTTTTGTGTAGATTAGGAGTTAAATGCTTCTTTAACTAATGTAATTCCAGATATTCTTGTACTTACTCATTTGTTTGTAAGTGTATAAAATAGGCTGATTGTCCTCGTGAGTAAGTGTTGGATCAGCATTTAGCGTTTTTTTTGCATGATATCTGGCTGCTTGTAAAATGTCTTTATCCTTTACAATATTTGCTATTCTTAAGTTTAAAACGCCGCTTTGTTGGGTTCCCATAATATCTCCAGGTCCGCGAAGTCTCAAATCTACTTCGGCTATTTCAAAGCCATCACTAGTTTTGGTCATGGTTTCTAGCCTGATTTTACTGTCGTTACTTAATTTATGTCCGGTCATTAAAATACAATAACTTTGTTCGGCGCCACGACCTACACGACCACGTAATTGATGTAATTGTGATAAACCAAAACGTTCAGCACTTTCAATAACCATAACAGAGGCGTTTGGTACATTAACACCAACTTCAATAACTGTTGTGGCAACCATAATTTGGGTTTCGCCATTAACAAAACGTTGCATTTCATAATCTTTATCGGCTGGTTTCATCTTACCGTGCACAATAGATATTTGGTATTTTGGAGCAGGGAAATCTCTAGCGATACTTTCGTAACCATCCATTAAATCTTTGTAGTCCATTTTTTCACTTTCTTGAATCAACGGATACACGATATAAACCTGTCTGCCTTTGTCAATTTCATCACGAATAAATCCAAAAACTTTTAGTCTATTTTTGTCATAACGATGTACTGTTTTTATGGCTTGTCTTCCGGGTGGTAATTCATCAATAATTGATATGTCTAAATCACCATAAACAGACATGGCTAATGTTCTTGGAATTGGTGTTGCAGTCATGACTAAAATATGCGGGGGCGTTGTGTTTTTTTTCCATAATTTGCTTCGCTGCTCAACACCAAATCTGTGTTGTTCGTCAATAATTGCAAGGCCTAAATTTTTGAATTTTACTTTATCTTCAAGAAGGGCATGAGTGCCAATTAAAATCTGTAAAGAGCCATTTTCTAGGGATTCGTGAATTTCTTTTCTTTCTGAAGTATTACTTGAACCTGTTAGTATTTTTATGCTGATATTTAGGTTTTTACATAGTTCTGATAATCCATTATAGTGTTGGACTGACAAAATTTCAGTTGGCGCCATTAAACATGCTTGGAAACCGTTGTCAAGTGCCATGAGCATTGACATGAACGCGACTATGGTCTTTCCAGAACCAACATCTCCTTGTAAAAGTCTATTCATTTGTGCGTTGCTACCTAAATCGGCACGGATTTCTTTTAAAACACGTTTTTGAGCATTGGTTAATTCAAAGGGTAAATGTGTTTTAAAAAAGGTATTAAAATATGTTCCTACAGAGTTAAAAGGAAACCCTTTTATTTTTGATTTATGAATAAGGTTTTTGAGAATTAATTGTAATTGAATGTAGAATAATTCTTCAAATTTTAAACGGTATTGAGCACGTGCTAAAAGGTCTTGATTTTTTGGAAAATGTATGTTTAAAAGTGCTTCACTTTTTGAGGGTAATTTCAGTTCTGAAAGTAAGGGTTTTGAAAGCGTTTCTATGAAGCGTCCTTTACTCTCAATAAACAGTTGTTGCATGATGGTATTTATCACCCTATTTGTGATACCTTTGTTGTTTAGTTTTTCAGTTGATGGATAAATAGGTTGCATAGCAGAACGCAAACTTTTTTTGTGTTCTTCTAGCAATTCCATCTCTGGATGCGGCATGCTAAAAGCGCCATTAAACCAATTTATTTTACCAAAAATAACATAAGGTCTGTTGGGTTTTAGGTTATCTCTTATCCATTTCTGACTTCTAAACCATACCAACTCCATGCTTCCAGTATCGTCCTGAAATTTAGCAACCAAACGTTTTCCGCGCTTTTGGGCTACTTCTTTAACGCTTGTAATTTTACCTATAATTTGAACTTCAGAGCTATTTCTTTGCAGTTCATTTATTTTATAATAGCGTGTTCTGTCTAAATATCTGTTAGGGAAAAGGTTTAGTAAATCTTGATATGTATGAATACCAAGCTCTTTCCGAAGTAAATCGGCACGATTAGGGCCAACGCCTTTTAAATAATCAATAGGAGTTTGTAAATTGGTAATCATGACAACGAATATAAACCTTATACTTGAAAGATAAAACCTTAAAAATTCCGTATTTTGGTCTAATCGTTGTTGTAAAAAAGCTTATGAAACAAATATTTTATTTCCTCCTGTTTTTATTGAGTACTATATGTTACTCACAACAAACGGATTATGTAGATTTTTTACAAGCCAAACCGGAAATCTCGTTTGATGTTCAAGAAAAGAAAGTTTTTGGAAATGTAACTTATCAGTTTAAAGTTCTTGCATCTGTAGACTCTATATTTCTTGATGCAAAAAAAATGACTTTTACCAATGTGCAAGTTAATGATAGAAAGATCAAGTATGAAAATGACGGTAATAAGCTTTGGTTAATAGATGATTTTAAAGAAGGGATTGACTATTCGCTTACGTTTAGTTATGAGGCTACACCACAAAAGGCATTGTATTTTGTGGGTTGGGATAATGAAGCACCAAACCAAATTTGGACACAAGGACAAGGAAAATATACAAGCAATTGGTTGCCTAGCATTGATGATACTAATGATAAAATAGAATTTGATTTATCTATTACGTTTCAAAGTGATTACCAGGTTATAGCTAATGGTAAACTGGTTGATGTGGAGCGTCTAGATCATTCTGATTATTATACATGGCACTATGATATGAAGCAGCCTATGTCAAGCTATTTGGTTGCATTGGTTATTGGTGAATATGATAAAAAAGTTGAAATATCTGAAAGCAACATACCTTTAGAGATGTATTATTATCCGAAAGATTCTAATGTTGTAGAACCTACTTACAGATACTCAACGCAAATGTTTGATTTTTTAGAGTCAGAAATTGGTGTTTCTTATCCTTGGCAAAACTATAAACAGATTCCTGTACATGATTTTTTATATGCAGGGATGGAAAATACAGGAACAACAATTTTTGCAGATACATATGTGGTAGATTCTATTGCATTTATAGACAAAAACTATGTAAACGTTAATGCACATGAGTTAGCGCATCAATGGTTTGGTGATTTGGTTACTGCAAAAAGCGGAGAGCATCATTGGTTACAGGAAGGTTTTGCTACCTACTATGCGCTACTTGCCGAGCGTGATGTTTTTGGAGATAACTATTATTATTGGCGTTTGTATGAGTATTACCATGACTTGATAAATCAAGAAAGGCTTAATCAAGGAACGTCATTGCTAAACCCTAAATCAAGTAGCTTAACTTTTTATAAGCGTGGTTGTTGGGTGTTAAATGCCTTGAGGGAAAACGTAGGAGATGAGCCTTTTAAAGAGGCTTTACAAGCATATTTAGAAAAACACAAGTTTAAAAATGTTGAAACCTCTGATTTTATATCAGAAGTAGAAAAGGCAAGTGGTTTAAAATTAGATAGTTTTGTTGATACTTGGATTGTGAGTGATGTTTTTCCTCAAGAGAAAGCTCATGAGTTATTATTACAATCTACTTTTATACAAGAATATGAAATGGTAGATTGTGAGTTGGCTAATGCGCGTTGTGATTATTATTTAGAAGCTACAATATCTGATGAGGCAAAGTCAAAAATTATCTCTCAAATTCCTAATAGAATACCTGAAAAGCTTTTTAATAGTTCTTTAAAAGTGCGCCAAGCAATTGCTACAAATGTTACTCAAATTCCAGTAGGTTTAAAACCAATGTATGAAACGCTTTTAGATGATGCATCTTACGCAACAGTTGAAGCAGCTTTGTATCATTTATGGTTGAATTTCCCACAAGATAGATCCTTATATCTAAATAAAACAAGTGATTTAATTGGCTTTAAAGATAAAAACATCAGATTGCTTTGGTTAGTTTTAGCCTTATCAACAACAGATTATAAAGCAGAACTAAACAACGAATTTTACAGAGAGTTGGTAGGTTATACTTCTGAAAAATATAATTTTGAAGTGCGTCTTAATGCGTTTCAATATATAGATGCGATGGCTTTGTATAATGATGTTTGTATAGATAATCTAAAACAGGCTACGAAGCACCATAATTGGCGATTAGTAAAGTTTGCAAAAGATAAATTAGAACAACTCAAAAATAAAAAACAATAAATGAGAGCATTAGTAATATCTGGAGGCGGAAGTAAAGGAGCCTATGCAGGTGGTGTTGCACAATATCTTATGCGAGAAGAAGGAAGGCATTATGATATGTTTTTAGGAACATCTACAGGGAGTTTATTAATACCTCATTTAGCTGTTAATGATATAGATAAGTTGTATGATATTTTTACAAATGTTCAACAGCATGATATTTTTAGTGTAAGTCCTTTTATTCAGCGTGAAAAAGGAGGTAGAGAGTATGTATCTATTGATTTTTTAAACTCAACATGGCAATTCATTAGAATGAAGCGAACCTTTGGGGAGAGCAAAGCTTTACGTAGAAACATAAAAAAGAATTTTACAAAAGAAGAGTACTTAAAAATAAAAGCTACTAAAGAAGATGTTGTAGTCACTGTTTCTAATTTGTCAAAAAACACAGTAGAGTATAAATCAATAAATGACTGCACATACGAAGAGTTTTGTAACTGGATTTGGATTTCATGTAATTATATTCCATTTATGTCTATTGCAAAAGTAGATGGTTATGAGTATGCTGATGGCGGATTAGGGTGTGTTATTCCTATAAGAGAGGCTATACAAAGAGGTGCGACAGAAATTGACGCTGTGGTTCTAGAAGCAGAACAAATGGATAGAATGAAAGTGTTAGGGAAAAATCCTTTTTCGCTTATGATAAACTTATTTGGGCACTTGCTAAATCAAGTAGAACGAAACGATATTATTATAGGTAAACTGGCTGCCAAAAATAAAGGAGTAAAGCTTAACTTATATTACACACCAACAGATCTTACTGAAAACTCATTGATTTTCAGTAAGAAACTTATGACTAAATGGTGGCGGTTAGGATATGATTATGCTAAAGAGAGACACAATAAAACTTAAAAAGTTTACCACATTTCGCTTACTTCTTTCTTAATGAAAGATAAGGCTGCATCACTAGGAGCGCGTTTTTCCATCATTTCAGTAAGAACCACCTCGCGTAGCTTATTTGCTGTATCAGTTTTTTCTAAAAGGCTAGCTTTTCTAATTAATTGAATAGTTGCATTTTTTGCAGCAGTGATAATATTCCAACACTCATCGCTTAAATATATTTGCTGTGATAAGTTGTGTTCAAATTCTTGTTCAATGCTGGCTATAAGTAAAGATTCGTAATCTTCTTTGTTAGATGAATTAGGAGAAACTCTTATAAGTAATTTTGACGGAGTAATTCTCTCAAGAAATAAAGACATACGTTCATAAGCTTGTAATCTAATAGGTAAAGTGTTTACCTGGATGTCTTTATGAAGTAAAAAACGTCTGCGACCATCTTCATTTTTTGTGTGTTCTTTAAAAAAGTAAAAAGCAATTAAACCTGTAATTAAAGCTGGTACAGCATATAAAACGACTTCAAATAATTTTTCTATCTCCATTTTGTTTTGTTAGTTGTTAGATTTTCCACCCAAATATATACAATCTTTTAAATCTTGCATACTTTTAAATGGAACTGGGGTTTTATTGTACATATAAGTTCTATCTAGTTCTTTAGATAAATTGTGGTCATCTACATTTACATCAACATCACTCATTTTAAATTGGCAGGGATGTTCATATCCTGCTGCGTGTGTTATTTCAATAAGTTCTTTTCTAAAGGTTTTAAAATATTGTGCAAGTCTAACAGATTTTAAAGAAGTGTCAATGCCGCTTTGCAACCATTTGCTTTGTGTAGCAACACCACTAGGGCATCTGTTAGTGTGACATATTTGCGCTTGAATACAGCCAATACTCATCATGGCTTCTCGCGCAACATTTATACAATCTACACCCATTGCAAATGCCATAGCGGCTTTTGCAGGAAAGCCTAATTTTCCGCTACCTATAAATACAATGCGCTCTGTAAGTCCTTTTTCTTTAAACATTCGGTAAAGATCACTAAAACCATATACCCAAGGCAGAGAAACATGATCAGCAAAACTAGGAGGCGCTGCGCCGGTACCACCTTCGCCGCCATCTACGGTAATAAAATCAGGACCTTTGCCTGTTGTTTTCATTATGTCTGCTAATTCATTCCATTGTTCAAGTTTTCCAATAGCAGCTTTAATACCAACCGGTAATCCTGTTGCGTCAGCTATTTGTTCTATAAAATCAACCATTTCAGGAACGTTGCTAAAAGCCGAATGGTTAGGAGGAGAAAGTACGTCTTTGCCAATCTCAACATGGCGAATTTTTGCAATTTCTTCAGTGATTTTAGAACCTGGTAATACACCACCTTTTCCTGGTTTAGCACCTTGAGAAAGCTTTATTTCAATGGCTTTTACATGCGGATTGTCTTCAACAAGCTTAATTAGTTTAGCTAATGAGAAATTTCCGTTTTTATCTCTAACACCAAAATATCCAGTTCCAAAATGAAATATAACATCACCGCCGTTACAGTGGTAAGGCGATAAACCACCTTCGCCTGTGTTATGGTATGCGCCAGCTAAATGCACACCTTTGTTAAGAGATTCAACAGCTTTTGCAGAAAGAGAGCCAAAACTCATTGCAGATACATTAATTACCGAAGCAGGTCTAAAAGGTTTTTTACGTTTATTATAAGCTCCTATAACTTTGGCGCAAGGTAAAAATGTTTTATCAATGGCATTAGGATGTTCGTTTTCTAGCTTGTAAGGCATCATGGCATTGTTTATAAAAATATGCTGATGCGCATAAATATCTCTATCAGTACCAAAACCTTCGTAGTTATTTTCGTGTTTTGCAGATGCGTAAATCCAGCCTCTTTCAATTCTGTTAAAAGGGAGTTCCTCTCGGTTATTGGCTACTAAATATTGTCTTAATTCTGGGCCAATTCTTTCTAGCATGTACCTGAAATGCCCTATAACAGGGAAGTTGTGACTTATGGTGTGTTTTTTTTGTAAAAAAACATCTCTAAAAGCAACAAGGGCTAAAGCGATTAACACCCACATCCACCAAGAGATTTGGCTTAAAAAATCAAGAAAAGATTCCATAAATATTAATTTGTGATAAAGATATTTAAAAATAAACTGTTCTAAAACTATATCTTTATAATATGAAAAAATCTACAAAACGCTTTTTAATAGTTGTACTAGCTTGTGTAGCTATTGTGATTCTTTTTTTTGTTGTAAGTGATTGTATACTGACTTCAAAATTAGAAAGTTACCTTAAAAATAGTTTGCCAAAAACAGTTCAGGTTGATTATAAAGATTTATTAGTGAGTACACGTAAAGGTGAAATAACACTTACAAACGCTTCTGTGGTAAAAAAAGGAGAAAATACAGATATAACGTACTTACAATTTTCAGTAGATACTTTGTTGATAAAAGATGTAAGCTATTGGGATTATTTTTTTAATGATAAAATTTCTATAGACAATGTTTTTGTAAAACATCCCAAAGTAATTTATAAATACAATGATCAAGCAGACTTTAAAGCGTCTAGTATGGCTAAATCAAACACATTTGATTTAGATGTTGACGTTGAGCGCTTTTCTATAAAACAAGGAAACGCACAAGTGTTTGAAGTTGAGACAGACTCGCTTTTGTTTAAAGTGGATAATGTTGCATTGCAGTTAGAGCAAATTAATCTTTCAGAAAAGACATTACAGAATAAAATGCCTATAGCTTTTAAGAGTCATCAATTATCATTTGACACGCTTTTTTATCAGTTGAATCAGTTTGATGATCTAGAAATAGAATCATCAAAACTAAATGATAAAAAAATTACGTTTCAAGGCTTAAAGCTTTATACAAAGTATTCTAAACAGCAATTTTCAGAGTTATTAGATAAAGAAAGAGATCATTTTGATGTAAAGCTTGAGGCTATAAATATTGATGA
Organism: Corallibacter sp.; assembly: GCF_048381695.1. Classification (NCBI taxonomy): domain Bacteria; kingdom Pseudomonadati; phylum Bacteroidota; class Flavobacteriia; order Flavobacteriales; family Flavobacteriaceae; genus Corallibacter; species Corallibacter sp. Next base: position 23,605 of record NZ_JBLXHI010000009.1, on the reverse strand, counting down.
TTATAATTTTGGTTTTCATCAAGACTCAATATTTTATTTTAAAGCACAAACAACAAATTTTGAAATACCTAAAGTTAGTATTTACAGAGATAAATTAGTAGAAGATGATCTTACAATAAAACCTCTTTATAGCGAGATGTTACGCGATTTGAATTTTAATTTAATGTTGAAAGAAGTTTTTGTAAATAATGCAAGTATTGAATATTACGAACGTACCAAAGTTGAAAACCACGGTGGTAAAATATCTTTTTCAGATTTTAACGCCACATTAAAAAACGTTGGGAATACTTATGATACTACAAAGAAAACACACATAGATGTTACATCTATGTTCATGAAAAATGCGCCAATGAAAGCAAATTGGGTTTTTGATGTTAATGATGCAAGTGATGCATTTACATTCAACGCAGCAATAGATAATCTATCGGCAAATGCTATTAACGTGTTTTCAGAACCTAATTTAAAAGTACGTTTTCAAGGAGATATGTTAAAAACATTATTTACTGTAACAGGAAATAAACACACATCTAGAGTAGATTTAAAAACAAAATACAAGAACTTTGATATTATAGCACTTCGCAAAGATGGTAAGCGAAAAAACAAACTCTTATCAGACGTTTTAAACATTTTTGTGTCTAAAAATAGTGATGATGCAACCAATCAATTTAGGTTAGGCTATAAGGAGAATGTAGAGCGTGATAAAACAAAATCAGTTTTTAATTTTTTATGGCTCAACGTACGAGCAGGCTTGCTTGATGCAATGACCAATGATGTAAAAGAACAATAATAATTTTTACGATCTAAATTGTTTATAATTATTAATAAATCGCAGTGGTAAAAAGTAATACAATAGTTATTTTCACACCTTAAAATGAAATTGAAAATTGGAGAAGTATTTAAGTCAGTTAAATGAAGCACAATTAGCGCCAACAATACAAAAAGATGGCCCTATGATTGTGATAGCAGGAGCCGGTTCTGGAAAAACGCGTGTGCTAACCTATAGAATAGCATACCTTATGAGTCAAGGAATTGACCCATTTAATATATTGTCACTAACCTTTACAAACAAAGCGGCTCGAGAAATGAAAGAGCGTATTGCTCAAATTGTTGGAGCTAGTGAAGCCAAAAACCTTTGGATGGGAACATTTCACTCGGTTTTTGCAAAAATTTTAAGAATAGAAGCTGACAGACTTGGTTACCCAAGTAACTTTACCATTTATGACGCACAAGATTCTGATAGATTAATAGCCTCTATCATTAAAGAAATGAATCTTGATAAAGACGTTTATAAATACAAGCAAATTCGTTCTAGGATTTCATCGTATAAAAACAGCTTGATAACAGTTAAAGCTTATTTTAATAATCCCGAGCTTATAGAAGCTGATAAAGCAGCTAGACGCCCAAGAATGGGAGATATTTATAAAAACTATGTAGAGCGATGTTTTAAAGCTGGCGCTATGGATTTTGATGATTTATTGCTTAAAACCAATGAGCTTTTAACACGATTTCCTGATGTGTTAGCAAAATACCAAGATAGATTTAGATATATTTTAGTAGATGAGTATCAGGATACAAACCATTCGCAATATCTTATAGTACGTGCATTATCTGATAGATTTCAAAATATATGTGTTGTAGGAGATGATGCACAAAGTATTTATGCCTTTCGTGGAGCAAACATCAATAACATATTAAATTTCCAAAAAGATTATGATGATGTAAAGCTATATAGATTAGAACAAAACTACCGTTCTACTAAAAACATTGTAAATGCTGCAAATTCAATTATAGATAAAAACCAAACCAAGCTAGAAAAAGTAGTTTGGACAGCAAATGATGATGGTCCCAAAATAAAAGTTAACCGATTAATGACCGATGGAGACGAAGGTCGTTATGTAGCGAGTTCTATTTTTGAAAACAAAATGAACCAGCAACTTAAAAATAGTGATTTTGCAATTTTGTATCGCACCAACGCACAATCTCGTGCAATGGAAGATGCGCTTCGTAAGCGCGGTATCGAATATCGTATTTATGGTGGATTATCGTTTTATCAACGTAAAGAAATAAAAGACGTTCTATCTTATTTACGATTGGTTATAAACCCATCTGATGAAGAAGCCTTAAAACGTGTTATTAATTTCCCTGCAAGAGGAATTGGACAAACAACGATTGATAGGTTAGTAGTTGCTGCAAATGGGTATAACCGTTCTATTTTTGAAGTAATTCAAAATATTGATAAAGTAGATATTAAGATTAACTCTGGAACTAAAGGAAAACTTCAAGATTTTGCAACAATGATTGAAAGTTTTCAGGTAATGAACCAAACAGCAAATGCTTTTGAGCTAGCTGAACATGTTACCAAAACCAGTGGCTTAATACGTGAGTTTAACAAAGATGCAACGCCTGAAGGTGTTGCTAGAATGGAGAATATTGAAGAGCTTTTAAATGGTATGAAAGACTTTGTTGAAGAACAAAAAGAATTGGCAGATACCACAGGTTCTTTAGCAGAGTTTCTTGAAGATGTAGCTTTAGCAACAGATTTAGATAATGATAAAGGTGATGACGATCGTGTTGCTTTAATGACGATTCACTTGGCAAAAGGATTAGAGTTTCCTTATGTATATATCGTAGGTATGGAAGAAGATTTATTTCCAAGTGCCATGAGTATGAATACACGTAGTGAACTAGAAGAAGAGCGCCGCTTATTTTATGTAGCCTTAACTAGAGCAGAGAAGCAAGCTTATTTAACATACACACTTTCAAGATATCGTTGGGGAAAACTAATTGATGCAGAGCCTAGTCGCTTTATTGAAGAAATAGACGATGAGTATTTAGAAGTATTAACACCGGTTAATGACCCGCGTCAAAATCCAATGTTAAGTGCTGATATATTTGGAGATGTAGAACCAAGTCCTAATACAATACGATTTAAAAAACCATTAAAGAAAAAAATGGAGAAAAAGCAGCCTCCAAAATTTGTTCCGCCTACTAAATTAAAGCCAGTTTCTAAAATAACAGGAAATCCTGCAAACCTTTTTGATGGTAAACTTACCGTTGGAAATATTGTAGCACATATACGTTTTGGAAAAGGTGAAGTTTTAAAGATAGAAGGTGCAGGTGCTGATGTAAAGGCTGAAATAAATTTTGAAAATGGTGGCGTGAAAAAACTATTGTTGAGGTTTGCGAAACTAGAAGTAATAGGGTAGTTACTTTACCATTTTTACAGAATTTATATTGCCGTGATTGTCGTACTCCTTGATTGGGTTTTTTGGATCAACTATCCATTCGCCATCAATAATGTATTTATAGTGGTGTTTTCCTCCTGAAAGGAGTATGGTTGTTTTCCAGCCGCTTTCAGTTTTAGACATTTTTATGTCTGATTCATTCCAATCATTAAATGACCCTGCTAGAATGACATTCTTTGCAGCGCTAAATCCGTTTAAATTAAATGTGATAGGGACTTTTATATTAATTACAGAATTATATCCGTCGTATTCATTTTTTCTTTTAGAAGGGTTGTTGGTATCGTAAATCCAATGTCCGTCAACAATAAATTTATACTCATATTCTCCAGGTTTTAAGTCTAGTGTTAGTTCCCAACCGTCTTTAGTTTTTGACATTCTAAATAGGTTTTCATCCCACTTATTAAATGATCCTGTAAGTATTACCTTTTTAGCGTTTTTGTAGCCGTGTAGTTTAAAACAGATGTTTCCATCCTTATTAGGTGTTACAGCAAAAAGTTTTAAGTTATATACATATAAGTTTCTACCACTTTCATCTACTGCAGGTGTTAAGTTTGTAGCTTTTTTACTTGGTTCAGCCCAATATTTGTTATTGATTACAAACTTAAATTCCCATGAAAATTCATCCGTAAAATCGCTAATGTTTTTTCTTAATTGATAGATGTTCTCGTTTATTTTGGTCATTTTCCATTGATCACGAGACCAAAGATTAAAATCACCAGAGACTACAACATTTTCTATGTCAAAGTCATTAAAATCAAGTTGTTCTTGGGTGTGTTCGTTAGTGAATTTTTTATAATCTCTTATATCAAAGGTAAATACAACATCATCTCCTTCAATTTTATAACCTAAAACATCGTTGTTTTGTGAGATTGAAAATTGGGTAAAAAGTAAAAAAATGAGTGTGTATACTAGTTTAAAATTCACTGTTTTGTAATTGGGTTGTTTACAAAGTAAAGCTTTTCTTTTTGATAATTGATAATGGTTCTTTTTTGTCTGAAAAATTCATAACCTAAAACACCGTCTAAATTTAAGCCAAAGGCTTCACTCATTTTGCTTAAGTTTGTTAAGATGGTATCCATAGGACCAAAATAAATAGTATCATTAAGTTTTACTAAATGCAATTTCCCTGCCAAAACTTCTATTTTTTTATTTCCAGCCCCAATAAGTTCTAATCGTTTATTGGGTCTGAAGTTTTTTAGTACTTTTTTACTTACATTTTTATTTATCTGATTAAACTCTGCTGCAGTGTCTAAAGCAAATTTCAGAGGTTTATCATTTACAAATCCGTTAAGGACTATGGTGTGATTTACTAAATTAAAACTGATGCTGTCTGTAATTTTTTCTAAATAAACCTTTTTATCTAATTTGTTACCAAATCTATCAACCTTTGTTAGTGTAATTTGGTTAAGATACATATCAATAAAAACTTCATAGTCTTTTAAAATATCAAAACCGATAACACCTAGTAAATGCATTCTTTTAGTTTTCTCTATATGAGATAGGTCTATAACATCAGATATTTTATTTTTAAGGTTTAGATTGCTTATTACAAACTCTTTGAGTTGTTTTTCTAATGCGTTGTCTAAAGTGTTTACAACACCACTTGTTTGTTTTGGAGTTTCTCGGTATTCGTACTTAAAAGGAAAGTGAATCTTGTTTAATATTAGCGCTTCAGAACCTGTGTCAATAATAAAATCGCCTTTTTTACCTAACAATTCAGCTTCTATCACAATAAGATGATCTACGAGTTTAAAAGGTATTCTCGCGGTATATGCATTAAGAATTTCAGCTTTAGGAAAAATAATATTATCTAAATCATTATTAGAGTGGCCACTTATTAAATTAAAAAAGCAAAAAAATAATATTATGAGATTTCTGAATAGCATGTTTATTAGACTTACTTTTTTGTAAAATGTTACAAGAAATTATAAATGAGTTTGTGTAAATGTTTTCAATTTAGTCCAAGTGTCTAGTAATTCTAATCCAACCCAACCATGTCCGCTGGTAGGATATAATGTATATTGATTTATAATATTTAGTTCATTTAGCTTATCTCGCATGTGTGTGCCTTGAGAAATAGGAATTAAAGGATCAACACCACCGTAAAATAATATTGTTGGAGGAGCAGAAGTTGTAGCTTGATGATACGGACTTATTTCTTCAAGGTATTCTGTATCAGATTCAACACCATAAAAATCTAGTAGCTCTTCAAATCCAGGTATTTCACTATTTACATAAGCAGGATCTGTGAAATCTGTAGGCCCGACAATGCTACAAACCATGTTTGTGTTATTTTCAAAATCAAAAGCATAGCTCCAAAGTAATGATAAATGTGCACCAGCACTTATTCCTATAAAGCCGTAATTTTCAGAAATGTTGTATGTGTTTTTATGGTTTTTAAGAAAATTAACAACAGAAGAAATGTCGTTAATTTGCATAGGATATGGTGGATTGTTTTGGTCTGCTAACCTATAGTTAATGTTTACAATAGCTATTTCAGGGAAATCTTGTTTTATTAAGTCCTTGAGATTGTTCATGTCAGATTTATCACCAGCTGTCCAGCCACCACCATGTACTAAAATTAAAACTTTGGTGTTAGGAGTTCTATTTTCAGGTAGATAAATATCAAATTTTTGGTCACTGTGACTGCCGTAAGAGACGTTCATTTCCTCTTGATAACCTAAATTGTAGAATAACGGGTTTGTTGAGTCGTTTTCAGAACACGATAAAACAACCAAAGCTAGGTATATACAAGCAACTAAAGATTTATAAAATTTCATCTAGCAGACATAGTTAATTAACTGTAATATACGTAATATGTCTGAAAATTAGAAATTTAATATTTAATCTTGACTAAAATGGGTAGTGATAAAGTTCTGTAACTTTATTTTAGTGTCTTCCATTTGTTCTCCATCCCAACCATGACCTTCATTTTGATAAATGGTTAGTTCGTTAGGAACGTTTAGTTGATTTAATTTATCATGCATAACATTTCCTTGTGAAGGCGGAACGAGTGTATCATCATCACCATAAAATAATATTGTAGGAGGCGCATTTTCTTTAGCTCTATTGTAAGGACTTACTTGCTCAAAATGTTCTACTGTAGGGTTTTCTCCGCCTATAGTTTCAATAAGAACTTGTACAAACCAATCATCATTGTTTTTATAAACCGGATCATTGAAATTTGTAGGGCCAACAACACTACAAACCATTTTTATGTTATTATCCATATCAAAATCATAAGCCCAAAGCATAGCAAGATGTCCGCCAGCACTAGCGCCAATAAAGCCAAACTCATCACTGATTACTAACTGCTGATTGTTGTCTTTTAAAAACGTAATTAGTTGTGATATGTCTTCTAATTGCATAGGATAAGGATCTTCTTCCTCACTGGCAAGTCTATAATTTATGTTTATTATAGCCATTTCAGGAAATGATGTTTTTAAAAAATCAACATACAAATCCATATCTTCTTTATCTCCTGCTAACCAACCACCTCCGTGTATTAATATCATGGTTTTGGTAAGTGTCGTTCTATCAGCAGGTAAGTATATATCAAATGTTTGTCCGTCTTCATTGCCATAAGGAACATCCATTATTTCATATGGTTTGTCGGGATTTGAACTTTGAACAAGGATAATTCTATCTGATTGAGTTGAGCAATTAAAAAATAAAAATCCAATAAGAAGAGTAAATAAGAAGATTTTTAGTCGTGTCATAAAGTAAAATTATATTAATTTGTACCTTCATATATACGATTATTATTTAGGTTTAGTATGGCAGAGTTAGTTAAAATATACTTAAAAAACCCTAATCCTAGGGCGATTAGCAAAGTTGTTAGTGTTTTAAAAAGTGGCGGATTAATTATATATCCTACAGATACCGTTTATGGTTTAGGTTGTGATATAACAAATACAAAAGCTTTAGAAAAAATAGCAAGAATTAAGGGTGTAAAATTAGAAAAAGCAAATTTTTCATTCATTTGTCACGATTTAAGTAATTTGAGCGATTACGTAAAACAGATAGATACATCTACGTTTAAAATTTTAAAGCGAGCACTTCCAGGTCCCTATACATTTATTTTACCAGGAGCTAAAACATTACCAAGTGCTTTTAAAAAGAAAAAAACTGTTGGAATTCGTGTGCCTGATAATGCCATAGCGTTAGAGATTGTAAAGCAATTAGGAAACCCTATTATTTCTACATCTATAAGAGATGAGGATGAGATTTTAGAATACACCACAGATCCAGAGTTGATTTTAGAAAAGTGGGATAATCTTGTAGATTTGGTTATTGATGGTGGTTACGGAGATAATGAAGCATCTACAGTTATAGACTTATCTGAAGGAGAGCCTGTTATTATAAGAGAAGGTAAAGGAAGCCTGGAGATTTTTTAAATAAAAAAAAAGCCCAACCATGGGTTGAGCTTTTTAAGTATGTATTAGAAACAATTAGTTTGAGCTTGTTTCTAGGTTTTTCATTTCTTTTTCAATCATATCGTAGAATTCATCAATTTTTGGTAAAATAACAATTCTAGTACGTCTGTTTGCTGCTTTTCCTTCAGCCGTGTCATTTGATGCAATTGGCACATATTGAGAGCGTCCTGCAGCGATAAGTTTTGATGAGTCAACACCTAAATCTTCAAGTACACGAACCACAGAAGTAGCACGTTTTACACTTAAGTCCCAGTTGTCTTCTAACGGAGGTTTTTTGTAAGGTACAGGATCTGTATGAGCTTCTACCATACATTCAAATGAAGGTTTGCTTTTTACAACTTTTGCAACTTTACCTAATACTTCTTTAGCTCTGTCGTTTACAATATAGCTACCGCTTCTAAATAATAATTTATCAGCAATAGAAATAAAAACTACACCTTTCTCAACGTTCACTTCAATATCAGGATCGTTAATTCCTACTTCTTTTTTCAAGCTAGTAACTAATGCTAACATTACGCTATCCTTTTTTGTAATAGCATCTTGTAAACGTGAGATTTTTAAATCTTTCTCTTTCATACTTTCTAGCGTTTTTTCAACATTAGAAGCACCTTTAGAGGTAAGTATTGTTAAGTCTTTGTTACTTTGAATTAAGTTCTCGTTTGATTTTTTTAAGTCTGCAATACGGTCTTCTAAAGCTTCAGCTTTTGCAGTTGCTGATGCCTTGTCAGATAAACAGCTGTTTAGTTTTACAGTTGCAGTATTTAATAGGTCTTGTGTCTCTTTTTGTTTAGCTTCAAGTGCGGCATATTCTTTTTTAGATACACATGATCCTAAAAGTAACATGGCTGAAGCACTTAATAACAATAGTTTTTTCATAATTAGTGTTTAATTAAATAATTTTAAATTTAACATACCAAAATTATACAAAAGAATTTTCGCTTTGGTATATGTTAACAAAAATTTTAACAGTTTTTATAAACAATCAAAAGTCTTTTGTTTATTTACGTAGTATGCCCACACAATAGATGTTTGGTTTGCATATTTATCTGATTTAGCTAACTTTTTACGCTGTTTTAAAAGTTTAGGTAAGTGATAATAATAGTTAAAGTGCGCTTTAATAATAGCAAAAGTATGAGTGGGCTTAAATGCAAATAAAAACTTAGCACCAGCTATTCCATCTAAAACAAGCCTAATAAATATAAGCAAAAACAAGCTTTTCTTTATGTTTTTAGTTAGCATAAATAAGCTATTTCTAAAATTAAGATAAGTTTTTTTAGGGTTTGTATTTTGCAATGTAGCGCCTCCTAAATGATAAATTGTTGATTCGCCAACATATTTTGTAGTGTATCCAAGGTTAAAAGCGCGCCAGCAAAAATCAATTTCTTCCATATGTGCAAAAAACATTTCATCAAACCCTTCTAATTCATTAAAAACATCACGTTTTATAAATAAACATGCGCCACTTGCCCAAAAAATGGTTGTAGTATCGTTGTATTGGTTTTTGTCTTCCTCTATGGTATCAAAAATTCTTCCACGGCAATAAGGGTAACCATATTTGTCTATAAAACCACCTGCTGCACCAGCATATTCAAAATGCGTTTTATTTTTGTAATCTTTTATTTTTGGTTGAATTATGGCAGTATTTGGGTTATTTTTAAATTCTGAAATGATAGGAGATAGCCAGTTTTCAGTAACTTCAACATCATTATTTAGTAAGCAAAAAACATCAGCATTAACATGTTTTAAGGCGTCGTTATAACCTTTAGCATAGCCGCCATTTTCTTTGTTTTTAATGATGTTTATATCAGGATATTGTGTTTTTAAATATGATATAGAGTCATCTGTAGAGGCGTTGTCTGCTACGTAAATACTGGCTTCAGGTGAGCAAGTGACAACTGATGGTAAAAAATCTTGTAACAATTTTTTGCCGTTCCAGTTAAGTATGACAATAGCTAAATTCATAAGTTGTAATCAGGTATGTTTTTTAAAAACGTGTACTTTTCATTTTCAAAATCCATTTGACAATAATAATGATTTATTCCGTTTGTAACCATTAAATAAGTTGCTTTTAAAGTCAAGTTATAACGCGCAATTTGATCAAAAGTATCTTGATTAATAGTTATTTTTGAAGCCTTGCATTCTACAATTAAGTGAATACTTCCGTCAGGATTAAAAACTACTATGTCATAACGTTTTTTTAAACCATTTAATGTGAGTTCTTTTTCAACGTTTATAAGTGATTTTGGATATTTCTTTTCAGAAATTAAGTAATGTACACAATGTTGACGTACCCATTCTTCAGGCTGTAAAACCACAAATTTTTTACGTATGGTATCAAAAATAGATACTTTATTTTCGCTATTTTTGAATCGGAACGAATATGTAGGGAAATTTAACTTTTGCACTGCACAAATTTGGTGATTTTTTTTCAATGGACGAAGTCAAACTATTAGTAACAGACATAAAAAACAAAAAACTAAAACCTATTTACTTCTTAATGGGGGAAGAACCTTATTATATTGATAGGATTTCTGACTTTATTCAAGAGTCAATTCTTACTGAAGAAGAAAAAGGATTTAATGAAATGGTGCTTTATGGTCGTGATGTTACTGTTGATGATATTGTAGGTCATGCAAAACGATTTCCTATGATGGCAGAGTATCAGGTTGTTGTTGTAAAAGAAGCTCAAGATCTATCTCGTACCATTGAGAAACTAGTTGATTATGCAAAACAGCCACAACCTACAACGATACTGGTTGTAAACTACAAGTACAAAACTATAGACAAGCGTAAAGCACTTTACAAAGCACTTAAAAAATCTTCTGTGGTTTTTGAGAGTAAAAAAATGTACGACAATAAAATCCCTGATTGGATTAAGCGCGTACTTGCTGGAAAAAACTATAGCATAACACCCAAAGCTTCTTTAATGTTAGCCGAGTTTTTAGGTACTGATTTGAGTAAAATAAGTAATGAATTAAATAAGCTACAAATTGTCTTGCCTCAAGGTACGCAAATAACGCCACAACATATTGAAGAGAATATTGGGATTAGTAAAGATTACAATAATTTTGAGCTTCATAAAGCTATAGGTGCTAGAGATGTTTTAAAAGCACACAGGATTATTAAATATTTTGGCGAAAACCCAAAGGATAACCCTATGATTGTAACGGTGTCATTACTGCATAATTATTTTTCAAAATTGTTGCACCTACATGGTTTGCAAGATAAATCTCCTAGAAATGTGGCGTCAGCATTACGAATTAACCCTTATTTTGTAGATGAGTATTTGGTTGCTGTTAGAAACTACCCAATGCGAAAAGTAAGCGGTATTATTGCTTCTTTAAGAGAGTTTGATGTAAAAAGTAAAGGTGTGAAATCTAACGCCGTACCGCAAGCTGATTTATTAAAAGAGCTTTTAGTTAGAATTTTTAATTAAAACTTGCTTACATAACAAGTGTTTCTACTTGTTGCATATAATCATGTTGTAAATCTTCATGAAGTGTATTTGATTTTTTAATAATAGCTTCTATTTGTCTATTGTAAAGGTTTAAAAGTGTTGTGTTTTGTTTTATTGAAGGTTTGAAATTTTTTAGTTTATAGCAAAAATAGAGTAGTAGCTCAATTTCGGTTTCTTTTTTTAATGAATATCTAGAGTATTTTTTTATCATTCGAAGAATTTTACGCACACTCTTTTTGATGTAAAAAAAGCTGTTAACGTTTATTAGCTCAAACTGTTCGTCAATCTCGCTTTTTATGTTTTGAATATAAGCTTCTTCATCATGCGCTTCAAAGAGTAGGTAGGTAAGTAGCTCTTTGTTTTCTTTTTTAAATCTAGATAAACGCAAACAAAGCTGCATTAATGACTCTGACGATAAATGCTTTAATTCGTCTTTAAGCTGTTTTACTGTAGCTGTTTTCATTGAATTTTTTAAGAATTTTTACCGTCTATTGAAAATTTTCCTGGCCCAGCAAGAAACACAACAATAAAGCCAATAAGGTAAAGTAAAGCCTTTTCTTTAGTTCCTAAATCGTCTTGTAAATGCACAACAAATGCAGCAACAAACATTGTAATTATAACAGGAATGGTAGCGAGTTTTGTTTTGAAACCAATAATGATAAGTGCAGGTGCTAAAACTTCTCCTATGAGTGTTAAAATTAAAGAGAGTGTAGGTCCAACACCTATAGGATCAGCAAAGGCAGATGGATCAGATAGCATCGCTAATTTTGGTATTCCGTGTGATAGCATTAATGCAGATAAGCCAATTCTTAATATGGCAAGCGCTAGATGATTATGGTTTTTTGTTAGCATGTTTTGTTAGTTTTTTCCGGTTAATAAATTGATACTTACTGTTGCTAAATCGCTATTAGGAAATTTAGAATAATACTCGCTGTTTTGTTTTAAACCAGCCTCATTTATAATGTTATTAAAAACAGGTATTTCTAAAATATATTGATCGCTAAAACCGTGTGTAGCATCATAAGCTGTTGCAGCTGTTTTTCCTAGGTTAGTAGCTGTTAGTTCAGGTTTTATAGTGTGTAACTCTATAATGAGTAAACCAAAGCGCTCAATATAAGGTTTCCACTTTTTTAAATGTTCTAATAAAGAGTCTTCTACAAGGCTGTTATTTAATCGTTCTCCTTTATGAGCATAAGCTCCTGTTGATTTACTAGTACGGTTGGTTGTTGTTTTAGGGACTTCCCAAATACGGTTATGGTCCAAAAATGTTCTTACGTTTAATAAATCTTTTAGGTCTATGTTGTAATCCTCTTTTAAATCTTTTGCGAGTAAATCAGGTCTTCCAATATCTCCCCAAATTACTTTTGCCCAAATATCGGCCTTTATTAAATTGGCTCGAGTAACTTTTAATGCCGCTTGATTAAAATCAGCTCCAACTAATAGTAAAGGATGTTCTTCAAGCATTTTACCTCTAGAGGTTTGATGTTCTATTACATCAAAAATATGCTGTATAAAGGCGCCATTGCCACAACCCATGTCAAGAATACCTTTAGGTTGTTCATCTATGGGTTTATTAAACAACTCAATAATAACTTTATCTATAACTTTAAAATAAGTAGTATGAGCACCGCCGCTTCCCCAAACATTCATTTCTCTGTGTACGTGCTTTTCAGTGTCTGAAGGCTTTTCAGTTTTTAAAACTAATGGGTCTCCAAAAATAAGAGTATCTAATTTTACAAATGTAGGAAGGTAAGAAACAGTTACGCCATAAGCGCTTGCGCGTTTAGCAAAAAAGAGCCCTTTGTCTGTAAATTGATACGTGTTTTTCTTTTTTTTAAACCATCCTAAATAAGAAAAAAAGTCTAGAATTTTTTTAAAACTTTCAGGGTCTTTATGGTATTCTTCAGCTGTAAAAGAAGCTTCCATAAAATATTTATGAAACAAACCATTTACACCTAAAAGAACAATAATAGGAGCGACAATACAGCCTTCTATGTGGTCTAATACTTGTCTTTTTACAGGAGATTTGTCAACATTTTTTAAATCAAAGCTATTCTCGTAAGCTTTAAAAATACGGTCTAAAGCAATAAAAGCATCGGAACCAATACGTTCATCAGGAAACTTTACGGCGTAATCTAATAGTTTAACTGCATCTTCAAATAAAGGAATGAGTTCAAAAGCTTTTTTACTTGTGTTATTGATTTTGTAAGTAACTATGTCATTATCACTATCAACATGTTGTGTGAGCCAGCCTTGAGAACTCAACACTCTCAATGCAACATTAAGGTAACCTTCGTTTGCATGATGAATGTTTGCTAAATTTTTTGTAGTGTCTTGCTCTTTTTCTAATAACGAGTTAAGAACATCGTTTTTGTATAAGGTATAAGCACTGGTTGCTGTGGCAATACCATCAAGGTGCTTAAATATTGTACCTCTTAAGAGTTGTTTATCTTGCTTTGTAAGCATACAAGGAGTGTTTGCTTATAAATATAAAAAAACCTTTTAGGAAATTCCTAAAAGGCTTGTGTATTTATTATGTATTTAACGTTTTAGCGTAATTTCGGAAAATCGTTAGGGTTTACTTCATGAAACACATTATAAATAGTTTCAAATACATCTTCTACAGATGGTTTAGAGAAGTAATCTCCATCAGTCCCATAAGCTGGTCTGTGTGGTTGAGCTGCTAATGTTTGCGGTTTGCTATCTAAATGTTGATAAGCATTTTGAGTGTTTAATATTTCATTTAATATATAAGCAGAAGCTCCGCCAGGAACATCTTCATCAATAACCATTAATCGGTTGGTTTTTGCAACACTTTTTACAATATCATGGTTTAGATCAAAAGGTAATAATGATTGAACATCTATAATTTCAGCATCAATACCAACTTCTTGTAACTCTTTTGCAGCTTGTTCAACGATTCGTAATGTAGAACCGTATGACACAAGAGTAATATCGTTTCCTTCTTTTATAGTTTCAACGACACCAATAGGTGTTTTAAAAGAACCTATGTTTGAAGGCATTGTTTCTTTTAGTCTATAACCGTTTAAACATTCTACTATAAGTGCTGGTTCATCACTTTCAAAAAGGGTATTGTAAAACCCAGCAGCTTTTGTCATGTTTCTTGGTACTAATACGTGTATTCCTCTTACTAAATTAAGAATACCACCCATTTGAGAACCTGAATGCCAAATTCCTTCTAGTCTGTGACCGCGAGTACGAATAATTAACGGCGCTTTTTGACGCCCTTTTGTACGGTAATGCAAAGTGGCTAAATCATCACTAATTATTTGTAATGCATAAAGAATATAATCTAAATACTGAATTTCAGCAATAGGGCGTAAACCACGCATTGCCATACCAATTCCTTGCCCTAATATGGTAGCTTCTCTAATACCTGTGTCACTAACTCGAAGTTCTCCATACTTTTCTTGCATACCTTCTAGTCCTTGGTTTACATCACCAATATGGCCTGCATCTTCTCCAAAAACTAAAGCTTCAGGGAATTTTTTAAATATGGCATCAAAATTATCTCTAACTATTAAACGAGCATCAACTTGTTTAGAATCTTCATTGTATGCAGGTTTAACTTCCTTAATGTTTAAAGCTGATTTTTCAGATTGACTATAAAGGTGTGAGCTGTATTTGGGTTGAATCGTATTAGCATAATTATTAACCCATTGTATAAGCTGATTTTTTTCGTTAGAAGTGTCATTTATTACTAAACGTAATGCTTTTCTAGCAGTAGACATAACATCTTTACGAAGTGGCTCATCAATGCTTTCTAAATCGTTTTTAAGTTTTGTTATAAAAGCACTGTTAAAACTAGCTTTAGAAGCGTTTTCTAGAAGGGATATTAATTTGTTTTTTTCTTCTTGAATAGGTTGTGTATAAGAAGACCAAGCCGCTTTTTTACCATCTCTTACGGCTTTTTTTATGGTTTTTTCAAGATTAGTTAACTCTTCTTCTGTTGCGATTCCGGTGGCAATCATCCATTTTCGCATTTGTGTATTACAGTCGTATTCTGTTTCCCAGTCTAATCTTTTTTTATCTTTATAACGCTCATGAGAACCTGATGTAGAGTGTCCTTGAGGTTGTGTTAACTCTTGTACGTGAATTAATACCGGAACGTGTTCTTCTCGTGCAATTTTTGAAGCTTCTTGATATGTTTCTATAAGTGATACATAATCCCAGCCTTTTACACGTAATATTTCATAGCCTTTATTGTCATTATCACGTTGAAATCCTTTTAAAATTTCAGAGATGTTTTCTTTAGTGGTTTGGTATTTTGCATGAACAGAAATTCCATATTCATCATCCCAAACGCTCATGACCATAGGAACTTGTAAAACACCAGCAGCATTTATAGTTTCAAAAAAGAGTCCTTCGCTGGTACTAGCATTACCAATAGTTCCCCAAGCAACTTCATTTCCATTTACAGAAAAGTTTGTTGTATCTATACCAGTAACATGTCTATATATTTTAGATGCTTGAGCAAGCCCTAATAAACGAGGCATTTGTCCTGCTGTAGGAGAGATATCTGAACTAGAGTTTTTTTGAGCTGTTAGATTATTCCAATTTCCGTTTTCGTCAAGACTGTGCGTGGTAAAGTGACCACCCATTTGTCTTCCTGCAGACATTGGTTCTTCTTTTAAGTTGGTGTTGGCATATAACCCAGCAAAAAACTGTTCTATTGTTAGCTCATCAATCGCCATCATAAACGTTTGATCACGATAATATCCAGAGCGAAAATCTCCATTTTTAAAGGCTTTTGCCATGGCAAGTTGTGGCACTTCTTTTCCGTCGCCAAAAATTCCAAATTTGGCTTTTCCTGTTAGTACCTCACGGCGACCTAGCAAACTACATTCACGTGATGTAACAGCGATTTTATAATCGTTTAAAACTTCAGTTTTAAAATCTTCAAAAGAGATGTCTTTTTTCACGTCAGGGTTTGTTTGCATAATGTAAAAGATATTTTTTGCAAATTTAGTGAATATTTATCTGTTTTGCAATGTTAGAATGTGTTATAAAATTGCGTATTTCGTAAATATTACGTGTTTTATTGATAATAATTGTAATATTTCTAAATATTTAGCTTTTGATTAACAATATGATAATTGTAATTACTAAAAAATGAACTATTTAGTACCAACGTCTTGTAAATAGACCGAAAAGTGTTTTGAGGTCTAATGTGATGATAAAGCGTATTCTTTGGCCGTAGTTAGGTTCTGCAATTTCCCATCCTAAATTAGAGTATACTGGGAAATATAGTTCGAAATAGTCGTCAACTAGACTAAATCTTATTCCTGAATCATAAACAAATTTGGCGTCACTACCATGATTTTTTACTAAACCAATATCACCATAAGCTTCAATATATCTCCAGATGGTAGTACCTGCATTTACGGTGCTTATCCATTGGTTTGCAAAAGGCGTGCTTAATTTAGATTTAAATCCACCTTCAGCAATTATTAACTGTTGGCTAAAAAGTCCAGAGCTTTCAGAACGACCATAATAATTGTAATCAAAGAGGTAGTCTGTAGGGCGATCTAGCGCAAAACTAAAATAGTCGGAGTCTCTATAGGTGTTGTTGTATAAAAAGATACCTGTATATAATCGTAATTTAAATTGTCTGTTTCTCTCTGTGAGTTTTCTGTATTCGTAGTTAAAAGCAACTTTACCAAAATTTTTGGCAATTTGTAAATCGGTAAACCAAGCATTAAAGTTTTTCAAATCTTTATCTACATGATTGTAACGCGCATTAAATACACTATAATTTGGGTCTTCAGAGGTGTCTTCGTTATTTGGGTCTTTATCTCTATTTATGTCTAAATAGCGTAATGTTAAGTATTGCCTTTTGTTAGAACGAAGGTTTGTTTTGTCTCTAAAAATAAAAGAAACACTAGGTGTAAACTTGGTAACAAAAAGGTTTTCTGCGTAGCTTTCATAACTAGCGCTCATGCCATACCTAACGCTAAATAGGTTTGGTTTTGTCTCGTTGTAGTTTGTATAATTGAAAGAGAAAGAACCAGTAAGAGAATTTGATCCAGTTCCGTATTGTGGCGAAATGTTATAATTAAAAGGTTTTTTTAATACAGTTTTATTATAAGCTTTAACTCCTAATACTAATCCGTCATAAATGTTGTTAAACTCTACTATAGGCATAAAGAAGACTTGATTGTATTTTGGGTCTTCTATATCTTTAAACAAGCGTAGTTGTAAAGGACGATTAAAAAGGTGTTTGTCTACGCGTTTTGTGTTGTTTCTTAAGTTGAATTCAGGGATACTGTAATCATCATTTAAAACAACTTTTGTGACATCTTTTGCAGCAATTTTCACTGTTTTTGTGTTTGCTATATCATCAAGCCATATTCTAGAAATAACCGTATCATCCTTCATGGATGCTAATGTAATTGGTACTGTAATATTAGCGTTGTTTTTTATTGTTACCAGTATTGAGTCTTCAATAATTTCAGCATCGGTAATTGTATAATCAATATCTTGATTGGTTTGTAAATAAGTATCAAAAAACCAATCTAAATTTTTGGTTGTTTTACTGCGAACTAACGTTTCTAAATCTTCTGTAGTCGTTTCTTTTAGTGAGTTCGTATTTATAAACTCTTTAATAATGCTGTCAATTTTGTTTCCACCTAGATAGTTATCTAAATATTTATAGCCTATTCCGGCTTTATACTTGTTAGCAATGTTTTTATTGAATTTTAATAAAGAATCTTTTTGCATAAGCAAAGGCTGATCTATACCTTCTCGAGCCATATGCATAAATAAAAATGCATATTGGTCATTAAAATTAAGGTTTGCAGCATGAAAAGATTTTAGCCCCCAAATTCTAGAAAGCGACCCGAAAATTTTCATGTTAGGATAATTCTCGTCTACGTATTTAATAAGAAAATACGTTTGTAAGCCATCAATAATCCATTGGTCTTGTCTTGGATTTACAATAAGAATGTTTTCTAAATAATTGTTTAATGCTGTTTTTAGAACTTTTAATTCAAATTGAAAACTATCTGGAAATGGACGTATAAAATTAGGTAGAAGATTTAAACCATAAATGGGGTTCTTTTTATAGTCTATATATGAAAGCAGAAGCTTTTTATGAGGATATGCGCCTAGGTTTTTGGTTAGAAATCCAGCTATTTTATCACTAATTATTACACGATCAATAGGGTTGAGGCCTTCAGTACCTAAATTAGTAACTAGTGTAAAATAATCTGTTTCAATGTTATTGAAATTAGCATTCTTATACAAAAAGAGTTTAGAGTTAATGCGGTTTTCGCCTGATAGCGTAGTAACTTTAGTGCTGTCTTTTAAAAAGAAATCAGTGTCATCTAACTCGGACGTTAATGTGTAATCTTTTGGGTACTCAACTTGTAGTTTAATATTAGAAAGTGGTGAAAATAAATCATCTAAACCTTTGTTGCTAAAATGTTGCCATTTACCATTGTATACAGCTGGTGTAATATACCAATATCGTAAGCTAACATTGTTATCAGGAGAAATACCGTAACGAGTAAATTTATCATTAGGTATTTGTACAACATAATTGAGTTTTATGGTGTAAGCTTCATTGGCTTGTAAAGGCTTGTCAAGAGTTACTTTTATAACATCTATATGATTTTTTAATCTTTTAAAAGTTATTTCTTGATCGTTTTGATGAATTGAAGTGATGACAGAATATCCACGATCTTCGTTTTTAGCAAAGTGAAATTCTGTTTTAAATTCTTCAGCAAATCTATTTGCTAATGGTGTGGTTTTGGTAGCATAACTATGGCTCCAATCATTTAAGTATATACTGTGTAAAGTATCTTGAGTTGTGTTTTTATAAACTATAGTTTGCTCAATTTTTATTTGTTTTTGAGGCATATCAAAAACAGCTTTTAAGTCAATATTATTCTGACTAAAGCCTTTAAAGCTGTTGCACATAAAACATGCAACAGCAATGGCAATGTATAGTAGTTTAAATATCCTCAATATCTGTAAATGGGGAATTCGGTTATAGCTTCTTTTTTAGGTAATATAACAAGTATTTTCGTAATTTTTAGATAATACTATGTTAAAGTGATTAGAAGTTAGGACTAAACCCATATTCTTTATAGAAGGTATCTAGGATATCTATTACTTCATCAGCAGAGTCTACAAGGTGAATTAAATCTAAATCTTTAGGACTAATGTTGCTGAATTTATCTAGTAATGTAGATTTTACCCAATCAAGTAAACCAGACCAAAACTCTGTGCCTACTAAAATGATAGGGAATTTTTCTATTTTATGAGTTTGAATTAAAGTAATGGCTTCAAAAAGCTCATCTAAAGTACCAAAACCACCAGGCATAACAACAAACCCTTGAGAGTATTTAACAAACATTACTTTTCTAACGAAAAAGTAATCAAAATCTAAACTTTTATCAGAGTCTATGTAAGGATTGTCATGTTGTTCAAAAGGAAGTTCAATGTTAAGTCCTACAGATGTGCCTCCAGCTATATGAGCACCTTTGTTACCAGCTTCCATTATTCCAGGTCCGCCACCAGTAATAACACCATATCCTTGATTTGCTATTTTTTGAGCAACTTCTTCGGCTAGTTTGTAGTATTTATGATCAGGTTTAGTTCTTGCAGATCCAAAAATAGATACACAAGGTCCAATTCTACTTAATTTTTCATATCCATTAACAAATTCTCCCATAATCTTGAAGATAGCCCAAGAGTCATTCGTTTTTATTTCATTCCAACGTTTGTGATGTTGTTCGTTTCTCATTTATATATTTTTTTAATTTTTATCTAATTTATAGTAACAAATTTAAAAGAAATTGTAGCATTTACATTTAATATTTGCACTTTTCATTTTTTGACGCAAAAAAAGACAAACACAATGGTTTGTCTTGATATTTAAAATTAAGAAATTCTTAATATTTGTATTCTATTTTAATGGGCCTCTCCCAGAAATAATGTTGTATAATATAACTATTACTGCTATAACTAACAGTGTGTGAATAAGGTTTCCTGTGTCCATTCCTGGAACAATACCTAGCATTCCTAATAGCCAAATAACAATACAGACAACGGCTACAAGCCAAAGTAAACTTCTCATAATATAAAATATTAAAGGTTATTTACCTAAAGGTACTAAAGTTTAATGAGAAATTACTATTTAAGTTCTTTTTTTAAGAAACGTGCCGTATGACTTTTTTTGTGGTTTGCAACTTCTTCAGGAGTGCCTTCAGCTATAATTTGTCCGCCGCCTTTTCCGCCTTCATAACCTACATCAATAATATGATCTACCATTTTAATTACATCCAGGTTGTGTTCTATAATTAAAACGGTATTACCTTTATCAGCAAGTTTATTAAGCACTTGCATTAATACGTTTATATCTTCAAAATGTAATCCTGTTGTAGGCTCGTCTAGTATATAAAACGTGTTACCAGTATCGCGTTTACTTAATTCTGTAGCGAGTTTTATACGCTGTGCTTCACCACCAGAAAGCGTTGTGCTTTGTTGTCCTAATGTAATGTAGCCTAAACCTACGTCTTTGATGGTTTTTAGCTTTTTATGTATTTTAGGAATATGCTCAAAGAATTCTACAGCTTCGGTTATTGTCATATCAAGAACATCGCTTATGCTTTTGCCTTTGTAACGAATTTCTAATGTTTCTCTGTTGAAACGTTTTCCTTGACATGTTTCACATTCTACATAAACATCTGGTAAGAAATTCATTTCTATAACACGTAAACCACCGCCTTGGCATGTTTCACATCGGCCTCCTTTCACATTAAAACTAAAACGACCAGGTTTGTAACCACGTATCATAGCTTCTGGTATTTTAGCAAAAAGGCTTCTTATCTCACTAAATACGCCAGTATATGTTGCAGGGTTGCTACGAGGTGTACGTCCTATTGGAGATTGGTTTATGTCAATAACTTTATCAATGTGTTCTAAACCTTTAATGCTTATGTAAGGCATAGGTTTTTTAACGCCATTAAAGTAGTGGGCGTTCATAATAGGGTATAGCGTTTCGTTTATTAAGGTAGACTTTCCGCTACCAGAAACACCTGTAACGCCTATCATTTTACCTAGAGGAAATGTAACATCTACATTTTTTAGGTTATTACCAGTACATCCTTTTAGGGTGATGCTTTTACCGTTTCCTTTTCGGCGCTTTTCAGGTACTTTTATTTCTCTATTTCCGTTTAAGTAATCGGCTGTAATTGTATTGTGCGTTTTAAGCTCTTTTGGGGTGCCAATACTAATAATTTCGCCACCGTATTTACCTGCTTTAGGGCCTATGTCAATAACATAGTCTGCGCGCTCTATCATGTCTTTGTCGTGTTCAACAACAATAACCGAGTTACCAACGTCTCGCAGTGATACTAATGAGTTGATAAGTTTTTCGTTATCACGTTGGTGTAAGCCTATGCTAGGCTCATCTAGAATATATAATACGCCTACTAATTGAGAGCCTATTTGGGTTGCGAGTCTAATACGTTGGGCTTCGCCACCAGATAGAGATTTTGAGCTTCTGTTTAAGGATAGGTAATCTAGTCCAACATCAAGTAAAAACTGTAGTCGTGCAGAGATTTCTTTTATTATTTCTTGCGATATTTTAAGTTGCTTTTTTGATAGGTGGTTAGGTAAGTCGTTAAACCAATTTGTAATCTCAACGATATCTTTGTTAGCAATTTCAGAAATATTCAATCCGTTTACTTTAAAGTAAAGCGACTCTTTTCTTAATCTAGAACCACCACAGGTGTCACAGACTACTTTGTCCATATATTCTTTTGCCCATCGTTTTAGAGACGTGGTTTCTGCGGTGTTGTATTGGTTTTCTATAAAGTTAGCAACGCCTTCAAAGTCTATTTTATAATCTCTGGTAACGCCAAGCGTTTTACTTTCTACAGAGAATTTATCATTTCCGCCATACATAATCATTTGTTTGGCGTCATCAGGGATTGATTTGTAAGGGTCGTTTAGGGAGAAACCGAAGCGGTGAGCGATGGTTTCAAATTGTTTGAATATCCATGATTTTTTTTGCGGACCATGAGGTGCTAAAGCGCCTGCATTTATAGATAGATTAGGGTCTGGTATGATTTTGCTTTCGTTTACTTGATAAAGCTGACCAATGCCATTACATTTAGGGCAGGCACCTTTTGGTGAGTTGAACGAAAAGTTGTTTGGTTCTGGGTTAGGGTAGGAGATTCCAGATGATGGGCACATCAGGTTTCTACTAAAATAGCGTGCTTCTTGTGTATCTTGGTCTATAACCATAAGCACATCGTCGCCATGGTACATGGCTGTGTTTATGGTTTCAGTAAGGCGTTTGTCATTATCTACCGAGGTGTCAATTTTAAGTCGGTCTATAACAATTTCTATATCGTGGGTTTTGTAGCGATCTAGTTTCATGCCTTTTACTAGGTCTCTTATTTCGCCATCGGTGCGCACTTTTACAAAGCCTTGTTTTGCAATTTGCTCAAAGAGTTCGCGGTAGTGTCCTTTACGAGATCTGATAATAGGCGCGAGGATGTTAATGCGTTTTCCGTTATAGCTTTTGGTAATGAGTTTTTTGATTTGCTCATCGCTGTAGCTTACCATTTTTTCGCCTGTGTTGTAGCTATAAGCGTCACTGGCTCTAGCAAAGAGTAGCCTTAAGAAATCATAAATTTCTGTAATGGTACCAACTGTAGAGCGTGGAGACTTGCTTGTTGTTTTTTGTTCTATGGCGATAACTGGCGATAGGCCGTCTATTTTATCAACATCAGGGCGTTCTAGGCCTCCTAGAAATTGACGAGCGTAGGCAGAGAATGTTTCTATATAGCGTCTTTGTCCTTCGGCATAAATGGTGTCAAAGGCTAATGAGGATTTACCACTGCCTGATAGGCCTGTAATAACTACAAGTTTATCTCTGGGTATGGTAATGTCTATATTTTTTAGGTTGTGAACGCGAGCGCCTTTTACCTGTATATGTTCTTCAAAATGGCTCATAAGATGTGCTTATTGCTAGTTGTATAGGCAAAGATGCAAAGGTACTTATTTTGCTTGTAAATATGAAGTGGGTTTGTGTTGGTGTTTTATGTGTTTCAATTTCTTGTTTTGGGAATGAGATTTTGTAGGAATTTTCACGGGTTGACCTTAAGGAGACCTTAATTAGACCTTAAGGAGACCTGAATTGGATATGAAGGAGCTATAAGTGATTTTTTTGATGATTTTGATGTTTGATTGATACTGCTTTTGTTCTTGTTCTTTTTTTCATTGTCAAGAAAAGAAAAAAAAATACTAGAATTAGTAGGTTGTTTTGTTGCTGCTACGCAGGAATTGGGTTTGTTGTGGGAAGTTAGTATTGGAGTATTGAGTTCTGCATAGGCTGTGTTTGGTGTTTGTTTATCTATTCATTTTTGAGGGACCAAAAACGAACCAAAAAGTCCTTTTACTGTCGGTAGGCATTTCGCTATTCAGCGAAC